>DFOT01000008.1 GCA_002376875.1 Opitutia bacterium UBA3534 | reverse complement strand
GCTCTAACCAACTGAGCTACTACCCCCGCGATTAATAAAGTATGAACAAGCTACCAATACTGGGCCTTATGTCAAGGGACTAAATAAAAAAAATTTATCTAGGCCTCGACCTTATTTTTTACCTCATCCCCTAGGTATTTCTGAGGGAGTAAGTAATTCTGAATAGTGTCTGCAACAGCCGCTTCTAGGCTTCTTAATGGCTGATCAAAGCCGGCCTCACGCAGTTTGCTAATGTCCGCCTGAGTGAAGTATTGATACTTCTGGCGCAAATAATCAGGCATTTCAATAAATTCAATCACCGGCTCTTTATCCAAGGCCTTAAAAATGGCGCCTACCAAACTCAGCCAGGTGTTAGAATCCCCAGAGCCTAAGTTAAAGAGCCCATTGGCATCGTTGTTTTCTGCCAAGAAAAGCGTCATCGCGATCGCATCTTTGACGTATAAAAAGTCACGCTTTTGTTCACCATCCTGGAATTCAGGGCGGTAACTCTTAAAGAGTTTCACCTGGCCTGTTTCTTGGATTTGATCAAATGCCTTATGCACAACGCTACGCATGTCTGCCTTATGGTTTTCATTCGGCCCGAACACGTTAAAATATTTTAACCCTACGATAGAATCTAAAATACCCTCACGCTTTGCGTACAGGTCAAATAGATGCTTAGAATACCCATACATGTTAAGTGGGCGTAAGCTATGCAAGTCTTCAAGCTTGTCGTCCATCCCCTGCTCGCCATCGCCATAGGTTGCCGCTGAAGAGGCATAAACAAAGCGCGCACCAATATCCAAAGCCCAGTGGGCAAGTGTTTTGGTGTACTCATAATTGTTTTCCATCAGGTAGACAGCGTCCTTCTCGGTCGTGCTTGAACAGGCCCCAAGGTGAAAGACCGTCGTCACATCACTCAAGCAAGGGTCGCGCAATTCAACACAGTCCAGAAGCTTGTCGGCCTCCATATAATCCTGGAAGCGTAGGGGCACTAAATTCTTAAACTGATCATCATGCCCCAAGGAATCTGTCACTAGGATATTATCAATGCCGCGCTCGTTGAGGGCCCAAATAAGGGCACTCCCAATAAAACCAGCACCTCCGGTGACTAAAATTTTCCCTGATGATAAATCGTGCATAAGAATAGAGTGTTAATTAAAGGATTTCGTGTTGTCTGCTAAAACGCAAGCCCTCTCTTTTGCAGCCCGGATAGCCTCGGCAAAAATAGCATCTAACTCGTTGGCCTCCAATATATTAAGGGCAGCATCCGTCACCCCTTTTTTGGAGCGGACCTGCTCGGCTAACTCATCTGCGGGGGTATCCACTGCCTCAGAAAGGCGGGCTGCCCCCACAAAAGTCTCTTTGGCTAGGCTTTGAGCGAGGGCCTGATCGATCCCCAAAGACTCCCCCGCCCTAGCAACTGCAGCCACGACTTTATAAAAATAAGCCGGGCCACAACCGCTGATCGTTGTGATCGCGTCGATCTGATCTTCGGGCACCTCGAAGAACTTACCGGAGCTTTCAAAAAGAGCTTTCACAGAATCAGTATCTACATCGGACAAAGGCTTATCTATAGCAAAAGGCGTCAGGCCGGCTCCAACCCGAATCGGCAAATTAGGCATTGTACGCACAATCCCACGTGCTTGAGGGAACTTCGAGCGCAAGGTCTTAAGCGTTGTACCCGCTAAAATCGAGACAATCAGCTTCCCTGCAGTAAGCTCTGGTAAGTTAGCCTCTAGCTCGTCAAGCTGCTGAGGCTTACAAGCTAGCACGCATACGGTTGCACTTTCTAGGAGCTCTTCGTACGTTTTAGCACAAAGAATGCCTGTCTCTTGAGCAAGCTGTGCAGAACTGTTACCTGATTTTGAAAGACACGCAACAGCCTCAGGCCCAAAACTACTTTCAGCTAAAAGCCCTTGGATAATCGCGCGGGCCATCTGGCCCGCACCAATGAATGCAAAGTGTGACATAGATTAAACCTTAAGCTTGGGCAACGACTTGGATTTCAAGCTCTGCCTTAAATCGCTCTAGTGTGGCTTCGATTCCGCCTTTTTCTTGTAGCTTACGTGGCTCGAGATCCGAACTCATGACAGGATCAAGGAGCCGGTGGAAATGAAGACCAACAAGCCACAGTTGATAAAAGATTTTATTAGTAATACCAAGGCACTTTTTAGCAGAGACTAAATCCTTTTCATTCCGATAATATTGAGCATAAGCAAGGCTGGTCATTAAAAGATCCTCGAAGAATTTTTCTTCATCTTGTTCTAGATAAGAATCATCAAAGCCCCCACGCACTAAAGCTTTAGCAGCATCCCAGTTTTTATCTGAAAGCGCTTCAGCCAAAGCAGGCATCTTGTGCTTATAAAGAGTATTTACCTTAAAAGAAATTTCTCTTTCTGAAAAACGGCCAAGCTCTGCCCAGTTATTTTCATCGATGATAATAGACCTAAGCATGCATTCAAAATCAGCACCTGAGACTGCCACATTTCTCTGAAAAAGCTGGTGAGCGCACAATTGTTGGGCCAAAACAGTGCATCGTAGAGCATCGTCCACATAATAAATGTCTTCCTGGTTGTAATAATCCTGGGCCCAGTACAGCAGTAGCTGTATCGCACAGGTGAAGTCTTTTGGATACGTGGCCTGATTATTAATCAGATTGTTAACAGCAACTTGCGCCATATCAAGCTCCCGAGAGGCAAGACAAGAGCTTAGATTCTTAATGCTAGAGGGAAGCTCCGTCGTATTATAAGACTCGGGAATTTTACTAAGCGGACCAAAGCCAGAACTATCGCCCAGGGTGATAAGTTGCCTGCGCTTAATTTTAGTCATTTTTTCAATATTTTCAGCAAGCATACATAGCTTTTCATATTGCTCGTTGCTTGCCTCAAATGATGTAGAAGATTCTTGAAAGCGAAAGACTCCTTCGGGACCTTTGTTAGACTCACCCGCACAACAACTATCTGCAAAGACACGTACAGGAGTGAACAGGGCTAAAGGCTTTTCGTTTAGCTGAAAAACTGGCGGTCTTTTGGGCAGTGTTTCTCCAAGGCGCCAACGTACAACCTGAGAGGTAAATGCACGCTTGAAAGGTGCATTATGAGTAAAAAGTTGCTGAGAAATGAGGCGAGTGACTCGCATTGCTTTGTCCATGGTATATCTCCTGGTTATGGGTTACGTTAAGTAAGTCAGGCGATGTCTTACCGAGACCAGAGAAATATAGCAACAGGAAAAAGCACAAAGGCCTTAGCAAAGACTTACTTAACGATAAAAACTTATATCACGATAAAGACTCAAGGCTAGACCATGGCACTTTTGTGCAAAATTAATCAACGTTTCATAGGTTGAATCTTTTGCCTCTTGCTCTGTTTCATAGGTTGAATCTTTTGCCTCTTGCTGTACTTGCATTGCATAACGATGGATTGCATTATAAACAGCGGACATTTTATCAATCTCATCTTCTCTTCGAATCTCTTCTAGAGATTTCTCAAGCGGCTGCCAGTCCTCTGAGATTAATATCTCTTCTCTCGATAACTTTTTTTTTAGAATGTCGAGCTGGGCCTTAATTTTAGTACAAGTCTCTGAATACTCATTCAGGCGTTGCGTACAAGCATTCACTGGCACAACAGGTTTTGGCTGAACTGACTTAACCCTACGGTCCGTGAGGTGATGCAATTCCTTAGGCATTACTATCACAGAATAGTTACTACGCGTATGGGTACGAGTATGCTTATGGCTAATGCGCTCCATACGGTATTGAGTAGGAACGGGCTGCTCAGGTTCTTCAAGCAAGGTTTTCTCAAGCTCAACCACATGATCGTGCTTTGGGCAAAAACTCTCAGAAAAAGGACACCAGGTCCCAGAAAACAAAGATGTTCTAAAACTATCCATATAGTGGCTTATCACTATCTGGTAATAAATAAGAGTCAAGGCACAAAAAAGGCCCTGCACACCGCAGGGCCCCGTAAAAGCTTGATGATTAAGCAGAAACGCGACTATTCAAAGCTTGGGCAATATTAAGAAGCTGTAGTGCTTCATCTGCCTTATCCTGCTCTAAGAATGCACCAATTTGGCCTGAAAGCGCATCGAGCAATTCGTGAGTATGCTTCGGGCTTTGCAGCGCCTCAACCATTTCAACACCTGAAGTTACTTGCTCCCACTGAGAATTGCTAATAGCTGCATCGATAGATGCTTTAGCTCCAGCATAAGCCTCTGACATATCCTGGTACTGCTTAAGTTCAGCCGCTGCAGTTGCTTGAGCAGCCAGACGATCTGTGATTGAGCTAGAAGAAGAACTTGAGCTAGTAGTCACTGCATTCTCTTCACCTGCCTTACGCAGCTCACGTGCTTTGTCCAGCTCAGCCTTGAAGGTTTGGTATTCATTCTTAATGTTGCGTGCGCCGTCTTGAACAGCATGGCGGGTTTGCTGCTCTACATCATTAAATACTTTCACTGCCTCCTTTGGCATAGCTCTATTTACAAAGTTACCGAAACGTCCCATGATTATATAATCTCTTTTTTATTTGGTTAATTTGATAGGTTAAAAAATATTACTCTTTCCAGTTTATTGGGGAAGCATCCTTCCAGAGAAGGTCTAGGTTATAAAACTCGCGCTGTTCAGGGAGGAAGAGGTGGATCATAAAATCAAACCCATCCACCACAAGCCAACCACTCCTAGGCTCGAACTCTACACCGAGTAGCTCAATCTGCTCCGTTTTAAAAACGCCCTCTAATGCGATTCGCATCGCACGTAGCTGAGAATCAGAATTCCCCGTAGCTAATATAAAGAAATCAGTAATCGTGGATTTGCCTCGCATATCCAAAACGACTAAATCGACTGCTTTTTTATCCTCTAGGGCCTCGCAACAAGAGCGAATTGCTTGTAGTGTTGATAAATTACTTTCTTCTCCCGACATAATGCTTCAATTAAAAAATTATCTTACTATCAACAGAGAGAATTTTGGTCTAAAGCAAGGCTTATTTTGAGGCGGCTGGGCTCGTAGAACCCTGCTCCTTAAAATACAACGCTGCTTCAGATCAAAAGACTCCTGTATCTTCCTCATTGAGAGTAAGATAGGTTTTTAGTTGGAGTAAACTTCTTGAATGGCGATAAGTGCCTTGGGAGGCAAGAATAAATCAACAGAGAGGTTCTTTTCCAGACGGTTACGGATTTCAGTCGCGCTGATATCCAAAACCCGGGGCGAGACTTTGTAGAATTTGAGACCAGGGACTTTAGGATCTTCGGAAAGGCCCTCGGTAGCCCCTACTACGATGAAGGAAATGAGTTTTGCAAGCTCTTCTATACCATGCCATTGCGGGAGTGTATGCCATTGATCGTCCCCAATAACCCAATAGAGCTTATCCTCTGGCCAAAGGGCCTTGAGGTGCTTGACCGTATTAAGCGTATAGCTTTTGCCGCCTTGTTGGATCTCCCAGTCCATGACTGAATACCCCAAACCGGCTACGGCTGCGTTAAGAATCTTTAAACGATCATTATCATTAAAGAGAGGAGGTTGTTTTTTAAGAGGGGACTGAGCTGTGGGCATAAAAATCAGCTCGTCCAAACTCAATGCTTCTTGGGCATCTTGGGCCATAAAAAGATGACCAAAATGAACAGGATCGAAGCTTCCGCCAAAGATACCAACTTTCCGGGACATGCCCTTAGATAATGATATCAAGACAGGAAAGTCAACCTTGCTTTACGGATTGAAACTGGCCCAGAATCTGTTAGTCTTTGATAGATAATGAAGCGTGCTTTTATAACCGGGATTACGGGCCAGGATGGCTCGTACTTGTGTGACTTACTTTTGAGCAAAGGGTATCAAGTCTTTGGGTTGACCCGATCACTCAACACCATCCATAAAGGTAACTTAGCACACCTTGTCCCCTACCCGGGGAGTTTTGTTAAAAACCTCAAGATAGTAGAAGGCTCTTTCTATGACCCTCGCTTTTTGGAATACATCGTCCAAGAAGCTCAACCCGACGAGGTCTACCACTTAGCAGCACAGTCCCACCCGCAAACAAGCTTTAACCAACCTGAGCAAGCGCTTGATATTAATACCCGCTTTACGGTGCGCCTACTCGAGATTAATCGACACCTTAAAAAGACGGCCCGTTTTTTCTTTGCCTCAACCTCACAAATTTTCGGGAAAGCCTCAGGTGAAATGCAGGATGAAAAGACTGCTATGCACCCTGTGTCTCCTTACGCAGCCTCAAAAGCCTGTGCAAACCAAATGGTGACAATCTACCGCGAAATTTATAAACTACCTTGCTGCTCTGGAATTTTCTATAATCATGAATCCCCAAGGCGTAGTAATGCCTTCTTGAGCAAGAAGCTAGCGCAAGGTGTCGCCCTAATAAAACACGGCAAGAAAAAGCGTTTAGCCTTAGGTGATCTCACCCCAAGCCGTGACTGGGGCTGGGCTCCTGACTATGTACATGGCATGTGGAGCGCCTTACAACAAGACACCTTTGAGGACTACATTTTCGCTACAGGGCAAGCCCACACCGTGGAAGACTTTGTACGTAATGCCTTTGCTGCAGCTGACTTGGACTGGAAAGAGTACGTTGATTATGACGAGCACTACACCAGCCCTTCCGAGCCTACCAATCCTTGCGGAAATCCAGCTAAAGCCAAAGAAAAACTCGGCTGGAAGCACACCTTAAGCTTTGAAGAAATGGTTCAAAAACTAGTCGAATATGAATTAGAACGACTTGCTTAAACAACACGCTATGTCACTACCCCACACAACTATTAAACCACGCTCAGGCTGGCAAAAAATTGACCTAGAGGAGCTCCTCCACTATCAGGACCTCTTCTTCTTTATTGTCTGGCGAGATGTTAAGGTACGCTATGCCCAGTCCATTCTTGGCGTCGGCTGGGCCCTAATTCAGCCTATTTTCTCGATGATTATCTTCACCATCATCTTTGGAAACTTAGCCAAAATCCCCTCGGATGGAATTCCGTACGCTATCTTCTCTTATGTCGCGCTCGTTCCGTGGACCTATTTTTCTAATGCCATGGTAGACTCGAGCAACAGCCTGTCCGTCAACAGTGAGATGCTCACCAAAATCTACTTCCCGAGGATGATCCTCCCCCTGGCTGCGACGCTTTCTAAGCTGATCGACTTCATTATCGCGATGTCCCTGGTTGTCGTACTTATGATATGGTACCGTGTTGTCCCTACTTGGCACATATTCATGCTGCCCTACTTCTTACTCCTACTCATCATCACTGCAGGAGGCTTAGGGATGTGGCTTACCGCACTTAGTATCCAATATCGCGATATCCGTTACGGGCTCAATTTTTTCGTGCAATTAATCATGTATGGCTCTCCTATTGTGTACCCCTTAAGTATTATCCCTGAAAAGTTCCGACTTCTCTATGCGCTTAATCCTTTATCCAGTATCATCGAAGGCTTCCGCTCTGCACTTTTAGGAAAGACCGCAATGCCTTGGGATGTAATTGCAGTAGGCAGCATTTCAGCGATTATTTTATTTATCACCGGAGCATTTTACTTCCGCAGAATGGAAAGGGTATTTGCTGATGTCGCATAATAACGCTGTTTCTGTCCGTGGATTAAGTAAAGCCTACCGCTTAGGCCAGCAAGAGCTTGGGCGAGAAACTGTCATTGGCAATGTGCTGTCCTTATTCACCTCCCCCCTGGCAAACTTCAGAAAGCTCTATAAGCTTACTCATTTTGAAAAAAATGATACTAGCGAGGATGTCTTGTGGGCATTAAAAGATTTATCGCTAGATATCCAGCAAGGAGATGTGGTAGGCATCATTGGCCGCAATGGTGCAGGAAAAAGTACTTTGCTTAAGATCATCTCCCGCATCACTGAGCCTACTGAAGGCCAGGTAGACGTTTATGGAAGAATTGCAAGCTTGCTTGAGGTAGGCACAGGCTTTCACCCGGAACTTACGGGGCGAGAAAACATCTTCCTCAACGGTGCTATACTCGGAATGCGCAAGCACGAGATTGAGCGCAAGTTTGATGAAATCGTAGCCTTCTCTGAGATGGGTCCTTTTATCGATACTCCTGTAAAGCGTTACTCAAGCGGGATGTATGTTCGCCTAGCATTCTCTGTTGCCGCGCACCTAGAGCCTGAAATTTTAGCCATTGATGAAGTCTTGGCTGTAGGAGATCTAGAATTCCAAAAGAAGTGCCTCGGCAAGATGGATGAAGTCTCCCAGATCAAGGGCCGTACAGTCATCTTCGTAAGCCATAATATGGGAACCATTGCACAGCTGTGCAACAAAGTGATCTATCTCAAAGAAGGTCAAGTAATGGCTATAGGAGAAACCAATAAAATTATTAGCCAATACTTACGCGAAGCAGGAGGGAGCAGCGCTCGCGTATTCACCCCAGAAAACGTTAATCCTAATAAAGAGTTTTATTTTAAATCTATTCATATTTTAGATCATGAAAGCATTGAAAACCAGCAAATCGACCTGCGTTTTCCTTTTACCATCAAGATGGTCTATTGTGTGCCCAAGTCCCTAAAAAACGTTGATATTTCTCTTCGTATACACCAAGCCAGTGGTGCACCTGTATTCACAACAATGCAAGCCCACCAGGATCCAGACAGTGTCATAAGAACACGGCAAGGCTCATATGAACTGAGTGTAGAAATACCAGGAATGTTCCTGATGCCTGGAGATTATTCTGTAAGCATTGCTGCCCATGAGCCCCACGGGCCTATTTTTGATTACCACCCTCAGACACTTATATTCAATGTTACCGATACTGGCACACGCTTAACTTCTTATAAAGATTTTGCGAATCAAGGTGCAGTCATTCTAGACCTCCCCTGGAAAGAACAGCCATTAGAGTCATGAAGCCTCTGAAAATAGCTATTGTTGGGTGTGGAGCAATCACAGAGAACTTCTACATCCCAGCCCTTAAGGCATTAAAGAAAGACAGCATATTTCAGGTAAACGCTTTAGTAGACCCGTGCTTAGACACACTAAAAACATTCAAGGCCCACTTTCCTGAAGCACACTGCTACACTCATATTGAAGTCTTAGATAATCAAGACCTAGATGCAGCAATAGTGGCCTCACCCGTCAAATATCATGCTGAACAAACCATTGCACTTTTAAACCAAGGGCTACATGTTCTGTGCGAAAAACCCATGGCCAATTCACTTGAAGAAGCTCAAGCCATGCTCAATGCCTCACAAAAGAATAGTAGACTTTTGGCTATTGGCCTTTTCCGTAGGTTTTTCCCTGCAGTACAAAGCATCAAGGCACTCTTAAAAGCAGAAACTTTTGGTACTGTAGAGAGCTTCTCTTTTACCGAAGGAGGTCTTTTTGCTTGGCCTATTAAATCTGACAGCATTTTTAAAAAAGAAACAAATCCTGGAGGCATTCTCTCAGATATTGGAGTCCACGTCTTAGACCTAGTCTCCTTCTGGTTTAAAGAAGGCCGTATTGTAAGCTATCAAGATGATGCGATGGGGGGTATCAGTACGAATTGCTTCATTAAACTAGAGTTCCCCCAAGGCCTAAAAGGAAATGTACGCCTTAGCTGGGATAGCCCAGTTGAAAACAAATATATAATCCATTGCGAAAAAGGGTCTCTTATCTGGGAGCCCGGGAAAGCTAACGAACTTCTCTTGAAACCAAAAGATTCTCCCTATGCACTAGATGCGACTACTTTAGTAAACCTCGCTACTTACGATACCCAAGATCAGTGGGTAACAGCCCCTAACATGGGGAAAAGCTTCACCCAACAACTCATTAATTTTGGATCAGCCATTCGAGGCGATACAGTGCTTCATATTCCCGCAGAAGAGGGCATTAAAAGCATAGAGCTAATCGATTCATGCTATAAAAATCATACTTTATTAGCTCAAAACTGGACAAATTTAGCAAACAAGGAAGAAAAAGGAAGAAGCAGTCCTTACTTATAACTAATGAAAATAGCCATCATAGGAGCAACTGGGTTTGTTGGAAATCGCCTTATTGAGATGTTTCATTTAGAACGCTCTTATACGCTTGTTCCTATCGTGCGCAATATTACGAGTCTAGCTCGAATTGCTCGGTTTAACCTAAACCATAAGCTAGCCGAAGGAACTGACGAAGACGCCCTCACGCAAGCACTAGAAGGCTGTGATATCCTTATCCACAGCGCCTTTGGCAATCCAGACACCATTAGAGCAATGGTTAAGCCGACTTACCGTGCAGCTCAAAGAGCAGGCGTTAAGCGTATTGTATATTTAAGCTCTGCAGCAGTACATGGACAATCTCCGGCTTTAGGAACAGATGAAACAACGCCTCTTCCCCAAAAGCAAAAATGGGAGTACAATCAAGCAAAGGCCGACGCGGAAAAAGAATTCCAAAGACTGAGAAGATCAGGAGATGTCGAGCTTGTTATGCTACGTCCTTCGATCATTTATGGGCCTCGATCTTCTTGGATCACCTCTCTGATACATCAACTAAAGACTGACACAGCTTACTGGATCGAAGAAGGCCAGGGAATTCTCAATGCTATTTATGTAGACAACTTAGTTCATGCTATCGAACTAGCAATGACTAAACCTGTAGACAAAGAAGTGTTTCTTATCAATGACCCCGAGCCTCAAACCTGGGCAGCGTTCTATCAGCCCTTTACAAATGCCATGGGCCTGGAGACAAGTGCTATTCACAACTGTCAACCGCATAAAGAAAGCCCAAAATTCACAGATCGGTTCGAGCGACTACGCACCTCTAGATTTATCCAAGCAACAGCCCCCTACCTCCCTCAAGTATTGAAAAGAGTCTTAAAGGGTATTATTCAAGCACTCCACAAGCCAACTACGCCTGACCTTTGGTCCCCTCCTCAGTTGCCGAGACCAACCCCAAACATAGAAATAAGTATCCTTCAGCAATGTCACTGGAAATACCCTAATAAAAAGGCTGAAGAACTTTTGGGATATCAACCGCTCTATTCTTTTGAAGAAGCTTGTGCAAAAACTATTGCCTGGCTCTCTTTTTGCCAATTTCCCGTCGATGAAAATAAACTTTAAAAAGTGGGCTATTTTTGCGCCCAAGGAAAGCACAGGTTTTGGACGCATGGCCCAAGACATGAAGGCGATACTTGGGCTAAAAAAACACATCATCACAGACTCTTATCACATGCAGAATTCCGCCCCTGAAGGCGAACATGAAGTTCATGTATTGCGCACCGATAGTCTAGAGACTTTCCTAGAAAAGATAGAACCGTTGCTCCCGATTGAAGGCATTTTCTTTTTCGAGCGCTTTGATTGGAATCGCTTTGTTTTTGATGTCTGCGATAAATATAACATAAAAACAGTGTGCATACCTATGTGGGAATGGTTCACAGGGCATATCCCTGACTGGAAACGCTGCGACCTTTTCGTATGCCCTTCTCAGCATACTCAAGATACGGTTGAAAGCTATGGATTTACCAATGTAGCCCTACTCCCCTGGCTGCTAGACCTACAAAAGTTCCCCGCACGTAAGATCACAGGAAAAGCCCGCACCTTTATTCATAATGCAGGCCTTGTGGATATTCAAGATCGTAAAGGCACTCGAGACACTATTAATGCCTTTAAGAAAACAACATCTCCAGACATCCGACTCATCGTGCGTCTACAACGAGAAGTAGACCTCCCTTCGCTTGATGAACGCATTGAAGTCCAGGTCGGACACCTAGACAACGTAGCAGACCTTTTTAAGCAAGGGGACGTGGCTATTCAACCCTCTAAGATGGAGGGCATTGGGTTTATGGTTTTAGAAGCCGTGTGCAGCGGCCTACCTGTCATTACACTGGATTATCCCCCTATGAATGATTACGTGACCCAACCAGAGCTTTTAGTAAAAAAGAAATGGTTTAAACGGAAATCACTCCCAAGTAACTGGGTTAAACATGCACACCTCCGACTGCCTTCCATTTCAGACCTGGCAAAAAAAATAGAATGGTGTGCAGGAAATGACCTAGAAACTATTTCTTGGGAGAATCGAACTTGGGCCGAGAATGAATTTAACGCAGACTCCTTAATAGCTCGTTGGCAAGATACCTTAGAAAGGAGCCTTGTCTAATGCATGCCAATATTTTAACTACGCGGGCTCAAAAAACTTACTTTACTGCAGAGTACTGCCAGAAGATACCCGAAAAACTTGAAGCTGCAGGTGTAAGCGTCTCCTGCATAACAGAACAAACCGACTGGCTCTCACGCCTAAAAGGCCACCTCTATTCACTCACTCAAGGGTCTCTTAGGCGTAATGTCGTGCAAGCCAATGCTGAACGCATTTTCTTAAAGTCTGTAAATAGAAGCATTCCCCTAGATTATAACTTAATCCTCAATACAGAAGACCACCTACGTTTTTTTAAAAACTATAAAAAAGCGCCTCATAATATTATAGGAACCCTGCACTGCCCTCACTCTCTTTGGGATTCTCCTATGCTGTCTAGGCTACAGCGGATGAGCTCAGCTATTACTCTATACCAGGAGGATATCCCCTTTTTTGAGCATTATGTAGGTAAAGGACGTGTTCACTTCGTCCACTATGGCGTAGATACGGAATATTTTACACCGAAAGAAAGTCCTCCAGAGTCACCTTCTATTCTTTGTATCGGTACTTTTTTACATGACTGGAGTACTGTCTATGATACTCTCCTAATCCTCTCAGAAAAAAGAGAAGACCTGAGCATTGACATCATTATAGACACCAAAGAGATCCAAGAAAAAGACTTAGAAAAGCTCTCCTCAATCAGCAGAGTACGTTGGCACTATGGAGCCACCGAATATAAGCGCCGCCAACTTCTACAGGAAAGCACTCTACTACTCCATCCTCTAAAAGCATCAGGGGTTAGCCATATAATCCCTGAGGCACTTGCCTGCGGATGCCCCATCGTTACGCATGATAGCGGAGGTATCCGCGATTATGGAGGAGAAAGCCTGTTCCCCCTTTGCAGTACAACACGTTCTGCAGACTTCACTGATTTGACAGAATCCTATTTAAATACTCCTGGCATGCGCGAAACTACCTCCATAAAATGCCGTCGTTTTGCTGAAGAGCATTTAACATGGGAGCAATCCATAAAAGAACACTTGGAGGCCTATCATAAACTGATTAGCTAGTACCCTATGAAGACACAAAAAGTACTTGGCCTTTCTTTCTTTGAGGGCGACCTAGAAGCCTCAATCCTTCAAGCCCAAGAAGGAGGATTGCTTGTGGCTCCATCAGCTCCAATCCTCACGGACCTTGCACATAACCCAGCACACCGAGAAGCTCTTGAACAAGCAGACCTTGTCCTCCCAGATAGTGGGCTCATGGTCTTATTATGGAATCTGATTTCAAAGAAGCGTCTCATAAAAATATCAGGCTACTTATTTCTAAAGCGCTTTCTAGATATACTTGATTCTTCAACCTTCTGGGTAATGCCTCGAGAAGAAGAAATGATCGCTATCCTGCAGTGGCTTAAGGATGAAAAAGGCCTCCCTGTAAGCCCACAGCAATGCTACCTGGCTCCTTTCTATAAATCTGGTGCTATTGATGACCAAGCACTCCTAGAGCTCATCCAAACACAAAAGCCCAAAACAATCATCATAAACATCGGAGGCGGTGTTCAAGAACGTCTAGGCCTTTTCTTGAGGAAACAACTGGACTATAAGCCAACAATCATCTGCACGGGTGCAGCCTTAGCCTTTCTGGCAGGTACTCAGGCAGCCATTCCCCTCTGGGTAGATCGCCTTTACTTGGGCTGGCTAGCCCGCTGCCTTCAAAACCCAAAAGTGTTTGTGCCTCGCTATTGGAATGCCTTCAAACTGGTCCCTATTCTGCTTAAATATAAAGATAAAAGCCCTGCAGCATGAAGATAGATAAGATCATCACCCTGGCTAATGAGCGCGTGCGTATTCCGTTCCTCGCGATGGAACGTTCTTTGCGTGCAACTGGGTGTAAGCTGCCTTTGTATGTGATTCCCTTTGATGAGCAAATGTTTGAGTTACCTGATAATGCGCAGTGGTGGCTCGGAGAATCCTTTGCCTCCTGGCTTAAAGAGCAAGGCGGCCTTCCTGTCATGCGCAAATACCAGTGCTTGCTTAGCAGTCATTATCAATTTGTAGACTCTGATATTATTTTTCTAAAAAATCCAGAGATCGTTTTAGACCCCTATGAAGGATTTATCACCTCCTGTTGTCATTGGCATAATCCAAATGAAACCCTAACGCCTGAATCTAAAGATTTTTTCACAAAAAAAACAACTGTGTGGCAGCACCAGGTTTTTAATACCGGCCAATTTGCCTGCAGTGACCAACTTTATACTTTAGAGACACTCCAGGAAGTAGCTGAGCGCCCTCAATTTCAAGAAACTTGCTTAAAACATCTTTATCATGAGCAGCCAGGCCTCAATATGCTTGTTTTTGCAAGTGGTATCCCTATTACAAATCTTACCCTTCCTCCTACCTATATGGAATCAACTTGGGCTGGAGATTACGGGAGTCATTTTAAAAATACCTGGGAAGATGAGGCCCGCAAGCCCTATCTGATGCATTGGGCAGGCACTAAAATGAACCGCAGCAACCCCATTAGTGAGTTATTTTACAACTACCTCTCAGAAGAAGAAGCCACTGCTTTTGATAAGGCTCAGGCAGGCCGTATCCATAAACTCAGCCTCATCAGGCGAATAGGCCGAGCAATCAAAGCCGGATGGAATTTTTTTAAAAACCAGTAAGGTAATGGGTGTAGACAAGAAGGGGGCTGTCATGCTACTATCAGGGCAACCATTATCAATAAAATGAGCCAGCCGCTCTTTTCTGTCATCATCCCTACTTGCAACCGTAACAAGACCCTAGGTTTGTGCCTAGAGCGCTTGGCTGCAGGCAAACAACAAGATATGACACTCATTCCTGCTGGAGCTGATGCTACTCAAACAGAATACAGTTATGAGGTTCTTGTAAGTGACGACAGCCCTAATGCTGAGGCAAAAGCATTTCTTAACGAACACTTCCCTTGGGTACAATGGATAGAAGGCCAAAAAAAAGGCCCTGCGTTTAATCGTAATCATGGAGCAACTCAGGCCCTGGGATCATGGATTGTTTTCACGGATGATGACTGTCTCCCCCAAGACGAATGGTTATGGCAATTTGCCAATGTACTGGAAGATCGCACGCATAAAGCCCTAGAAGGAGCAATACTCCCCCAGGGTAACGGGAATAAGGACCTTTCGGTATGCCCCATAAATCATACCGGGGGCAATTTCTGGTCCGCAAACATTGCTATAGAAAAAACTTTATTCCAAGAAGTAGGTGGCTTCGATGAACAGTTCCCTCGTCCAAAGCTTGAAGACTCAGACCTTTACCTACGCCTCAAAGAAAAAACAGTTATTCCCTTTATTAAAGAAGCAGTTGTGCTGCACCCTGTTCACCAGCTCTCTTTAATTCAAGCCTGCAGGAAAGAGTATCTTGACCTACCTTCCCACGCTTATTTTTTGGCCAAACATGACCAATCAGGAATGCTTACTATTTTAAAGAAAGAATACCTCCATTGGTTCCGCTGGTGCTACCATTGCCTTAAAAAGAATCACTGGGGCTCTACCTTTTTGGGAGTGTGGATGCTCTTATTAGGCATCCCCAAGACCCTTGTATTACTCAAACAGTATAGACAAAAATTTTAATGAAAATTGCTTTTATATGCGGAAGTCTTGAACCTGGACATTGTGGTGTAGGAGATTATGCCCGATGCCTCGCCCAAGAATGCCAAAGACAAGGCCATACCTGTGCTTTAATTGCTCTTAAAGATCATTACCTTGTTAAACAAGGAAAATCCTTAGTAGTCCAAAAACAAGCAGGAATTCCTACCGCCCGCTTTGAAGATGCCTTTAGTTCTTCTTCTAACTTTTATAAGCTCCAAGACTTTCTGGCCAACCTTGACCCTGATTGGGTAAGCCTTCAATTTGTCCCCTATTCTTTTAACCCTAAAGGACTCATCCCGACACTAGCTTCTAAGCTATTAAAAATTAAAGGATCTGCACGACTTCATATGATGTTTCATGAAGTCTGGATTGGTGCCTACAGAGAGGCTCCTATTAAGGAAAAACTCATGGGACTGCTCCAAAAATATTTTATTAAAAGCTTCCTGAGAAATTGTACCCCTAAATGTGTTCATACACACACTGCAGCCTACCAGACACTTTTGAAGTCGCCGCTAGTTATTCCTAAGAACTTGCCTCTATTTTCAAATATTCAACCTGCTCATGGCGCAGACCTCAAGAGCCTTAGCCAAAAGCTAGAACCTCATAATATTGAATTGACCGAGGAAAACCGTAACGACTATTGGTTCTTTGGAATCTTGGGCACGCTCTACCCTATTTGGGAGGCTTACCCGCTTCTTAGTTATATTGATCTTGCCAGCCAAAAAGCTGGAAAGAAACCCATAATCCTTTCGTTAGGAAACCTAGGCCCTGGAGAACGCCTCTGGGAAAGGACGCTCCAGCAAGCGCCTAAAAACATGCGCTTTGCACGCCTAGGCTGGACCCCCGAGGACACCCTTGCTCCGCTGATTAATTGCTTAGATTTTGGCATAGCCACAACCCCCTGGGGCTTAATCGAAAAAAGCGCAGCAATACGCCCTTTGCTTGAAAGTGGCCTCCCTGTTATTGTAAGTCGTGATGATGTGCACTTTAACACAGCAACGCCTCTTGAGGTTCTCCAAAACCCTCAACTTGTCAAGATGACCCCCGACTTACCCAATATTCTCCCCCACTTACAAAAGCAGCCTCCGCATTGGACACTCCCAGAAGTCGCGAGTCAATTTATCCGAGATTTAGGCTAAGATGCCCCACACACACTACCCCAAAAAGAATGTACTCATCATAACCCCCACTATCGGAGGTTATGGAGGTATTGAGGCCTTTGTGATTAACTTGGCACACCAAATCCAAGCCTGCCCAGGCACAGTAGTAAAACTATGCCTCAAGCGCGTAAAGGGCCATGAGCTCCAAGAAACTTTCTTAAAACTTCTCGATGAGTCTAAAATCCCTTACCTCATTGTGGAGCGTATGAGCAAAGCTGTATTTGAGGCTATTTGCTGGGCAGATGTAGTTCACGCGCAAATGGCACCGCCTGATGTGAGTTTACTGTGCACACTATTAAGAAAGCCCTTAGTACTCACACTACACGACAATTGCCCTCAGAAAATCAGCCTTCATACAATCTTATGGCATCTCTCCTTGCGCCTAGCTCATGCGCGCGTGTATGTATCCAACTCGCTTTGGAATAACTGGGAACCTCATGGGAGGCTTAAAGGAAGCCTTCGAATCCCTTCAGTCCCTGAGCTCGAAGAAGTCCCTGTAGATTTTGACAACCGTAAAGGCTTTCTTTTTGTTGGGCGTTGGGTACAAGGAAAAGGCATTGAGGTTCTTCTTAAGGCTTATAAAAAAGCTTCCTTAGACCCCGAGAAATGGCCCTTGCTGATGATGGGAACGGGGCCACTCTATGAATGGGCCCAAGCATTTGTAAAAGAGCATAAACTCCAAGGTGTAGAACTGCTTCAGTCTTCTTTCTCAGGTGAAAAGTTTAAAATTATCGCGCGCTCTAAATGGATGGTTGTTCCTTCACACTTCAAAGAACCCCTGGGGATGGTCCCCTTAGAGGCACGCTATGTGAGTGTCCCTGTGATTGCTACTAGAGATGGCGGTCTGCTTGAATCTGCAGGACAAGAAGCTATTTTCTGCGAACCTAATGATGTAGATTCTTTAGCTCAAGCATTGCAAGAAGCGGCTGCAATCCCTGAAGGGCCCTACCGAGAACGAGCGCTAAAGGCTAAAGAAAGCCTTTCTCATTTTATTATTCCCCTAAAGACCTATAATGATCTATACAATTTCGTAATCGATGAAAGTTCTGCTTAGTCATCCTTCAGGTAATACCTATGTTAAGCATGCGCTCAAAAGTTTCCAGCAGCATGCTTGTTTGAGTGCCTATTTTACTACTTTGGGCTTTAGCAAGTTTTCACTATTCTACAAGCTACCTTGGCCAGGAAAAATCCGTAGGCATTTAAACCGGCGTACTTACCCTATTAGCCCTCACAGGCTACATGCCTACCCCTCGAAAGAAATCATGCGCCTCCTTTGCCAAGGCCTTGGAATAGAACCACTAATTGCCCACCAAAAGGGTCGCTACTGCTTCGACAATATTTGCCATTGGCATGACAATAACGTAGCTGATCATTTAGTTCACACCTACTCTAATTATAAAGTACTTTATAGTTATGAGGACTGCTGCCTAGAAAGTTTCAGACAAGCAAAAGAACGTTCCATCCGGTGTTTCTATGAACTTCCTATTGCCTATTGGGAAGCTTCTCAGCGCTTACTTAAAGAAGAGGCCCAACGCTATCCAGACTGGGAACCAACTTTACTAGGAACTCGAGACTCTGAAAGAAAGCTCGAGCGCAAAACCAAAGAGCTTGAACTTGCAGACCATGTAGTCTGTCCTAGCAATTTTGTCCTGAGCACGCTCCCTCAAGCAATACGTGAGAAAACCCCCTGCTCTGTTATTCCTTACGGAGCTCCAATCATTAAAAATGAGCCAGAGCAGCGACGTCCCAACTCAAAACTACGTGTTTTATTTGCAGGGTCTCTGTCACAACGCAAAGGCCTAGCAGACCTCTTTGAAGCCACGCGCATGCTTAACCGTAATGATATTGAGCTTGTTGTGTTTGGCCCACTCCTTGCGCCTGAGTCTTTCTATAAAAAGCGTTGCCCAAATTTTGTTCACGAGCCTCCACGTGCAAATCCAGAAGTCTTAAAACTCATGCGCAGCTGCGACATCCTCGTCTTGCCTTCTATTGTTGAAGGACGAGCGATTGTTCAGCTCGAGGCTTTAGCCTGCGGTCTTCCCCTAATTATAACCCCTCATACAGGCGGGGAGGATTTGATTGAAGAAGGCAAAACAGGGTTTATCGTCCCTATTCGTGACCCAGAGGCCATTGCCGAGAAAATCGATTGGTTTGCACAAAACCGGGAACAGCTCCCTGACATGCGTATGGCTTGCACTGAAAAAGCTCAAGAAGCTTCCTGGAGACGCTTTGAAAAACAAATCGCTGCTGTAGTCACGGAGTGGGTCTACTAAAAAGCCAGTCTACTTATAGCAGACTGGCTTAAAATAATTTTCGGTTCCAATAAATAAACCTTTAGGGCACTCTTAGTACAAGAACGATACTTTAGCCCAAACTTCTGTAGAGCTTGTGCTTCTTGTCGTTGCAATACTATTACGTTCTCCATGTAGGCTCTTATGGTCGTAGTGATCTAGACCAACTGTTACGGCCCAATCCTTAAGGACTGGGTAATTTACGTACATATTTCCGCCAATACCGTCACTCATTATAAGGTTAGCTCCGGTTGTTAGGTTATGAAACTCTTTCCAAAGTTTGCGTGCGCCTAGAGTCACTTCATGTTGTTCTTTCCCGTGAAGAATTACTTCATAGGAGAATGGGAGAATCAAGGTTTCATCCCAGCGGTAAGCACTCTTTAGCTTATAAGAAACTCCCTTACGATTAATGTAGGACTCTAAATCAGGCAAGCGCCAACCTTCAAACTCAAAAGTCTTAACAGTAGTCTCACCCTCAGTGTAGTAATCATAGATTCCAAAAGCGTAGGCATAGGTTGAAGCGCTCAACACCAAAGACAACCAGTTGGCACGGTTAATATCCGCACGAGACACATTATACTCTTGAGCCTTATATGCATTCAAAACGAAGTTCATGTCATTACCAGGCTCATCTCCACTCGCATAACTCGCAGAAGAAAGCTTCCCGCTTATATAAGGAACAAAGTCCATCACGTGCCCATAGTCATAATAGGCTCGATCTGCAATATCCCCAGCAAAACGCATTTCATTATTCACGCCAGCACCCCCTACAACGATTTTCTCGTCATTGGTAAGCGCAGGTAAGGCTGGATACGCAGTTGACTCTCCCCCAAAAGGCGCATGCACCAGCTTATCTAAGAAGAAGCCAAAAAAGTGGTTAGGCCGCCCCACAAAATGAGGATCATGACCAACAGCTTCCAGGCGGCTGTAATGCCCAAATTCATGATAACTGATCGTATAGGCTGAAGACAGTGGGTACAATATCAACAAATCAGCACCAAAAAGAAGCCCTCGATTCCAGCCATTAGGCTCAAAATACTTATTTTTGACCAGACCAAATAAGTAGTCATGAGCTTCAAATAGCTCTACCCCAAAACTTGAGAAAGCCCTATTAGAATAAGGATGGACTACATAGCCTGTATCAAAAGAAATACTGCGTGTAGCATAGGCAGGAGTTACGGTAAGTACGCTTGCCCCAAGGAGACAAGCCCAAGTAATAATCTTCTTAAACATAGTGAATTGTGTGTTGTTGGACGGTGTGAATACTGCCCCCGGGTAAATAAGAGTCAAGGGCTGATTAGAGCGCTTTTTTGGTTGGCAACACAGACGAATGCCTATTTCATTATCTTGAGTGAAAAATCCTTATCCACAGAGCCGACTAGAGCCCATAGAACCGCTTATCACCTTAAAGGGGATTCATAAGCGCTATGAGCATAAAGGGAAGCCCATCCACGCCCTCCAAGATGTCTCTATGGAAATCCCCCAAGGAAGTATCACCGGCATTATTGGCCGCAGTGGTGCGGGCAAAAGCACCCTATTGCGCTGTATCAACGCCCTCGAGAAACCTGACCAAGGGGATGTATTGTTCGAAGATAAAGACCTCTTAAAGTGCTCACGCGAGCAACTCCGTGAAGCACGGCACCATATTGGGATGATCTTCCAACACTTTAACCTGCTCTCCCGCAGAACAGTCCTTGAGAATGTCCTCCTACCTCTAGAAATCACCGGGACGCTTAATACCGAGTCTCGCAAATACGCACTCGAATGCCTAACCCTAGTTGGCCTCGAAGAACGTATCGATGCTTACCCTGCCCAACTTAGCGGAGGCCAAAAACAACGAGTCGCTATTGCACGTGCCTTAGCCGGCAAAGTACGCGTACTCTTGTGCGATGAGGCCACAAGCTCTCTAGACCCAGAAACGACCCAAGACATCCTGCAGCTCCTCAAGAACCTAAACCGAGACCTTGATTTGACCGTGGTGCTCATCACCCACGAAATTTCTGTCATCCGTGACATTTGCCACACTGTCTATGTGATGGACCAAGGCCGCATCCTCGAGCAAGGCGCTGTGGAAAACATCTTTGCACACCCCCAAAGCGCCCTGACTAAAAATTTCGTCCAATCCATTTTCAACCGCGATATTCCAGAAGTTATCCAAGAGAACCTCTCCTCAGGCCCTGAATGGGCACCCTCTGATATTGTGCTCAGGCTTATTTTTGCTGGAGAGACAGCAAAGCGCCCCGTAATCTCGCAGCTTATCCATGAGTATGATGCAGCCATCAATATCGTATCAGGCCACCTAGACCACATTGGCCAGAGCATGTTTGGGACACTCATTATTAGCATCCCCCACAAAAGCAGCTCCCTGGATAAAGCCCTAGAGTTTTTAAGCCAACAACACATTCAAGTGGAAACCTTAGGCTACATTCCTTCACTATGACCGAACTATTCTTAGAGTCTACACTGCAAACCTTGCTCATGACGGGTCTCTCTACATTCATAGGGCTACTCTTTGGGCTGCCTCTTTCTGTAGTGCTCTTCCTGACGAAAAAAGGAGGCCTTTCCCAGAATCTTTTGATAAACCGTACCGTTGGCTTTAACATCAACGCGATCCGCTCTATCCCCTACATTATTCTCATGGTAGGACTTATGCCTGTAACTCGCTTTATTACTGGCACCACTATAGGCACCTTAGCAGCCTCAGTCCCTCTAAGTATTGCTTCAGTAATGCTCTTATGCCGTGTGGGTGAAGAAGCTTTCCATACAGTCCCTCATGGACTGATTGAGGCCGCACACGCCATGGGGGCAACCCGCAAGCAAATCATCACGAAAGTACTACTCCCTGAAAGCTTACCCGCATTGATCTCTGGAACGACGCTTGTAGTGATCACCCTAGTAGGGTTCTCAGCTATGGCCGGTGCTGTCGGCGGCGGAGGCCTTGGAGACTTAGCTATCCGTTACGGCTATCAGCGCTACGACTTTGACGTTATCATCGGTGTTACCATTATTCTAATTATCCTAGTACAACTCATCCAAACCCTGGGTGATACTCTCGCAAAATGCTTAAGAAAATAATTCCTATTGCTGCACTCCTTTTGAGTGCTTTGTGCCTATTCGCAGCTTGTAGTAAAAAGACCACAGCCCAAGCCAACGCACTGAGTATAGGTGTCACCGCAGGGCCTCATGCCCAAATCCTAGAATTCGTACGCGACCAAGCTAAAGCCCAAGGCCTCACGGTTCATATTGTCGAGTTTAACGACTTTATCCTCCCTAATATTGCCTTGAATGAAGGTGACCTCGATGCCAACTGCTACCAGCATCAGCCCTTTTTGGATGACCAAATCCGCACACGGGGCTACAACCTAATCTCTTTAGGAAAGACCATCCTCCTACCGATGGCCATCTACTCTGATAAGTATAAGACTCTAGAAGAACTCCCTGAAAAAGCTCAAGTAGGCATTCCGAATGATCCGACTAATGGATCCCGAGCCCTTCTATTACTTCAAGAAAAAGGCCTCATCCACCTAAAAGACAATGCGGGAAACACGCCTTCTCTTCTCGACATCGCAGGAAGCCCCAAACAGCTAAACATTATAGAAATTGAGGCCCCACAGCTACCTCGCTCCCTCCCAGACCTTGATGCGGCAATCATCAACACAGACTGGGCCCTCGTAGCAGGTTTAGACATTAAGGAAACTACCATCACGCAAGAAAGCACAGACTCCCCTTACGCTAACATCTTTGTAGTGCGTAATTTTGACAAGGACAAAGCTATCTTCGAAGACTTTCTGAACATTTACCAATCTACAGCAACAGAAACCTATATTCAAAAAACATTTGGAAGCGCAGTCATCCCTGCATGGAAATAAACACCTAAATACATATCAATTATGAAAAGTAAGGCACTCAACTTATTATTACTTGTCTTACTACCCCTGACATCCTCTCTAAACGCACAAGAACTTACCGAAAACGAGCAAGCCCAGCTTGATGTTGCTCTACAGGAGGTTTTTCCACTTGCGCAAAAAACACAACTCAGCCTCCTTACAGGTGGCTTCTCGGGTGCAAGCCTCTATAAACTAGAGACCTTCGACGACAAAGAGAACCTCCTGGGGACTTATGTGTTACGTACCATGCCTGAAGAAAGCATCCTGCAAGGAGAATGCTTCTTAGAGGCTAGTTTAATTGCTAGTGACTTAGGTATTAGTCCCAAAATCCATTATGTTGCCCAAGATAAGAGCCTTCTAATCATGGACTTCATCGCTGGGGAGACATTACACCCAAAACGTTTTAGAGACCCTGAGATATTAAAAACTGTTGTTTCGCACTTACACAAGCTGCACCAAGGGCCACTACTCTCAGACCCTGGTATGCAGATGTCCCTAATAAACCATACGCTCTTAGATAGCCTTAATGACCATGGTCATTTAACCCAGGAAGTCTATGAATCCATCCAGACTACGATTCTAAAAATTCAGGCTGCTTTTGACGTTAACCCCCACAAAGTTTCTACTCACCTAGATCTTCACAAAGAAAACATCCTAGAAAAAGATGGGGAAGTCTTCTTTATCGACTGGGAAACGGCAGGGCTAGATGATCCTTTTGCCGACCTAGCCAGGCTCGCTATACTCATGTACTGTAACCCGCAAGAAAAAGAGCAGCTGCTAAGCCTATACCTTGAAGGCCCTATTGCAGAAGTCCATAGAGCCAAGTTGCGCCTCATGGAAGCAGCTGTTTCACTCGAAGGAGCACTATGGGCTCATTTTCAAGCTGCTCAGATAACCCCTGCTGCTAACGATAGTATCCAACCCTCTACTCTCGAAGCTCTTCTAGAGGATTCTAATATTCCTTCCGGAAACGAATTCCTTGATGCTTTCTATAATCAGGACGGGAAATTAGAAACAGCCCAAGAATTTGAAGCACTCGGTAATTCTTTCCTGCGTGAATTCCTACTTTATACGCGCTCCGAAGCCTTTGCCCAAGATCTTCAAGCAGTTTCCCTAGAGTAGCTTACAGAGTAAGAATAGGCTCTAGGATTGACACCTCTTCATGCTTGATATAAAATTATCAAGCATGAAGAGCAACTATTTAGCCCTACTCCTATCTGCCCTTATCTTACTACCCCTAGGGCCCTCTTTAAAGGCACAACAACTTACAGAAAATGACCAAGCCCAGCTTGATATTGCCTTAAAGACCGTCTTCCCCTCTACACAAGAAGCACAACTCATTCCACTGACAGATGGCTTCTCTGGGGATGAACTCTACAAGCTCGAATTATTTGATGGAGACTATCTTTTGGGTACCTACTTGCTACGGACAATGCCCACAACCAGTGCTGCTTACAGAGACCTCTTTTTAGAGGCCAACCTCATTGCAAGTAACCTAGAAATAAGCCCTAAAATCCACTTTCATTCAGAAGATAAAGCCTTAATGATCATGGATTTCATACCGGGTGAAACACTACACCCAGACCGCTTTAAAGAAACGGCCATAATACAGAGTATAGCCAACAACTTGCGTAAACTACACCAAGGACCGAAGCTCTCAGCCCCAGGAAAAACATTAATGGGCATGGCTCATGAACATTTAGCCAAGATAGAGGAACAATCTCCCTTAGCATCATTCAGTCAAATCCGCAGTGCACTTGCTCAAATCAAAGCAGCCTTCGAGGTAAACCCCAAGAAAGTCTTTGTACACCTCGACCTACATAAAGAAAATATCCTAGAAAAAGAAGGAACGGTTTTCTTAATCGACTGGGGGAACGCGGGCCTAGATGACCCCTTCGCTGACCTTGGCTTACTTGCTACAATGATGTATTTCACCCCACAGCAAAAAGCACAGTACTTAGATTTCTACTTTGAAGGCCAGGTTACCGAAATAGAACGAGCAAAGCTCCGAATTATGGAAGCCGTTGCAGCACTTAAGTTATCCTTATGGGCTCAGCACCAAATTCTTGAAAGAGACCCCACGTTCCATGCCAAAATTGCCAAAGAATTCTCGCCTGAATTGCTACTTACCAGTAACGCCATACTTTCTGGAGATCAATTCCTTGAGTATTTTTACAATGAAAAGCAAGGCAAGCTAGAGACGCCTCAGGATTTCTTAGACATTGGAGCGGCCTTCAGGCGTGAGTTCTTTCTCTATATATACTCTGAGGCTTTTATTCAGGACCTGATAACTCTTCAAGCAGCTCCCCTAGAGTAACTTACAAGGCTCACCCAGGGTCTATTATTGACAGCACTCAAGCATTGATATATAATTATCAAACTATGAGTACTAATGGAGAAAAATGTGAAGCTTGTGAAACTAGCGACAAAAACTTTGTAGCCGCCCTTGTGCTAGCCATTGTGCTAGGGGCTTTCGGTATACATCGTTTTTATGTAGGGAAAACAGGAACAGGGATCTTAATGTTGCTTACCTTAGGAGGACTAGGAATCTGGACAATTATTGATATTATCTTGATTGCAACCTTCCACTTTACGGATTGCCACAATAAGGTGCTGAGGCCTTAATACCTTAGACGTAGTTTCCTACCTAAATAATTATTCATGAGTAAGAGAACATGGGTTGCTTACCTATTGATAGGTATTGCATTTCTTGCAATTGATTTCCTTATGCGGGATATGGCCCGTATTAAGGAATTTCGCTATATTGTCCCTAAAGAATACCCTACTCTAACTTATACGGAGCAAGAGCATATAGAAAGAGCTCTGCAGTTTCTGTTCCCAGACAGCCCTGGTTTTTTTGATATTACACGGCTCCCTGATGGCCTCTCTTTTGAAGATCAAGGCCAGGCAAAGCTTTTTAAGGTAACCCGCCACGATCAAAGTATCCAAGAGGAGAATCCTAGTTATCTCTTTAGAGAAATGATCAACTTAAGTACGAAAACACGCAAACGCGTCGTACAAGCAAGCCTTATTGGCCGGGATCTAGGCGTTAGCCCAAAGATACTTTATGTCTCTGATGACAAAAAGCTCTTGGCCCGAGAATTTATCGAAGGCAATGATATTTACCCCCAGAAGCTCAAAAATGAAGATTTATTCAAGACCATTGTACATAAAATAAAGGCACTCCATACCGGCCCGCTACTGTCTGATGCGGGGCGCAGCCTTATGAAGCGTACACGAGCACTTGTCATTCGTTTAAATAAAGACTCCAATTTTCAAGCCATCCCTTTGGTCCAAGCCCTAGAGGCAATGGCCACAATAGAAAGTGCATTTAACCGCGCGCCTGACAAAGTACTCAGCCATCTTGATTTAAACCCAGGCAATATCATCGAGTCTCCTGATGGAAACGTTTTCTTGATTGATTGGGATGACTCGGGCCTAGATGAACGCTTTGCTGATCTTGGGATATTCTCCCACCTCATGAATCTAGATGAAGCCCAGAAGAAGAAACTCCTTAAGTTCTATTTCAATAATAACCCCTTACCAGAGCACCACGCTAAGCTCAACCTAATGGAGCAAATCTCTCACCTGAGGGTTGCTGCCTGGGCCTACAGCCAAGCCTTAAAACGCGACCCTAAAGACACTGCATTTATTGATGCTTTTACCCGAGATAACTTACTCAACAACTACGGCCTACCTACAGGCAAAGACTTTCTTAATGATTATTATAGCGGAAAGGTAAAACTTGAGACCTCTGAAGACTTTCAACGCTTAGGGCATATCTTCTGGCGTGAGTTCTTCTTGTACATAAGCTCTGAAGCCTATATAAAGGACTTGGAGCTTGTAAATGACATCAGTAACACCGCTAACTAAACCAAAAAAACTCCTAGCCCTTGGGCTAACCTTGTGCCTTGCCTGGGGAATTTATATGCAGGCATTGCGCTCGCCTTTTGACCGGCTGACTGAGCAAGAGCGCGCCTTGGTCCCCCAAGAAGAACAGGCCACATTTGCACAAGCACTTCAGCAGCTCTATACTCTCCCTTATCCACGTTTAAGTCTGAAAAACATTAAGGCCGGGCACGCAAACACTTACCTTTATGTAGTCAAACCAGAGAATGCATCAGGCCCAGAAGAGGCCTACTTCATTCGGGTGATGAATAAACAATACAGTAAGCATAAGCGGGAGCGTATCCTACGAGGGACAAAATCCGCAGATGAGCTTGGTATAGGCCCAAAAGTTCATTATATTTCACCTGACAAACACCTCATTGCTGTGGCCTTCATCCCGGGAAGAACACTAAGGGGGCGCCCTGTAAGCAAAAACATACTCACACATTTAGGGGCTCATTTTAGAGCCTTACACCAAAAGCCTCCCGAGCCCTCATTCAAGCGTTCTTTAGCAAGTCGCTCGAAGTACTATGCTAGGAATCTGAAAAAGCAGCAAAACAAACATACTCCTCTTTTTGAAGAGGTCTTCGAAGCTATTGTTAAAATTGAAAAAGCCTTCAAAAAAACAGAGCCCCAACAAGTCATAGCACACCTAGACTTACACAGAGATAATGTGATGGTTTCTGGCCAAAACGTCTACCTGATTGATTGGGAAAATGCGGGCACTGACAATCGATTCACCGATCTAGGGATCTTCTCACACCTGATGAATTTGGATACAGACCAACAGGCACACCTGCTCGCCTCCTACATGGGGGCCCCCCCTACTCTCCAGGAGCAGGCTAAACTTAAGCTAATGCTCAATCTCGCGCGCATTAAGTTCGGCCTCTGGGCGCTAGAAAAAGCCCTAAAAATGGAGCCTAAAGAAGATAACTTTTTAATAAATCTAAACCTAGAGAGCTTGCGTCAAAATAATAGCATCCCAGGCGGGCCAGAATACCTAAGTGCCTACCATAAGGATGAAGAGAAGCTCATTACTGCCAAGGACTTCCAGAAATATGGCATGATTTTCTTGCGAGAATTCCTTTTATACACTAATTCTAAAGCCTTTTCTGAAGACCTTGAAACCATCCAACGCTAAAACACTCTTATTTGATCTAGACGGAACGCTTGTTGATAATTTCCAAGCCTTATACCGTGCTTATTTACACACGGCAGAACAGCTCGGGCTCAAAGAAACAGTCGATTTCCCCACCATGCGCAAGCTCATTGGGGGCTCTTTATCCGTTACTGTCCCCAAACTCCTCGGTGGTGATGAGCGGGTTGAAGAAGCCCTCAAAATATTTGTAGACTATTTTCAAACTATTATGTTTGAAGACCTATTCCTGCTCCCTGGTGCACAATGGATCTTAGAGTCCCTCAAAAATAAAGATTACAAACTCGCAGTATTCACAAATAAAATTGCACAGAATGCACGCAGCGTTTGTGAGCACCTCCAGATTGCTCCCTACTTAGATGATATTATTGGTGTGGGTGAAACCCCGCACCGTAAGCCTCAACCCGAATTTACCCGATACGCACTTGAGCATCTTAAAGCAGAGCCGGAAACAAGCCTCCTTATCGGAGACTCCCCCTACGATGCAGAAGCAGCCTATTCTGTAAATATGCCTTACGGCTTGGTCACAACAGGGACTCATACGCATGATGAGCTCGTCGGGCTTACGCCTGAGCCTTTAGGTGTATTTGAAAACCTGTATACTGCAGGGGAGACACTTTTTAATCTTGATAAGCCAGCGCCTGCCCACGCTACGCTCTCATGAGCACCCTGACTCATACGCAGCAAGAAACCCTATTAGGTGTTCTTGAACGCATCCTCTTTTTTAACGAAGACAACCACTTCTGCATTGGAGAACTTAAAACACAAAGCCCAAGTGAAACAGTCGTAGTTACGGGTGCGCTCCCTGGAGTGCAATGTGGGGAAACACTAAGCTTAAAAGGCAACTGGGTTCAGCACCCCACTTACGGCAGACAATTTAAAATACTAGGCTTCGAGTCAAAGCTACCTGCTACTGTATACGGAATCCGCCAATACTTAGGCAGTGGATTAATACCTGGCATTGGTAAAACTTATGCCGAAAAAATCGTTAATGCTTTTGGAGAGGATACGCTAACCGTTATTTCCGAAGAATCCGCCCGTTTGCGAGATATCCCAGGAATAGGTAAAGAGCGCGCTAAGGCTATAAAAAAAGCCTGGGATGATCAGCAAGCACTACGAGAGGTCATGCTGTTCCTAAAGACTTATGGCGTAGGAACGTCATTGTGCTTACGTTTAGTTAAAAACTATGGGGCCAGTGCCATTACTGTCCTGCGCAATGATCCTTACCGTGTCGCACGCGAAATCCACGGCATCGGGTTCAAAACTGCTGACAAAATCGCACTCAACCTTGGAATGCCCAACAATAGCCCTAACCGACTGGATGCAGGCATCCTCTTTGCTTTAACTGAGCTCGAAAGTCAGGGCCATACCTGCACAGACCACGAGACGCTAAAGACTGAAGCGGCCCAACACCTTGATGTTGACATACAGCTAGTTGAAGAGCGTATTGCCAGCTTAGTTCAAGAAAAAGAGCTCGTGGCCCTGCCCTGGGATAATTTACTCCAGCGCCCTCAACTTAAAACAGCTGAGACACGCATCACGCGTTGTGTTCGTGAAATTGCCCAAACCCCTTCTGCCCTACCCTCCATCATTATAGATAAAGCTATTAGCTGGGCTCAAGAGCGTGCCGGGTTTGACTTTGCCGGGGAGCAAAAACTAGCGCTCGAAGCAGCGCTCTCTAACAAACTCTCCGTCATTACAGGGGGGCCAGGTACAGGTAAAACAACAATCCTACGAGCCCTCGTAGATATATTAAAAGCCAAGAAAGTTCGTATTTGCTTGGCTGCACCCACCGGGCGCGCCGCACAACGGATGACTGAGACTACCGGAGCCTATGCACAAACGATCCACCGGCTACTCAAATTTGACCCTACAACACACGGCTTCACCGCGAATAGCAGTCACACCCTCAAGGGAGATGTGTTCATCGTGGATGAAACAAGCATGCTCGATACCTCTTTAGCAGCATCCTTATTCGAAGCTATCCCGCATACTGCTCACCTCATCTTGGTCGGAGATGTATTCCAGCTACCCTCTATTGGGCCGGGTAATGTTTTACAGGATATTATCCGCTCGGATACATTTGCTGTTACACGCTTAAACCAAATTTTCCGCCAAAAAGGCCGTAATGACATTGTCCTTACCGCCCACGCTATCCTTAAGGGTGAAACTACCCTACCCACAGCTTATGCCACGATCGATAAGATTATCCCGCGCAATGATTTATTCTTCATCAAGGCAACTACACCTGAAGAATGCCTAGAAACAGTAACACAGCTCTGTAAAAAAACAATCCCTCGGTATTTTCCTAAATCAAGCCAAGAAGATGTCCAAGTTCTAGCTCCGTTGCATCGGGGTACTGCAGGCATCGCCAACCTAAACCAGACTCTCCAACGCAGCCTAAACCCTCAAAAAACTCAAAGCTTCTTGCAGTTTAAAGTCGGTGATAAACTCATCCAAACACGGAATAACTACGATAAAGGGATTTTTAACGGAGACTTAGGTACGGTCACTGCAGTAAACACTCAGGATCAAACCCTTACGGCAAATTTTGATGGGCTTGAAGTGACGTTCGAACGCGCGGACTTAAGCGATTTGGCCCTAGCCTACACAATCAGCATCCATAAGTCCCAGGGGAGTGAATATCCTTTTGTGGTCATCCCGCTACTTAAGCAGCATTTTATCATGTTGCAACGCAGCCTTTTATATACAGGTATCACCCGAGCCCGCCGGAAGGTTTTCCTCGTGGGGGATCCTGTAGCTTACGCGATGGCCGTACAGAACCAAAAAAGCACAAATCGTCAAACTGCTCTCTACCAGCAACTTACATCTTAAATCAACAAATTAATATATTTTGATATTGATAATTATCAATATCTGTATATCATTAACTACAAGTACTTAATACAGGGACAGGGAAACCCACAACTTAAGTACGGGCAATCAAGCATATTGGGAGGGAAAACCAATGGGAGAACAACATAGATATAATTCATCTAAGACTGAACAACTCGTCTTAACGACCAATGGAGTTAAAGAACTCCTCAAGTCAATTACCCCTTTTGTGGAAGCTGGGGAGAATTTTAAGCGAGCTACTACAAAAATCAGCCATTTTTCTAGGGAGGTTAACCACCAGCTCAAGCAAACCTTTGCTCAGTGCAATATGGATTTACCCCCCTCTTTTATCAATCTAGAGATTGATCTGGGTAAATTTGATATTCTTTATCAAAAGGCCTACATTGACTTTATTAAGCGCCTTCAAGAAATCTCAGACGAACTCCAGCATGACAGCAAAGAACTAGATCATGTCATTCAGGCACTATTACTAGCCCAAAATGCGGCAGCCATGGATGAGAACGAGTTCCTCCCTGAAGAAGGATGTTCCACTAAGTGCCCCCACTGCGGAAGCGCACGCCTTATCAAATGTGGCAAGACAACCCAGGGGAGACAAAAATACCTCTGCAAGGACTGCAATAAGCAAAGCCGCGAAAGCCTTCAGGAATAAGAAGACTTTAATTGACGAGTTGCCCTATAGTCCTTACTATTAAGGTGCTATGTCATATCGACGCCAATTCTCATCAGAATCTGTAGGTGAAGGCCACCCCGATAAAGTAGCTGATTACATTTCAGATACTGTATTAGATGCCTGCCTGGAACAAGACCCCCAAAGCCGCGTTGCCTGTGAGGTCCTATTAAAAACTAACTGCGTGTTTATCTCCGGCGAGGTAACTACAAAAGCCAAAGTGGACTACGATAAAATTGTCCGTAAGGCGATTCGTGAAATTGGTTACGTGCGCGATGGTGAACCTTTCCATGCAGATCACGTGTATATTAATAACACGATGTCACAGCAGTCTCCTGATATTGCTCAAGGGGTAGATGCCTGCGGTGCACAAGGAAAAGAAACCGAAGAACAAGGTGCAGGAGACCAAGGCATTATGTTTGGTTATGCCTGCTCAGAGACTCCTGAGCTCATGCCTGCTCCGATCATTTTTGCTCACAAGCTGGCTCAGGCCTTAGCCAAAGCCCGCCACAGTGGAAACCCCTCTTGGTTAGGCCCTGACTGCAAGACTTTAGTTGCTGTATCCTATGAAGGTGACACCGTCACCCATGTGGACAGCGTAGTGATTTCTACCCAACACGATGAAGGCGTCTCCCTAGAAGAGATTCGCAGCTTCTGTATTGAGGAAATTATAAAGAAAACACTCCCGAGTGAACTCCTCTCTGACGAGACCCAATACCTCATTAACCCCACAGGTAAGTTTGTTATTGGTGGCCCTGAAGGGGACGCAGGACTCACAGGCCGTAAGATTATTGTAGATACTTATGGCGGTGCTGCTCACCACGGAGGAGGTGCTTTCTCCGGGAAAGACCCCTCTAAGGTAGACCGCTCAGCTGCTTATATGTGCCGTTGGGTCGCGAAAAACTTAGTTGCTGCTGGATTTGCTGACAAAGTAGAGCTGCAGATCTCTTATGCCATTGGCTATCCAGAGCCTACTTCTATTTGCGTAAATACTTATGGTACTGGGAAATACGAAGAGGAAGCTATTCTAGGTGCTCTCAATACTGTATTTAGCTTCAAACCTGCCGATATTGTTACACAGCTAAACCTATTGCGCCCTATCTACACAAAGACAACCCTTTATGGGCACTTTACCCACCAGGATCTTCCCTGGGAACAGACTGATAAAGTCGATGCGTTAAAGAAAGCCATTCAATCTCAAAACATTGCAGAAACCGTTCAATGATCAGCATGGAAGCCCAAGAACAAATCCCCTATAAAGTAGCTGACATTTCACTTGCTGATTGGGGCCGTAAGGAGATTGAAGTAGCCGAGCAAGAGATGCCAGGCCTAATGGCTATACGCGAAAAACATGCTTCTGCACAACCCTTAGCAGGCGTGCGTGTGAGTGGCTCTTTGCATATGACAATTCAAACGGCTGTGCTCATCGAAACCCTAAAAGCATTAGGAGCAGATGTACGTTGGGCCAGTTGTAATATTTTTTCGACTCAGGATCATGCTGCTGCGGCTATCGCTAAAACAGGCACTCCTGTATTTGCCTGGAAAGGTGAAACCCTAGAAGAATACTGGTGGTGTACCTTCCAAGCCCTCACCTGGCCTGACGGCAAGGGGCCTAATCTTATCGTAGATGATGGTGGGGACGCGACCCTCTTAATTCATAAGGGCTACGAACTAGAAAAAGGCTCTACATGGGTAGAAGAAGCTACTGACAACGAAGAAGTTGCCGTCATCAAAAGCCTACTCAAAGAAACTCAAAAGAATAGCCCCAACCACTGGCAAGGCGTTGTTGAGGAGCTCAAAGGAATTTCTGAAGAAACCACTACCGGCGTGAAACGTCTTTACAAGATGGTAGAAGAAGGGAGCCTACTCGTCCCGACAATCAACGTAAATGACTCAGTCACAAAGAGTAAATTTGATAATCTTTATGGCTGCCGAGAGTCTTTAGTCGATGGGATCAAGCGCGCTACTGACGTCATGATTGCAGGTAAAACGGCCGTAGTCTGCGGCTATGGAGACGTAGGAAAAGGCTCAGCCGAATCCTTACGTAGCCAAGGCGCGATCGTAAAAGTAACTGAAATTGACCCCATTTGCGCCCTACAAGCGGCTATGGCCGGCTATGAAGTCACCCTACTAGAAGATACTCTGGGCAAAGCCGATATCTACGTTACCACAACAGGAAACCTAGATATTATCACCCTAGAGCACATGAAACAGATGAAAGATCAAGCGATCGTCTGTAACATTGGACACTTTGACAATGAGATCCAGGTCACGAAACTCCAGAATGACCCAAAAATCACTCAAGAAGCCATCAAACCTCAGGTAGACCGCTATACCTTTGAAGATGGAACACAAATGTACCTCCTGGCTGAGGGGCGTTTGGTCAATTTAGGGTGCGCTACTGGGCACCCCTCTTTTGTGATGTCTAACTCCTTTGCTAATCAGGTACTTGCACAAATAGACCTATGGGAGCATAAAGATAGCTACGAAAATAAGGTCTACCTCCTCCCGAAACAACTGGATGAGGAAGTAGCTCGGTTACATCTAGAGAAAATTGGCGCAAAGCTCACCAAGCTCACCCCTGAGCAATCGATGTACATCAGTACACCAGTGGAAGGGCCCTATAAGCCCGAGCATTACCGCTATTAATAGCCCAAAAGGCTATTAATATCTCATTTTTACTTTGACTTCGGCAGGCATCCTGTTATGATAGAGTATACCCAGGTAACTTACTTCTATTTATCAGGTTATGACCTCAAGCACACCCAAATCAGGATCTGAGGCAGAATATACAGGCCCACTTCCGAAAGTGCTTATTATTGATGGTAATAAGCCCAACCGAGAGTTGCTTTCTTACGCCTTAGGTGAGGAAAAGCTAGAGGTTATTAGTGCTGGGACTGGAGCAGAAGGCCTTGAAACAGCTGCTAAAATCCCTCCAGACCTTGTGCTGCTGGACATGAACCTCCCCCATATGAAGGGTCTAGATGTGTGTACAGCCCTCAGAGAAATCCCTGGGAATGAGGATATGCCTGTCTTGCTAATGATGGCCAGCAGTACAGACCAAGAAACCACTCTAAAAAGTTATGAAGCTGGGGCCTCCGGGTATATCACTAAGCCTTTCAAGCTCCAAGAAATTGCGATCCTCATTAAGCTCCATATCCGGATTTATAATTTGGTTAAAAAACTTAGGAAGGCGAACCTGGATATTAATCGCCTCTTGGGGATTGCTACTCACGATCTGCGTAACCCCCTAGTCTCGATCCGAGGGCTTGCAGAAGTCCTCAAGGATGGAGGAGCCGGAGAGCTCAATAAAGAGCAAAAGGAGATTCTTGATACCATGCACACAGCCTCAGAATCTGTGCTCTTCTTGGTAGAGAACCTCCTTGATTTCTCTGATGTTGAAGAAGGGCTCATGAAAGTCAAATTTGATGAGTTTGACCTACTTAGTAAAGCCCAGGCAGCTATCAAAGTCCATCAAATGACTGCCGATAAAAAAGGCATCAAACTTAATTTAGTTACATCAGGGGAAATTAGGCCCATACAAGGCGATAAAAATAGAATCCCTCAGGTCATCGATAATTTAATTACGAACGCTATTAAATTTTCCGAACACGATAGTACGGTGACTATCGAAATCAGCCAGAATGATAAGCACACGACCTTCTCTGTAAAAGACCAAGGACAGGGGATTCCACAAGGTGAAGAGCAATTCCTGTTCACCAGCTTTGGAAAAACTTCAGTACGCCCTACCGGTGGAGAAAAAAGTACCGGCCTAGGCCTTGTTATTTGTAAAAAGATTGTAGACAGCCACGGCGGAGAAATTACCGCTGGTAATAACCCCAAAGGAGGAGCGGTGTTTACGGTAACATTTAAAAATTAGGAGGAAGCCCCATGACTATACCAAAAAAAGCACTAATTGTAGATGATGAAGCCCACATCCGGATGTTTGTAAAAATGGTCCTAAAGGAAGTTGGCATTGAAGAGTTCCTTGAAGCAGGAAGCTCTAAGGAAGGCATTGAGGTTTATAAACAAGAAAAGCCTGATGTGATCTTCATGGATGTTAACATGCCTGGGATTGATGGGATTGATGCACTTGATCAGCTTATGGAGCATGATCCTGATGCCTTTGTTATCATGTTGACCTCAGTTTCAACAAGAGAGTCCGTAGAGAAAGCGATTCTTCGAGGAGCCTCTCAATACATCCGTAAGGATACCCCCAAGGAAGAAATGATAAAAATACTTAAAGACACTTTTGATCCTCAGGAGGAACCTGCTGAGTCTTAAGGAGGAATTGCTATGTCAGAAGAACAAGAAACAACACAACAGCCCCAGCAATCTTCGCTTAAAGAAGTGAAGTTTAGCCTGATGGATCTTCTTCGAGAAGCAGATGAAGAAAAGAAGAGTTCCTCTCTGGCAAAGCAACTCATCGATCAGTCTGAGATTCAAAAGGCTGTCCAAGATCATCTAAAGAAGGCCCGCCATGCTAGAAGAAAGAATAAATAATAAGTTTATAGAGCTTCTAAAAGAGCGTTACCCTGAGGTAGTTGCTCATGAAGAATATGCGCCTTTGTGTGAGGAGCACAAAGAGGGCTCTCTAGCGATGCTTGAGGCTCTCATTGATAAAGACCTCATGTCCAGGAAAAATGCCTGTATCCTGTGGAGTGAATCGATTGGCATTACTTATGTGGATCCTACTTCAAGTATTATTCAGCCTGAAGTTGTTGAAAAAATCCCTGAAGAAGTAGCACGTAAAATCCAAGTAGTAGGCCTTTATGAAATTCATGATATTTTAACAATTTCTTCTTCAACGCCTGAGGACACTGCACTTCTTAAGCGTATTGAGGCGATTGCGCAAACAAAGCTCAGTCCAGTATTCTCTTTACCAAGTGAAATCAAGGATGCGATTGATGTTAATTACTCGAGTGAGGAAAGTCTCTCTGAGTCTATTCATCGATTTGAAGAAGCAAATAAAGAAGTTGCAAGCAAGTTGAGCGACCAAGAAATCGTAGCTATGGGAGAGTCCACCCAGGTTACAGAAATCTTTGAGTCACTCATATTCCTAGCCATTAAAGAGCGTGCGTCTGATATTCATATGGAGCCATTTGAGGAATATAGCCGAGTACGATTCCGTGTTGATGGCCAGTTGCGTGAATTCTTGCGTTTCTCAAAGGCTTTGCACCCTGCGATGGTAGCTCGTGGAAAAATCGTAACAGATCAAAACATTGCTGAGACGCGGATCCCTCAGGATGGATCATTCTCTATGAAGATAGGAAGTAGTAAAGTGAATTTCCGGGTAAACTTTATGCCTTCTCGTGATGGAGAAAAAGTGGTGATTCGTATTCTGGCACCAAGTAATAAGAAAGACTTTTTGACGCTTGATCAGATGCTCATCTCACAAAGCATCACAACGCCTTTTAAGCGGCTTATTGAAAACCCTAATGGGATTATTTTTGTAACGGGGCCGACAGGGTCTGGTAAAACAACCACCCTTTATGCGGCGCTGCATGAAATTAATAAGCCTACAGTTAATGTTTCTACGATTGAGGACCCGATTGAAATGCAACTGGATGGCATTACTCAATCACAGGTTAACCATGCCATTGGGTTAAAGTTTAGTACTTTATTGCGCGCCTTACTTCGTCAAGACCCTGATGTCTTACTTGTTGGGGAAATTCGGGATTTAGAAACCGCTAAAATTGCGACTGAAGCGGCGCTCACTGGGCACTTAGTGTTTGCGACTTTACACACGAATACAGCGGTACAAGCAGTCTTGCGTCTTGTTGAGATGGGGATTGAGCCGTACATGGTGGCACCGTCAATCTTAGGGGTTATGGCCCAGCGATTAGCAGCCCGTATTTGTGATCGTTGTAAAGAGGCTTATTACCCTTCATTAGGGTTTTTAGAAAAGTACTTTGATGAGGTACAAGTGAAAGAGGGGGAAATCCCCTTCTATAAAGGCAATGGGTGCTCGACCTGTCGTAACACAGGGTATCGGGGGCGTGTGGCCTTCCACGAGCTGGTTATAGTGACTGAGGAGATACGTGATCTCATTTCAGAAAATGCGAGTTCGCATAAAATTGAAGAGGCTGCACAGATCGTCGGTTACAAGCCGTTGCGTTATGATGGACTCAAGAAAGCGCTTTTAGGACTGACAACACTAGAGCAGATTGACCAGATTGCTGCATTCTCGTTTACGTCTTAATGGGAGCCCTACCCAAAGACAATAGGGCT
>DFOT01000007.1 GCA_002376875.1 Opitutia bacterium UBA3534 | reverse complement strand
TGCGTTAAACACAGTCTGCTTCTTCACTTCCTTCACAGACCCTTCATGGTGGCTTACCGAAGCCGTGCCCGAAGTACTGAACGACGCTGAGCTTGAACTGCATTCTGCCGTGTCTGCTAAAGATTCTACGGTAGCTTTTCCTGTTACTGTGATATTTATATGCTCAGCATTAGCAGTCACGCCCTTGGCCTCTAGATCACGGGTGTTTATGGCAATCGTATCGGCTGAATAAGTACTGTTTTCTACAGAAGTGCTCTCAGATTTATTTGCATGGACATCCACACCCATGCCGACCATACCTGCAGCATTTACGCTAAGGCTCACACCAGCTCCACCACCAGAACTTGTGGAGCTATGCACTGCTCCGGCTAGGGTTGTTTTATTTGTAGAATTGATTTCAAGGTCACCACCGACCTCAACAGCGCACTCCTTGGCGATGGTATCATTACCACTGGTTATCGTGAAGTTACCCCCCGCCCGCGCATGCGTACGTACGATTTGCTTATGAAGCGTGTTCTGGAAGTAGGTCCCCAAACGAATGGTCGCTGTAGGACAGAAATTACCCTGCGCATCCGTTAAGCCTAAGCGCTGCCCAAGCCTACCTGCTAAAGGAGAACCCGGGTCAGACGTGAGCAGTTCTGCTAGCTTGAAAGACTCTATCCCTACCATCATGCCTGCAGCACCCAAGTCAGCATTATCCTCGGACGTTGCCAGATTGTAAATGGACCTAAAGAGCGGGTCTTCACTCAGAAGCTTGACCGCTGCCTCACCAAGGCCTTCACCATCGGCAAGTGCCTTAATCGCATCAGACCCAAAGAATTTAAGACCGAAATCAATCCCACGGATCTTAATCTTAGTTTCTTTCTCGATTCCTTCGATAATATTATCGCCCGCAGCATCTAAATGGATATCTGCAACAGCTTCCATGATGGCACCACGGAACTTATTACTAAAGGCGGTATTTGCGTTAAAGTTATTCGAAGCGAATACAGGCTGCTCGATATGCTCCTGCGTCACTTCCACCTGCTGGTGGCTATACGAAAAACTCGAGGGGGAGTAGCCAGTACTAGAGCTTGTGCTAGTATAGGCCATCTTAGCTGTGTCAGCGATATTGCCTTTCTCACCAAGGAGGTGAATATCCCCATTAAAGGCAATAATAGTGGATCCAGTAACTTTAACCACACCTTCTTCAGAGATAATGTAAACATTCCCATTATAAGAAAGTACCTCCGAGCGCTCAGACACTACTGTCTCAGCAGTCTCTGTTGTAATAGTAAGGCCTCCTTGATGCGCGCTGTCCTTCGACTTGTACTTAGTCATTTTCACAGCGACATCAACACCCTGCTTACCATCAAGCGTAGTGTCCCCTTGTGCTTTCACCTTAGAGCCATCGATAAGGACCTTACCGTTTGCTGATTTAATGAGGAGCTTCCCAGAACTTAAGAAGGATGCCGGGTAGTAGTCCGTCGCCAAAGAAGAACTTTCTTTACCCATCATACGGCCCCAGCCTCCTGGGTTCCATTGAACTACATGCGTCCCGATTGTCGGCGTCGCGATCGTATTCCCGTGAAGGGAGATCACCTTAACATCATTACCGGCAACCTTACCACCACGGTTAATGAGATCGTTAATCGTTTCAATATTAACATCCCCACCCAGAACGTTACCACCCTTTTGGGGTACGCGCACTTCATAGACCTTCGTACGATTGCCCCTAAAGAGGCCGCCTTTTTCTGTCACGGTAACAAAGTAACGATAAGTCCGGCGCTCATTCGTGAAAGACTCCACAGAAATACTCACCTTATCCTCCCCTATCAGCGTTCCGGTATTGTCCACAGTACCAAGCTTCAGTACCTCAAGCGCTTTGGCCCGGATCGTAGCCTCCGAAGAGCGTGTATTTTCATAACGTTCTTTAGGCGGCAAGTTAAGCACCGCAGAATAGCACCGGCGGCCGTTGAGTACCTTCGGCACGAAAACAATGGTCATCCCCTGAAAGTCATCGATTTGCTCTTGGGTGACAGGGATCGCGCCTCTAAAAGCTTCTGAAATATCTACAAACTTCTTAGCTTCCTGGGCCCCGGCTTTAATCAGGCCTAAGAATTGAGTAACAAGCCTCGGGTCCTCCATATCCACAAAAGGGCGCCCGACCATCGCAACTAACGCGCAGCTTAACGCCTGGGCCCCAAGATACGGGTGTAAGGCATGCGGCGCATCCAAAGGTGTCTCTTCATCACGAAGGGCAGCAAATTCTTTAGGCTTTTCAGTAAGGTCAGACGCTTCAAGGTCTTCACTCGCAGCAATGGCTGCAAAGTTATGCGGCAGGTTGGGCACAACAATGAAGTCCCCCAGCTCTTCATCAGAATAACGAGCAAATGCATCCCTACCGATACGAGGCGCATAATCCACCAAGTCCGTATTTTCCTGAGGGACAAAATCTTTAGGTGTAGGGATATTTTGGTCAAACAAGCCATTACGCAGCGGCTCATCACCTGTACCTTCGATAGAGACCGTACGGCCAGCAAGTATATCACCTGTGTTGGTAACACTACCGATCTTGGGAAGTGTTTGAGTTTCCCCATTAAGCGTAACAGGGTCTTGACCACGGACGTTAAGCTTAACCTCCCCAGCTGAAACGATGGTGCCTGGGGTGGTGGCATTGGCCACATCCCACGCAACATGACCGTTCGGGCCAAAACAGTTACGAGAGGTCTTACGATCTAAAACACGGTGATCATTTTTAAGCTCTTCAAAATTCAAACTAATATCACGATGCGCCTCGATATGGCTTGCTTCGTTCTTAATAACAGCAGCATTAACCTCTATACTATCTTTTGAAGCTAGCCGTGCCGCCGAAGAAGACTCTTCTTCAAACTGCTTTTCTTTTTTCGGATAGTAGACGCCTCGCTCCGCACGGAAGTAATAAGGAAACTTCTTAGTATGAAAATATCTATCTAATGTATATTGATCATCCACCAAATAGAGCTTCTCAGGCCCTGCTATAGTTCGAATGAGCTCATACTGATCTCCCTGAGGCTTAGGATAAACATGAAAATCGGCATGATGTTCGGAATAGTATCCAGGTATATGCTCTTCAAAAATTTCAACCAAGACAGTGTCTTTTTCTATAACGTCTCCTCCTCGTGGATTCGGGAAAACAATCCGGTAGGAATCAAATTTGGTCTTCCAAATAAGATCTACTTTTTTACCATCAATAAACCGTGGCTTGTACTGAGTGTTTTTTAAGGCACTATCTACATGGATATTCCCATCTTCATCAATCCACCCTGCGACTGGCTCTTCCTTATCCGAACGATTAATAACGAATCCTCTTCCCCCCGGGTATTGAAGAGGCATATCAGGATGTGCTACACTGAAGATCTTCTGCATTAAATGAAGATTCCCAGGAACATTCTTTAAGTCGTCCCTAGTGCATTCATAGACAGTCCGATAAAAACCTAAGTTCAACCAAGTAGTTTCTTTTAGTAATTTCTCCTCAGGGTCTTCAATCCGTCGAACAGGTCGGCGGTTATTCTCGAACTCTTCTCCGTTAACCTTAATCGGCCCCGCGGCATCAACATTTCCTGAGATGTTCCTCACCTTACCATTAGGTGCTTTAAAGTTTAAGGCCCCTTGTTGGGCAACTTCACCATTTTCCTGATAGGCTGTCCAAGTGCGAATCTCTCCATCATCATTAAAAATATCACCCGACTCGGCTTCTAACTCGAGATCTCCGGTACTGCCGATGCCTCGAAGATTAATAATTCCTTCAAGGGCTTTAATGCGCCCACCGGAACCTGCATAAATACGACCATTGCTTCCAGAGGTGCTTGAATTCGTAAGCTTTTTAGCTTCTAAATTTAGGCGACCCATAGCTTGAAGCTGGTGGTCGTTATCAAGATCCCCACCAAGTTTCATATCAAGCTTTCCAGCGACAATTAAACCATGAGGGTTATGAAACCCGCGAGTAAAGTCTCCCACGAAATCACCTGCAACCTTTAACCCAGATTGGAGCTTATGCTCAAGATAAGCGCCTTTTATAGCTAAATCTTTACCTACCTTAAGTTTATCAGCATCTTTTGTTATTACCCCATTAGGCACATCAAGGCTCATCTGCTCACCACTTTCCAGTGTGAGGCCATCTTCATTTAGCACAAGCGTTTCATCACGCTGCTCAAAGCTTAAGCGATTCGCACGCACCGCACCCACACCTGTGGATTTACCTGCGCTCAACTCTAAAGCTTCCTGAGCCTCAATCAGCCCATCCGTCTCTACAAGCGGTGCTTTAACAGTAAGGCTACCCTTGCTGACAATCTCAGCGCCTTCGGCATTAGTTAGAGACTCTGTAAGCTCTATGACTGATCGGTTGCCTAAATCTTGAGTACCCGCCTGGCTAGTCGTCGCTTCTTCCTGGAGGATCGCTTTAATAAATAGCTTAGCGTAGTTCTTCAAGTACTGCGCCTTGAGCTCGAGGCCTTTACCACTATAGACCGTACCGTGGTTAATCACTCCGGCAGTGCGCTTGAACAACAACCCACCTAAACCAAAGAGTGCTGGTTCTTCCTCACCTACTGAATACGTTGCGTTAACGAAGCTGTGATTATTTAAGTTAAATGCTAAGCGGTGCTTTTCTGAATAACCACTGACAAGGCCTTTGTTCTCAAACTCTCCATTTTTAACGGTAATCTTACGCTTCACCAGCATTTTGGCCCTTGGGGTATTGGTAATCACCCCGGCTTGGCCCTCGTGCCCTACTGCATCAAGCTTAAGCTTTTTCAGGAGACAACCCCCATCACTGGTGATATTGCCCCCCTTCAGGAAAACACTACGTCCAATAGCCGTACCGAGAATCTCAACATCCCCCTCAGTCTCCAGGGAAAGCGGGACCTTAGAGACGATGTTGGTCAGCTTAACATTACCCTGCGCATCCACACGGGCAACAAAGGACCCTACAAAAGGATTACGGTAAGTAATTTTAAAACCCTCAGGGTTATCAAACTCCCCCAAATGAGCACCCACAACAGGGTTACTCTCCTCGATAGGACGATAAACACCTGCTTCCTTCTGGAAGACAACACTAGAAATACGAGTCGAGCGCTCTTTTGCACCTGCGGCAATAAAGCCTTGGACGAACTCTAGGCTGACTTTGCCATCCTCTAGGCACTTAATAGAGAGCCTAACATCCTGCACGCCTTTCGCCCGGTTCCATTGCGCCTCAGTCCTCTGACTCTTCCAGGCATTGAGCTGTTCGGACGAGACCTCCTCCCGGACTTCTTCAGCATAGCGCTTGCGCAAGCTAGACTCATTCTGAGCACTTGTACGGCAAGATAGGCCCTGATTATCATCAGAGCTGCTTTGAGTATGAGGCTGCCCAAGAGCTAGCCCAGAATTCCCAGCCAAAACGTCCATAGTTAGTACACTTTATAATTTAGAGGATAAAATAGAATAATTATACAATTAGATAGTAATACTCTATAAATAGACCCTCAGGCCCCCTGTCAACATAATACACAAGAGTCGATTACCAAATATTAACCTCAAGACATAAACTACTGACAATCAGGATGATAGAACCACAGCCTAACTCTACTAAGCCGCTTGTTATGCCTTCTATTTCGCTGGCCAACAAAGTAACCACGGCCTTCATGAGTCGACAAGGCTTCCGCTAAATGAACACCGACTTCACGGGCATACTGTCCTAACCCGTCATTAATCGCATCACGGTTTTCATCGATGTATGTTAGGTCTCTGAAAAGGTCACCGCTAATGCCGTCCTCAAGAAGGCCATACAGCTTAAGGCAACCCAAGTTTTGGCTTACTCAGTAAACTCAGCCCAGGCTTTTTGGGCTTCTTTGGGGTCGGCTAGTAGGTCTTTCGGGAGGTATTTGTGGTCGATGTCTACTTTCATGCCTAAGGCTATAGCTAGGTTGAGTAGACCGAGCAACCAGAGGCAGATGTATGCATCAGGCTCGCATTCAAAGCCATCTACACTTGCAGCCAGAGATTTATGGTCTTCTAGCACTTTATTAACACCCAAAGATAAAACACTTTCATCACGTTGGATTATTCCCTTCATGACATAACCATAACCTTCATAGGGCCTTTCATACTGTGATGAGTGCTCAATATACTTATTCAAGTAAAGCAATAGATCTTTTTGCTTCTCAGGAGAATCTACCATGATATCACAAAAAAGATATAACATTTGGTAATAATTGACCTTGTTCCCCAACTCTGCATAAGGCCTATTATAGTCGACTATTCTTTTCGCTAGCTTAAAGTCAGAACAAATCAAACAACTTAAGAGAGCTGTTTTATGGTGAACTCCCATGCGAGCACTCCCCTTAGCTGAAATAGCCCTATGTTGCACTACTAATTGAAGCGCGTACGATATGCTTTTTTTCATGTCAAGATAGAAGCCTTCTCGATCTCTTTTGATCATATAGCTGTACACAGCATGACCTCTAAAACTATCCGCTAAACCGTTAAGACCTGACCATTGTCTTGATAGGTTTTCAGAGTCTAATTTTTGATTAAATCGACTAATCTCCTCTTCTTCAAACTCTAGAAGATCTTCAAATATTTTATTGTGCTGACTCATGACTTTTATTTCAGTTCATATTCTCCAAAATCTCTCCACTTCAATATCCCCTCCTCATTAAGAACTGCTGACTTGAAACGAATCAAATCTTCATGCTCACCTAAGAGAGAGATAGTTTCTTTCAAATGACTATATTTATTAGGATATTTTTTAGCATATATTTTCATTCTTTTTAACTGCAAATCAAACCATTGATCTGTCAACTGCCTATACTGACCTGTTTTTGCCAATTTCAACTTACCTGTTCCACTATATTTTACTTCAACAACTACGACATCTATAACATCTAAAGGGAGAGTAGTCGAGTATCTTGCTCCAACAATATCCATTCCTGTATCTCCGCGATACTTTGTGGCAAAACACCTAAACCCTGCCTTCTCAAGAGTTTTAACAGATTCTAATTCAGCCAGCTGCCCTTTTTCTGCTGTGCTAAGAAGTCTAAAATCATTTCTTCCAGGATTATGAGGGGTTTTTCTTATAATCCTACTTTTAGCCATCTCGGCTTTCCCAGCAGACTTCTTCTCAGCTGCGCTACTTGTAGTGGCCTCCTGTTTGCCTTTGCTGGATACCTTTCTGCTTCCTATGGGACGACTCGAAGACTTCTGACTGCTACTACTAGTAGAGCTCACTGGCTTTTTCTGGCCGCTTGTTTGCGCTACGCTTCGCTGACCTAATTTACCTGAAGAGTGGTTACTACTCGCACTACGGGTGCTTAAAGACTTCCCAGACTCCTTTGGGCCAGAAGCCTTCTTCACAGGATGACTCTTTGCTTGCTGGGATACCTGTCGGCTTCCTTTGGCTCCTGTATTTAAACTTCCGGTACCTGTATTAACTTTGCGAGCTGTCCATTTGTTTTTGGCTATGCTTCCTGCGCGGTTAACACCTTTGGCCACTGCTATTTGAGCAGCTAGATAACCCAAACCTTCTGCAGTTGAGGCCGCTTCATATATCTGAGAAGCAAAGTCTCCGGTCTTTAGCACTAAAAACTTACCAGCCAAATCAGGGTTATCTATGATAAGTTTAATATTACGTAAGAGCCTACCGCTGCGTGCATCCCGAATAATGTCTGCAACGAGATCCGAGCCTGAATCAAGCGCGATCCATAGATTCTGAGGCGTTTCAATAATCCCCTGAACAAACCCCTTCGCGAAACGTCCGCTGGCATCACATAAATGTGCGATTTCTTCCTCAGCAAGTTCTTTGTTAATAGGGCGGTATTCACCCTTCATCTTAGGCCTATAAGAAGGTCTATTCCCACGCTCAGCGCGTTCCTTTTCAGCCTGGGCTTGTAGCTTTCGGTAGCCAGACATTAGGATATTTCCAAGTGAATCAAAGACGCTTGCTTTTGATTCTTCTACAGAAGCTAAGTTTTCTCTGGCGCTTGCTGTATTAGCCTCTAAAGTTTCCCTAGCAAGTCGTTTTCTTTCCGCT
>DFOT01000009.1:21783-21935 GCA_002376875.1 Opitutia bacterium UBA3534 | reverse complement strand
TTCGGTCCTCTATCCGCTGTGGGCATAGGAAGTTTGAGGGGTTCATTATCTAGTACGAGAGGACCGGTAATGACGAGCCTCTGGTGTTCCGGTTATCACATCCGTGGTATCGCCGGGTAGCTAAGCTCGGAAGAGATAAGCGCTGAAAGCAT
>DFOT01000009.1:9135-21480 GCA_002376875.1 Opitutia bacterium UBA3534 | reverse complement strand
TAAGCGCTGAAAGCATCTAAGCGCCAAGCTCCTCCCAAGATAAGACTTCCATGAAGATTCGTCTTCTAAAGAGTCCTGGTAGACCACCAGGTTGATAGGCCAGATGTGTAAGTAGGGTAACCTATTGAGCTAACTGGTACTAATGACTCAAGTATTTGATTCATAATGATATGCCCAATCCTAATTGTATTAGTCGTATAATTGCTGGGGGCTCTAATATAGCTCTATGAACTTAGAGTTATGTTAGAGACTTCATTCTCGCAGCATTTGGAACTTCTTTTTCCCAATGATGTCACGCAAATGGCATGATTGAGTAGTAAAACGAGTAAAGTATGATCACATTTTCCTTGAGTGACATCAGGATAAGACTCTGGTGATCATAGATGAGGGGAAACACACGTTCCCATCCCGAACACGCTCGTTAAGCCCTCAATCGCCGATGGTAGTGCAACCTGATGTTGTGCGAGAGTAGGTTGTTGCCAGTTTTATGACCCGCTTGTTCTGAAAAGAGCAAGCGGGTCTTTTTTTTAAGAAGTGTTGGAGTTGAAATTTGAGGGCCGCATAAATAAATGCCTTTTGGACTCTAGAGCAGGAAGTTCGTCTTAAAATACTCTACGAGTATTCCTTTCCCGACCTTCAAGCTCTATAGCCACAAAATTCATTTATTTATGCGGCCCTCAAATTTCAACTCCAACACTTTAGGTGCAAAATGAGAAGGTAAAGAGGCTTGAGAGGAGATACTTTGCTTTGAATTTACCCTACAAGTGTGATGCCTTACTTTCTTGAATAAGTTTTAGGGCTTGTTCTTTGTAGAAATATAATATGTCTTAACTAAATTATTACTTTTTCTATGGATAGCCTTAACAATAGAAACAACCCTTCAGTCGATCCAAGGCTTCTTTATCGAAGCTCTTCGGTTTATCCTCAGCTTCCTCATTGGCGTGACCGCTCTATTCAGGATGTTACTCTAAATAATGCCGCATCTTTTAAAGCTAAATCTGTTTTTGTTTATAGCGGCCCAGGCGCTTGGGGCGTTGAAGGACTTTGTACCGCTTTAAGAAAACCACTCACCGGTTATTCCGTTAAAACAATCACCCCAGAGGAAGTGATTGCAGGTGACTGGAAAAAAGATGCTGCTTTATTTGTTATGCCAGGTGGAGCAGATTGTCAGTATGTAGCAAAACTCAATGGAGCCGGGAATGCTCACATTAAGAATTTTGTCCATGATGGGGGCTCTTACCTAGGTGTTTGTGGGGGTGCTTATTATGCAGGTAGAGTTGTTTCTTTTTCTATCGATACGCCTTTAGAAGTGGTTGGGGTGCGCGAATTAGCATTTTTCCCGAGCGTAATTAGTGGCCCCACCTTAAAACCTTTTGTTTACAATAGTGAACAAGGTTCTGCTGCAGCCAAAATTACTTGGGGCTTTAATACAAAAACACATGTTTACTACAATGGCGGTGGTGCCTTCGAAAATGCAGACTCTTCAGGCAACACATTAGTAGTAGGTCGCTACGCAGATTTACCAGACACTCCTGCAGCAATCGTAACTTGTTCCCATGGAAACGGGCGAGCCGTACTTAGCAGCGTTCATCCAGAAATCTCCGCAGAAGCCTTAGAGGAAGCAAACCCTTACTCGAAAGAAATTTTACCCACCCTAAAAAAAGACAACAACGAACGAGAGGAACTCTTCAAGTATCTCTTGAAGCTTTCAGGACTTGAGGTAATCTAAGTGTTTTGTGGTTAACGTTGCTAATGTGAGGCTGCTTAAATAAGCTTTTTAATAAAATGGAAAGAGTTCAGCATAGATCATTAGGGGTTTTTACGTCAGAAGAAAATATTAAGGTCGGAGGGTCTGCTTCTTTAAGCTTCTGCATCTCCAGTTCTCAAGGCACTTCCTTGAGACCACTGGTTTCTTATTCTGCTAAATCTCATGAGTCAATTTGGGTGATTCGTGCTTGCGACAAGGCCTCTAGAGTTCCTGTGGTTAAGTTTATTGAGCAGGCTGAGACTTCTATAGATCTTTGGGTTTACAAATTGAATGACCCTAATATTTTAGCTGCGCTTAAAGGTAGGGTTCAATGTGGCGTTCAACTCCGGATTATTACTTGTGACAATCATTATAAGCACTGTTTGGATGGTGCCACAGATGAATCTGTGCTCATGAATCCTTTTGTTTACTTCAAAGACCTTGAAGGTGTTGAGGTTAAAAAATTGACTCACCCAGAGCTTGAAAAGTTTCAACAGCATGGGAAAGCTATGGTTGTTGACGCAAAAAAAGCTATAGTTACTACAGGGAATTGGGATAGACTAGGAGGGAATCCGGCACGTGATTTCGTTGTTTTTATTGACGCAAGCGAAATTCCAACAGCTTTTAAAGAGTTACAAAAATTATTTGAAGCAGATTGGTCGGGCCAAAAATTTATTCCCACCTCACCTAAGTTATTGATAGGACCTTTTGGTCAGAGAGCTCGTTTGTCAGCCTTTGTTCAGGGTGCTCAAAAATCACTCTGGATGTATCAGCAAAGCTTTAACGATCCAGAGCTTTCAAAGTTATGTATTGAGGCAATTAGACGAGGGGTAGAATTTCGCTTGCTTATGATGGAATTTCCTTTTGGGCCTAAAAATGACAATGAGTTTTTCCAACAGCAGATTGTCGATGCAGGTGGAGAGCTTGTTTTTGATAGAACAAATTATGTGCATGGTAAGCTTTTTATTCGTGACGGGGAGATGGCTTATCTTGGTTCTTGCAACTTTTATCCTGGATCTGTGGGGGCTGAAGAAGGAGGTAACCGTGAAATTGGTTATATAGTAGGTCGCCCTGAGGCAATTGCTGATTTGGAAAAGACATTTACAGAAGATTGGATGCAGGCTGTTTCAATGAAGTTTGCTGATTCGGCTTAATTGAGTTTGCTTGTTTTATTTCCGAGAAGTCACTAGGTTCGCCTGAAAATCATGAAACAACAAATTATAACTCTCTTCTTTACTATCTTGGCTTGCCTGCCGCTTCAGGCTGAAATTATTGCTGTTTCAGACATGGCTTCGATTGAGTCTGAGATCGACAACCTTCTTGAGCGTGAAACCCTTTCGGTTGATGAGCTGCTTTTGGGCTTTGATATCGATTATACCTTGGTTGCGCCTACCTCTGCAAAGGCGAGTGCTATCCGTATGGCTGAATTTTCTTCTTTCATGAAGTCGTTCAAGCAAGGGATTGATAAAGAAACTTGTGATTTGATGATGAATTCAGTCACGCACTCTTCCCCCTGGAAGCTTGTGGAAGAGACGACCCCTGCTGTTGTCGCTAAATATCAGGTTCTCGGTGTGAAAACTTTTGCTTTCACCGCATCTCTCGTGGGCGATGTGTATGACGAAAAACCTTTTGAAGAACTCCGCTACGAGCGCTTAAAGGAGTTTGGTGTATCTTTTGACCCCGTTTGGGCAGCGTGTGGGGATTGTGTTTTTGAGGAGATGCCTACATACCTTGGTTTTCAGCCTCTTTTTTACAAAGGCCTCCTGTGCGGAAATGGTAGCGGAGCCAAAGGCGATGTGATAGTCGCCTTCCTAAAGCGACTCCATGCTCAGCCAAAAGTCTTTGTCATGATCGATGACCGTCTCCATAACCTCGAGGCTATCGAAGCTTCTCTCAAAAAGTATGCCCCCGATGTTAATTTTATCGGCTTTGCTTACGAGCCTCCTCTAGGCTTTGAATCAGGCTCCGTGACTGAGGCAGAGGTCGAAGCCTTTTGGTTACAGCACCTCGAGCGCGCTCAAAAAATTAAAGCGGCCAAAAGCTAAGGCTGCTTTAGCAACCGATATGGGAAGTGCTTCGCTGGATAAGGCCAGGGTGCACACTATCAATTGTATGGCCTGCAGCTTTGATTGCCTTTTTCTGACTTGGGCTCAGGCGGTTTGCATGGTTGTGTAATATGTCAATAAGCGCTCGGCCTTGTTCCCAGTTTATGTCTTTGTTCTTTAGCGCATCTAACACCCCTTTAACATCAAGGCTTTGAGGGAAAGCTGCTAGCAAGTTTTCAATCTTCTTATTCTTTTCGTGAACCACTCTTGGTGTTGATACTAAGTCTCCTTTTGAATCTTTTTGAATAACTACCTGAGGGAGTAAAGCTTGAGTAGGTTGTGGCGTTTTCATGATGGTTTTATAGCATTGAAGGTTAATCTAAAAAAAGTAAGCTTTTTTGTATTACCTATTTTTTAGGCTGTCAATTTTTCCTTAGTGTTTTATGCAAAATCCATTTGCCCATTTCTATTACCTAGCAAATCCCTATCGAGGTACAGAAGCGCAACAGCGCGATCGTGCGCACGCCGCGGCTCTAGCCTCTGCTGCTTTATTAAGGAACCATGTTCCTGTTTATAGCCCCATCGTGCATAACCGTACGATCGAACTGGTAGGGAACTTTACTGAAGAGGAGACGAACACCCTTTTCCTCCCCTTTGACCTAAAAATGCTCCCAGCTGCTGCCGGGCTTATTCTCTTGCAGCTAGAAGGCTGGGAGAAATCTTATGGGGTAGGCAAAGAATTAGAGCTGTGCCAGGCCCAAAATATCCCTGTTTACCCCTATACTTTGACTGCTCTTTTGGAAGATACCCCAACTTTAGAGACCCTCAAGCCTCAGGAGGTGCCCCTAAAAGCTTAGTTATCAGCTAGTTAGTGAACTGATATATTAATATTATATTATTGGATTAATTCTTCTAAATTATGATTTTTACATTTGATTTTCGGTAGGTTTTCTATAGAAATTGAAAATCAATTCTGTAATAAGGTTCCGTATCTGGTAATCGTATGTCGCCTAAGTTGTAAATCATAACCCTTAATTGCTATAATAATATGATCCCAAGTTGTTGCTTCCCCACGAAAGTGCTTATTGTGGACGATCATTTCCCTTATTTGCGTCAACTGCATGCTAATTTGCCGGGAGATGCTACAAGCTATCTGCTTTACCAAAACCCACACAAAGCACTTACATTTTTACAAGAAGAATACCGTCCAGATCCTTTTACCCGCCGTTGCTTAACAAGCGAAGACTCTTTCCGCTACGAGCACCGTGCTTTAGATGTAAATATCAAGGACCTCTATCGAGAAATTTATAACCCGGCCCGTTTCGACCAGATTTCTGTCATTGTTGTAGATTATGACATGCCCGGGATGAATGGGTTAGAGTTCTGTAAGCAAGTTACAGATCCTAATATCCAAAAGATTTTGCTAACGGGGATTGCTGATGAGCAAATCGCGGTGCAGGCCTTCAATGAAGGTGTGATTCATAAGTTTATAAAAAAGGAAGACCGTGTTCGTGGTGAATTGCTGCATGAAGCAATCCTGGATGCTCAAAAACGTTATTTCTTAAAACTCTCTAGAATTATTAATGAGGCTGTCCAAGGACAGTCACGTTTAAAAAGCGCCCTAGCAGACTCCTCTTTTCTCCCTGTTTTTCAGGAAATTGTAGCTCAGAATAATATAGTAGAGTACTATCAATTCGAGTCTTCAGGGAGCTTACTTACTTTAGATGCTTCCGGGAAGTTAGGCGCAATCTTTATTCATAGTGAGGACCGTATGGCTCATGATTATGAAGAGGTGATGAGCGAGCCAGATAGTACTGTGGCTAACCGCGTTAAGGAGTCTCTTAAGAATAAGACGCATATGTTGTGTTATCTTTCTGAAGAAGGTACTCCATGGCCAGCCCTTGAGCAGTGGGAAGACTATTTATGCCCTGCAAGAAAGATAGAGGGAGAGTCGTCGACTTACTATTGCGCATATCAGCCCAATGGTATTGAGATCAACACCCTTGATATGCTCTCGTTTGGCATATATCAGCAGCAAGGGGTTGCAGCTGAAGTGGTCAGCTAGGCTTCTGGTGAGTCCTGATTCTTAATAGGGTCCCTTTTGAGATTGCATGAAGGGCTTTGCTCTAGCTATTGTAGTTTCAGGTGAGTATCTTTTTTGAGCTCACCTTCTCAATATTAAACACATGGGTTGATGATTGATGCCCGACATGTCTTATTATGACTATTCGTCCTACTTCTTTACTCAAGACACGACGTTTTTGGCCTATTTTCTGGGTCCAGTTCTTGGGGGCTATGAACGACAATATCTTTCGTAATGCCCTTGTTATCCTGATTACTTTCTCTTTTGCTAACAGCGTAGGCTGGGATGAATCCACAGCAGTTGCTGCAGCGGGTGGTTTATTTATCCTGCCTTTCTTTCTCTTTTCTGCTTTAGCTGGACAAATTGCAGACCGCTACCCTAAGCACAAGGTTGTACAGTATACTAAATTTGCAGAAATTATCTTGGCTGTTATGATCTCTTACGGCCTTTGGGTAGAGGCGCCGTATGCATTGCTTTTTGTGCTATTCTTGATGGGGACTCAGTCTACCTTCTTTGGCCCCATCAAATACGGGATTTTACCCGAGCACTTAAAGAAAAGAGAACTTATCTTAGGGAATGCGTTGGTTGAGGCGGCTACTTACATTGCCATTTTGCTAGGGACGGTCATCGGAGGGGTAATTATCCTGCGAGCAGGGGGTGTATTAACTATTTCGGCTATTGTTATTTGTGTGGCTATCGTAGGTTGGTTGATTAGCTGGCATATCCCTGTGTCTGTAGGGGCCAAGCCTGACCTAGACATATCACCCAATATCTTTGGGGAAACTTACCGGCTAATACAGCACAGTATGAAGAAGCACGTTATCTTCCAGACGATTCTGGGAATATCTTGGTTCTGGTTTGTAGGGTCTATCTGGCTGACCATTTTGCCTCCTTACGTAAAGGACCATTTGGGCGGAGACGAAAGCATTGTCACGTTTTTCATTACTTTGTTTGCTGTAGGGATTGGGGCAGGATCTCTGTTTTGTAATAAGCTCTTGGATGGAGAAATCTCAGCTAAGCACGTTCCGCTGGGTGGCCTTGGCATTACGATTATTACATGGATTTTTATTCAAACCAGCTGGTGTGTCTCTGGGCCTTTCGACAGCTTCCTATCTTTCTTTTCACTTTCTGGGTTGATTATTGTTTCTTGTATTATAGGGATAGGCTTTTGTGGAGGAATTTTCAGTGTGCCTTTGTATGCACTTCTGCAGGCGCGCTCTCAGCGAGATTATCGTGCGCGTAACATTGCTGCGACTAATATCCTGAACGCTCTATTTATGGTAGGTGCCGCGCTTTTAGCGATGGGTATCTATGCAATTGGCGGTGGGATCTTTATGCTCTTGGCGATTACGGGGATCATTAACTTGGTTGTGTGTTTTTACGTAATCAAGCTAGTGCCAGAGTCTATTATACATACTGCTTTGCGTTGGGTTATCCAGCGTTTTTACCGAGTGAAAGTCAGTGGGTTAGAGAATCTCAATAAAGCAAATCGTCGCAGTATTATTATTGCTAACCATACCTCCTTGCTGGATCCGTTATTTCTTACAGCGTTTATCCCCCAGCGCTTGTATTTTGCGATCGATACAAACATCGCAAAGAAATGGTGGATGCGCCTAGTCTTGTGGGCAGTACGTGTCTATCCTCTAGACCCGACTAAGCCTATGGCTATCAAATCTTTGGTTGGGTTGGTTAAGAAGGGCAGGAAGGTTGTGATTTTCCCGGAAGGCCGCATTACGGTTACAGGTGCTTTGATGAAGATTTACGAAGGCCCGGGTATGGTTGCGGACAAGGCCCAGGCCGATATTATTCCTGTACAGCTAGATGGTTTACAGTTTACGCCTTTCTCTTACCTGAAAGGTAAAGTGCGTACCCATCTGTTCCCCAAGGTGTCGATCGATATTTCAGAGCCGACTACACTGCGTTCCAACTCAGAGCTTAAAGGGCGTGATGCTCGTAAAGCAATGTCGCGACAGCTTTATGATGTCATGACGAACATGATCGTCACCACAGCGCCAACTTCGCAGACGATCTTCCAAAGTTTAATTGATGCTGCTAAGCTCCATCACCTGGATGAAGAAGTTATCCAGGACATGAAATTTAAGCCTTTAACGTATCGCCAGCTTATTGGTCGGAGTTGGGCTGTAGGGAAAGCTATTACTGCAGGCACTGAGCCTGGGGAGGCTGTGGGCTTGATGATCCCTAATAGTAACGCAGCGGCGGTTGCGTACTTCGGAGCCTTGAGTCGTAATCGTGTTCCGGCAATGCTTAATTACTCTGCAGGAAAAGCCTCTATCTTGGCTGCTTGCCAGACTGTTAAGCTCAAGCAAGTATGGACTTCTGAAGAGTTTGTGCGTGTTGCTAAGCTTGAAGATACTATTAATGTACTGCGGGCTAATGGGATAACTGTTCATTTCCTTGAAGAGCTCAAGCAGCAGCGTCGGAGAGTATTGTGGCGTGCCTTAGTGGCTTCATGGATTCCTGAGTTGTTATATAAGTGGCAAAAGTCTGACCGTAAAGGTGCTGATCCTGCTACGATTCTCTTTACCTCGGGCTCTTCAGGGGTGCCGAAGGCAGTTGTGCTCAGTCATGAAAATTTAAACATGAACCGCTATCAGATGACTTCGGTTATCGATTTTAATAGCAAGGACAAGCTCTTCAATGCGATGCCTATCTTTCATGCCTTTGGGCTTATGGGAGGGGTGCTTGTGCCTATTCTTTCTGGGGTGCCTGTCTTTATGTACCCGACACCTTTACATTACGGGGTGATTCCAGAGATTATTTACGATGTAAATGCTACCATTTTCTTCGGTACAAATACCTTCTTGAAGGGATACGCGCGTCGTGCAAATCCTTATGACTTTTACTCGATACGTTATATTGTGTCTGGGGCTGAAAAGGTTCAGGACGATGTTCGTAAGACTTATTCTAACGTGTTTGGTTTGCGTATCCTAGAAGGGTATGGGACAACTGAAACATCACCAGGATTATGTATTAATACGCCTATGTACAATAAGATTGGTTCAGTTGGTCGATTTTTGCCAGGCATAGAATACCGTTTAGAAGACGTTCCCGGACTTGTCGAAGGCAAGCAACTTTGGGTTAAGGGGAAAAATATTATGCTCGGGTATATGTTGCATGATAACCCAGGAGAGTTGGTCCCGCCTGCAGAGGGTTGGCACGATACAGGCGATATTGTTACCGTGGATTCTCAAGGGTTCGTGACTATTGTTGGGCGTGCTAAGCGTTTCGCTAAAATCGGAGGAGAGCTTGTCTCATTGACTGCGGTTGAAGAACTAGCTTCTGAGGTTTGGCCAGGCGTGATGCATGCGTGCTTGTCCCGAGTGCATGCCCAAAAGGGTGAGGAATTGGTACTCATCACTGAGAAAGAAGATGCCGACTGGAAAGAATTGCGCACTTATGCTCGAAAGCAGGGCATGGGTGAGCTCTTTATCCCCAAGATAGTGCGCCCGATCAAGCGCATCGCGCTTCTAGGTTCGGGTAAGCCGGATTACGTAACTCTGGATGAGCAACTAAAGGCCGGCGAAATCTAAGCAGCTTGCGCCCTAGGCTTACGCTTGCGCAGGTATATGATGAGTACATAGAGCCCAAGCGCTGCAGCAATATGTTTGAGGCTATGTCCACTCACAATGCCTGAAAGTAGCTCAAATACAGGTTTGTCGAGCTTGTCTAAAACTTTAGCGAGGACATACCAGGCTAGCGCACCTATGAAATAGCGTGTCCCTGTATAAGGGCCTTTAAGGCTTAACAACACAATAGGGATTGCCGCAAGTGAGAGTAGCTGTACTAACATGTAGAAGCGCAAGTCTCCCTGGCCGATAGACTCTGTATAATCCCAGTAGAATACACTGCTGATTCCTATAATAAGAAAAACGGGGAGCAGGTATAGTCCTGCTTTAGCATGCATGCGCTCATAGATAATGATAGAAAACAAGCTCATGAAGGCGATTGTCATGGGGATGCGGTCCCAGACGAGGGTGTGGTTTTCTGGCCCGAGGTGGTAGTAGCCTGAGCCAAACCCTGTTAAGATAGAGCCAACGAAGAGACTGCCCCACAAGATTTTTTCTTCGCACTTGAGGTCTGCTGTTTTAAGAAAGCGCATACCCATGATGCCATAAACAATGAAAAGAATGTTCGACAGTACATCCATAAAGTTAGGGATGCCTAGGAAAGGACGTTGGTCTGCAAAGTCGTGGTAGCTAACGTCCTGAGCAAATGCCGGGACGTGCATGTAGTAGTTAAGCCCTAAAACAAATAGGACTAGGACGACTAGGGTTTTAATAATATTTTCGAGTTTCATTGTGCCCAAGAGAGTGTTGTGTGTGGCAGTGTTATGGCAGGAGAGTGATGAGCTCCTCCCGTTAAAATTTCACGGTAAGCCCTGTCTAGTGCATGGAGTTGCTTGTGCAGCCCGAATTGGGTTTGCGCCTTGAGGCGTGCGTTTTTGCGGTATTGAGCAAGTTCTTCTTTGGGTAACTCTAGAAAGTAACGCATCGCTTCGATGACGCCTTCAAGTTGGCCAGGTTTGACAAGACGGCCATCACTCATATCTGTTACGTTTTGGGTGAGCCCTCCGTAGGAAGAAGAAATAAGCGGGATGCCCATGGCCATCATTTCGCGTGAGGCAAAAGAGATGGTCTCTACACGGTCACTAAGGATAAACCCAACATCAAAGAGTGAGCAATAGGGCCTAATGTCTTTGTGGTAGCCTGCGTATATAAATATGTCTTCTAGCCCCATAGCCACGGCTTGTTGCTGGAGTTGTAGGCCATTATTGGCGTCCCCTAGTATAAGGATCTTGAAGTCATGTGTTTCTTTCAGGACTTGGGCTGCTTCGAGCATAAGGTCTACGCGTTTGTAGTCCGCAAGCCCTGCGCAAGAGCCAAACACGAAGGTCCCTTCAGGGATTTGTAGTTTTTGACGAACCTCTTCGCTGGGGGCCAAGGGCGCGTAGTGATAGAGGTTGACACCGTTTTCAATAACTTGGGCGTTATGGAGTTTGAGGCCCCCATTAGCATCATTATAAGCTAAGGCTTCACTCGAGACAAAGAGGGTGCTATCGGTCCATTTATTATATACGAGCCAATGATAAGGGTCTTTTCCAATTTTTTTAGTGCCGTGAAAGGTTCTTACAATGCGCGGTTTTTTACGTAGGAATAAGCTCCCCCAGATGGCAATGGTATTATCGTGTCCACCATTAGTGTGGATGATGTCAGGCTCGAAGGTCTTGCAGATTTCTCTAAAGCGTAAAATTGCCTTTATAATTCCTACTGTTTCTTTCACTTTTCCGGGGAACTCGCAGGGATAAGTCTGGAGTCCTCGTTCTTCGGCCATTTCAAAGATATCTGAGGTTTTGGGGGTGGCGATGGCGAATGTGTAGTGATTTTTGAGTTCACTTTTGACAATGGAGCGAATGTAGGTCAGGTGTCCGCCAGAGTGTGTGGGGTGGAAATTGGTAAAAAGGACTTTGGGGTGGGTAGGGGCTGGCTGGGGTTCGGTTGGGCCAAACCAAAAAACAAAAAGCCCCCCAAAAAGGACCATAAACAAAAGGATAGCGTTTCGCTTAGACATGCTTTAAAAGGAGAAGAGACAAAAGTGCTACCAATTGATCATGTCAACTCAACCGCCCATGCCAACCTTTAAAATCCATGCCTTTGGGAAGACTGACCCAGGCATTTCTCGCCAAGATAATGAAGATAACCTGTTGGTAGACAATGATCAGCAGCTCTATGCAGTGGCGGATGGGTTAGGGGGCTTGCCTGAAGGGGGACGGGCCAGTCGTATGGCTGCTGAGCAGTTGGGGCAGACCCAGGGAAATTTTAATTTGGCAGAGCTGCTCACCCAGGTGAATGAGGCTGTTTATAAGAAGGGGGTTGAACTGGCGGGGGAGCTTGGCATGGGTACCACCCTGACAGCAGTGCATGTTGAAGGGCGACTCTTGAGCATTGCCCATGTGGGGGATTCTGGGGTGGTTGTCTTTAACCAAGCCGGCTACACAAAGTTAACGAAGGACCATACTATGGCTGAGCAGATCCGTGATCGCCTGGAGCCCGGGCAGGAGGATACGTATATTCCTGAGTATTTTGAGCATACCTTGGTGCGCTGTATTGGGCAGGCCCAGACGATTGAGGTGGATACCGCTCAGCATATTTTGTCTTCGGGAGACCGGGTGCTACTCTATACAGATGGGGTGACTAAGGCCCTTAGCCTGGCGGAGCTGCAGGGGGAAATCCAGCAAGCAAGCAGCCCGGAGGCCTTTGTGGAGGCTATTATCAGCAAGGCAAATGAGCGTGGCGGGGTGGATAATGCTACGGCTATAGCTCTATTTGTGGAATAAAAAGCTAAATTTTTGCGAAAAAGGCTTGAAAAAGGGGCGAAATAGCTATGTATTCCCTACTTCAGCCAGATTCCCCAATTAGAATTTTAATGCAGGGTGGAGCAGTCTGGTAGCT
>DFOT01000009.1:0-8991 GCA_002376875.1 Opitutia bacterium UBA3534 | reverse complement strand
ACGAACTGCCAACGCTCACTCGGTATTGGTATCAGTACACGCTGGGCGTCATCGTGGCAGGTTCATTTGGTGTGCGTTCAGCCACTAAATTCTTCGGTAAAAAGTAGTTTTAGGGCGATCCTAACGACCATTTTGTTACCCGTTCTAAGGGGCTGTTTTCTTCGGGTTTCAAAGCATTACCGTCAGGCTCATAACCTGAAGGTCTTGGGTTCAAATCCCAACCCTGCACCCATTTATTGAAAAAGCCGTCTCGTAAAAGACGGCTTTTTTGTTACCCCTAGGGTTAGATTATAGTATTTGACTCTTATTTGTTGACAGGCGGCCTGAGGGTCTATTTATAGGATATCTCTATCTAATTATAGAAATATTATATCCTTATCCTCTAAATTATAAAGTGTACTAACTATGGAAGTGTTTACCAGGAATCCTGGGGCCGCTTTTGCGCAGGCCCAAACTGACCTCGATAATAATGCTAGCTTGTCTTGTAAGACGAGTGCACAGCATGAATCTAGCTTGAGGCGCCGCTATGCGCGTGAGGTCAAGGAAGCTTCTGGAAAAAAGCTTAGCCCTCAGCAGAGTAATCGCGTCGAATGGCAGCGACAACAAGATCAGCGTCTGCAAGATGTGAAGCTTTCTATTAAGTGTCTTGAGGATGGGAAGATCCGTCTTGATTTTATCCAAGGTTTTTTACCCCAGGAAGTCCAGACTGGAGCCATTCAAGACCTAAGGCGCTCCGTCAGGCGTTCGACGATCGAGCTCAAAAAAGAACAGGGGACGTTCCACGTCGTAGGTAACGGGGGGCTGGTTACAGGTGGGCAACTAGGTGACTTAAACAACCCTAAGGGCTTTACCATTAAATATGATCATCCACTCGTGGGCTCTTTGCTTGCTCGAGTAGATGCACAGGGGAATGTTAAAATTTCGAAGGTGCTTTCTCGGGTCCCTATTATCCTAGAAACTACCGGTAAGGTTGACATTGAAGGCACGGTTCTAGGGAAGAGTCTTTTCTTAAAAGGAAGTCACATTACGAGTAGCGGAGAATGCTATGTAAAGGAACTCCAGTTAGATGCTGTAAATAGCAATGGCCAGGTAGGGGTTATTGCGAATACGCCCAAAGCTAAAATGCTGGTTAAACGTAAGATTACGGTTAAGCATGGAGACTTTGAAAACAAGGGTCTCATTAAAGGTTATTCTGAGAAGTATTGCCTAGACTTAGAGCTTAACCAAAACAATTTCACGAATGCTCCAAAGCTAGACCACAAAGGAAAGCTAGAGGCGATCCCTGCTGTTTTTGGTAGAGGTGGACTATCTTTAAGGCATGCTGTTCAAGTAGACAATCGCGGGATTTTGGCTAGCAACCAAGGCCTTAATGTTAGGGCACAGTTCTTAAAGAATTACGCACAACTCTTTGCACGAGGAGCCTTCCGTGGAGATATTGCTCATGATTTTGTGCATGCTAAGGGGGCCGCTTTTGGAGCAGCATCCGTCGATCTTAACGTTGAGGCTTTCGATAACTATGCTGCGATTGATGTTGTAGGCGCTGTTAAAATCCACGGCCAAACGGGAGGGAAGAATACTTTAGTCAACTACGAAGAGGGCACTATTGCAGGGCGTGAGCTAGATGTGAAGCTGCATTCCGTTGAAAACTCGAATGTCATTGAGTCTCGCCATGGCCTTTTAAAGCTGCACCTCACTCATTTGCATAATAAGCATGGGCGATTAACGGCTGGAAGTGACTCTGCTATTACTGTCGCTGAAGAGCTTTCTAATGAGGCAGTCCTTGACCTCGGGAGCTCTTCAGAAGTGAAGGTAGGCATGCTTACGAACACTGGTGAGATCAAAGCAAAGCGCTTAAGCGGTAAGGTGACTGATCTCATTAATTGCCAGGGGTCTCGTTTTTCAGTAGTTGGAGAGGCCCTTCTAGAGGCGCAGTCTTTTATCAATGATGGGCAATTTTTTGTAGGAGCTTATGCGGATATTAACACCGCGGAGTTTGGGAATACAGGTGATATTACAATTGGTACGAAGCTCGACTTAGCCGCAGAATATTTAAAGCACCTCTCAGGGAGTATTTGCGTGGGTGATGATGTTCGGTTAATTGGGCTTAAGGAATGGATTAATCAGGGTGACTTTTCAGCTGAAGGGGGCTTGTCTTTGGAGGAATCTTCAGAGGGCTCGATAAATAATGCCGGTACGATTGAAGTGGCACGTTTGAGTGGCCAAGTGGCAGGCATAGAAAACCAACGAGAAGCTGTTTTACAAGTTGTTGAAGAAGCTTTCTTGAGTGCACAGTCCTTTGTTAATGATGGTCATTTTAATGTAGGGGCTTATGCTAACCTTGAAACGGCTGCTTTGACCAATACGGGTGATATCGCAGTTGGAGCGCAGCTCGACCTGACGGTAGCCTATCTCAAACACCTTGCAGGCAGTATTCGTGCAGGAGGTGACGTGCATCTTGTGAGCTTTAAGGAGTGGGTCAACCAGGGAGACTTTACTGCTGAGGGTGCTCTTCTTTTAGAAGATGCCCAAAAGGCGCTTGTAAACAATTTAGGTTCTATTGAAGCGGATAGCCTTAAGGGGTGCATTACAGCGATTCGTAATCAGAAGAACGCTGTTTTAGAAATGAAGCAGTATGCCCTATTGCGTACAAAGACATTTATTAATGATGGTGAGTTTACTGCGCAGGGCGATATTGACCTTGAGGCGACCACGCAAGCAGTCAATACAGACTCTCTCTATTCAGGTAAATCGATAATCACACGTGCTCGTAAGATTTTGAACGCAGGGTCTGCAGCAGTTATTAAGGCTGAAGAGCTTTTGGTGCTCCAGGCTGACACGCTTGAGGGTGATGGGCAGGCTTATGGAGAGGTGATTAACTTAGCTGCTCGGTTTATGCGCACTCAAGGGATGATTAAGGCAAGCCAAGAGCTTAGCTTGAATATTGGGCGCTTAGAGCAGTTAACAAAATGGGCTGGAGATGTTTCCGATGAATCTCGAGGGGCTCAGGAAAACTCTCTAGAGTCAGTCATGGGAGAGGTTGCTTTAGTTGCTCCTGTTATCCGGGGGAATGTAGATCATTTGCTGAATGCGAGTTTGATTGATGCAAAACGTCGCCTAGAGCTCAATATTGGAGTGCTAGAAAATGCAGGGATTATAGAGTCTTCCTCCGGAGGGGGTGTTTTCTTGAAGCTACATGAAGACTCTAAAAACAAAGGACTCATCCATACTGCAGGGAAACTATTTTTAGACATCAATAAGTCGCTTGAGAACTTAAAGGAATGCTTTGTTGCGGTTCAAGATGCTGAAGACTTAGGCGCACGCATCGAAGGGGGTGCGGTTGTCTTGCGTGGGAAAGGGCGCTTCGAGAATGAAGGCCTAGTTCATTCTGAAGGTATTATCCGAGGAGAAACTCAGCATATTAATAATGCGGGCATGATGGCTGCAGAAGGCAACTTTACTAACCAAGTAGCCGCTTTGATTAATAGTGGCCTCATGCAGTCAGAGTCTTTGCTAGTCACAGAGGCTGATACGGTGACTAACCTTGGACAAATGCTCTGCCAGGGGATGTTGGTAGCCACGGTAAAAGATTTTTTAAGAACCTCTGGGCAAATGCATGCGCTTGAGGCTGTGAAGCTGAAGGCTGCTACATTAAACAATGAAGGTTCTATCGCATCGGTTCAAGACGTGTTGCGCGTTATTGCGGATGCAGTTACGAATACAGGGCAGATGTCTTCGGCTCAGGCTGCTAATCTTGAAGTAAAGTCTTTAGAGAATGAAGGTCTTATTGAGTCTATTGAAGGTGCTCTGGATGTATCTGCACGCACGGTTGCTAATTCCGGGCAGATGCGGGCGACCAAAGCGAACAAGCTTAAAGCAAGGACCCTTAAGAACGAAGGCCTCATTGAATCTATTGAAGATACTCTAGGTCTTAAGCTAGGTACGGGAGAAAATAGCGGAGAGCTTTTTGGGCAAGAGATTCAGCTCTCTAAAACAGGTGCTTTCACTAACCACGACCAGATTTTGGGGAATCGCCTAGTAAAGATCCTTGATGATGGGCAGTTGACTAATCTTGGCTCTGTGAGCGCTGTTGGTGTTATTGATGCTACAGGCCAGACCTTGGATAATCAAGGGGATATCACTGGGCTTAGTGAAGATTCTAAGGTTGCGCTTAAGTTCGCTCAGAAGATTACAAATACTGAAGGCGCTAGCATTGCGAGTGCGGGTGAGCTTGATGTAGAAGCTCCGATTGTTTCTGCTGATGGACTCATTGAAGCAGGGAAGGCTTTGGATCTTAGCGCAGATAAGGTGATAGGTGCGGGTGTTGTTCGTGCGGATGAGTTGAGTTTTGAGCAGCGCGATGAGGTGCTAACGCTTAGCGCTGAAGGTATTACTCTGGAGAGTGGTGAGCAAATGCACTTGAACGTGCCTAAGGGGCTGACGGTTCAAGACCGTAGTAAGCTTAATGTCGGGAATCACCTTACTGTAGAACGGAGTGAGTATCTGCACAATAAAACTGGGCAGGCGCTGAAATTCGCAGGGGACTTTATCGGAGACTTTACGCAAGGCTTTACGAATGATCATGGTATTGTTGCAGGCGGACGGCTTGGGTTAAACTTTGACGGAGACCTTCAGAATAACCACCAGCTACAAGGAATGGCCGGGCTAGAACTTGCAGCGCGCTCTGTGACGAATGACGGCCGAATTTATTCTGGGTTTGGCGGACGCCTCAAGGCGATGAATGGGGTTGTTAACAACCGCGGTATTGGCAGTACGGGTGACTTCGAGATAGAAACCGAGTCAGGGGATATCTTTAATGACGGAGGAGAGATTTATACCTGGACCGCGTATCAGGGTGATGAAGAAGTCCAGCCAGGGACATTGAGTTTTAGGACTCCAAATGGAAGACTGAGGAATATTGCTGGAGTCGTCGATGCGGCTGGGCCGATTGATGTAAGTGGAATCGAGTTTGAGAACAATCGCCGGCCTGTGCGGAAAATTGAGAATCCTAAAACAGTATATACTGGAATAAAATTAGAGGGAGGAAGAGATGAATGGTATAAGGTGTATGAAGAGGAGTCTTCAGCTCCAGCTCGATTCTCTTCAGGAAAAGATATTTCTATTAATGCGAATCATATACAGGTAGAATCGAGTGATTTAACCTCAAGAGGCGATATTACATTTAATAATGTAACAACATTTCATAATGAGGCGCATAAGTTATCGTGTACATACAGAGTGTTAGTAGACAAAAAGAAGACCTGGAGTTGGGGGTACTCTGTAGAGCATTATTACGGAGAAAGAAGTCGCCCAATTGCCACCCCTTCTACGATTGCAGCTTCAGGAAATATTTCAATTAATGCTGGAGGAGCTCAAACGACTTTCTCTAGAGAAAATACGCCTACTCTCCCTCAAATCGGTAGCGTCACCAACACCGGCGATATCCTAGCTGGCCGTACGGTTACTATCGAGGGCACTGGAACCGAAGCGGTTCGTAATGGATTGTTTGATCATAATATCCCTACGCCGGCCGACTTTGTGCCTCAGGTGCGTACGGAGTTGATGGACTTTGTGGGGCGTATCGGAGAGCATGACTTTGCTCGTTACTCGGACCCTGAAAACGGTGAGTTTGTGGTGATCCCGAACCTTGATCTTAACTACAAGGCTATCGCCGAGCGTGAGGGGCTTAAGGAAACAGACCTTACACAAAGGCCTAAAGAATTTGCAGCGTTACGTGATGGCAAGACATCTTTGGATGCTCCGCATGCCTTACACCCCCTCTTAGCGTCTAAGGCATTGAGCCAGGCCCTTATGCAGGAGCTCGGACGGCCTTACCTCGATTTAGAAAAACCGAAGCCTATTGGTCAATACCTCGACTTAGTGAAGGCCGGTGTCGAACAGGCGAAGCCATGGTCTAAGGCTGATGAAGATAGTGAAGAGCCTATCCGTGTTAACCAGGACCAGATCGATTCATTTAAAACTATCAACATCACGCTTGTCCCTAAAATTGTAAATGGACGTAAGTGTTATGCCGGTGTCTTGAATATACCGCCGAAGGAGCGTGTTGCTGCAACGCGTTCTGCAGAAGGGCGGATCGAGGCTAAGGTGATTGAAATGCTTAAGCTCGGGGATGTGCATAACACCGGAACCTTCTTTGGTAAAGAGAGGGTGAGCATTAAGGTGGAGTCATTCACGAATGAGCGCCGGACTTATCGCTACTTTGTAACGGTTAAAGAAGACGGCGGGCTCTTTAAGAAGGACCGCAATAAGGTTTATGAAATCCGTGTACCCCAAAAGGGCGGTAATGTCGTTGGGGCCGAGGTTATTGTGGAGGCCATTAAGGACATCGTAAACCGTGGGGGTAATGTCCTCGGGAATGATGTCAAATTAGTTTCCTATGAGGGTAATGTAGTCGCCACCCCAACGATCGGGACGCATGTAGTGCAGTGGAACCCAGGGGGCTGGGGCCGCGTGATGGGTAAGGAAAGCTCGTCTTTAGCGACAGATTACTACCCTGCTTCTTTCTTAAGTAAGGGGAACCTGGTCATCAAAGCCATTAATGGTAAGGTAATTATTGATGGCTCTAAGGTGAAGGCCCAGAAAGATCTCGTTCTGGGCGGTAAGAAAGGTGTGGATATCTCGGCAAAGATGACCACGTACAAGTCTAAGGACAGTGCGCACCAAGGTGGCTTTAAGATTACGACTAAGACGGAAGAGACGGTTGTTTCAGAACGTTCCGAGGTAATCTCCCACAACGGGAATGTGTATTTGTACTCAGATGAGGGGATCGTCAAGGTAACCGGATCAAGCGTTGTTGCCTCTGATGGGGACGTCAATATGCACGGTTCTAAGGGTAATGTTGTTGATGTTGCTAAAGTTAAGGTACACTCCTCAGGATCTACAACCCAACGGAAAACTTTGTCTTTGACCCATGAGCAATCTAAGACCACTCGGGACAATGTAGAGCGTTCTGTAATAGTCGGTAATAATATCAACATGATTACTGCGCTGGATAATGAGTTGCGTGGGGCTATCATGAATGCGGCTGTGGACATTAACTTTGATGCAGGCCGTAATAATATTATCGAAGGGGCTGAAGAAGTTACTGAAACCAACATCAAAGGCTTTAGCCTAGGGTTGAGCTTCTTCGGGTCAGATGCGATCAAGGCCATGGTTGATGGCGAGGGTGCAGGTGAGGCTGCGCTTGCGCTGCTAGATCAAGACTCGTTCTTGCGTTCTTTGCATAACTTCGTGCTTGCTGGCGATAAGGCAGACCTCGTCGCTGCGGGTACTATGATCGGGATTGAGTCCGTAAAGTTGGCACACTTGCTCTCTATGGATTCTGCCTTGTCTGTTAAGCAGCGCCTTGGGCAACGTCTTGGCTTGCTGAACAAAGACGGAAAATTTGACCCGAATATCACTGTACGTCTAGGGACTTACTTCCAGGATATTATCCGTAAGCACATTATCCGCACAGCCATGAATGCGGGTAATAATATTAATATAAAGAGCGGCGATAAGAGCAATATTTCAGGAGATCTTGAAGCAGGAGATACGATAAGCGTTGATGCCTCGGAAGTGAACTTCTCTGGCTCTACGGATACAATGAGCTCAACTCAGAAAGGCGGAGGCGTGAGCGTTAGTCAGTCGAGCGTAGGGGCGGATGCATCCGGTGCTACTTGTGAGTCTGCTATTGTCACTAACTCTAACCTTAAGGCCAGGGTTGTTTCTGTCACTGCGACTGGAGACATTAACCATACTTCTACTAATGCAGAAGCAGAAATCATCACCTACACCGCAGGTGGGGATATCAATATTCGTTCAGAGCAAAGCTATAGTAAGTCCCACGCGTGGTATGCTTCGGCGAGTACTTCTGGTGCTGTAGCAGGTGGAGAAAACGAAGAGTCTGATGTTTGGATTGAAAAGCAAGCAGGCTTGCATGCGCAAAACCAGCTTACTCTTAATACCCCGGGTGAGATAAACCTCCATGCGGCTAATGTTTTGTGTGATGTTGACAACCAAGCGCACCTTAATGCGGCAGCGGTTAATATTTTTGACCTGGAAGAGCACCACAACATAACGGGTGTAAACGTGGCCCTAAGTGCGAACGTGCACGTGGGCGAGCAGAGCAATTCCGTTAAAGTAGTTCCAGAAGCTGGCATTATGGGCTTAGGAGATATTGGGGTAGTAAGCCGTGAAAAACGCGGACTTGTGCACACGACTCTTAAAGGGGCTAGCTCTACAACGCTGAGCAGTTACAACATCCAAGACGTCAATCAAGCAATTGAGACCGCGCGCCAAACGGTCAAAGACAGCAAGACGCATGTGCGCTTGGTAATCCCGGTAGTGAGCACAAAGGAGCTTAAGGAAACCTGGCGTAGGTTCCGTGAAAGACCAATCAACCCTGCCAACTCTCAACTCATTGCGGCACAACAAGCACGTAACGAAGGTGAACCTACAGACCCAAGCTTAGACGAACGTGTCGAAGCCAACCTTGACTACATCAAAGACGTACGGCTTAAGCTGCGTCGTGCTGGGATGACAGAAAAGCAGGTTGAGGCTTTCCTTAATAATCAATTTGTTAATCAAACACTCAGTGGTGTTGCTAACTTCATCAACGGGTTTGATGAATTAGACGATGTGCGCATCAGCGTGGGTTATGAAAAGAAGCCAGCCGGGCTAGAGCTTAAAGTGCGTGTCATCCCGCAACTATCTGGCGAGGCCGCTGCTAGCAAGTCCGACCGTGCGCTGGATGCCTGCATCGAAGCGACCGAGGTCCTGGCGATGTTATGTAATGATTTACCCCGCCGTGAACGTGCTCAGACTATCGAGGCCTTCCGTGAGGTGGTCCGCCCATTTGCTCAGTACTTGGTCAACGACGCCTTGGGTAATGATTATAGAGGCAACTTGTCCCTAGATCGGAAAAGAATGTACACCAACCTAGGGGTGCGCTTTAACCCTTCTGGGTACCAAGCCGAAGAAGTGCAAAAGGCC
>DFOT01000002.1 GCA_002376875.1 Opitutia bacterium UBA3534 | reverse complement strand
AGGCGAGCTAAAAACCGTTAGGAAATGAGGATTTGCTTAGTAGTGAGAAGGATATGGATTTTTGGGAGTTTGTTATTGGGGTTAAAGTTTTTTTGGGAAGAAGGGGAGATGGTTGGGGATATGGGGTGTCTTGAAGGTGTTGAAGCAAGAGCTAGTGACTTCAGATGCCTCGTAATCGGGCAAGCTCACGGGCATGCTCACGTTCACGTAGATAATGCTAAATGGTATAAAAAAGGAGAACGGTATTGGTTCTAATGAAAAGAGAGCTTGCCCTTTGAAATCGCCTAAGAGCCACAAATTAGCAGACGAAGTTCATAGAACATTTCTTAACACCACATGGCATTATGGTCGTGAACGTGAGCATGCCCGTGAGCTCCTGTCCTTCGAAGCCTTGGCGAAGTAGGATGCCCGATTGAGAAGGCCTCTAAAATCCCCAATCTCCCTTTCGGTTAGCTATTAGACTCTCAATATCTTCTTGGTCTCTCGCCTTTCCTCAAAAGTCATTGACCTCCTCATCCATCCCGATACGATCTTTCCTATTATGGCAGTAAAAGTAGGTATTAATGGTTTTGGCCGTATTGGCCGTTTAGTATTTCGTGCAATTGTAGACCAAGGCCTTTTGGGTACTGAGGTCGATGTGGTGGCTATCAATGACTTAGTCCCTGCGGATAACCTAGCATATTTGTTGAAGTATGACTCTACCCAGGGGCGTTTTAATGGCACTGTCGAGGCCCGTGGTGAAGATATTTTAGAGGTGAACGGCAAGCAGATTAAATGCTTAGCTGAGCGTGCGGGCCCTGCAGCCCTACCTTGGGGAGACCTTGGTGTGGATGTAGTGATCGAGTCTACCGGTTTGTTTACTGAAGCTGCTAAAGCAGCTGAGCACTTGGATGCTGGTGCTAAGAAGGTCATCATCTCTGCCCCTGCAAAGGGTGAAGTAAAGACTGTGGTGCTTGGTGTGAATGACGATACACTTACTGCGGATGACCACATTATTTCAAATGCCTCTTGTACTACAAATTGTTTAGCCCCGATTACTAAGGTCATTTTAGATAACTTCGGTATCGAAGAAGGCTTGATGACTACCATACATAGTTACACCTCTACACAGAAAGTCGTGGATGGGCCTTCCCGTAAAGACTGGAAGGGCGGGCGTACTGCAGCGCTTAATATTATTCCTTCGAGCACAGGTGCGGCCAAGGCTGTAGGCCTGGTGTTACCTGAGGTGCAAGGTAAGCTCACAGGGATGGCCTTCCGTGTTCCAACCCCGACGGTGTCTGTGGTAGACCTTACGGTAAAAACGCAAAAAGCTACTTCTTACGAAGAAATTTGCAAAGCCATGAAGGCTGCATCCGAAGGGCCTTTGAAGGGTATTCTTGGCTACACCGAAGATGAAGTAGTCTCTAGCGACTTTATCCATGATGCGGCCTCTTCTGTATTTGATGCAGGCTCTGGCATTGGATTGAATGACAAGTTCTTTAAGCTCGTGAGTTGGTATGACAACGAATGGGGTTATAGTAACCGCTGCGTAGATTTGCTTAAGAAGGTTGCTCAATTTCTTTAAGAAACTGCTATGCTGAATGTAAGAACGATCCGTGATATCTCTTTTGAGGGGGAGCGCGTACTTGTGCGCGTTGATTTTAATGTTCCCCTAAATTCAAAGGGAGGTATTGGTGATGATACCCGTGTGGTGGCGGCGCTTCCGACTATTCAGCATTTGTGTGACCAGGGTGCACGCGTTATTTTGGTAAGCCATTTGGGGCGCCCTAATGGGAAGCGTGTTCCAGAGAAAAGTCTTAAGCCGGTAGCTAAGCTCTTGTCTGAGAAATTGGGTAAGCCAGTAGCCTTTGCCGAAGACTGCGTTGGGGAGCTTGCCCAGAAAGCAGTTGATAAGCTTAAGGATGGGGATGTGCTTCTTTTAGAGAATGTAAGATTCCATCCGGGTGAGGAGGCTAATGACCCTGCGTTTGCTGAGCAGCTTGCGAGCTTGGCAGAATCTTACGTCAATGATGCCTTTGGTACAGCCCACCGTGCGCATGCCTCTACGGTAGGGGTTGCCGAACACTTATCTCCACGTGTTGCAGGCTTTTTGATTGAGCGCGAGATGGATTACTTAGGGAAGAAGACTGCGGTCCCCGGGCGTCCGTTTACGGTCCTCTTTGGTGGAGCGAAGGTAAGCGATAAGTTGAACGTGATTGAGACTTTCCTCGATAAGGCGGATGCGATCCTTATTGGCGGGGCCATGGCCTACACCTTTGCTTTGGCCTTGGGCAAGAAAGTAGGGAAGAGCTTAGTCGAGCCAGATAAAGTCAATCTGGTTAAAGACCTCATGGAAAAAGCGAAAGCCAAAGGCGTTGCTTTGCTCTTACCCAGTGATACCGTAGTGACCAATAGCCTTGATTTTAAAAACCATTCAGCAGGGAAGGTTAAAGTGGTTGAAGGGGATATCCCTGATGGCTGGGAGGGGGTGGATATTGGCCCGAAGACCCGAGAGACTTTTGCTAAGCAGGTAGCCTCATCCAAGACTATCCTTTGGAATGGACCGATGGGAATCTTTGAAATTCCAGAATGTGCACAGGGGACTGTTGCGGTAGCTAAGGCCCTTGCTGCGTGCACGGGGACTTCTATTATTGGTGGAGGGGATTCTGCTAAGGCCATTAAGGATAGTGGTTATGCTGATGAGGTGACCTTCATGAGTACTGGAGGAGGCGCGAGCCTAGAATTCCTGGAAGGGAAGGAATTGCCTGGGGTGGCGGTGCTTTGTAAGAGTTAGGGGCGAAATATCCCCAGCAAACTTTCTTATTTGAGCCTTTTTTATCAATTACCCCTTGACAGCCGAGTATTTTGTCCGCTTAGATGCTTGGTGATGAGGCTTTTTGATAGCAACTGGGTCAGCCCAATAGACCATACTGAGCCCTGGCAACAGAGCTTTGGGGGTGATGACCAAGCAGAGGATGGCTCTGATGAGAACCCTGAAGAACAGCGTGCTGAGCGCGGATTTGGGGATGCTTCTGTATCTGTGGCCTTGCGCATCGTGAATGACAAAATTAAGCGTGGGGAGCTCGGGGAAGAAGAGATCCTGTCCCTAGAGAAAGTCCTGGCAGACTGGGATGCGCATCAAGTCGTTGACGAATGCTCTTAATTCGATAGATTTCATAGCATGTCTAAGAATAATCGTAGGTACATCATAGCTGGAAACTGGAAAATGCACATGACCCGTGCAGATGCGCAATCCTTGGTGACAGAACTGGTGGAGACCTTAGGCCGTGAGACAGCAGTGAGGACTTTAGTATGCCCACCATTTACGGCACTTTCTGATGTAGGGAAGATTTTGGAAAACTCCAATATCGCATTAGGGGCGCAGAATATGCATGCAGAGCCCTCAGGCGCATTCACCGGAGAGGTTTCTGCGGCGATGTTGCGGGACTTATTCGTGACCCACGTGATTATTGGGCATAGTGAGCGGCGGAGCCTTTTTGGGGAGACAGACCGCCAGGTGAATAATAAGGTGCAAGCGGCTCTTAAGAGTAGTCTAAAACCGATTATGTGTGTGGGGGAGAGTTTGCAAGAGCGTGAGGCTGACCAAACCTTGGCTGTGATCGAGCGCCAGATGAGTGTGGGGCTTGCTAAGGTGGCTAAGAGTAAGGCCGAGCAGCTGATTATTGCTTATGAGCCTATTTGGGCGATTGGTACCGGGCGTGCGGCTACACCGGCTATGGCGCAGGAAGTCCATGCGGCGATTCGTGCGCTATTAGCTAAGCAGTTCGGTGACGAGAAAGCTGCTCAGATTCGTATTCTTTATGGAGGGTCTGTAAAGCCAACGAATGCTAAAGAACTTTTTGAACAAGAAGATATTGATGGGGCCCTTGTGGGAGGGGCTTCGTTGCAGGCAGCCTCGTTTATAAAAATAGCGCAAGCGGCTTATGCAATGATGTAAATTTATGGATATACAGGGAAAGGGAATAGAACATTCTGCTTCGTCAGGAAGTGGAGGGTTGAACGTGGAGGAAAATAAAGGCACTCTAGAGACTGCGAAGGCTACTCGAGCTGTTGTGCAAGAGAAGGGTACGGTTCGTCAGAAGCGGTTTTTTGTTTATAAGGCGATGCATGCTGAGTGTATTTTTATAAACATGACAAGTGTCCCTCTGAGTGTTAGGAAGAAGTTTTTAGGGAAAAGCTTTTCTTTATTGAAGAAGGAGGAAAGGATTTACCTTTGGAAAAAACCTTCGGGCAAATACTTCCTAGGGAAAGAAGTAGAGCGATATCCACAGGAGGAGAAGAAGCCGGTTGAAGAGGCACGCTTAGAATTCTCGTTCAGAGGGGCTAAAGGGGAGCCTGTGGCTTATATTTTAAGCTTTGAAGAAGGCAGTGTCTCTATGAAGAAGGTAGGGGGTAAGCATGACTACCGCAGTAGCAGTAGCCACTGTCTCTATGGTGTAGAGGATCTTGATGCGCGTAAGCCTGTTTTAGAGGTAATTAAATCTGGGGAGTCAAATATTATTCCTTACCAGCCTGAGCGTCGCTTGATTCGGGAATATAGAATCCAGAGCTTCAAAGAGCATTTATTTCATTACCGCTATGATCGTTTTATGAGTCATCCTCTTTATAGCGAGGGCGAGCTTTGGGTGAGTAATGCTAAGGCGGCCAGTGAGCCTTCTAAAAAATTGCTGGTGACTAGCTATGTATCTAAGAATGGTGTGGTCGAAGAGTTTAAGATAAAGGACCGGTATATGGAGTCTATAGGGCTATGGCACCAGGTTTGTGAGGGGAAGTTGTCCTATGTTTTCTTTAAGGGTGGGGGGCGCTGTGTGCTGAGCGCTATCGAGCAAGCGGCAAAATAACCTTCCCTTTTGAAAATTATTTATATATAACAAGACCTATAAAGCCTATAAAGATCTTATTGTATGTCTGTAGTTGCTGACGAGCCTGATGTAAAATCCTTAGATGCCTTCAAGAGTTTCTTGATGAGCAAGGGCTTGCGTGTGACTCAGCCACGTTTGGCGATCTTGAAGGCGGCGTTTGTTTTGCCGGAGCATTATACGGCTGAGGAGCTGTTAGCACAGGCCTGTCAGATTGATGATTCTGTCTCTCGGGCGACTTTGTACCGTACTTTGCCCCTGCTTATTGAATGTGGGACGGTTCGGGAAATTGATGTGGGAAAGGAATGTAAGTACTATAAGTGCTGTGATACGATAAAACCCTTCCAGGCTCAGGTGGTTTGCTCGGACTGTGATAAGATCTTTGAGATTGATGCGCCTTTTATGGAGTGGTATGGCAAAACGGTTTCGGAGCGTTTGGGCCTTGAGGTCGGTTCCCAGCGCTTGCAGGTAACTGCGCGTTGCCCAAAGTCTGAGGCGGGGGAGTGCATTAAGACAACGTGCGATAACTAATTTAAACAATAACCCTATTGATGATACCCCATGGCTGTAGATTCTGAATTCGAAATCCAATTTTTTGAGAGCATCCTTAAAAAAGACCCGACGTATGCGGAAGTCGTTGAAATATTAGGCGGGCTTTACACGCAAGAAGGGCGTTTGGAAGACGGTCTTAAGATGGACCGCAAGTTAGTAAAGCTCCTGCCTGAGAGCTCTACGGCACATTATAACTTGGGGTGCAGCCTGGCGCTTAAGAATCGGCAGGCCGATGCGATGAAGGCCTTACGCAAGGCTGTTGAGCTGGGGTATAATGATATTGAGTGGATGGAGGAAGACCCGGACTTGATGTTCTTACATGAGTACAAGCCGTTCCAGAAGCTGATGGATGAACTTCGCACAGGGGCTGAAGAGAACTAACCCTTTAGTTCCCAGACGCGTTTTGTGGAGAGCTTGAGGTCTTGGATAAGTTCAGGGAGGTCCTCATCGGGGACTTCTACAAACATGAAGAGGTTTCCATCTTCAATGGCGTGATCGAGCTTTTGGAAGCCAATCGGGTGGTTATTGATGAGTAGGACCAGCGGATGTGTCGTGTGGGTCACGCTGAGGCGGTAGAGCTCTCGAGAGGCGCGTTCGGTAAACTGAAAGAAGAGACATAAGCCTGTGTCGACTTGGACGAGCTCTACATTGAGGATGTCTCCCTCGAATAGAGCGGGCTTTTTATCTACGGTAAATGATAGGCCGCTTATGGGGAGCTTGGCGATACGCGTGTTTTTAACAGAGCCCTCTGTAGCCTCTAGGTGGAAACGCATGACATGGGTCGGTGCGGGTTCGTGAGACCTGCAGGCCCCAAGTAGGCAGAGTAGGGTTAGCCCAAAGGTGAATCGAAACTGCATTAGGGGAGCAAGACTATTAGGAAGTGAAGCTGCCTAGCAGTTTTATGATCTCTTCAGACTTGGCCTTGTTCTCGTCGAGTTGTTTTTGCACGCCGGCGATGACTTGCTCGGGCGCCTTGTCGGTAAAGCTTTTGTTCTCGAGCTTCTTTTGGGCAGAGAGGATGAGGCCTTTGAGCTTTTCGAGCTCTTTGTTGAGCCGTGTCTTCTCGGCCTCGATGTCTACTGCGCTGGCTAAGTCGATATAGAAAGTCCCTAAGGGCGTGATGCTTGCAGGAGCTTCTTTGACGTCATCGGTGCGGGTGAGGCTTGCAGCCCCTGCCATGGACTTGAGCTTCTCGGTGTGCGCGCTGATGCAAGCGTGGTCGGCTTCATCTGCCGTGTAGAAGAAGTTGATGTCCTTTTTGGCACCGAGATTGTATTGCGCCTTAATTGCGCGTAGCTTAGAGACACATTCGCGTAGTTTTTCAACCGTGGTGAGGGCCTCTGGCTTTAGGGTGATGCCGCAGGTGTTAAGCGCTGTGCTTAGGCCTTCTGCGGTACCGGGTGAGGCGTTTTGGATGAAGCTGTCTTCGGGCCCGTAGCCAAGTAAGTGCCACAGTTCTTCGGTGATGAAAGGGGTAAAGGGGTGCAACATGAGCAAGAGCTGTCGGATGACGAGGTCTTGTACGGCAAACGAAGTTGCTTTGTGCTCAGGGCTTTTGGTTTTCGATACCTCGAGGTACCAGTCGCAGAAATCCCCCCAGAAGAAATTATAGAGCGTCTGGGTAGCCATACTGAAGGCGTACTCATTGAGCTGCTTGTTAACCGCATCGAGTGTTTGAGTGAGTTGACCAAGGATAGCGTGGTCGTCCTCATCAAAGAATTTAGCATCCATCCGTTTGGCGATAGCCTCGATAGAGCTATTGTCTGCCATCTCGCCAGACATTTGACGGAAGCGGCAAGCGTTCCAAAGTTTGTTACAGAAGTTACGGCCTTGAGCGACACAGTCTTCGTTAAAGAGGATGTCTTGGCCTTGAGGGGCGATACTCATGATGCCGAAACGTAGGCCATCAGCCCCGTACTTGGCGATCAGGTCGAGTGGATCAGGGGAGTTGCCTAGGCTCTTGGACATCTTGCGGCCCTGGATGTCGCGGATGATGCCGGTAAAGTAAACATTCTTGAAAGGCATGCGCGCTTGGATGTCCTCGGGGGTTAGGGTCTCCTTTTCTGGGCCCATGAATTCTAGGCCGGCCATGATCATGCGTGATACCCAGAAGAAGATAATATCTGGGCCGGTGACTAAGTCGCTAGTGGGGTAGAACTTAGAAAGTTCGTGGGTTTGCATAGCCTCTTCATTCGGCCAGCCCATGGTTGCGAATGGCCAAATCCAGGAAGAGAACCATGTGTCGAGGACGTCTTCGTCTTGCTCCCAGTTCTCAGGGTCTGTGGGGCCTTCTACAGAAACATGGATGTTTTGAGGGTCGTTGCGGTCGGCGTCTTTGCGGTACCACACGGGGATGCGGTGCCCCCACCAAAGTTGACGGCTGATGCACCAGTCTTGGATATTGTTGAGCCAGTGCAGGTAGGTCTTCTCCCAGCGTTTTGGCCAGAAGCGGATCATTGCTTCTTTGACGGCGTCTTTGGATTCTTCTACCTTTGGGTAGCGCAGGAACCACTGCTCGGATAAGCGAGGTTCAACAAGCACATCGGCACGTTCTGAAAAACCGACGTTGTTGTCGTGATCTTCGGTGGCTATGAGTAGGCCGAGTTCTTCGAGCTTTTTGGCTGCGACTTTGCGCGCTTTAGCCCGGTCCATGCCTGCGAAATCTTCTCCGGCGTTTTCATTAAGGATGCCGTGTTCGTCGATGACTTCGATGGTGGGTAGATCATGGCGTTTACCAATTTCAAAGTCAGCGGGGTCATGGGCGGGGGTTACCTTTAGGGCGCCGGTACCAAAGTCTTTCTCTACGGCAGCATCTGCGATAATTGGGATTTGAGCGCGCGGGAAAGGACGCCAGCAGTGTTTGCCCACAAGGTGCTTGTAGCGTTCATCCTCTGGGTTGACGGCTACGGCAGTGTCACCCATCAAGGTCTCTGGGCGGGTTGTGGCGATTTCTATATATTGGCCGGGTTCCTCAGCAATTTCGTAGCGCATCTTGTAGAGATGGCTTTTGCAGGGCTTCATGATGACTTCTTCATCCGAAAGGGCAGTGAGGCTGGCTGGGCACCAGTTGACCATGCGTAAGCCCCGGTAGATATAACCGCGTTTGTAAAGCTCTACGAATGTGTGCAGTACTGCATTTTTGTAGCCCTCGTCAAGCGTATGGACATTGCGCTCCCACGCACAGGAGGCACCGAGGCGCTTGAGTTGCTCAAAAATAATCCCACCGTGGGTGTCGCGCCATTCACAGGCTTTTTCTACAAATTTTTCGCGGCCGAGATCGTGGCGGGTGAGGCCTTCTTGGCGGAGTTCTTTCTCGACCTTAGTCTGGGTGGCGATTCCGGCGTGGTCCGTCCCAGGGATCCAGAGGGCGCGCTTCCCGGCTTGGCGGGCGCGGCGGATTAAGATATCTTGGATAGTATTATTCAGCACGTGGCCCATCGTCAGCACCCCAGTCACGTTGGGTGGGGGGATTACGATGCTGTAAGTCTCTGCATTAGAATCACTTCCAGGTAAAAAGCACCCAGATTCTAGCCAACGGGAGTACCATTTGGATTCAGAAGCGGCTGGCTCATAGGCTTTAGGAATTGCTGTCATACGGGGCCTAGCCTAGGAAAAGGCTTTGGAAAGGCAAGGCGTATTCGATTGTACTTGATTATCAATAAATAAAGGGTTTATATGGAAGGTAATTATGGACTTAAGTGATAGCGTAGCTAATGTGTGCGGTAGGGAGTTTTCCCCTGCGAGTTTTGTTCAGTACCTTGAGGAGAATGAAGGTACTTTTACCCTAAAGGCAGGGCAGGAGCTGACGGTGAGGCAGGTGTCCTCAACTGCGATCGGGAAGCTGGATAGTTCTAAGGCTTTTGAAGAGCTTCGATACCTGTTTGCGCGCTTTAGCGCTGTCGGGCCCCGTCCTATAACAGTAAACCCTAAGACTTTAGATGAGTACACAATTACTGTAAATGCTTTGCTTGGGGAGGCTACTTTTTCTTCGCCAGAAAAGGACGTTATATTCTCTTATGGGAGGAAGCGGGATATTTCCTTAACCCAAACAGAGTTTATAAGGAGTTTATCCGGAGTAGACGCTTACACGCTAGAGCCTGGGCAGAAGTTGATTTTGAGGCCTATTTTGGACAAGCCAGTGGCTACTCTAAGTATAGAGCGTTTACTTAATTATGCCTTAAGAAGAGGGCTTGTGAAGAATCAAAAAGCGATTCAATGTGAAAATTCTTTAAAAGCGTCTTTGAGGTATCATCCTGAAGTGAAACAGCTTATCTTATCCTCTGAAGAAGCTATGCGTTTGTCTCTTGTAAGTGCACCTAAGGAGATTGATAAGACCTTGATTGATTTTGTAGTAGAACTTAAGCGCCCAAATGGGGTCAAGCTGAGGCCTAGGCAAAAGTTGAGGGTTACTTGGGATCCTAAGGCAAAGAAATGCAAAGGAATCAAAGACTTAGATACGTTCCTAAAGCGGGTACGGCAGATCGGGAAGATTAAGAAATCCAAGTTTAATTTGCTGCTCGAGTCATGCCCTGCTGAGGGTGAAGAGAAGCAAACGGCTCCATTATTCCAGCAGAATGTTTTCATGAAGAAAGGGCTTTTGGAGTATTATGCCTTGAATGCACAGACCTGGAAACTCCAGGCTGATGCTAAGGCGTAGTGGCTTTTATCCACTGTGTTCGTGATAAAATTGCTTAAAAGCCTCTTTTTCAGGGTTTTTAGGGGAGTAGGTCCGGAAAATGCTAAATTTATGAGAGAAGATGTTCATCTCATTTTTCGCTGGTAAGATGCTCCAAAAGAGTAAAGTATGAGCCGAATGAGCTTGGTGCACACTAAGGAGGTGCCTGAAACTGCGCTTTCTAACAGTGAGGCGTCTTCAGAATCTTCCGAAAATAATTCTATGGCAGCTTCTAAAGATCCACAACCGTCTAATAATCAGGCAGGTTCCAAGATTGATGACTTGGAGATCAAGGATGCGCAGCTAATTTTCCAGAACGTCTGGGCAGAACTTGAAGAGTCTGTCGGGGGCGTGCAAAACATGGTCTTCCCTAAAGAGATCTTCTGGTTGAATGGAGCCCCAGGCGCGGGGAAGGGCACTAACACCCAATTTATTATTCAGCGTCGTGACTTTACTGATAAGCCTGTGGTGGTGAGTAGCTTGCTGAGCAGCCCGGAAGCTCAAAAGCTAATCGATGCAGGTATGATGGTCGGGGATAACGAAGTAACCAAGCTCGTTTTCCAGCGCCTTTTAGACCCTGCTTATGAAAATGGAGCCGTTGTGGATGGCTACCCACGTACTAAAGTACAGGTAGAGTGCCTAAAACTTTTCTATAACAAGCTCAATGACTTGCGGGCCCAGTCAGTCCATTATGCTAATGGCCAGCGCTTCCGTAAGCCACGCTTCCATATCATCGTGCTTTATATCGATGAGGCTGAAAGTGTGGAGCGCCAGCTCTCCCGAGGCCGTAAAGCCTTGGAGCACAACAAGGAAGTCGAGCGTACCGGCTTTGGTGAACAGTCCGAAACCCGTACAACCGACCTTGATGAAGAAGCCGCCCGCAATCGTTACCGCACCTTTAAAGAAAAGACCTACGAGTCTTTAAAGAGCCTGCGCGAGATCTTCCACTACCACCTCATTAATGCCCGCGGCCCCCTCGCAGAAGTCCAGGAGCGTATCCTCCAGGAGCTTCAATACCAAAGCTCCCTCGAGCTCTCCCAGGAAACGCACGACCGCCTCAGCTCAATCCCCATTGCTAGCACCATTGCCCAGCACGCACGCCAGCAGCTCGTCGAGCGCCTCGAGTACTACGAAGAAAACCACACCGAACTCTTCCAGCAAGTCGCCAGCATTATCGAGATCAAGTTCATGCCCATCATTACCCGCCACGCCATCTCCGGCATGGCCCTCGTTAGCACCGAAGCTGTCATCTTTTCCAACCCCCTCGCCCTGGCCATGCTCATCGATATCTTCTCCGAACGCGGCTACACCGCCGTCGTCGATATCCGCCGCCGCGAAGTCCCCGTCTCCTTCGACACCGACTCCGGAAAAATCACCACCCGCAGTAAAAAACTCTACCGCGTACAGGTTAAATTTCCTGGCTCAGATATCAGAAGAGGAAGGTGATTTGGCAAAATTTGGGCGATCTGCGGCGTTGCAGGCTGCGTTCGCTCGGTCACGCACCTAATGTGCGCTCCCTTCACGAGCCTCACCTGCGCCTTGCAGCTCATCCCAACTTTTGCCAAATCACTCAGCTTCTAGAAGTGATTGGCGCTTGAAACTTTTGGGGTGGTTGAAGTTTTTAGAATGCCCAGCTTCTGGAGGTCATTGGCGCTTGAAGCTGTTGAGATGTTCAGCTTCTGGAAGTGGTTGGCTCTTGAAGTTTTTTCGAAGGTGATCGGGGGTAAAAAGAGCCTAAGAGCTACTTCAAAGGGTATACATTATTTTAAGGCCTTTAATCTATTTATCTTGGTCTTAAATCGTATTTGCAAGGGGTCTTTACTTTTTTTGACCTGGCTTTTGTTGCTAAAGTACTCTCTATTAAGGGCTTGCTATTGATAATTAATTACAAAAAAGCTTGATAAAATGCGCTTTTTGTAGTAAAATCTTAATATCAGATTGAAACATCAATATGTTTTTATGATATCTGATTTTAAAAAATAGTGAGAACAATAGTGGGTATGAAAGAAGTACTAAAGTTTGTAAGCCTCTTGTGCTTGATACTAGGGGGTATAAGCTCGCACGCTTATGCAACGAACTTTACGTGGCAGGGTACTACCAATGAATGGGTATTTGGTTTTAACTGGGACCAAGGTTTCCGACCTTCAGGAAGTACCGATGATGCACTTTTCACCGGTAACGGTACTGGAACAGTAAGCATTCTTTTTGATGTGAACCCGGGGCGATCCATTCAGTTTTCTGGAACCCAAGCCTATACCTTTTCCTCAGGAGGTGGTAAATTTACTTTCTTAGGTACCTCATCCAACGATGCAATTATCAATAGCAGTACGGCAGCCCAAACGTTTAATAACGACATTACCCTGAGTAGTTCTGCTTCTACCCGTATCTTCAATGCAAATACTGCAGACTTGAGTTTTACAGGAGCGATGGTCATGGATACTGACCTGACTGTTAAAGGATCAAACGACACGACGGTCTCTGGCGTGGCCTCTGGGGCAGGGGATTTACGTAAAGAAGGGACTGGGACCTTAACCCTCAGTGGGTCCAGCGCAAATACCTATACGGGAGATACTACCGTTACAGCTGGAACCTTAACCTTGAGTAAAACAGCTGGTACCGATGCTATTGCAGGAGGGACGATTACCTTGAGTGGTGGTACTTTAAGCCTAGGCGCTGCTAACCAGATTGATAATACTGCAGATATGGACTTGGCAGGAGGTACTTTTAAGCCAGGGGGTAATAATGAAACCCTGGGCGATCTGACCTTAAGTGCCAATTCTAACATCGATTTTGATAGCACAGCCAGTGTCATCACCTTTGCCTCACTGGATTCCTTTGACGATAACTTTACTCTCACTATTGATGACTGGTTAGGGGGCACAAATCCATATCATGGAGGCGGCCCTAACCAGATCATTTTCACCGATGCCTCGGCATGGGATGCTGATAGCCTAGCACAGGTTACCTTTACCGGATATGGAGCAGGAGCCTTTATTATCGGATCAACCGGGGAATTAGTCCCGGCTCCTGAGCCTTCAACGATTGTTTCCGGAATCTTTATTGTAGTGTCCGGCTTGGTTTATGAGTGGAAACGCCGCAAGATATTAGCTGAAGCTAACTAATCAACTTAACCCGTTGTTAGAAAGGATATTAGGGAAATTGCGCTAAAAATGAGTCAAAAAGTCCCAAAAAAAGTGCATTTATTGAGAAAAGGTTATAGTAAAACCTTAATAAAAATGGTATAATATTCTTATAGTCAGACTTGCAATATAAAGATATATAGATATCATTATAAGTATGTGAGGGTCACTCAACTTTACCCCAAACTACCCCGAGTGACCTTAGCATATTAACCCCCTCTGAAAATGATTATTGCCCCCAAAGATTATGTAAAGTTCCGCATACGCGCTAGAAGGCTTTTGCGAAAGACTTTTTTTGGCGTATGGGGGCTTTTGTATGAAACGGCACGGCACGTTTTAGTGGGGATGTTAATATCCGTTTTCTTAGTACCTTTGAGCCTTTGGGGGAACCCTGTCGGGGGGCAGGTAGTCGCGGGGGATGCGACGATAAGCTCAGTCGGGACTACCACCACCATCAATCAGTCCACCAGTCATGCTATTGTGCACTGGCAGGACTTTTCTGTTAATACGGGGGAAACCACACAATTCGTTCAGCCCTCGGTCAGTGCAGCGACGCTGAATCGGGTAACGGGGGCGAATCCTTCATTGATCTATGGAACATTGAAGGCCAACGGGACCGTATTCCTCATTAATCAAAATGGGGTTTTAGTTGGGGCATCAGGAGTTATTGAAACCGGGGGGTTCGTAGCTTCTACTCTTGATATCGCCGATGCTGATTTCATGTCAGGCGGCGATATTCAATTTATAGGGGACTCGGCTTATAAAGTCGTTAATGAAGGATCTATCAAAGGACTCACTGGTGATATCGTCCTGATTGCGCGCGAGGTAGAAAATAGGGGAACCTTGAACGCAGAGAATGGACAAGTGCTTTTGGGTGCAGGGACTGAAGTCTTATTGATGGATCCTAGTGGCTCGGATACTGCAGTCAGGGTAGTTGGACTGGGGAGTATCGACAATGAAGGCCTCATTGAGGCCGTTGAGGCTGAGCTAAAAGCAGCCGGCGGTAGTATGTACGAGCTGGCAATTAACCAAACGGGGGTTATTGAAGCGTCCGGATCTGTCGTTAAGGACGGACGCGTCATTTTGAGTGCGGAAGAAGGGCATGTTTCGGTCGCCGGAACGATTGATGCCTCTGCAACAGAAACGGGCAGACACGGGGGTACTGTCCATATCTTGGGGGATGAAGTCACCGTGAAAGCAGATACTGTCGTGGATGTTAGCGGAGACATTGGCGGGGGAACTGCCTTGGTAGGAGGAGACTACCAAGGCAACAACCCCGACATCAAGAATGCACAGTTCACAACTGTGGAAGAAGGTGTGTTATTTAAGGCAGACTCATTTAGCTATGGAAATGCTGGTAAGGTGATTTTCTGGGCGGATGATACGACGGAGTATTACGGACACGTAAGTGGGCAAGCTTTTGGGAGCTCTGGAGATGGGGGTTTTGTTGAGGTGTCTGGTAAGAACATCTTACGATTTGATGGTACAGTAAACTTAAGGGCTGAAAATGGAGGCTGGGGTACATTACTCTTAGACCCTACGGATGTGGTGATTGAAAATAGTAACAGTGGTAGCGTAGGAGATGCTACGGTTGGGGACTCAGTCATTATCACTGCTTTAGGATCTGCAAATGTGACGATTCAGGCAGATGAGACGATTACCCTTAATGGTACCGCAGATAGTTTAGGGGCCATTGATATTACCTGGAGCAATAATACCACGCTTACCTTGGATGCAGGGGATGACATCCTGGGGAATGCAGGGGCTCAGATTAATAGCACTAATAGCGGTAGTAACTTTACTGCGATTGTGATGGAGGCTAACCTCGATGGGGGTACAGGGAACTTCTCGGGTATTGATTTGAATGATGTGGATGTGACTGCGGTGAGTGGTAATATTACCCTGGAAGGTGAAGGAGGCGATACAGCTAGTGACCGGGGGATCCGCATCCGTCAGGGAACAGTGATTGAGACAACAGGGACTGATGGCAATGCGGGTAATATAACCATTACGGGTACGGGTGGTTCTGAGACGGGCACGGCTACCGAGGCGATTCAGTTTGCCAATACCTCCGTTGTGCGTACGGATGCTGGAAGTATTACTTTGATAGCTAATGAAGGAGGCGGTGATGAAGGGATACATCTGAATGGATCGTCTAGCATTGGGGACTCTAGTACTTCAGGAAATATTGTCCTAGAGGCAGACTATATGAACATACAAGGAACTGTGGATGGTACAGGTAATTTATTTATACGTGGTTTAGCAAATGGCACTTCTATTGGGCTTGGAGATAGTGCTACAGGGACTTTGAATTTGGATGAGGCAGAGATTGGGAACCTTTCAAACGGGTTTAACGAGATTTTATTTGGACGTACTGGGGGAACTTCGACCTTACGCTTAGACAGTACGATTACTTTTAATGACCCTGTAGCATTTAGGATGGGAGGCACAGGTGGTGCGATACAAGTTAATGCGGCTCCCACTTTCTCGGGGACTGATACAGCAGAATTCCGAGGAACTAGTGTTACTGTGGGTGCGGCAATAGCCATGGGTTCGGGGAACTTGACCTTGAGGGCTGACACCTTGGCGCTTAATGCTGCAGTGAGTGGAACAGGAACAATATTTATTGTTCCAGAGTCAAGCAGTACTACAATGGGTATTGGAGCTTCGGCAACGGGAACCTTAAATGTGGATGCTACAGAGTTAGGAAACATTACTAACGGATGGAGTTTAATCTCGTTAGGAGAAACTACTCGTACCACAGAAATAGACTTAAACAGTGAAACCTTTACCGACCCAGTAAGCATCCAAAATGCAGCGAATAATGATATTATTATTGGATCTGGAGAGACGATTAATACGACTGGGTCTAATAAAGAGATAACAATTCATGCGGGTAGAGAGCTTGAGATTGATGGTACGGTACAGACTGTGAATTCTGACATTGACTTGAGGGGTAATGATGATGGTGCAGGATCTGCACTTGGATCTACAGGGGGCTTCCGTGGGGTTGATGTGGATACCGGAACGGTAACGACTGTTGAGGGAGATATTACTATTATTGGGCATGCCGGAGATACGGGCGGCTCCCAGCAGGGGATCCGTGTGAACACGAATGGTACAGTAAGCTCTACAGGAACAGGCTCTGGAGCCGGTACAATTACTATGACTGGTGTTGGAGGCACTGGGTCAGCAACTACTGGGGCTGTTGGTATTAATATTAATGGTACGATTACTTCGGTAGATGGAGACATACTCTTAACAGGAACCGGTGGAGGAACTGGAGCTACGGCACAGCAAGGTATTTTGATTAATAACACGGTAAGCTCTACGGGTACGGGGGCGAATGCGGCTAATATTACTTTGATTGGAACAGGAGGCTCTAGTGCTACGGGTGAGTCTGCAGGGGTAGATTTAAACCCTAATGATACCTTATCCGTCGTGGATGGTAATTTGACTATCACAGGTACGGCTGGGGAGGGTACTTCAGATGGCATTAACCTTGAGGCTGCTGTGGGTACGGGAAGTACTACGGGAGACTTTACGTTTAATACAGATGGTATTGTTGACTTTGGCGGAGCCGTCCAAAGTTCGGGTACTTTGGTTATCCAACCGATTACAGCGAGTACGGCTATCGGTATTGGTACGGGTGCAGCAGGGGCTTTGACTATGGATGATACGACCTTGAGTAACTTGACTGCTGGGTTTAGTAGTATTACGATTGGATTGTCTACGGGTACTGGATTAGTAGATGTGCAGGCTTGGAACCCTAATGACTCTACGATTATTCAATCTTGGGGTGATGGGGGTACGATTGATGTAGATGGTAGTATCGCGCTGTCAGGCTCGGATACTTTGACCTTACGTGCTGGAGGAGAGATTAATATTGATGGTGGAAATACGATCAGTGTGGTGAATGGAGACCTTGAAATCCGTGGTAATGCGGATGCGGTTGGCGACATCATTGGGACTTCTGGTGCCCTTGGGGTGGATATTGTTACTACGGGGACAACAATCACAACCTCAGGTACGGGTAATATTACGATTATTGGTAATGGAGGGACTTCTCAGGGAGTACGTTTGTTGAATGGGGCAACGATTAGCTCTACGAGTACGAGTGCGAGCGCGGGAACAATCACGATTACTGGGGAATCTATCGATAACTCAAACATTGGGGTAAATTTAAACCCAGGTACGGTTACTTCAGTCAATGGTAATATTAGTATTACCGGAACTGCAGATGCTACGACTAGTAATGACCCTGGGGCACGTATCCAAGGTGCTTCTTTAATTAGCTCTACGGGAACAGGGGCTAATGCTGCAACCATTACGATTGTAGGGACTAGCGGTAACGGTGCATCTTCTGCGGCCAATGGTATCACCTTTGCTGGTAGTGCGAGTACCACCAGTGTCGATGGGGACATTAGTATAACAGGATCTACTTTGGGGACTGCCTCAGGCGCTGATGGGTTTAGTATGACTAGCACAGGAGGTATTACCACTACAGGAACAGGTTCTAATGCAGGGAACATAACGATTGATGGTTCGGGAAATGCACTTACTGCGGGCTCTCGTGGTATATTAATTAGTAATGCGTCTTCTAATGTGGATACCGTGGATGGGGATATTACCCTAGTCGGATCGGCTGGAAGTGGTACCGAGGCGATTGCTGTTACGAATGGAACTGTGGGTACGGGAAGTACTACGGGAGATATTACGTTCACTGCTTCAGGTATAATTGATTTGGATAATACTGTACAAAGCTCGGGCTCCTTGGTGATACAGCCTACTGGCTTTGGTAACAATATTGGCCTTGGTGATGGTGCCTCAGGAAATCTTCTTTTTGACTCAACCTCGGCCACAAATCTTTCTGGTTTTAGTGATGTGACTATCGGATATACTTTTGGCACAGGAAATATTGATGTGGAAACGATTGTCTTTACAAGTCCTGTGACGATTCAGTCTTATGCTGCGAATGGTAATATCGATATTGATGGGGCCTTAAGTACGACTGGGTCTAATAGTATAAGTATTTTTGCTGGGGAAGCTTTCTTGATGAATGCAACTGGGTCTATCACGACGGTGAGTGGAGATATTACTATTTATGGTAATGATGATGGTGCGGGAGCGCGGATCGATAGTAGCATGTCTAACCCTTACACGACTGGGTTTAGTATCGAGTCTGGCGGGCTTTTGACGACGACCTCGGGCGCTATGGACTTGCGTGGAGGTGGTGAAGATGGTGGAGATGACCGCTACGGAATAAATGTAGATGGTACTATCTCTTCTACCGGTACTGGGGGTAGTGTAGGGGCTATTACTTTGGTAGGGACTGCATTTTATGATCAGTCAGATAGCCACTATGGTATTGATGTAGATGGTACGATTAGTGTGGTAGATGCTGACCTTACTCTAACGGGTACAGGGGGAGATGCAGGAAGCTCTTTTGGGCTTAACATCCAGGGTACGGTAACCTCGACCGGTACGGGGGGTAATGCAGGTACGATTACTTTGGATGGTACGGCTACCAACTCAGGCTCAAGTGCAGATGGGGTTAGGATTGATGGTGGTACCGTACGCTCTACAGAAGGGGCAATTGTGATTACCGGTACAACGCCTACAACCGCTGCGCAGGAAGTGAGTACGGCTAGCAGTGGAGCGATTGGGGACGGTACGACTACTGCAGATATTACCATTAACGCCAATACAATTGAATTGGGCACAGGAACGAATATCCAAAGTACGGGTAACCTAAATATCATCCCACGTACTGCAAGCACGACGATTGGTCTTGGTAATAGTGCAACAGGTACCTTGAATTTGGATGCTACAGAAATTGGTTACTTTGCTGATGGCTTTAACTCGATTGTAATTGGGTCTGCTACGGGTAGCGGGAATATTGAGGTGCAAACAGTCGCCTTTACGGATGATGTAACGCTTCGGGCCGAAGATGGCGATGGTGATATTGATGTGGCTGGGGACCTTAGTACAACAGGATCTGCAAACCTGACGATCACGAGTGGAGGTGCTTTTGCAATTAATTCTACTGGGTCTATCACAACAGTAAGCGGTGACATTACGATTTATGGTAACGAAGATGGTACAGGTAGTGTAGATACCTCTTCATATGGATTTGAAGTGGCTTCGGGCGGGCTTCTTACTACAACTTCGGGAGCTATGGATTTGCGCGGAGGCGGTGGCTCGGGTACTGATGACCGGTATGGGGTGAGTATTACTGGTACTGTTTCTTCTACGGGTACGGGTGGTAGTGTAGGTACGGTTACCATTTTGGGTACTGGATATTATGATCAATCAGGTGGCCACCACGGTGTTTATATAGATGGTGTGGGTGCGATTAGTGTGGTAGACGGAAACCTTTCAATTACTGGTACAGGTGGAGACACGAGCAATTCACAGGGTATTGAGATGGGAGGAACCATTACCTCGACCGGTACGGGATCTAATGCAGGGACTATTACTTTAGTGGGTACTACGGATGTTTCGGGTACTGTGGAAGGGGTTAATATTGTAGGGACCGGAAGCATTACCTCGGTAGATGGGGATATTAGTATAACAGGGACTTCTAGCGGGGATGGTACTGGAGGTGCGCGTGGGGTTACTTTAGTTTCTACCGGAGGGATAACCTCGACTGGTACGGGAGCTAATGCAGCTAATATTAGCATTACCGGGATAGGAAGTACAAACGCGACTGTCAATGCGGATGGTATCTTGCTTAATAATTCTAGCTTTAATTTAACTACGGTAGACGGTGATATTACCATCGATGGTACGGCAGGAACGGGTACTAGCGCCGATGCTTTTCAGATATCTAGTAGTGGTGTATTGGGAGATGCTACAACTGACGGAACGATTACAATTACTGGTGCAGGTAATGTTAATTTAAGCGCTGGTAGTAGTATACAAGGGTCTGGATCCCTTGTGTTTGTGCCAGATGCGGTCAGTGATACCTTGGGTATTGGAGATAGCGCTACAGGAAGTTTGTTGGTGCTGGATAATACGGTTACTAACCTTGTAGATGGATTTAGTGATATTACTTTTGGGTACTCTACGGGTACTGGCCACATTAATGTGCAGGCATCTAGCTTTGATGACCCTGTTATTATTCAATCTTGGGCTGATGGAGGTACGATTGATGTCGATGGTACTTTGGCTACGACGGGGTCTAATAACTTAAGCCTTCGTGCGGGAGGAGAAATTACTGCGACTAGTTTGGGCCGCATTAATGTAGTCGATGGAGACCTTGATATCCGTGGTAATGCGGATGCTGTAGGTGACCCTATAGCAGCTTCGGGCAGTTTTGATGGTGTTGACCTGGATGGGGGTGACGGATCTGTGATGATAGAAACCTCAGGTACGGGTAATATTACTATTATTGGTAATGCAGGGCCTACGAGTGGTGTTGGGGTGCTTATTAGAGAGGCTGAGGCTATTCAGTCTACCGCAACTGGGGCTAGTGCCGGAACGATTACGATTACGGGAACCTCCCCTAGTAGCCGTGGTATCCAGATGGACCCAGCTGTGATTACTTCGGTAGATGGGGATATTACTATTACGGCGACTTCTAATTCTACTACGAATTCAGAAGGAATGGAGATTCGTAGCTCTAGTAGCATTACTTCTACCGGAACTGGCGCTAATGCAGCAAACATTACTTTAATTGGTACCAGTGGTACGGGGACAAGTTCAGATGCTACGGGTATGGCTGTAGATATGAGTGGTAATATCTCTGCGGTGGATGGGGATATCGCTATTACCGGTACTTCACGCACAACGGGTAGTGGTGCTGCTGGGGTGGAGATTAAGGGTAGTGGGGGTATCATAACCACAGGAGATGGTAATATCACCATTACCGGAACAGGAAGTACTGCAGTTGGAGCGGGAAGTTCTAATGGTATTGAGATTACTGACAGCAGTATGAATATTAACACTGATAGCGGTAATATTACGTTTATTGCTACTGCTGGTACGGGTGGAGATGGTATTAGCTATGATAGTGGTGAAATTGGGGATGCAGGAACGACCGGTACAATTACTTTCCGTACAGATGGTATTGTTGATTTGAATGATGTGACTGACCCTGTGACAAGCTCTGGGGCATTGATTATTGAACCGCTTACGGCGAGCACGAATATTGGTGTGGGTACTACTTCTACCGGAGACTTATTCATTGATGACACGAGCTTGAGTAACTTAGCGGATGGGTTTAGCAGCATTACGATAGGGTCTGCTACCGGAACGGGACATGTGGATGTAGAGGCATGGAGCCCTAATGACCCTACAACGATTCAGGCTTATGGTGTAGGTGGGTCTGTGGATGTGGATGGGAACCTTACGATGAGTGGCTCGGATAGCCTAACGCTCTTAGCGGGTGAGCAATTTGATATGGTTGGTACTGCTACTATTAGTGTGGTGAACGGGAACTTAACGATCCGTGGTAATGAAGATGGTGCGGGTAGTGCAATCACTACGACAGGAGGCTTCCATGGTACACAGATTATCGGTGTGGTAACGACTTCCGGTACTGGGGATATTGCGATTTATGGTATTGGAGGAAATACTGCGAATGACCGTGGGGTGCGTGTGCAAAGTGGTACGGGTACGGTGAGCTCGACTGCTACGGGAGCTAGTGCGGGAACGATTACCATCGTGGGTATTGGTGGACCTAGTACAGACAATGCTAACATTGGTTTTGATTTAATAACAGATGGTAGTAGCATCACTTCGGTTGATGGAGACATTTCGATTACGGGTACGGGAGATAGCACGGGAGGTGTTACTAACTATGGAATAAACCTTACCAACAATACTGTAATTAGCTCTACGGGTACGGGTGCAAATGCGGCAAATATTACTATAGTAGGTGTAGGTGGAAATGCGAATAGTACGGGTGGTAATACAGGGGTCCGTATTCAAAGTGATGCTACCGGGGCTATTACCTCAGTAGATGGTGATATTGATATTACGGGTACAGCTGGTACTTTGAGTGGGTCTGCCTCTGTTAATGTTGGGGTGCACTTTAGTGACCCGATTAGAACAACTGGGGATGGTAACATAACGATTACCGGTACCGGAGCAACGGGTACTACTTCTACTATGGCTGGTATTGGTGTGTTCTCTGGAGGTTCTATAGACGCAACCGGTACGGGTAGTATTACTTTGATTGGTACGGCAGCGTCAGGAACGGATGTAGGGATTGATGTCAGTGCTGGAACTGTAGGAAGTGGTTCTACGAGTGGTACGATTACTTTGCGTAGTGATGAGGATGTAAATTTGGATGCAGCGGTTACCGGTACGGGCAACTTGGTGATTGAGCCGATTACGGCGAGTACGAGCATTGCTGTGGGTAGTACTGCTACGGGAACGCTTTTAGTTGATGATACAAGCTTAGGGAACATTACGGATGGGTTTAGCTTGATTACGATTGGATCGACCACAGGTACAGGTGCTGTAGATGTAGAGGCTTGGACGCCTAGTGATTCAGTGCTTATTCAGTCTTGGGGTGATGGAGGCTCTATGACTGTGGATGGAAATGTTACCATGAGTGGATCGGATAGCTTAACACTACGTACAGGTGGGCTTATTGATATTGATGATGATAGTGTGCTTACTGTGGTGAATGGAAACCTTGAGATCCGTGGTAATGCAGATGCGGGAGGAGATTATATTAGTACAAGTAATACCTTTGGAGTAGATATTGGTAGTGCCTCAACAACGCTTACGACTACAGGAACGGGTGATATTATCATTTTTGGTAACGGCCAAAATAGCCAAGGAGTGCGTCTATTAAATGGAGCTACGATTAGTTCTACGGCAACCGGAGCGAGTGCAGGAACTATTACGATTACAGCAAATACGGCAAATAACCATGGTATTAACTTGAACCCAGGTACCATTACTTCCGTGGATGGGGATATTACTATTACAGCGACTTCGACTGGTACGACTACCGCTACTGAGGGTATGAGGCTTATTAGTACTACCTCGATTACCTCTACGGGAACAGGGGCTAATGCTGCTAACATTACGCTTGTAGGCACGAGTGGTGCGGGTAATGACAGTAATGCAGAAGGCGTCGATATTGGAGATTCTACTTTAATCACTGCGGCGGATGGGGACATTGCCATTACAGGAACCTCTGTAGGGACTGCCTCAGGGGTTGAAGGGGTTCTTGTTACGACCACAGGCGGCATTACAACAAGTGGTGATGGTAATATTACGATTACGGGTACGGGTAGTACTGCCGGTGGAGCTGACTTCTCTCATGGTATATTAATTACTAATGCTTCAGCTAACATAGATACAGTATCTGGGGATATTACTTTAACGGGTACTGCGGGAACAAATGGAGATGCGATTGCTTTGGCCTCGGGTACGATTGGTACGGGAAGCACTGCGGGTGATGTTACCTTAACGGGTACGGGTACGATTGACCTAGATAGTACGGTACAAGGTACGGGAAGCTTTATTGTGCAGCCTGTGGGTACGAGTGATACTCTTGGTATAGGAGATGGGGCAACAGGTAGCCTGGTCTTTGATACGACTTCTGCAACGAATTTAAGCACCTTTACTACGGCTACCTTTGGATACGCTACAGGAACAGGAGCTATTGATGTGGAGACTGCCGTCTTTAGTCTGCCTACGATCATCCAGTCTTGGGGTGTGGGCGGCACAATCGATGTGGATGCCGCTTTGAGTACTACGGGATCTAATAATCTTACTTTACGCTCTGGCCAGGCATTTACGGTGAGTTCTAGTGGGTCTATTACTACAGTCAGTGGGGATCTTGAAATTCGAGGAAATGCAGATGGATCTGGGGATGCAATCAGTACTGGAGATTTTGATGGAGTGGACTTTGCTGGAGATATTACCACAACGGACGGAGCGGTTACAGTGATAGGCCGTGGGGGTAATGTTGGTGGTGATGGTATTAGAATGATTGATAGCGACATGCTCCTGCAGTCTACAGGAACAGGAGGTAGTGTTGGTACCTGGAACTTTACAGGAACAGCCGAGAGCGGTACAGGTAATGACAGTGGTATCAACTATACCCAAGGTGAAATCAGAACAGTAGATGCAGATATTAACCTTACGGGTACTACGAGTGCATCTGGCTCTACGGTACGAGGCGTTAATATACTTACTAGCTCTGAACTAAGGACTACGGGTACAGGAGCTAATGCGGGTAATATTACTTTGACGGGTACGGGAAGTCAGAACCACTCTGGTTTTGGATCTGACGGAATTGTTATTTCTGGTTCTGGAGCGGAAGTGGATACGGTAGATGGAGATATTACCCTTATTGGTACAGCTGGAGCTGGATCGAGTCCTTTAGGAGTCTTGATGAGCTCTGATGGTACTTTGGGAGGGGCAAGTACTACCGGAACAATTACTATCCGCTCGGATGATACAATTCAAATGAGCGATGTTATTGCGATTCAAAGCTCTGGTGCTTTAGTGATTGAGCCTATTACATCTAGTTCAGACATTGGAGTAGGAAGTGGTTCAACAGGAGATCTTGTTATTTCAAGCCTTGAGCTAACGGATGGATTTAGTGGTATTACCATTGGTTTAGCTACGGGTACGGGAGATATTGATATTGAAACATTTGCTTTTACGGATAATGTGACGATCCAGTCTTATGGCGTAGATGGATCAATTGATATTGATGGGGCTTTGAGCACTACGGGTTCTGCTAACTTAACTCTTTTTGCGGGTGAACAATTTATTGTGAGCTCTACTGGATCCGTAACTACCGTGAGCGGGGATATTCTTATCCGCGGTAATGATGATGGGTTAGGTGCTCGTATCGATACATTTATCCTTGGAACTGGAGGTATTAATATTAATAGTGGTGGTTTGGTAACTACAACCTCTGGTACTATCACTATGACAGGGCGTGGTGATGATGGCGGTGATGACCGTGTAGGAACAGTGATTGCGGGTACGGTATCTTCTACTGGAACGGGGGGTAGTATCGGCGCAATTGATATCACAGGTGTTGCTACTTATGATAGCTCCGATGGGCATGATGGATTGCGTGTAGACTCTGGTACGGTGAGCACAGTGGATGGTAATATTATCCTTACTGGAACCGGTGGTGGTGGCTCAGGTGGTTCTGACGGGGTGAGCATTGATGGTACTGGTTCGGTGACTTCAACGGGTACCGGAGGTAACGCGGGTACGATTACTATTACGGGTACGGCTACAGATGCTACGGCTAGCTCTAGCCACGGAGTGAATATTAATGCTGGTATCATCCGTTCGACTGAAGGGGCTATTAGTATTACCGGTACTGCAGCAGATTCATCAGCAAGTGACTTTAGTATGAGTGGTAGTACCCCAGAGTTGGGTGACGGTACCACGACTGCGGATATTACAATTAATGCTAATAGCGTTGCCTTGGGTACGGGAAGTAATCTCCAGAGTACGGGAGACTTGTCCTTTACCCCGCGTACGGTTAGCACAACGATTGGTATCGGAAATAGTTCTACGGGTACTTTGAATTTGGATGCCACGGAAGTAGGATACTTTGCTAGTGGCTTTAACTTGATTACGATTGGATCTGCTAGCGGTACAGGAGCTGTGGATATTGAAACAGCGGCCTTTACAAGCCCTACGACGATTCAGTCTTATGGCGTTGGCGGTTTTGTTGATGTCGATGGAGCTTTAAGTACGACAGGTTCTAATGCATTGAACCTCTATGCTGGGCAGGAGTTTGAGTTATCCACTGGTGGGTCAATTGCTGTGGTGGACGGAGCTTTGACAATCCGTGGTAATGATGATGGTGGTGGAACAGCGGTTACGACTACGGGGGACTTTGTCGGGGTAGACCTCAATGCAGGAACGATTACCACCAGCGGTACAGGCAATGTTGTAATTCGTGGTATTGGTGGAGATACTGATTTTGACCATGGGATAGACCTTAGCTCTACTACGATTAGCTCGACGAGTACGGGTGCGAGTGCAGGTACAATTACCATTATTGGGGATACGGATACTTCAGCAGGCTCTGGTATTGGTATTGATATGGGAGGGTCTGCAACGATCACCTCGGTGGATGGGGATATTAGCCTCACAGGAACTTCTAGAGGACCTGGTACGACTAGCCCTCGTGGGGTGAGCCTGACTTCTACGGGAGGGATTACCTCAACCGGTACAGGTGCTAATGCCGCTAATATAACCATTACCGGTACGGGAAGCTCGCTTGGAACGACTAATGCGGATGGTGTGTTGCTTAATAATGCTAGCTTTACTTTTACTACGGTAGATGGTGATATTACCATTGATGGTACAGAAGGAGCAGGTACAAATTCAGGTGCTTTCGAGATCTTTAGTAGTAGTGTATTAGGAAGTGCTACAACTGCGGGAACGATTACGATTACCGGTACGGGTGAAGTCGGCGCAGTGGGAACCATTCAGGGGTCTGGGTCCCTTGTGTTCAGGCCAGCTACGACAAGTGATACCCTAGGTATTGGTACTACTGCTACGGGAAGCTTATTAGTACAAGATACTATAGTTAATAACCTTGCGGATGGATTTAGCGATATTACCTTTGGCTACGCTACCGGTACTGGTCATGTAGATGTAGAAACAGCTGCCTTTACCGACCCTGTGACAATTCAGTCTTATGGCAATGGTGGTACGATTGATGTAGATGGAGATTTGAGCACCAATGGTTCGAATGCATTAAACCTTTATGCGGGTGAGCAGTTTGACCTCAGTACAGGTGGGTCAATCGTTGTGGTGGATGGTAATTTGACGATCCGTGGTAACGATGATGGTGCGGGTAATACCGTGAGCACTGGGGATAATTTTATTGGAGTAGATGTTAAGGATTCGATTACTACAAGTGGTACTGGTAATATCGTGATTCGTGGTATTGGTGGTGATACAGGAGGCAGTAATGAGGGTGTTAGCTTGAGTGCGTCAGCCACTCTTATTGAATCTACTGCTACGGGTGCGAGTGCTGGTACGATTACTTTAATCGGAAAGGGAGGCGCTAGCACGAGTGACTTTGCCCGTGGTGTTGAAATTAATGGTTCCTCTAGCATTACTTCTGTAGATGGAGACATTAGTATTACAGGTACGGGAGATGATTCTGGCGGAACAGGTAATAGAAAGCATGGTGTCCGTATTGGGGCTTCAGGCACTACCATTTCCTCTACAGGTACGGGGGCTAATGCTGCTAATATTACTATAGTCGGTGTTGGAGGCCCTCAGACAACCTCAGGAGATGAACATGGGGTAAGTACGGGTAGTGGTGCTACGATTAATACGGTTGATGGAGATATCAGCATTACAGGTACCGCAGGGGGTACAACAGCTGCAAGTGATGCTTCAGGAATTCGCTTAGGTATTCCGATTACGGCTACGGGTACGGGTAGCATTACCCTGACAGGTACTGGGGCTACTTCGGCCGGTGGTGATCAGTCTGGTGTTTATTTCTTTGATGCTGCAGCTGATATAACTACGGATAGTGGTAATATTACTATCGTGGGTACTGCAGGTAGTGGTGGAACCGAAGGTATTGAAACTGTTACGGGTTCATCAATTGGGGATGGTTCTACAACCGGTACGATTACTTTACGCAGTGATAATACAATTGACCTTAATGTAGCTGCTCAAAGCTCTGGAGCCTTGGTTGTTGAGCCTATTACTGCTAGCACGAATATCGGTATTGGGGATAGTGCTGCAGGGACTTTACTGCTAGATGATACTTCTTTGGGTAACTTGACGGATGGCTTTAGCAGTATCACGATTGGCTTAGCTACAGGTACTGGGGATGTTGATGTAGAGGCTTGGAGCCCTACAGATTCATTAACTATCCAGTCTTATGGTGCTGGTGGTACGATTGATATCGATGGCGCTCTTGCTATGAGTGGCTCGGATACTTTGACCTTGCGCGCAGGTCAGACAGTTGAAGTATCTGCGGGTTCTCTAGCGGTAGTGAATGGTGACCTCACGATCTTGGGTAATGATGATGGCGGAGGAACTGAGATTACTACGGGCAGCGAGTTTACTGGAGTCGTTATTGGTGGTAACATCACTACCTCAGGTACAGGTAATATTGATATTGATGGTTTAGCCGGTACTTCAGGTGTAAATATTACTGGGGTCAATATAGGTAACGGAAGTGTGACCTCAACAGCTACCGGTGTGAGTGCTGGTACCATTAGTATTACGAGTGCAGATGATGACTTTAAGTGGAGTGGTACGGGTAGCATCTCTTCAGTAGATGGGGCCATTAACATTACAGCTCAAGGGGTAGAGATTGATGGAGATTTAACCTCTACAGGTACCGGTGCGAATGCAGCTACGATCACAGTTGTGTCTACTTCAGACTTTGAGGTGGATGATATTGCTGTCGAATTGAGTGTAGATGCCAATATTACTTCGGTAGATGGGGATATTAATATTACTGGTTCTGGAGCTGGAGCGGATGGTAAGGGTATCCGTATGTTCTTTGGTTCAGCGGTTACTTCAACAGGTACCGGGGCAAATGCTGCCGACATTACTTTGACGGGTACAGGTGGTACTTCAGGTAGCTCTCCTTATGGTGTACGGATCGAGAGTGATACCTTTGGCTCGAATGATGCGCTTGTTACTTCTGCAGATGGGGATATTACCATTGTCGGAACTGGTGGGGGTGATGGTACGGGATCTTCTGCAGCTGGGGTATTCCTTGACTCAACTTTAGGTAATACGACTAAGATTGAAGCTACGGGTACAGGTAATATTAGTATTACGGGTACAGCTGGTAATGGTACCACGAATGTGGATGGTATCGAAATGGCCCTCTCTGGTGGCGGAGCGAACTCCATTATTGCCAATAGCGGTACGATTACCTTACGTGGTGTTGAAGGTACGGGAACAGGTGAAGGTATAGATATAGACTCAGGCGTTTTAATCGGGGATGGCAGTATGACCGGTGCAATAACCTTCACGACTGACAGCATTGATCTCTTAGGAACCGTTCAAACCTCAGGCGCTTTGTTGATTCAGCCAGACACAGCAAGTACTTCTGTGGGCATTGCAAATAGCTCTACAGGGAGCCTAAACCTTAATGATACCGAGCTGGGTAACTTGACGGATGGCTTTAGCAGTATTACTATCGGTTCTGCTACGGGTACTGGGGATGTAGATGTGCATACGGTTGCCTTTACAGATCCTACGACGATTCAATCTTATGGCTCTGGCGGAAGTATTGGTATTGATGGAGCCCTTTCTGTGAATGGATCTAACACTTTAACACTCCGTGCTGGGGGAGCCATAGATCTTTCCTCTGCGGGTACGGTGAGTGTTGTTGACGGTAACCTCACAATCTTGGCTAACGATAATGGTGCTGGATCAGCCATTACTACGGGTGCGCAATTCCATGGGTTGACTCTTAATGATGGTGATATTTCTACGACGGGAACAGGTAATATCGATATTACTATACGTGGGGGAGATACAAGTATGAATAATATTGGCTTGCAGATTCTTAATGGAGGTAAGATACAGTCTACCTCTACAGGAGCTAGTGCCGGTACGATAACAGTAGATGCAACCGGAGGGGCTGATGCAGTGGGTATCTTTATGAATTCCTCAGGAAGTGAGATTACTTCTGTGGATGGTAATATTGATGTTACGGCAAGCTCAGCGAATTCTGATGGTATGACGATGGTGAGCTTCCCTAATATTACCTCAACGGGTACTGGGGCCAATGCTGCAAATATCGTGATTACCGCAACCAGTACCGATACAGCGACCTTTGCTGAAGGATTCTTGATGAATACTGCTACGATCCAGGCTACAGATGGAGATATTAGTATTACTGCAACCGGTGGTTCTGGATCTTCTAATAATAACGGATTCCGTACGATTGGAACGACGACAGTTACCAGCGCTACGGGTGATATTACCATCACTGGGGCTACGGCCGGAACAGGAGATTCAATTTCACATGGAGAGGGTACGATTGGTGGAGCTACTAGCTCAGGTACTATTACTCTTACGGGTACGGGTAATATTGACTTAGATAGTACCGTGCAAGGTACGGGTAGTTTTGTTGTGCAGCCTCTGAATACAAGTGATTCACTTGGTCTTGGGGATAGCTCTACGGGTAGCTTGACTTTCGATAGTGGTTCAGCGGCTAATATTAGTAGCTTTGCTGACTATACCTTCGGTTATGCAACTGGTACTGGGAATATAGACATAGAGACCATTTCTTTTGGGGTGCCTGTGGTGATTCAGTCTTGGGGTGCTGGCGGTACGATGAGCGTTGAAGGAGATTTGAGTACTACAGGATCAAATAACCTTACCTTACGCACAGGAGGCGAGATTGATATCACAGGTGGCTCTACTGTGAGTGTTGTGGATGGAAACCTTGAGATTCGCGGTAATGCCGATGCGGTGGGAGATGCTATCGGAAGTTCTGGTCGTGGGGTGCACCTCACAAGCTCTGGAACAACCGTGACGACTTCAGGTTCTGGTAGTATTACGATTATTGGTAATGGTGGAGACAATGTAGGTATTGATTTCGGAAATGGAGCGACAATAAGCTCAACTGGCACAGCTTCAAATGCAGGTGGCATTACGCTTACAGCAGAAAGTACTAGTGGTGCGTTTAATGGATTTAATATGAATCCTGGTACTATTACCTCTGTTAACGGAAATATTAGTATTACAGGGACTTCAAATAGTACAGCTTCTAATTCTACCGGAGTAGAGATTGCAGATACTTCAACTATAAGTGCAACAGGAACTGGAGATGATGCAGCCGATATTACCATAGTGGGAACGAGTGGTACTGGTGCTGATGGTAGTGCGGATGGTATTCAGCTTCTAGGGTCTGCTAGTATCTCGACTGTTGATGGTGACATAATGTTGACAGGAACCTCTTTAGGCACAGGAAGTATTAGTAGTGGGGTTACTCACCTCAGTACGGGAGACATTATTAGTACAGGTACAGGTGCCAATGCAGGTAATATTACTATCACCGGTACGGGTTCATCATCTGGGGCGTCAAATTCTGCAGGGCTATTTTATGGACAAGTCAATGGCTCAATTTCTTCAACTGATGGAGACATGACCTTTATATTGACTGCAGGTACAGGAGGAAAGGGACTAGAACACTTCTTAGGAGACATCGGTAGTGCTAGCACAGCTGGTACGATTACTTTCCGTACTGATGATGAGATTAATGTTGATAGCCCTGCTAGAATTCGTGGTTCAGGGGCTTTAGTGTTCGAGCCTATGACGGTAAGTGCTGACATCGGGGTTGGAACAGGCTCAACAGGAGATTTATTCCTTCATGGTAATACACTTGATCGGATTACTAATGGCTTTAGCAGTATTACTATCGGGTTGGCTACCGGTACTGGAGCTGTAGATGTAGAAGCAGCCGCCTTTACTGACCCTGTGATTATTCAGTCTTGGGGATCTGGTGGTACCATTGATGTGGATGGAGCTTTGAGTACGAATGGTTCCAATAATCTAACCCTGCGTGCTGGACAGCAGGTGCTCATTTCTGAGGGTAGTGTAGCGATTGTTGATGGTGATCTTGAGATTCGTGGTAATGCTGATGGAGCAGGGGATGCGATTACTTCTGGAGTTGATATTAGAGGAGGTGTCTATCTTGATTCGGGTGATATTACAACTTCGGGCACAGGTAACATTACTCTTGTCGGTGTAGGTGGAAGTGCATCGAACGAAAATCAATTTGGTATTCGTCTGGATAATGGAGGTACCATCAACTCAACTGCTACGGGAGCAAGTGCGGGTACGATCACACTTACGGGTACTGGAGGAGCAAGTACAGGTCGTGATGCTCGTGGTATACATATTAGGAGTTCTAGTTCAGGTATATTCTCTGTAGATGGAAACATATTGTTAACAGGTACAGGGCAAACGGTAACCTCTGCACAATCTTATAATGACGGAGTAAGCATTGTTGGTGATGTGACTTCTACGGGTACAGGTGCTAATGCAGCAACCATCACGATTGTAGGTGCTGGAGGTAATGACGGAGGTAGTAATGAAACTCGAGGTGTCTTCTTGCAGAGTGGAGGTAGTGTAAACTCTGTAGATGGTGATATTACAATTACGGGAAGCTTTGCCGGGACAGCTTCAGGTAGCCAGTCTATGCGAGGTGTACGAATTAATGATGGTACGATTAATTCTACAGGAACTGGAGCAAATGCTGCTAATATTACGATTACAGGAACCGGTGGTACAACCACTGGAAACTCATCAGGTATTTCTATGGGTACTAATGCTAGTAATAATATTACTTCTGTAGATGGTAATATTACCCTTACGGGGCATGTGGGCTCAGGTGCTGGAAACGCTATTATATTAAGTTCTGGTAGCCTTGGTATTGGTGGAGGAAGTACTACGGGTGATGTTACCTTGAGTGGTACGGGTAATATTGACCTCGATGACACGGTACAAAGTACGGGTACTCTTACTGTTGTTCCGGTGAATGTTAGTGATAATTTTGGTATCGGGGATAGTTCTACAGGGGTCCTTACTTTTGATACAGGATCTGCGCCTAACTTACTCAGCTTTAGCACAGCGACCTTTGGTTATGCTACGGGTACAGGGAATGTTGATGTAGAAACAGCTGTCTTTAGTGTGCCTACGATTATTCAGTCCTGGGGTTCTGGCGGGGCTTTTAGTGTTGATGGAGCATTAAGCTCTACAGGTTCCAATAACCTTACTTTGCGTACAGGGAGTGGCTTTAATGTGAACTCAGGCTCTTCTATATCAGTAGTGAATGGTGATCTTGAAATCCGTGCAAATGCAGATGCTGTGGGAGATCCTATCCGTACTTCAGGTAGCATTACAGGAATGAGTCATGATGGTTCAACGATTACTACCAGTGGAACAGGTAATATAACTGTTATCGCTAATGGCCGTAATGGACCTGCTATGAATATGACAAGTTCGGCAGTCCTTAGTTCAACCAGTACAGGCGCTAGCGCAGGAACAATTACGATTACTGCCATCAGTCATGAGGAAAATGCTGATGCGGATGATGGATTTGTTATGTCTAATTCAAGTAGCATTACATCTGTAGATGGGGCTATTTCTATTACAGGTGAATCTGAAGGAGCTAGTGGTAGTGGCACTAAACATGGTGTTATTATTGGAGGTAATGGTATTAGCTCCACTGGAACCGGAGGTAATGCTGCTACGATTACTTTGGTAGGAACAAGTGGAACGTCAGGCTCAGGCGCAGATGACCATAGAGGAGTTAGATTGACCTCTGGAGTAACCTCAGTAGATGGTAATATTAGTATTACAGGAACCGGACGAGGAGATACTCAAGGTTCTAGTGGGGTTGTGGTCTCTACAACCGTAAGCTCTACCGGTACTGGTGATATTGCTATTATCGGTACGGGTAGTAGTGATGGAAGCGCTACTTTGGCTCACGGTATTGATATTGATTCAGGTGGAGTGACTGCGACCTCAGGTGCTATTACCTTAACAGGTACTGCAGGAACTACGGGAGATGCTATCGAGAGTGATGTTACTATTGGTGGCGGAAGCACAACAGGTGCGATCACCTTACAGTCTGACAGTATTATAGACTTGAATGCAGGTGTTCAAAGTTCTGGCGCCTTGGCTATCGAGCCAATTACTGTCAGTACAACTATTGGTGTTGGAGATAGTTCAACAGGTAGCTTGTTCTTAGATAATACCAGCTTGGGTAACCTAACCGATGGCTTTAGTGGTATTACGATTGGTTTAACCACGGGTACGGGTGCGATGGATGTACGCGCGAATGCCTTTAATGACCCAATCACCTTACAGTCTTGGGGCTCTGGCGGTACCGTTACAGTGAACGGTGCGGTGAGTACGAGTGGTAGTGATGCCCTTACTATCCGTGGTGGACAAGCTGTTGACTTGCAGGCTGGCCTTACAACCGTAGGCGGTGCTTTAACCCTCCGTGGTAATGTGGATGGTGCTGGCGATGCGATTACTACCGGTAGTAACTTTATTGGTATTGATTTGAATGGTAATACGATTACTTCTGCAACCGGTGCAATCGATGTACAGGGCCGTGGGGGAACAACGGGTAATAGTAACTACGGTGTATCAATGAGTACTGCTGGAAGTACTATTAGTTCTACAGGAACAGGAGGTAGTGTCGGTACAGTAACAGTGAAGGGTACTGGCGGAAGCAATAGTGGGGCTATCGGAGTATTTATGAGCGGTAGTAGTATTACTTCAGTAGATGGTAATATTGATCTTACTGGAACAGGTAATGCAACGGCTACGGGTGGTGGTAATTTAGGTCTACTAGTTGCAGGTTCACAAATTACTTCAACAGGTACAGGTGCTAACGCAGGTACTATAACAATTAATAGCACCGGTGGTGGTGGTATTGCAGGTAATGAAGGAATGCTTTTAGCTTCAGGTGCGTCTGCAGCTTCAATCACATCAGTAGATGGTGATATTGATATCACTGCTAATGCAGGAGGAGCTACCTTTGCTTCTACTCATGGTCTCGACTTTATTTCAGGTACTATTAGTTCTACCGGTACTACATCAGATGCTGCAACTATCACTATTAATGGAACGGGTGCTAATAGTGCACTATTCCAAAGCTATGGTGCTAAGATTCAAGGAGGAATAAGCTCTGTTATTGGTAATATTTCTGTAACGGGTACAGCAGGATCAGGAGGAACAAACAGCAGTATTGGCTTATTTGTTGGTGGTACTTCAGGAATTACCTCAACCGGTACTGGATCGAATGCAGCTACTATTACTCTAGTGGGTAATGGCGGTGATGCCTCTGGAGGAAGCAACTATGGTACACACCTAAGCGGTACAACTATCACATCCGTAGATGGTGCGATTAGTATTACTGGTACTGGGGGAGACAGTGCTTCTAATAATTATGGTGTATATATCCAGTCTCTCGGAGCTTCTGGTGGCATTAGCTCTACCGGTACTGGGGCTAATGCAGCTACGATCACAATTAATGGTACGGGTGGAGACGGTGTTAATAGTAACCATGGTGTCTATTTGAGTGGTGAATTTGCTAAGGTATCTTCGGTTGAAGGGGATATTTCCTTTACTCCTGTGGGTGGTGCGAATGCTACAGGTACGGACAACTACGGTATGTACCTCTCTGACACAGCTGTTGTTGAATCCACCGGTACTACAATGGCCTCAGCAGCTCAAATTACTATTAATGCTACCGGGGGTGAAGGTACGGATGATAACCATGGCCTCTACCTCAATGCTGCAGGTGCTGAAATTAATACCGTAGCCGGTGTGATCGATATTGACAGCACAGGTAATGACAATGTAACTGGAAGTGGTAACCGTGGGGTTTACTTACTCGATGGGGCTAAGATCCAATCTACCGGAAGTGGTACTGTCGGAGCGATTACGGTTGATGGTATCGGTGGTGATGGTGTTAACAATAACATTGGTATCCACATCAGTGGAACAGGATCAGAAATCACAAGCGCTAGCGGAACAGCTACTTTGAATGGTACAGGCCGTGGATCAGGTACCGGTAATGATGGGGTAGTGACTAACCCAGGAGGTCAGATTACTGTAGGCGGTGCGGGTTCATTGACAGTAGTGGGTACAGGTTCACAAAGTGGTACAAGCAGTAATTACGGAGTGCGCATTACACACGAAGGCTCTAAGCTTGCTGTAGTGGATGGTAACTTGAGTGTGACCGGTATCGGTGGTGGAGCCGGAACAGGTACGAACAACATTGGTATTTATATTGAAGATGGTGGGGATATTGAATCCACCGGAACAAACACTGCGGCTGAAGTGACGATCGTAGGTACCGGAGGTACCGGGTCAGACTCTAACCGTGGGGTTTATACTGTAGATACAGGATCAAATATTACTACAAGTACAGCGAAGCTTACTATCGAGGGTCAAGATGGTGTGGGTGAGAATAGTGAATCTGTCCTACTTGCCTCTGAGGTGGAAGCAACAAACGTAGCTGTTGAAGATGCTATCACGATTAAGGGTGATAATGTTAAGGTTGTAGCCGAAGTGGATGCAGGTACGAAGGATGTTGAGTTTGTTATCGGTCAGACTAAGGACGGTAGCCTAGACCTCGATGCTACCGTGGTTGCTGATGAGATCGTGATTGAGGGTACAGGCTCTAACGATACACTCGACTTGGCTGACAGCAGCACAGGCGGTACTTGGAATCTTACAGGTAAGGGTCAAGGAACCGTGAATGATGACGTAACCTTCAGTGGGGTTGAAAACATTAAGGCTGGGGCTTCTAATGACAACTTTGTCTTCTCAGACGGTGCTGGAGTAACGGGTGTTCTTGATGGTGGTAGCGGTACTAACACTGCTGATTACAGCAACTACAACAGCTTTGTTGTCTTTAATGAGTCTACTAATCAATACACAGGATTGGGTGGAGCAGTGAACCTTGCCAGTGCTGAGCTCCCTGTGGCTCCAGTGATTGCAATCGAGCAAGTCTCTAACAATGCTCTATTGATCGATGAGACTGCCTTTACTAACCTAAATGCAACTAAGCAGATCTTCAACTTCGAGCCTTTAGAGTTTGCTCCTGAGGACTTCGAGATCTCACGCTCTATAGATGCATTGGATGATGTAATCGACAATTCCGAAGATTCTTTACTAGACGATATTGAATTTAAGCTTCCTTCCTTTAAGGCAGAGAGGGATGAATTCTCACCTAGTATCTTGGAGCCTCAGGAAACTGAAGAAGCCCAGCTCGATACCGAGGAATCTCAGGAAGGTTTAGTTGAGGATCCTGTAAAGCTTTCTCAAAAATAATTTTAGACGGGGCAAGTCTATCACAAAAGTCGTTTGAGGGATAACTCTCAAGCGGCTTTTGCTTTAGTCTTGAGTGAACAAACCCTTTGCGGTAGATTACTTGAAATAACTTTACCCCTGTGAGCCCCTTCCGGAAAAAGCTTTTCATCGCCTTAATAGGCCTAGTCTGTAGCCCCTGCCTCTCTTACGCCGTAGAAGATGGTTTCTATGCCACCCTAGGCTTGGGGGCTGGGCGGATAAGCGGTAAGCCTGACCGCAATGACTTTCTCGACGCGGGTCTTGCCGCCACAGGGACTTTTGACGAGGGGAAGCGGTTTACGCCTATGATCGAATTTTCGGTAGGCTATCAGGCTAATTTGAGCGAGCGCTTCACCTTCGGGACGGAGGCAGGGTACAAGTTTGTCCACGAGAATAAAATGCGCGGAAGCCTTCCGGGCACGATTGATGATGGGGATATCAAGCAAGAGCTTGATATTTTTGATCTCTTGTTGGTAGGTAATTTTCATATTGATGAAAAAATTGCTTTCTTTGTGAAAGGGGGGATGGCCTTTGTGGTTAATAAGCTCGCTGTTGCGTCAGACTTCTCAACTAATGTAGCTGGTTTAACCCTTGGTACTTTTGCAACACCCTCAGCCTTTTCCCCGGAGGCTGCAATGGGCTTCAGTTATGCAGTAAGCCGGAACTTGCAGCTCCTCGTGACAGCAAGCCATGTTTTTGGGGAGCCGTTTAAGCTGAATGAGGCGGTTGTCCCTGGGGTTACGCTCTTAACAGTAGGGATAAAGTTTTCTCTTTAAGAGGATTGTTTTTTGTTTTTGGTTTTTTGTTACCATGAAAAGGGTCAGGATATGTCTTTTTTACATTGACTGAGTGTAATTATTTTAAGGAAATGAGGGCTCCTAAAAATAAATTATACTCTTATGAAAAAATTATTATCTATCTTAGCACTTTCAGTTGCTTGTGTAACCGCCCTGCATGCTGAAGGTTTTTATACTCAATTCGAACTCGGTGCTGGCCGCTTGCATGGTAAGCCTACCTTTGATCAGGTAGCTAATACTTCTTATGACAATGGGCCTAGCAATGAATTTGTTGCTGCAATTGCTGTAGGATATCAGTTTGATATTACAGACAGTTTTTCTTTCGGTCCTGAGCTTGGATACAAGTATGTAGGGAAAAGCACCGTTAAAATTGATGGTGATGAGGATTTCTCACAAAAACTGGATATTGTAGACTTACTTGGAGTAGCTACTTATCACGCTACTGATAAAGTAGATGTTTTTGGTAAAGCAGGTATTGCAGTAACTCACGATGATGTTTCAGACACTGTTGCTGGACAAACTGTATCAGATGATGCTACTAGGGTTCTTCCTGAACTTGCTTTGGGTGCAGGTTACTCAGTTACTGAAAATATTCAAGTGATTGGTACCGTGAGCCATATTTTTGGTAAAGCATTCGATGACAATGAAAAGAATGTTCCTAGCGTGACTATGGCTACTGTAGGTCTTAAGTACATGTTCTAATCTTTTAGTTTTTATAGGTAAAAACGAAATGAGGTGCCTCGGGAGCTATTCCCGGGGTGCTTTTTTTGTGGAAAAATTCCTCCTTGTTTAATGCATTGATTTTGCTAGGGGATCTATGTTATTTTTAACTAACACGTTACCCTATCCCTTCTAATCAATACAGATGCCCCATTTCTTCTTAAGAGGCTTCGTGCTCGCTTTTTTTTGGACCTCACTCTTGGCTGCCCCGCTATTGAGGGCAGGGGTGGACCTTGATAGCTTTTATGATGAGGCTGGAGAGGCTACAGAAGCGAAAGCCCCTCGCAAGCAACGGGTGCAGCGTTCTAAAAGAAAGCCTGCTAAGCCTATCCAAAAGGCTGCAGCCTTTAATGAGGCTAATTTTTATGAAGGCGAACAAACTGCTTTCGAAGAAAAGCAGGCCCCTAAGACAGCTCCTCAGGTAAAAGGCCCCCGTATTACCTATGGAAGAGCCGCCTACGAGAAAGACTTTAACCGCAAGAAGCAAGCAGCCCGTACTGCAAAGCCACGTCGCCGGGTTAAAAAGCGCCAAGCTATTTTGGCTGTTGATAAAGCAACCCCTGATAACGACGCTGATTTTTATAAGCCTGAGGAATCTGCTAAAATGCGTACGCGTTTGACCCAGGCATTGACGGTGGAGGTTCCGCAAGAAGTGAACTCTAGCGCTGAGCGTTTAGCGTCTTTGGATGATAAATTAGCGCAGTCATTAGCAGCGCAAAACTTTTATGAAGAGGAGGTAGAAGAGTTTAAGGAGGAAGTACAAACTCCTGTGCAGTACGCGCGTCAAAAGCATGTGGCTGTAGCGGTCCTTACACCCCAGGAGGAAGAAACCCCTGCGCAATCACAGACATTTACCGTAAAGCAATTAAAGAAGAAGCGTAAGCGTGTTAAAAAGCAGACAGAGGAGGAATCTTTTTATGAAGGGGATGAAGAGACTTTATTTGATCGAAAGTATAGGCGGCTCAAGAGAACTCAAGCAGTAGCTAACCAGAGTGCTTCTAAGATCGTCCAGCCTAAGCGTAAATTTAGAGCGCCCCGCCGAGAAAATTACGACCAGGATTTCTACGAAAAAACAGATGATGTTTTTGAAAAAGAATATGATACAGTTGCTTTAAATAAGGCCCCTCAGAGTGCTAGGCGTAAGACAAAGCGTCGTGACTTATTTGCGCAGGTAAAAAGTGAATCTTTCCAGGAGGGCGACTTTTATGAAAAAGAAGAGGACTTCTTCGAAGAGAATTATAGCCACTTGGAGCGAGGTGGCGCAGCCCTTGCGGCTAACGAGAAAAAGCAGCAGGATGCCTCCTACTATCAGCCAGTGAACCCTGCTGCTCGGGCTGATGTGCCTGACTCCCCAAGCCCAACCACAGAGCAGTACCGTGGGGTAGATAGACCGCTGCCAACCCCTCAGCTCGAGACTCCAGAGCAGGAAGAAGAGGCTGTGGTAGATGTGAATGACGAAATTTTGGTGGCGCAACTCAAAGGTTTGTTATTTGATGCAAACCCCCGTACGGACCCTGATGCCCCTGCCTATGATATTCCGGGGATCACCATTGAGGGGATAGAAATTCCTAATGAGGCGGCGTTTCGTGAAAAGATGCAGGACTTTATTGGTAAGCCGATTACTTTAGCTTCTTTGCAAGAGATTAATCGTAAGATTGCTCAGCATTATGAAGAAGCGTCTTTCCCGCTAGTAAGTGTAACAATCCCCGCAGGCCAAGACATTACGGAGGGAACAGTGCACGTAGCCTTGGTTGTTGCTAAGTTAGGGGAGGTTAAGGTAGAGGGGAACCATTACTTCCCTGAGACAGCATTTAAAAATAATATCAGCCTGAACCCTGGAGACCCTATCAACACAGAGATCTTACAGGATGACCTTGTGTGGTTGAATAATAATCCTTTTAGGGCAGCAAGTCTGCTGTTTGAAAGGGGGCATGATCCGGGGGAGACGGATGTTGTCCTAAAGGTGAACGAGCGGTTCCCTTTACGCGTTTACGCGGGGTGGCAAAATACAGGTACTGATGTTACCGATGATACACGTTTAGTTGCCGGGTTCAATTGGGCCCGTGTTTTTTTTACGGACAATCAACAGCTTAACTACGAATACCAAAGTTCGAATAATATAGATAAATATTTTCAACACAGTGGGAGCTATCGGATTCCTTTGCCTTGGCGGCATACCTTAGTGTTCTCGGGTAGTTATTCTGAAACGGATGCAGATATTGATGCTAACTTTAATACTCAAGGGGTAAGCTGGCAAGTAAGCGCCCGCTATGATATCCCGCTGACGGCTTATCCGAATAGCTCCTTTTCGAGTAACTTAGTCTTCGGTTATGACTTTAGCCAGAGTAATAACTTCTTGGCTTTTGGAGAGCTCCCTGTGTCGGATAATCTACTCGATATTTCCCAGTTTAGTCTGGCCTTGACAGGAAGCAAAGGTGATGCCCTCGGGAATACTTCAGGGAGTATTACTGCAATGTATAGCCCAGGGGAGATGACAGATCATAACCGCACCCGAGACTTTGTTGCCCGGCGTGCTAACACGCGGAGCCGTTACTATTATTTACGTTTGAATCTTCAGCGGGTGACTCAACTGCCCTGGGATTTCTCTTGGATGACTAATATTGTGCAGCAAACAACAGGGAGCCGTTTGACAGTAGCTGAGCAGCTTTCCTTAGGCGGATATCAAACGATTCGGGGGTATGATGAACGTAAAGTAAATGGGGATAGTGGTTATGTTATCCGTAATGATTTACTCAGTACGCCAATGCGTTTTTTGAAGCACCTGGATATTGATATCCAGGACCGCTTGCAACTTCTGTTTTTTTTTGACTACGGTAAGCTAAGGGGGGTGGATGGGCTTGCAACAAATAGGGATTCTGCGATTTTGTCCTCAACAGGCCCTGGGTTTCGTTACTCGGTAGGGAATAATCTGAGCGTTCGTTTTGACTATGGCTGGCAAATTAAGCGAGTGGAAGATTTAGGCCTAAGCAGCCGTAATAATGGCCGTATGCACATGAGTATTATCGCCTCTTATTAGGTGGTGTAAACGGGGACTTGCTTTTAATGAAGGAGTTCTGTAGGCTCAATTGTTCTGTTATTGATAGCTTTTTGAGAGCCCTAAATACAAAATCAGCATTTATGAAGACCCCGATTACCCTTTTGCTTCTACTTCTTGCTCCTGTGACCTTAGCTTTTGCTAGTGTTGCCCCTGACCAATCGAGTCTGTCGGGCCCCCAAATTTGGGAGCAGCTCTTTGTCCCAGCTTTGCACAAGAAGTTCGCTATGGAGATGCCTGAGGCACGCATGTTCGAAGAATGGGTAAAGCTTAAGGGCGGACGTATTATTATCGATCACGGAGGCACACGCACCCCTGACCCACGGGTACACGCTTTTATTACCCGTCTTGCGATGGCTTTTGGGCTAAAGCCTCAAGGACAGTATCGCTTCCCGGACAAGCACCTCAAGGCAATAGATTTGCAGTTTGAGGACCGTAATGGTTTTAAGTGGTTTTCTACTTTAGTGAGTTACAAAGGATTCTCTCCTAAGGTACGTGCTGCTATCGAAGAAGATATGGGGCGTACCTATAACAGGCTTTCCGAGAAAGGTATGGACTTGTTGATTAAGCTTGAAGAAGAAGGGCAGCTCAATGACCGAGAGGCACGTACTTTGGTTAAAGAAGTTGTTCTTAAATTCTTAAAGCGTCAAGGGGCACCCCTTAAGCAGAAGACCTTAAAGATGGTTGCTAATGAATCGCCTGAAGCGGCTAATGCTTTGTTGTTAGGCCCTGGCTTTAATCACTTAGCTTATTCTGTGAATGATTTAAATGTGCCCGAGTGGTACAGCCTTGAGGTCATTGAATTACTAACTTCTATGATGGAGCGTGAAGGGTTTACCATGATGCCTGGTATTCAGGGGGAATCAGGCGGCGTTTTGCGGCAGGCTTCAACTCAAGCAGCTTCTATGATTTTTGGGGTTGAGGGTAGAGAGCGAGAACTCGTTAAAATTGAATACCCAGGTAAGTACCTAGAGTTTGTGCAGCGTGGACCAGAGCGTGATGAAACTGGCGAAATTGTTTTTGACCAGTACGACATGATAAAACTATTCCGTGGCTTTATAGACGAAAACGCTTTCAATATCTACGAGTCTACCGGGCGCAGCCGCAAGGCCCCGACGCGTTCTGCTGCTACAGAAGCAATGCCTCAGGCTCCTGAGATTGATGAGCCTCATCAGCACATTGATGCAGAAGCGTTTATTGAAGATCTAGACGACGTCGCTTAATAATAGAGCCTAGCTTATCGCTCCATAAACACTAGCGGTGTTGTGGTGCCTTCACGCAGGATGCTCTTTGTTTTAAAGCCCATGCTTTCGAGCGTGCTGATTGCAGCTTGAGTATCCCCGAAGCTTTCGTGTATCTCTAGGACGATGCGCTGGGTCTTTTCTAGCAAGGCAGGGTAGTGCTCGATAAAGTCAAACTCTGACCCCTCGATGTCGCACTTGATCAGATCTATGCAAGGCATGTCTTGGGTGAGCTCAATAAGGTCAATATAGGGGATGCTTTCGACATGTTGCGTTTCCTGCCATCCTTGAGGGCTTGTATCTCCTGCGAAGCTTTGGTTGGACTCTTTAGTGACATGAAAGCAAGCCGAGCCACTGCGCTTCCCTGCAAGGGCATTAAGGACTTTCACCTCTGTATTGCCATTTCTAGAATGATCTATATCGAGTTGCTGGGGGAGCTCCTCGCAGAGCTGTTTGGACCCTTCGATCAAGAATAGCCTAAGTTGGGTGTTTTTGGGCTGAGCCCACAGGAAGCTGTCTAAGAGCTTGAGGGAGAAAAAGCCCATGTTAGCCCCAATATCTAGTATAACGAGCTCCTGGCGGCCTTCTAGGTCCTTGAGCGTGCTTTCTAGGGCCTCATCATACTCTCCATTAACGAATATTTCATTGTAGGTGCACCAGTCTGCATAGCTATGGATTTTGGCGGTCAGTCCTGAGCGTAGTTGCCAGCGCAGGTGCATTTTTTTTGTCAAAAAACGCCATAAGCGTGCTTTTAAGGACTGGGGTAAAATTTTCACAATTTTATTGTATTACGAGAGGCTAAATGGGCTCAATGACTTTCTTGAAGTACGGGTTCTTTTTGTTGCTGGAAAGTCCCATGTTTGAGGAAATAGTGTGTGTGACGATGCACATGTTTGTTGAAAGGAACTCCGGTATGGGTGGCCTTTATGATGAGGTGCTCTTTCATGCCCTCTACTCGTGTGCTCTCGACAGAAACTTTGCCGTCATTTTCTTCGTTAATAATGCGAGAAGAAATAGGAGAGCGGGACCTGTTCCCTGCGATACCTCCGAGTTCATAATCAATAGGACCGAAGAGGTGCTGAGTAGCTTCTGGGTTAGTAATGAGTTGTTGCCCAGCGGGGCCACAAAGGGTTTTAAATAGCCAAGAGTTTTTGACAAAATCTGCGACTTCACTGCCTTTGTTGGGTGCAGCAAGTTGCACCACACGCCCTAAACAAGCAGGGCGGTACTGATTCAAAATCGCTCGTACGAGAAGTCCACCCATTGAGTAGCCTACAAAATGTAAGGGTGCTTCTTGGGTAAAGTAAAGTTCGGTTTGTTGGTAGACCCTGCGTGCTAGTTCTTCAAGAGACCATTTACGGGCAGGGTAGCCAATATTGAGGACTTCATAGCCTTCCCTGGTGAGGTAGGCGTCGAGCTTCCTCATATGGCAGCGGCCATGAAACAGTCCATGCAGGAGGATGACAGATTCTTTAGAGTGCATGTATTAAACCTTGATACTCTAATAGCTTAGCTATTTTTGGGCCACATATATGTAGAATTTTTCTATATGTGTAGCTTTAGGAGGGCACTTATTGACCTATTTGAGGGCTTTTAGGCCTCTAGGGTGCGGGCTACATGCTTTTGGCAGGTGAGGGTAATTTCCTTAATAGAGGCTCCTTTTGAGAGGCTAAGGAGGTATCGGAGGGTTTTTACCACATCCTCGGGCTGGATCATCTCCTCAGGGCTTAAGTCTTTCAGGCCTTGGGCCATCTCTGTATTCGTGAAACTCGGGCAAATAGCACTCACCCGGATGCCTGTGTCGGCTAATTCTTTGAAGAGGGCCTCATTATAGCCATAAAACCCGAATTTAGAGGCTGAGTATCCCCCGACTTGAGGGTAGGCCGCCTTGCCCGAGCGAGAGATTAAATTGATGATAGCCCCACTATCAGCTTCCTTCATGCTAGGCAGCACAGCCTGGATGACACTGACTGCGCCAACTAAATTGGTTTGGATGAGGTCTGCAAAATCCTCGGGGCTGATGTTGCTACAGCCTTCTTTGAGGATGCCTGCATTATTGACTAGAAGGTCAATTTTACCTGCTTTTTTGATGAAAGTTGTTACCGCATGGTGTACCGCAGAAGCATCACGGACATCTGCAGGTACTACGATGGCTTGGCTCCCGAGTTGTTCAATCTCTTCGGCCAAAGAGTTAAGGTCTTCAAGCGTTCGTGCAAGTAGCCCGACGCAATAACCTTGCTGGGCTAAATCAAGGGCAATAGAGCGGCCAATACCGCGGCTTGCACCAGTGACGAGAGCTGATTTTTCTATCTGCATATTGTATTAGTTGAGAATTGTAGCCTAATATCCCTGCCTTGCTTTATTCAAGCACGAAACCTGGTTTAGTAGCGGAATTTTAAAAATAGCTAAATCAATAGGTAATCTACTTGACTCGCTTAGTGTATTTGCGAATATGTGAGCTTTCCTAAAGCACAAAAGTGTGGCTTGTCACATGAAAGCTGGTCATGGAATAGTAGCGGTGTCTTAACTGGCACCTGGTCCTCCTACGAAGGGCACTACGACGCCTCTAGCTTTTCGCAACAAGTTACAAAAAGCTAGAGGCGTCGTGTGGAGGGGTGGCAGAGTGGCCGAATGCGCCGGTCTTGAAAACCGGAGTGCCGCAAGGTACCGTGGGTTCGAATCCCACCCCCTCCGTTTTTATTGCTTTTTTGAAAATAAGCCTATTCTAGGGATGCAGTGATTATTAACGCTATTCACCGCATGTCTTGCGGTGAATAAGCTTGCTATTTTGCTCAATAAAGGCTAGGATCATCTAGAAATAATGATCTGATAGATATGTGGATTCATGAGCAAGAGGATTGGCCAAATTTTGTTTGGGATACTGAAGTACTTGCATCTAAGTTGACTGAGATGCGACATCGCCAAGGTCGATTGCTTGGTCGAATGGAGGGGCTTGGTTTTGACCTTAGGCAAGAGGCGAGCCTCGATGTGCTGACTAGCGACGTGGTTAAGTCTTCTGCAATTGAAGGAGAGTATCTGAATCCTGAAGAAGTTCGTTCGTCAATCGCACGTCGTTTGGGTATTGATGTGGCAGGTCTTGTTCCGGCCAGTAGGGATGTCGAGGGTATCGTAGAGATGATGCTGGATGCTACGCAGATGTTTGAAAAGCCGCTAACTAAAGAGCGGCTTTTGAGTTGGCATGCAGCATTGTTTCCAACAGGTAGAAGTGGCATGCACCGTATTACAGTGGGTGCTTGGCGTACTTTAGATGCTGGTCCAATGCAGGTTGTGTCAGGCCCTATTGGTCGAGAGAGAGTCCACTTTGAGGCCCCAGGTGCACAGAGACTTGAAGTCGAAATGGCGGCTTTCCTGGAATGGTTTAATAAGCAAGACAATATTGATGGAGTATTAAGAGCGGGAATTGCTCATTTTTGGTTTGTGACTATTCACCCTTTTGAGGATGGAAATGGTCGAATTGCTCGAGCTATCAGTGATATGGTATTAGCTCGAGCAGATGGCACCTCAGATCGTTTTTATAGCTTGTCTAATCAAATTGAATTCGAACGCAAAGAGTACTATGATCAATTAGAAAGGCAGCAGTCTGGAGTCTTAGACATAACCAATTGGCTTGATTGGTTTTTAGATTGCTTCGGTCGTGCTGTTTTAAACGCTGAGCAAGCGCTCGGTAGGATTTTATTTAAAGCCCAGCTTTGGGATAAAATCAATCAGAACCCTGTTAATGAGCGACAGCGTTTAGTGATTAATCGTATGCTAGAGCCTGATTTTAAAGGCTACATGAATACATCCAAGTATGCTAAGCTGGCTAAGTGTTCTAATGACACAGCTTTGCGAGACATTCAGGCTTTAAAGGAACGTGGTATTTTTAGCCAGAACCCTGGAGGAGGTCGTAGTACCAGCTATCGCTTGTTGGAGATGCTTGAATAGTTTTATCCGCATAGGGCTGATAGGGGTTGTGTTGCTAGAGAGGGCGTTATAAAATAAGTTAAGATATGTCAAAGCTTACTATCAAAGATCTAGTTGTGTTTATTACAGGTGCTAACCGTGAAAAAGGAATTGGGCGTGCGCTTGTTGAAGAGGCCCTTAAGCGAGGGGCGAAAAAGGTTTATGCTACAGCCCGGGATGTTTCGCAGCTCGATGGCCTTGTTCAGAAATATGAAGGTAGGGTTGTGGCTGTAGGGTTAGACGTAACTAACCCCGAGCAAATCCAAAAAGCAGTTCAAGAGGCTGGCGACACGCAGGTATTGATCAATAATGCTGGAGTGGCTGGTTTTTCAGGTTGTATTTTTAATTATGACGAGAAGGCTGCGCGCCAGGAATTTGAGGTTAACTGTTTTGCCCCCTTGCACCTCATGAATGCTTTTTCCGATAGTCTTATAAAAAATGGCAATGGGGCTATTGTTAATGTGGTTTCTATTGCGGGGCTTGCCTCGTTTCCATTAGCTGCGACTTATTCAGCCTCAAAGGCGGCTTTGCATTCTTTGACGAGGGCTGCCAGGATAGAGATGGCTCGGCATGGAGTTCCTGTATTTGGAGTGTACCCTGGGCCCATTGATACCGATATGGCCGCGAGGGTTGAGGCATTTAAGGAATCACCAGCAAACCTTGCAGGCCGTGTTTTTGATGGAATGGAAGCTGGGGTAGAGGATATCACTACAGACCCCTTGGCGGATGCTTTTGCAGGCTATTTAAAGGAAGATCCTGTAGCTGCTGAGGCTATGAAGAAGGAGTTCGGGTCTGGGAACCACCATTAAAGAATAAGCCTGTATTCTGGCTAAAAATGAAGGCTAAGGCCGCTCTTTGAGCGGAAAGATCGTCAATTTAACCCCAAATGATGTATTTAGCTTGCCTTATTGCTTAAGCTGGTATTTCGTAATCACTCGTATTTCTTGAGTCCATTTGCATTTGCAGCGTCTTGAACGAAAGTAAGACGGCGGGGCCGCTAGGTAGCGGACCTGCATAGTGACTCATTGATAAAGGAAATAATAATGGAAAACGGTACAGTAAAATGGTTCAACCCTACTAAGGGGTATGGCTTTGTTCAACCTGATGCAGGCGGTAAAGATGTCTTTGTGCATATTAGCGCTTTGCCTCAAGGTCTAGAGACTTTAGACGAAGGACAGAAAGTGTCTTTCACAATAGAAAAGGGAAGAAACGGTAAGGATGCTGCAACGGACGTAAAATTAGCTTAGGCTGATTTTGCTTCTTTCGGAGCAGTAACAAAAAATAGCGAGGGATGGATCTGATGGCTTGAGTGCCTGTAGAGTCTTCTGTGCGCTACACTTTAGGAGTAATATATGGAAGATTTTAATGCATTCGGGCTACCAGAAGCCTTACTAAAGTCGCTTGAGCGACTTAACTTTGAAAAACCCACACCCATCCAGGCGCAGGCAATCCCTGTTGCCTTGGAGGGGCGGGATATTCTTGGTTCTGCCCAAACCGGAACCGGAAAGACAGCAGCCTTTGGTTTGCCGCTTTTGGCTAAGTTGATGGCTAACCCCAAGAGCAGTGCTTTGGTTGTTGCCCCAACGCGTGAGTTAGCAACGCAGGTGATGAAGTCACTGCAGGACTTTTTAGGGAGAAACTCACCCATTAAAACCGCCTTACTTATTGGTGGGGAGTCTATGTTTAAGCAATATAAGCAGCTCGACGCAGGGCCACGCTTATTTGTAGGAACCCCTGGGCGTATTAATGACCACCTTTGTCGTCGTAGTCTGGAGCTTGGGAGCGCAGACTTTTTGGTCTTGGATGAGACAGACCGTATGCTGGATATGGGTTTTTCTGTTCAGATTAATAAAATCCTTAAGCACCTACCTAAGAAGCGCCAGACCTTACTTTTTTCAGCAACCTTGCCTGAAGATATCGTAAAGTTGGCAAATTCATATTTGTACAACCCAGAGCGTATTGCGGTAGGGTCTACGCGTACGCCTGCAGTAAAGATTAAGCAGGACCTAATGCGTATTCCTGAGGCGAGTAAATACTCCGAGCTTTTAGAGCAGCTAGACCAACGCCAAGGATCTATCATTATTTTTGTTAAAACCAAATTTAATGCTGATAAAATGGCTAAGCGCTTGCGTAGGGAAGACCATAGTGCTGAAGCTATCCATGGTGACTTGCGCCACAACAAGCGTGAGCGCCTAATTAAAACTTTCCGCAATAGTGAATACCGTATTTTGGTAGCAACCGATATTGCAGCACGTGGGCTTGATATTCCGCATATCGAGCACGTGATTAATTACGACTTGCCACAATGCCCGGAGGATTACATCCACCGTATTGGCCGTACCGCGCGTGCGGGTGCAGAGGGTGAAGCTCTATGTTTCATTACTCCGGCGGACCGTTATAAGTGGAATGCTATCCACCGCCTTCTTAATCCAGATGCAAAAGAGCCTGGATCAGGCTCAAATCGAGAAGCAAAACGGAAGCGCTTTGGTGGCGGAAAACGTTTTGGTGGTGGCAACAAGAAGTTTGGCAAGAAGCCTAATTTTGGTGGCGGCTTTAAAAAGAAGGGCGGCAAACCTCCTCGTAAGAGTGATGGTGAAGGACGCTCCGAAGGGGGTGAGGGTGGTAACCGTCGCTCAGGTTTTAAAGGCCGTTCCGGTGCGGGTCGCCCTGGCTTTAGTAAGGGTCGTTCGGGTGGTTCAGGTCGCCCAGGTTTTGGTGGCGGTCGCCCCGGGGGGAAACGCCCAGGAGGTCGTCCAGGAATGAAACGCCGCAGGGCTGCTGCTTAAATTTTAGGGGCAGAGCCTTTGTAGGTCCCAAGAGCCGTCGCTTTCTAGCCTATACTCAAAGCAGTCGTGTAGGCGGTTTTTCCCGCCTTGCCAAAATTTGATGCGTTGTGGCTTTACGTGGTAGCCTCCCCAATGAGGGGGGAGGGGGACGTTCTCTTGTTTGGCAAATTTGTCTTCTACTTCTTTAAAGCGTTTTTCGAGGGCTTCTCGAGAGTCTATGGGGCGGCTTTGGTCTGAGGCCCAGGCTGCTATTTGGCTTTTGCGAGGACGCGTTTGGAAGTAAGCATGAGAGACCTCTTCAGGGGCTTTAGCCACAGTGCCCTGAATGATGATTTGCCTATAAATAACGGGCCATGCTAGTAGTAGGCATACCTTTGGGCTTTGCTCCATCTGGGTGGCTTTACCGCTTTGGTAGTTTGTAAAGAAGGTAAAGTGCTCCTCAGTCCATTCCTTAAGCAGAACCATGCGCGCACTGGGTTGGCCCTCAAGGTTTGTCGTGGTCAGGGTCATTGCATTGGGTTCGGGGAGTTTGCTAGCAATAGCGTGCTCGAACCAGGTCTTAAAAGTTGGGAATGGGGTCTCGGAAAGATCCTTCCTTCGGAGGAGGGGTGGGTTGTAGTCTTCTCTTAAGAAACCGATGTCCATGGTGGGTAGTGTTTTAAATTTGATATATTATTTCTATTTATTGGTATAGAGTTTGCTCTTATAGGGTGGAACAACAACCAGTATGCGGAATAGTAACAACAACCAACACCGCTTCGACCGTTTCTGGGGGATTGGTCCGCAAGGGCCAAACCCCGCAGGCGGTAATATAGACCTGTACTTCCCAGAGGGCATTGATAAGGAAGTTGAGGCAGCAGCCAAGAACTTCTGGCGTCGACGAGGGAAGAAAATGAGGGCGAAGAAGAAGCATTAGAAGTAAGCTTAGCTTACGCTTGAGAGGCCTTGGAGGCAAGGCTTAAGGGGGTAGTGTGCTTCATGGGATTGGAGTGATTCGGGGCTCAAAGAAAAAAGGCCCCGATTAACGGGGCCTTCAATCAATACAACAATCAATATATGGATATAAACACAACAACGAGAATGATGTTGAGGGATTTACAAAATAGAGTCAAATAAAAAAGCTTAACTTTATAGCGTTTTTATAAAATAAAAGTCAACGGTATTTGTTCGCGTTTCTTAACGTGTAAGTGTTTAAAAAGAGATGGTTGTTGGGGTTTCGGTTGACAGTAACGGTTGCTTGTAGGAAATTAGTGATGTTTTTATTTTAGTTTTAAAAATCACATTACCATGGATACTTTTTGGGGCGCATATAGCGCAGCTTCTTCTTTTGCTTCAGGATTATTAAAGGCTCCTTCTTTCGAGAGGGACGCTGAAACGCCTTCAGTGGTTGAGCAGGCTCCTGAGACCAAACTGCGGGAACAGATTCAGGCTTTTCGCTTAAGTTCCGCAAGGGAGGTTGAAGAGGTGGGGGCTAAGCTAAAGGAACTTCAGGGGCGCCTTGTAGGAGAGCTAAAGAAGAATAAGCAGGAGTTTGTGAATGCTCAGCTGGCGATTAAGGCTACTGTAGAGGGGGGTCGCGAGCAAATGGATGAGTATGTTAGGAAAATCTACCAGGAAGTGGCGAGTCAATTAGAAGGCAAGCACCTGATAGATATGCAGGCTAATTGGAAGCATATAAAAAGTTGGGTAAAGCTTTGGGAGGATTACGGCAAAGAAGTAGTGCGTTCAAGCGATCAGGCCATTTCGCTTTATGAAAGAGCTGTTGAGACAGGGAACGTGGATTTTACTGCGCGTTGGAGTATGCTTGATGGAAAAACCCAGGCAATTAATGCTCAAAGCAAAGGCCATAGGGAAGCAGTACTTAAAAAATTGGGGGAGTCAATCTTAGCTAATAACCTGGGTGCCGTTTTTAATTCTTTAGAAACAATCTCAACATTTTTAGGGAGCGCAATATTAGTTAGTTTAACGTATGAGAAGAATATTGTAGGGCGCTTGTCGGAGATACTTGTGTCTAAGAAGGCTCTTGACCAACAGCTAAAAGAGGGAGTTTTGAGTGAGCGTACTAAAGCAATAGAAACCTTGCGTGCACAGTTAGATGAGCTGGTTATAAGCTTGGACAATGATAGGCTTACTCCTGAGCAAGTCCAAGATATAGCTCGGCGGTTAGGTGAACTCCAAGGTTACTTTGCCAAAGTGCTTGCTAAGTCGAACTAAAGAGCTTACCAAGCGGATCCGTCTCGATGTCGAGGTCTAGAGTTTGGTCAATCGGGATTTGCTTGCGGAACCAGATGCGTTGTTTGCGTAGAAGCTCGTTTGTGTTTTGAGCGATTGCCTGAGCTAAGGCCTCAAGGGGTTCTTCGGTTTCTAGCCATGCCAAGGTCTCTCTGTATCCAATTGCCTGAGACGCGCTAGGGTTTGCTTCAAACCCTGCGGCTTTCAATGCTTTGACTTCGTCCACTAAGCCTGCTTCGAGCATTTTGTCCACGCGTTCGCGGGCTCGTTGGCGCAAGGCCTCAGGGTCCCGTGCTAGGAGGCAGGTTTTCTTGGTATAAGGGGCAAACACAGAGCTTTTTTGGGCAAATTCTTCCTTTAGGGCGGTTAAGGTCTTTCCAGTGGCTAAACAGCGCTCTAAGGCCTTCAGGACTCTTCTGGGGTTTTGGGTGTCCAATGTGTCGAGGCCCTCTGGGTTAAGGCTTTCTAGGGCCTCTAGGAGGGCTTCAGGGCCCTTCTGGGAGAGTGATTTCACCTGTTTTTTGACGAATTCTGGCACCTGGATTTCATCGAAAACAGGCTCAAAAAAACTCTTCAGATAAAAGCCACTCCCTCCAGTGACTAAAACGGCCTTCCCCCGGGCAAAAATGTCCTCAACTGCCCTGAGGGCTAGGTCTACGTATGCGCCAATATGGCATTGTTGGCTTGCCGGGAAACAGTCAATCCCGTGGTGAGAGACCCGGCTTAGCTCCTCTGCGGTAGGCTTGGCTGTGCCAATATCCATCCCCTGGTATACCAGTAGGGAGTCGCACGAGAGGATTTCTGCCTCATTCTGGGCAGCCCAGTCTAGGGCTAGGGCCGTTTTCCCTACAGCGGTAGGCCCGGTCAAAATGTAGATTATTTCAGACATTTTTTAAGAATCACTTGCGATTATGTATATTTTACCTATCTTAAGTAAAGTTCTTTCACATAATCCTAGGATAACACATCCTATCCAACCGGATTATAACCCAATTTACGGGGGTGTTCCGGATTCGATCTTAAGTCGTAAGGTACGGCGGCATGTCGGAGATGATGGTTGGCTCCGTTACCCATCCATCAAATTATAACTGCAGATAATAAAGTAGTTAGCTTCCCTTCACAAGGGCAAGCAGCAATAGCAGCCTAATAAGGCTACCTCGTCCTCCTGCCGACACCTGCTGAGTTACGAGGGCGTCATCTAGCAGGCATAGCCCTAGACAGGGGCCTGGTCTAGGGCCGTACTTCAAAGACCCTGGTACATTCATAGCGTGCTGTTTCGCGCTGAGTGTATAAGATAAAAAAGCAGCTAAACATGTAGAAGCTTTACCAGAAAACTTAAGACACGCGGGTTCGACTCCCGCCACCTCCACATTATTTAACAAAAAAGCCTAGCTTAATCGCTAGGCTTTTTTGTTGGGTTAAAAACAAAAGTCTTGGTTAGTTAATCTTTTGCATGCCGGCATTGATCATCTCCGCTACGAAATTTTGAATGTTCGCGTGCGCAGTGATGAAGCTTAATTGATTTTGGGCTTCTTCCCACTCAGCAGAACCTTCTTCTATTTCTGGGATTTTCTTGTCTTCCACGAAGATGAAGGAGCCGCCTTGAGGAGTGGGGACCATGCTTGTCATCTCGCCACTGTCGAAATGCTTAATCTCGGCCAAAAAGGCAGAGTCGAGTTCATTAGGTGCTGTACGGATCGAGAAGGGCTCGTAAGCTTGTGTGCTTAGGCCAGCTTTGCCCGTGGCTTGCTCGAAGCTTTTGCCACTGCTTAAGGCTGCACGTAATTCATCCTCGAGTTGGATTGCTTTTTCGGCAAATAGGCGACGCTTTTGAATGAGCTTGTAGTCATTTTCAACACGCTCGCGTACGCTACTAAAGGCAGGGATTGTCGTGGGTAGCATACCCTCATAGAAAAGGATCGCGCTGCCATCCACGGTTGGGATTGGTTCCGAGTAATAATGCGTGTCATTCAATGCAAAGGCTTGAGCAAGTAGGTTGTAGGGAAGGCTTTGCTGCATGCCTAGGGTGTTGAGGTCTTCTTCGGTGAACGGAGGGAGGCTCTTGAGTGCTAGCCCGTGCTTTTTTAGGAGTACTGTAAATGCATCTGTACCGTAAGCAATGTTTTGGTTGTAGAGGGCATAAGCAAACTCCATTGCCCGCTCGGATGCTTTACGCTTGGCTTGCTCACGTACGAATGCTGCTGCGATCGTATCACGGGAGTCTTCAAAACTTTCTGCGGTAAAGAGGTTTGGGTTACTACTCCAAAAGCTCATCAATTCGTCTTCAGTAGGTGCTGCAATTTCTGTCTCGAAGGGGTCCGCATCGAAGTTGATATAGGTAGCAACCGCACGCTCAGAGAGAGTGTAGCTGTGGGCATTCTCTTCGTAGAAGCTGCGTAGGTCTTCCTCTGCAATGTTCATTTCAGGAGAGAAACTTTCATAGTCCAAGGAGGCTACAAGAAGGGACCACTGCGTTCCCATGAGTTCGGCTTGCTGTTGAACCTCAAAGGGAGTGATGTAGCCAGGGTCTCTTAGGGCGCTTACAGCCTTTTCGATGCGCATATCTTGGGCCATGAAAACACGTGCGTTTTCACTTTTAAAGCCACTTTCTGCCATGGCTACAAATTCTTCATAGCGGCCTTGGTCGAAGTTTCCAGTGATGCCCTGGAATGCTGGGCGGGATTGGATAAAAGCGATGAGCTCTTCTTCCGTAGGTTCCGGGATTTGTAGGGTATCTGCAACGTGGAGCAGGACTGCACGGGCAAGTAGGGTCTCTTCCATGCTGTGTTTGGACTCTGGGAAAGATCCTGTCGTGAGGTATACGCTCAATGCAGAGCCATGGAAGAGTTCTTGCGTGTCGGATTCATCATTAAGATTAAAGCCGTAGAAGTCTCTCTTCTTGTTGCTACGCCCGGAACTAATCCCTGGGGCTGCTCCAATCGTGAAGACGAAAGAGATAATCACGACGATTAAAAGAAGGATGAACAGCCACTGGTAGTGTCGCTGTAAAACACGCTGCATGAATGTGATCATAGAAAACCGTTATTTATGGGATAAAAATGACTTATAAGAGGGTTTAGTAATGAAGAAGCAGGGCTCTAAGTCAAATCTGGAATGCGTTCTGTCTTCATAAACCCTTGCATCTGCGGTGGCTGCAAATAAACTTAAGGGTTTTGCTAACCTCGTAATATATTAAGCTATGTGTGATCTTAATACTATCCCCTCATCTGATACTCTTGTAGATCTGCACCATGCCTGCACCTTGGAAAACGTATCCTCTGGCGGGGTTGTGAAGGCTGCTGTTGATGGTAAGGCAGTGATGCAGGCTCATCGCAAAGGGAAAGAACATTTTTTTGAATCAGAACATGATCAGGCCCTGAGTTTTTTAGAGCAAGTGACTGTGGTGCAAGTGACTGAAGAGCACTTACAGGTCCATACAGAAACTCGTTTGATGTTGGTGCGTATTTATCTGATGAAAGAGGATTACCCAAGTGCACTTAATCATGCTAATGCAGTCCAGATGAAGGGGAACCCTCATCTGGAGGGGGCAGTGAAACTTGCCTTTTCAGTGATAGATACCCATGGGCATGAGTGGTGTCGGCGTTTGTTTTTTCACGCAGTAGAACCAAGGCTCAAAGATATGCTGGCTTATGCCGAAGCAAATGGAGGTTTATTCAGTTGGGGATCTTGGTTTTTTAAAAAAGCAGGGGGTAACACAGAGAATTGGGCAAAGGGGCAGCTAGAAGTTGCCTATAAGAAGTACCCCTCTCAAGGAGCTTTTTTTGCACGACTCTACAAAGAGGCTAAGGGTTATAAGAAGCATTTGGCCTATTGTCATCAAAACATAGAGGCCGTGCGGGCTATCTACTGCCGGACTCACTTCGTTCTTCCTTTGGCAGCGCCTGTAGTGAAGAAGTAAAATAGCGTAAGAAGCAAGAAAGCCCTTGCTTCTTAAAAGCCGAGCGGTAACCTCAAGGGTTTTGTTAACTCTTTTATACTTATATTATGGATACAAGTTGTGTAGGTGCACTTTCAGTTGGTGGTGGTTTTGATGACTTTGTGATGATGGACTCTGCCAATGAGGAGCAAGAACCGAAGTACTACGAACGGATGGAAACTTACCATTATGGTAAGGGGCTTTTCGATGCAGGGGTCTATAAAGAGGCCTTATCGTTCTTAAAAAAAGTTGCTGAAAGTAGAGTGCTTTCAACAGCTAACACAACTGAGGGTAATAAGGCTTTATTTGATGCGCAGGTTATGCTGCTGAAAATGAGGTTTGATGGGTTTGAAGATGGATCAGAGAGGGTCTCTTTACTTGCTAGAGAAGTAATCGTGGAGGGGGAATCTAAGACACTTTCTGCTGAACTTAAGGTCATTTTTGCAAAAAAGAAATCCCATGGGAATCCCTACTGTCAGGATTTATTATTTAAAGAAATTGAAAAAGAGCTTCCAGAAATAGTTACTTGGGTAAAGGCAGTATTAAAAAAGAGTGGAATAGGTTGGATTGGTACTACTTTTCTGACGCTGGGACAGCGTTTTATAGTGGCGCAACTTATGAAGTTCGTCAAAGAAGATTACGCAAAAAGCACTTCTCAAGCAGGATTTTTCGAAGCATTGTATAACAGGATAGATTTTATGAACGAAGCCCCTCTGAGTACGCGCAAGAGAGCTTCATGCTCAAAAGAGAGACTGCAAGAGCATGAACTGTTCGTAAAGCTTTACACTTATGCCGCTAGCAAGCTCGAGGAGGGGAGGCGCGTTTACTGCAAAACACATTTTTGTGAGTCTGAGCCTCCTAAAGTGGGTTAAAGCTACTCGATAATTCGTTTTTAGACTTTCCTTCTTTTCTCTATCCTCTAGGGTAGTGGCGTGACTATCATACAACAGACCTACCGCTGGGATTGTATCCGCGGGATTTTTCAAGGCTTCCTCGATGCAGGCTGGATGACCTTCGGCCTTCTGATTGCTATCCGTGTGTTTGATGCCCCGGCTAGCTTAAAAGCGTTCATGATGGGTGCTGGCTTTGTCGGGTATTTTCTTAATCCTGCAACACTATCGCTGGCGGCTCGCTCGCAGATGAAGGTCACGCGCTTGGTAGGGCTGTATTTTGCATTGAGTGCGCTCATTCTCGTCGGGGCAGCTTTGGCCTCAAGCTTATGGCTTTATGCAGGCTTAGTCATCGCTTGGTTTTTGGTGGCAACGCAATTATCTCCGCTGATGGTCCACGTCTACGCAGAGAACTACCCGAATAAAGAACGGGGAAGCCGGGTTGCAATGAGCTTCATGCTCGCTGGGATTACTGGGGTAGCTTTTTCCTATTGCGGGGGGAAGCTCCTAGACTGGGATCTTTCTTATTATACGCTGGTGTTGATCATTATGGCCTGTGCCGCTGGGAGTGCAGGGGCGGCTGTTACGCGTATTCCATTCACGCATGCAATCCCGTATGAGGGGAATAAGAGCATTTGGCAAAATATCAGCCTTATCTGGAAAGACGGTTTGTTCGGCTGGGTGCTGCTTGCTTGGAGCTTGGTGAGCATCGCACATTGGATGATGATGCCTTTGCGGATCGAGCACATGGTGGACTTTCATGCAAGCAATGGGCAAATTGCGCTGATGACTGTGGGGATTCCTTCTCTGTGTCAGATTGTTAGCACACGTATTTGGGGGCGGGTTTTTGATACGCTCAACTTTATGGTTGTTCGTTTATTAATAAACGGCTTCTTCTTGCTTGGTTTCTTGATTTTCTTTTATACCCAAGACCTCTTACTGTTGGGTATTGGCTCTGCCTTTATTGGCGTTGCAACGGGGGGGAATTACTTCATCTCCAATATTTGGGTTACGAAGCTAGCAGGCAAAGGTAAGGCTGCTGCTTATATGAGCGCGAATGCAGCTGTCTCGGGCCTGCGTGGGCTCTTAGCTCCGTTTTTGGGTTACCTTTTTTGGGAGCAATCCAGCGCTGTGACTGTAGCCTGGATTGGGGCCAGCTTGATTATGGTATCCGCTGGAATGTTCTTAGCCGCGAAGAAGCACAAGCGTTTTAACTTGGGCTGATTTCCTAGGGTGCGTGATCAATAATGCCGTATTGGTGTACAATCGGTACGGAGCGCCCGTAAGTAAGCATCTTAGGGGTGATTTTAATCCCCAGTGCGGCTTGCTTGCGTTTGTATTCATTAACGTCAACCCAGCGGCAGACTTGTCTTACAACAGCCTCATCAAAGCCTGAGTTAATGATACTTTCTAGGGATTCTTCCTCCTCAATAAAACGCCGGAGGATCCCGTCCAAAATTTCATAGTCTGGCAGGGTGTCTTGATCTGTTTGATCAGGGCGCAACTCAGCAGAGGGTGGCTTGTCTAAAATGTTTTGAGGGATAAGGTCCTCTTGCTCGTTGATGTAGCGCGCGAGCTGGTAGAGGGTCGTTTTGTAAACATCACTCAAAGGGGCGAGCCCGCCGCACATATCTCCGTAGAGTGTGCAATAACCCACAGCCAGTTCACTTTTATTGCCTGTAGAGAGTAAAAGCGCATTCCATTTATTGGCCAGTGCCATCAAGAACGTACCACGCGCGCGGGCTTGCAGGTTCTCTTCAGTGAGGTCTGCGGGTGCGTCTTTAAAAAGGGGTTTGAGTGCTTCATTAAATGCCGCAACGGGTTTTTGGATAGGCAGGTCATGCAGTGTAATGCCGAGTGCTTTAGCCAGGGTTGCAGCATCATCCTTACTGTGTTGGGAGGAATACTCAGAAGGCATCCGGACCCCAATCACGTTTTCAGGCCCTAGGGCTTTACAGGCGAGCACGGCTACTACAGCAGAATCGATCCCACCGCTTAGGCCGATGAGCACTTGGTTGAAATTGGTTTTGCGTACATAGTCCTGGATGCCGACCACTAAGCCTTTGTAGACTGAGGCAATAGCTTTGGGAAGTTCCGGGGGTTGCTCAGGCAAAGCGTCTAGGTCTATCACAACAGAAGCTTCCTCAAAGGAGGGGCCGCGGTAACGTACGATCCCGCGGTTATCCATTGCTACGCTGGAGCCATCAAAGAGTAGGGCATCATTAGCCCCTACGATATTTGCACAGACTAGGGGGCAGTTGCAGCGCTGAGCAGCCAAAGAGAAGCGGCTTTCGCGCAGAGGCTCTTTGTTTATATACCAGGGGCTTGCAGAAAGATTGAGGATGATGTCTGCGCCTTCTTCCTTGAAGGTCGTGATAGGGTCTTGAGCATAGGGGAAGCGCGCAGCTATTCCTGGGTCTGTCCAGAGGTCCTCACAGATCGAAATCCCTAGCTTTTTGCCGAGGTGCTCAATAATGATAGGCTTATGGGAGCCTTCAAAAAAGCGGTCCTCATCAAAAACGTCATAGGTGGGCAGTAGGCATTTGCGGGCAGAGCGTTTGACTTTGCCCTTTTCGCACCAAGCAGCCGCATTGAAAAAACGTCGCCCAAGGGGGCTTTCATTTGGCTTAGCATAACCGACCAAAAGGGGGACTTCGCCCACTTCCTGGGCAATCAACTCTACCGAGGTTTCATTATCCTCTCCAAAGCCTGAGCGGAATAAGAGATCCCGAGGGGGGTAGCCACAAACTGCAAGCTCCGGGAAGACCACGAGCTGAGCCCCCTCTTCGACCAGGGTTTTATAGCTTTCGATAATTTTTTGACGGTTCCCGGTAAAGTCGCCGACAATGGTGTTGATTTGTCCTAAGCCGATTTTCATAAATCACCAGGAAGCCTAGTGATTATGAGGGAAGATGGCAATAGCGCATTATCTGCCTTGCTGAGTCTTGTTCTTCTGGTTTGAGGATCTCTATTTAGCTTATGCTGATCTTTTATTATTCTTTACTGAGCCATTGACCTGGGCCTTGGTTTTGGTAAGAATGATTACCTTGTAAGATTCACCATGCGAAACGCTCTAACCTGTTGGATATTAGTTGTTGTTGGTTGTTTGCTAGGGGTCACGCCTCTACGAGCAGAGGAATTGACGCTTGCTCAATTATTGGGGGCAATTGAGCAAGAGAATTTGCAGGTTTTGCTCAGCCGGGAAGAGGTAGTAGCGGCCTTACAAAATGCCTACCGTAAGCGGGCAGACCTACTCCCCAAAATTGATGCCGTGGGCACCCAGAAGCGCAGTCGCTCGGTCACGCTCAATACGATCCCCACAGCTTCACGATCAAACCGCATGGATGCCTTGTTTAAGGGGAGTATGCCTGTGTTTGATATGACCAAAATAGGGGACTATAAGCTGGCTAAGATCGGGCATAAGATTTCTCAGGAAGCCTATGAAGACTTCTTGCAGGCGATTTTGTATGAAGCGGCTACGGGTTATTTTACCCACTTGCGCAATATTAACCGCATGGGGGTAATCGATGCAAACATCCGCCGGGATAAAGCTTTGCTTGAGCTTGCACAGATCCAGCTGAATGCGGGCGTGGCTACGGCGATCGATGTCACCCGAGCAGAAGGGCGCTTAGCCTTGGACCAGCGGACCCGCTTGCAGCAAGAAACCGTTGTGACAGAAAGTGCGTTGTTGTTGAAGGTGCTTTTGGCTATGGACCCAGCGGATGCCTTGTCTCTAGACAAAAATGCTTATGAGGCTGCCGCAGAGGATCAGTTCCAAGGCGTTTCTCTAGACACTATTTTAGACCAGCGGCATGATTATCGTAGGGCTCGGTATGAGTTTGATGAAAGTGCCCTGGATTACCGCAAAGCGTGGTGGGCTTATTTGCCTGTGTTAGATGCAGATGCGCAGTGGGGGTATGCCTCAAAGAAGCCTTATGACAACCCCAAGAAAGACCAATGGTCTATGGGCGTAACCCTGACGATTCCTTTGTTTGATGGCTTTGGCCGTGGAGCAGACCGTTTGAAAACCTTCGCCAGGAAGCGTGCGCAGGAGTACGCCAAAGAGAATTTAAAAAATGAAATTGGGGCTGAGTATGCACTGGCTTTGCAAGACATAGACTCACGCTTTAAGCAGATTCCGCTGGCGCGTAAGCAAGTCTCGCTGGCTAATGAAGAGCTGGAGTTGGCACGTAACCGTTTCGAGCAAGGCCTTACGGGTAACCAAGAGGTAATCGATGCACAGGCTACCTTATCAGAGGCTTTAGATGATTTGGTTGATATTGTGTATGAGTACAACCTAAGCCGCTTGCAATTAGCACGAGTCACTGGGGAAGTTCGCCGGATTTTAGATTGATACAGAATTGATGGGAGACACTAAAACACTTGTTCTAGCCTCAGCATCCCCTAGGCGTAAGCAATTGCTCGAGAAGATGGGTATCGCTTTTACGCTTTGCCCGGCGGATGTTCAGGAAAATAACGATACTTCAGCAGATCCAGAAGCTATAGCTATGGAAAATGCTCGCCTTAAAGCTGCTGCTGTTTTGGCCGAAAAACCAGATGCGCTGGTGCTAGGCTCTGATACTGTTGTAGCTTTGGAGGGAGAGGTTTTGCACAAACCTCAGGACCTAGAAGATGCCTATCGCATGCTAACGAAGCTTTCTGGCAAGCGGCATACGGTTTATTCAGGGATTTGCTTGCTATCTAACGATGGTGTTGATGAATGCCACTGTGTGGGAACTCAGGTACGTTTTAAGCCTTTAACACACGAGCAGATCAAGCGCTATTGTACTTTGGTAGACCCTTTGGATCGGGCAGGGGCCTATTCTATAGAAGATCACTCAGAGCTTATCCTTGACCAGTACGAAGGTTCGTACACCAATATTGTAGGTTTGCCTACCGAGCTGCTCGCAGAGCTTTTAGCGCCGTTAGGGTTTTTGGGGACTGCTTAAAATGAAAGAGCCAGACTCCATGCCAGAAGAGACCGCTAAAAAACGTATCAATTTAGCAGATACGAGTGAAGAACGGTTTCCTTTTGAAGTGGGCTTATTGGCGACTCTTTCTGTCCACCTTTTTCTTTGTTTTGGGGTTCCTTGGGAGCGCGTATTTGCTCTTTCTGGCGATCTTACCCAGATAAAAGAATATGAGGTGGTTTTAATGGAGCCAGCGGCCCGGGAGAAGCGCTTTGTCGAGCCGAACCCAAGTATCGCTCCAGAGGAACCCGTAGATACCATTAACGAGGCCGCACGCTCTCAGCGCGCTATGCAGCAGGTTCTAGCTGAAAATACCGATAGTCCAGACCCTTATGTCTCGGGTGAGTTAGAGGGTTCCCAGGCCCTCATGAAGCATACTGAAACTAAGTCTCCTGCTGCAGCCCCTTCAGGTCGTATTGCACCTAATGCTTCTGAGAGTAGTTCAGTGCTTGGGGTGCGTCGCCCTAAGTCCTCTTTTAAGCAAACAGCGCTTGCAGAAGGTTTAAACACAGGTTCAGAAAAATCCTCTGAAAAAGCTAGCAAGAAGATGATGGCTATGCTTGACCCGAGTATCCCTTCAGGCGATGCAGGGCTAGGATCTGCACAAAAACCCAAGCAAACAAAACAAGGCTTGCCAGGCCCCAGGCCTCGCCTGAGTCAAGCTACGGTAGCGGGCATCCAGATGCGTTCTGAGGGCTCTGCGCATGTGCGTAAGGGTTTACAACTTGCTATTGATGCGCGCTTTAGCGTCTTTGGGGCTTATAAACAACGCATGTTCGAGGCGATAGTTTCTCAATGGCGTTTGCTTACTGATGACGCACGCGGTGCTTTAAATTCGGATACAAGAGTTTATGTGACCTTAACTTTTAAGTTGGACAAAGAAGGAAATGTTCGCGATTTAGTAGTAAAGGAGTCTACAGCCAGTTCGCTGGGGACGCTTCTTTGTAAGGATGCCGTTCTCTCTCGAGCACCCTTCGGTCCCTGGACCGAAGAGATGCTCAACGAGTTAGGCTCCGAATACACTCTCGATCTCAAATTTTTCTATAGATAAAACATGTCCATGCTTAAGTTTAGCGATCTTCTTGCGCTTAAGAAACAACTCCCTCTTGCTAAAGGTGTGCGCGTAGCTGCTGCTCATGCGTGCGGGCTTATTGCCTTAGAGAAGCCTCCGACGATCAAGTCCCACCCGAATGCAAATGAAGATGAGCCTTGTAACCGTAGTATGCTTCAGGCCGATTATAATTTCGATTACGAAGGCTTTATCTGGAAGGACGCTGCAGGCAAGGAGAAGCGTTTTTGTTTAATCAATCGTTTGGATGCGCCCACCTCAGGTGTTTTATTGGGGGCTTTTAGTAAAGAGCTTTCTGATGCGGTTCGAGATGAGTTTGCCCACCGCCGTGTTAGTAAAACCTATTATGCTATTGTTAAGGGTAAGCCCAAGAAGGAAGAAGAGTACTGGGTTGATAAGCTCTCCCGCAAAACAGGCGACGGTAAGCTTTGGGTAGAGCCCGGGGATGACTTTCACGCTAAGACACGCATGAAGTGGCTAGCTATGGACGCTGAAGAAGGGACCACATCTCTTTTACGTTTGATGCCAGTAACAGGGCGCACTCACCAATTAAGGGTACAGTGTGCATTGCACGGGTGCCCCATCGTTGGGGACCGTCGTTATGGAGACTTTACCTTCAACCGCACGATTGCCAAAACATGGGATCTCAAGCGCCTCTTCCTCCACGCCAAGGAGATAGAGCTTAACTTCTCTTATGAAGGAGAGCAGGTTGAATTTAAGGCAAGCAGTGAGTTGCCCCTTGCCTTTACAACTTTGTACCCGAGTGCTGAGGTTTAGACCCCTGTTTGCTGGCGGTCTTTGCTGGTCCACTCTAGGTGGAAGAACTTCCCAGGCTCAGCGTCTGTACGCTCATAGGTGTGTGCCCCGAAGTAGTCGCGCAAGCCTTGGAGGAGGTTCTGCGGCAAACGGGCCGAGCGGTAGCTGTCAAAGTAGGCTAGGGCAGAGGCAAAGGTAGGTGTAGGGACACCGTATTGAGCCCCAAGCATCACGACATTACGCCAGTTTTCCTGGGCTGCCTTGATGGCCTCAGCAAAGTAAGGATCGAGCAGGAGATTCGGGAGCTCTGGGTTCTTTTGGTAAGCATCAGTGATCTTCTGTAAGAACATCGCACGGATGATACAGCCACCACGCCAGAGCTGAGCAATCTCACCGAAGTTCAGCTTCCAGTCATATTCCTTCTGGGCTTCACGCAAGAGTTGGAAGCCTTGTGCATAAGAGCAAATCTTCGAGCAATACAATGCATCGTGGATTGCTTGGATCATTTGCTCCTTGTTGCCATTAAAGTTTTTGTTAGGCCCTTGAAGAATCTTAGAGGCTTCTACGCGCTCTGACTTTAAAGAACTCATGCAACGCGCATAGACGGACTCTGCAATCGTCGGGGCAGTAATGCCGAGGTCTAGACTGTTCATCGCTGTCCATTTACCCGTTCCTTTTTGTCCGGCCTTGTCCATAACGATGTCAACAAAAGGCTTGTTGGTCATCGGGTCAGTCTGCTTGAGGACATCTCCGGTGATTTCAATCAAGAAGGAATCAAGCACGCCCTTATTCCACTCGCTGAAGATCTCACCCATTTCCGCAGGCTCCATGCCAAGCAAATGCTGCATCAGGTCATAAGCCTCACAGATGAGCTGCATATCTCCGTATTCAATGCCATTATGGACCATCTTTACGTAGTGCCCAGCTCCATCAGCGCCGATGTAGTTCGTGCAGGGTTCTCCGCCTTGGACAGGCTTTCCTGGGGCAGCACCTTCGAGAGGTTTACCGCTAGTAGGGTCTACCTTTGCAGCAATTGCTTTCCAGATGGGTTTAAGTTCGTTCCAAGCCTCTGGGGCACCCCCTGGCATGAGGGATGGGCCAAAACGCGCACCTTCTTCCCCTCCGGAAACACCACAACCCACAAAGCGCAGGCCTTTTGCAGCTAAATCTTTTTCACGACGGATCGTATCGAACCAGTTCGCATTTCCGCCATCAATGATGATGTCGCCTTTGTCGAGTAGGGGGATAAGGCTATCGATCACCGCATCGGTTCCTTTCCCGGCTTGCACCATGATGATGATCTTGCGCGGGGTCTTGAGGGAGGCCACAAAATCTTCAAGCGTTTCTTGGCCAATGAGTTTACCGGGGGTGTTAGGGTTAGCCGCAACAAACTCCGTCATCTTAGAGGTTGTACGGTTATAAACCGAAATAGGAAAGCTGTGGTCAGCAATGTTAAGAGCAAGGTTCTGGCCCATCACGGCCAAACCAATAAGTCCGATGTCAGAAGAAGCGGTTGTCATAATTTTTAAGAATAGGGAATTATTTGTGTTTTTACAAGGGTTTTCACCCCAAAGCTGCCCGGATCAGCATTTCTGGTGTGGCCTTCTCCCCGAGCTTATCGAGTGCCTTGCGGGCTGCTTTATCTGCATCGGGCAGCTTGAAGCCTAAGCGCATGAGGGCGGCTACAGCATCCTGGAGGGCTGCGGCTTGCTCTCCGGTGTGCACGGCGGTGTTCGTAATGGTGGCCCCTTCGGCGGTCATCCCTGCAGGTATGATTTTATCACGCAGTTCAATTACCACACGCTCTGCCGTCTTCTTACCAATACCAGGGCATTGGGACAGCAGCTTCACGTCGGACTGGGCGATAGCATTCTTAAGCACGGGTAAGGAGAGCTTGCTCAAAATACTCAAGCCGATCTTAGGGCCAATCCCCGAGACTTTCTCTACAAGTAGGCTGAAGAAATCGCGCTCCTCTTGGCAGATGAACCCATAGAGCGCTTGGGTGTCTTCACGGTAGACAGCGTGCGTATAGAGTTTTACACGCTTGCCAATAGCAGGGAGCTTCTCGGTCGTAGTCATCGGTACGTAAACTTCATAGCCGAGTCCGCCTGTTTCAATAATAGCGCGCAGTAAGCCTGCTTCGCTGAGGGTGCCTTCTATCGTTACAATCATCTAGTACGTTGGGGTTAAATTATTCAGCAAGATTGGTTAAATTTAAAACATCAAGCATGGAGTAAAGCCCAGGGTCTTTCCCCAGGATCCAGTGCGCCGCAGTGAGGGAGCCACTTGCAAAAACAGTCCGATCCGAAGCACGGTGGGTTACTTCGAGGCGTTCCCCCGTACCTGCAAACATAAGGGTGTGCTCACTTGCCTTATCGCCCCCGCGTACCGAATGTACACCAATCTGATTGCGCGGGCGCTTCACGTCATTGCCATGACGCCCGTAGCACAAGGCGCTCTCATCAAGCTTCCAGGTGTCTTGAATGATCTTCGCAAGCTCTTGGGCTGTGCCACTGGGGGCGTCCTTTTTGTGGCGGTGGTGGAACTCGATCACTTCAGCATCAAATCTATTTTCAAGAATGCGCGCAATGGTTTCCCCAAGGTGGAACATTAGGTTGATTCCAATCGAAAAGTTGCTCGACCATAGTACCGGAATCTCTTTGGCCAAGGCCTGTATCGCTTGAACATCTTCTTGGCTGTGGCCCGTAGTGCCAATAATTAAAGGCAGTTTGTTTTCCGCCACTACTTTAGCAAAGGGCAAGCTCGCCTCAGCAATGCTAAAATCAATCGCAACCTGGGCTGCTTGAGCCACCGAGGCGGCATCATCACTGCGCCCAATAGGGACAATAGAGACCTCATAGTCCGAGGCTAAAGTCATGATAGATTGGCCCACTTTACCGTAGGCACCATTAAGTAGGCACTTAAGCATATACTGTTGTGTTGAAGGGTTCTAAAATCTTTTCGAGAAAACTTTGATTAGCCTCACTCAAAGGACACAAGGGCAAGCGCACTGTGCTTGAGCTAATCTTCCCAAGAATATGTAAGGCGTGTTTGATAGGCACCGGGTTTGTCTCAAGGCCCAAGACTGTTTTAAAGAGTGAGTAGTATTGTTGATGAATCCCTTGTGCACTCGAAAAGTCATTGCTCGTAGCCATTTGCACGAGGGAGACGACTAGCTCAGGGAATGCATTCGCGGCTACACTGATCACACCTTGTCCGCCTACAGCTATGAAAGGTAGGGTGACGGTGTCATCTCCGCTAGTAACGATAAAGTGTTTGTCCAGCTTTTGCCGTAAAGCTGAAACACGGTCACAAGAGCCGCTGGCTTCTTTGATGCCACAAATGTGAGGGTAGGCTTCATGCAAGCGTGCTACAGTATCTAGCCCGATTTCTACGCCACACCGCCCAGGGTGAGAGTAAAGGATGATGGGGAGCTCGGTTTTCTGGGCTAGGGCACTAAAATGCTGGAAGAGGCCTTCCTGGGTTGGCTTATTGTAATAAGGGGCAATACAAAGCAAGGCATCCGCGCCTAAGTCTTCGGCCTCTTGGGAGAGTTCGATCATTGCTTGGGTGTTATAGCTACCAGTCCCTACCGTGATGGGTACACGCCCTTGGCTCGTTCTCTTTGCAAACCGAATCAGCTCAGCCCGTTCCTGTGCGCTTAGGGTAGGGGCCTCACCCGTAGTCCCGAGGACTACAAGCCCCTGTACGCCACTTTCTATTTGATTATCGATTAGCTTTTCTAGATCGTCGAAAGCAATGCGCCCGGCATTATCCATCGGCGTTACCAGAGCCGTATGGGTTCCAGAGAGGTGGTTGGTTTGCATGACTACAGGTTTTCAAAAGATGCTTAATCTGTCAATAGCCTGTCAGGCTTAAACACTTGCGTTTTAGGGCCAGAAGTGATTTAAAAGGAGTACTTTGTAACCCGCCCTTTAGTAGTTTGATCCACAACGTTATAGAAGAATTCGGCCTCAGTATGGGGATCCCTAATATGGCTTTTAACGAGCATAATGTCGTTAAGCTTAGTATTAAGACTTATGGGGATTTGTTCTTGGAGCTTCTGGATCGCAATAATGATGATAGGGATGTTTTATTACTTTATCTGGTCCGTAATGTCCGCTACCCACACTTAGAGCACTACCAGAAAATGCTAGAGCTTTGTCATCTGCGTGAAGACCACCCGTTTATGGTAAATCCATGCTTGCGTGGGGACGATCGCTTCATTTTCATGATTCACATGGTCCCTGACGAGGTGACGGTCTCTTCGTTAAATGCTGGGATTGATCTATTGCAAAGCCTTCACAACCGCCTTGCTGCTTAATTATGAGTATTCGCAAAACTGATTTCAACCCACTGGATCCCTCCGAAGGGATTAAAAGTATGGAGGAGTTGCTCGTTCCTGAGCAAAAAGGCGCCAGTAAGACAGGTAAGCTACCCAACCAGTCAGCCCTTACGGGTTTATTGCCCGGTCAAGGCCGCCCGGACTCTGCCCTTGATGGTTTACTGAAACATAATGACCATGAAGAGAAACATTTACTCGGTGAAGGGCCAGAGGTTCAAGACCCCAGTGTCTTAAACCCAAACGAGTGGGTTGCTGTAGCTGAGTCTGTGACTGAAGATTTGGCAACGCTTTCTGTTGAAAGTGCTACGATAAAAGATGCGCAGCACCTTTTATGTGCTGAAGAGGAGCTCACTGAGAGACTGACTGATGCTTTGAATGCTCTTAAAAAAGGATGACAACGAAACAAAAAGATTTTTTACGTGTGCTGGCTTTTGTGTATATCCGCAACATGAAGTACGAGAAGGCCTTAGTGTTACTTAAGGCCATGCGCGAGCTCATGCCTGAGGATGCCTACACCTTGCGTTCCTTGGCCTATGTTTATTATCTAATGAACCAGCCTGAAGAGGCTTTGGAGACTATCGATTCAGCTTTTGACCCCATGAAAGATGCTGAAATGCTCTCTTCCTTCCACTTGCTTAAGGCTAAGATTTTATGGGCCTTGGATGAACAGCAACCTGCTCGTGAGAGCCTAGATCTTTTCCTGAAAGAGATTGCCTGATTAACCTATTTATTTACTACCCCCCGAATTAAAAAACAGTGAAAGCACTTTTTACACGAGGATTTGAAACGATTATCTCTCAGATAAATCGTTTTAACGATATTATGTTAGCCGTTTTGGCGGTGATGATTATCTCTTTGATGATCATCCCTATTAATCCAAGTATCTTGGATGCCTTGCTCGCGCTGAACTTAACGATGTCGGTGACGCTCTTGATGATGGCGATTTACATCCCGAGTGTATTGTCGTTTTCAACCTTTCCTAGTTTGTTGCTTTTTACAACGCTTTTCCGGCTGGCGCTTAATATTACTACGACGCGCTTGATCCTGGTGGATGCGTATGCCGGGGAGATTATCCAGACTTTCGGTAAGGTCGTGATTGCAGGGAACTTCATCGTGGGTGCGGTGATCTTCCTGATTATCTTGATCGTTCAGTTTATCGTGATCACCAAAGGTGCTGAGCGTGTGGCTGAGGTTGCAGCACGTTTTACCTTGGACGCGATGCCGGGTAAGCAAATGAGTATTGATGCAGATATGAAGTCTGGTCTGATCGATATGGAGCAAGCCAAGAAGCGCCGCTCAATGCTCGAGAAAGAAAACCAGCTTTATGGAGCGATGGACGGGGCTATGAAGTTCGTTAAGGGGGACGCTATTGCAGGGCTTGTGATTACGGCCATTAACATCTTAGCGGGTCTGGCTATCGGTATTTTACAGAAAGACATGCTGATCGAGAAAGCCGTTCGGACTTATTCGATCCTCACCATCGGAGACGGTCTGATTAGTCAGATCCCTGCGCTGCTGATTTCGATGACAGCGGGTATCATCGTAACGCGTGTGTCTACTGATGAAAAGGTAGCCTTGGGTGGGGAGATTAGTAAGCAGGTGCTTGCCCAGCCCCAGGCCTTACTGATTGGTGGGTGCATGGTTGCGGCCTTCTCGCTGATTCCTGGCTTCCCTAAGCCTCAATTCTTGATGCTTTCTGCGATTATGCTTGGGGTAGGGTATACACTCGTCAGGAAATCTAAAAAGCCTAAAGGCAAGCGCTCTATGGGGGTTGGTGCTGATGCCCAAAAAGGAGCAGGAAAAGGTGCTGACTCAGGCGAAGAGTTTTCAATTACAGTGCCCTTGATGGTCGATGTTGCTCACGGGGTGAAAGACTCTATCGAGCCTGAGATTCTAAATGATGAATTGATCGAAATTCGTAAAGCGCTCTACCAAGATTTAGGGGTTCCGTTCCCAGGTATCCACTTACGTTTCAATGGAGCCCTAGAAGGGGGCGTATACCGCATTATGCTTCAGGAAGTGCCCATGGCCGAGGGTGTTTTAAAAGCTGGTTTTGTCCTAGCGCGTGAAAAGCGTGAGACTCTTGAGATGCTCAACATCCCCATCGAAGAGGAAAAGCCTTTCTTGCCTAATATTGCATCCTTCTGGGTAGAGGAGAGTTTCATCCCTTCTCTAGAAAAAGCAAGCATTCGCTACTTAGGGGCTTCTGAAATCTTGAGCTACCACTTGTCTTTTGTGCTTAAGAAATACGCAGGTGAGTTTGTCGGTATCCAAGAAACAAAATACCTCTTGGATAATATGGATGCAAACTTCCCTGAAATTGTTCGTGAAGTACAGCGTGTGTTGCCGGTTCAGAAGATTACCGATGTATTACAACGCTTGGTACAAGAAGGGATTTCTATTCGTAACCTCAGGGCTATCTTGCAATCACTAATCGAGTGGGGCCAAAAGGAGAAAGACCCTGTGCTATTAGCTGAGTATGTGCGCTCAAGCCTGAAGCGTTATATTAGCTATAAGTTTAGTGCGGGGCAAAATATCTTGCCTGTTTATATCTTCCAGCCTGATGTAGAGGAGGAAGTGCGTAAGGCTGTTCGTCAAACCTCTGCGGGAAGCTATCTTGCCCTTAACCCTACAACAGCAAAACGCCTCATCGAGTCTATCAAGAAAGAAATGGGCGATATTTCAATGGTGGATAATAAGCCTGTGCTCTTGACTGCGATGGATGTGCGCCGTTACTTGCGTAAGTTGATCGAGAAAGAACTCTACGAGGTGCCAGTATTATCACACCAAGAGTTGACCGAGGAGATTACCGTTCAGCCTCTAGGGCGTATTGAGCTTTAATTGGCCTTGTTGAATAAAACGATTTAATAAAAAAGCCTTGGACCTATTGCTAAGTCCAAGGCTTTTTCTTTTTAAAGATTTTTGATTAGGCTAGAGCAGCTTCTGGTTCTGCTACGACTTCCTCTTGTGGTGTTTCCTTTGGTTTTGCAGCAGCTTCTTCCTTCTTTTTGGCATCTTCTTTCTTCTTGAGGAATTTCTTTACACGCCAGCGTAAATCCTTACGGACGATATAGCCAATGCAAGAGTCCGAGCCACAGAGGCAAGGGTGATCAAGGAATTCATCCATGTCATAGCCGTAGTCGTAGGAGAGTTCTTCGCCCGGCTCAATATCACGTGTAGCAATAATCCAGATGTGCCCGCGGATACATTCTGCCTCAGCATTAGGTTCGCAGCTATGGTTAATGTACTTAGCGTGATTGTAGGAGACATTTCCGTCGATATCATATCGCTGGTTAAGCTCGAAAATGTAAACAAGACCAGAGCCATTCTTGCGGCCCTTTTCTTCGCGTTCTAAGGCACGGCGGTCTGATTCTGCTTTAGTGATTTTTTCGCCTACATATTCTAGGATTTTGGTCCCCTTTGGAATAAATGCAGTACTGAAAACACCTCGCTTGTGGATGTCTGATGATTGGATCTTATAGAGTTTTTTAGGTTTTTTTCGTGTGCTCATAGAATAAAGTGTTACTTAGTTGCCAGCATTACGGTGCTTAAGAATCCAGAGTTGGATGGCCTCTTTGGCTCGATCAATCGTGCCTGAAGCCTCGTCTTGGGTGGTCTCAATGACTTTGCTGCCAGCGTCTTTTGTTTTTGAAACATCTCCTGAGAGGGTTTCAAAAGTTCCGCTAGAACTGGATACGCTACCGCCTTTAGCCATAGATTCAAGATCTTTAGTGGCCGCTTTGCCAGATTCTTTAGTTTGGACGAGCATCTTTGTGAAGGCTTTGGTTCCTTTTGTGATGCGTTCTACGTCAAATATTTTGTCGTGGTAGATGTCTGTAGCCTCTGTATAAGCGTAATAGAACATGCTATAGCTCCCAAGAACTAGGCCAAGAATAAATCCAAAAAGAGTGCGTATCATAACTATTAGTACTTAAGATTTAGACTTTGAGTTGAGGGCTCTCCAGAGTGTCATGCTCGCTTGTTGAGTACGCTGGAAGGGGGATAGGCCTTTGTCGACCTCTTCAGTAGACTGGGCATAAAGAACCCCAAAAATCCCTACGGAGCCCATAAGGAAGCCTACAAGTAAACTTAGGATGAATTGTTTCACGACGAAATAGGTTAGCGGTTATGTACAGCGGCTAATTCTTTCAAATAAGGCGTATGTTGCCAAGCTTGATTTTGCTGCTCCTGAGTGAAGCGCCACTGCCAGTTGCCTGTGGCGCAATTGGGCGTATTCATGCGTGCTTCAGTATCTAGGTTAAGAATGTCTTGAAGAGCGATGATAGCCAGTGAGCAGGGGGATTGATAGGCTGAGCGGATGAGGTCCCAGGGGGCTTCATGCCCATCAACACTTAAGGTTCGGCGGAAATGGTCCTTAACAGGCTCTGAGGCACTCTGGTACCAACCTAAAGAAGTATCATTGTCGTGGGTACCTGGGTAGATCACTTGATTAGGGATCAAGTTATGGGGTAGGTAAGGGTTTTTGTCATCTCCGCCAAAGGCAAATTGTAGGATAGCCATCCCGGGTAGTCCCGTATCTTTAAGGAGCTTTTTTACATCCTCATTGATGTCACCTAGGTCTTCTGCAATAAAGTGTGCTTTTGGTAAGACTTCTTTTATCGCATTAAAAAAGTCTATCCCTGGGCCTGGCATCCATTTCCCTTGGGCTGCAGTCTTTTCACTAGCCGGTACGGCCCAATAAGAATCAAACCCCCTGAAGTGGTCCAGACGTACGACATCGAAGAGGTCAAAGTTGATTTCAAAGCGCTTGATCCACCATCGGTATTGCTCTTGTTTGGCAGCCTCCCAGTTGTATAGGGGGTTTCCCCAGAGTTGCCCCGTCTCCGAGAAATAATCGGGGGGGACTCCCGCCACCACGGTGGGTTGTCCTTTGTCATCAAGCTCGAAGAGAGCTGGGTGGGCCCAAACATCAGCACTGTCTAGTGCCACAAAGATAGGAATGTCCCCAATAAATTGAATGCCTTTCTTTTGGGCATAAGCTTTCAAGTTGTGCCACTGACTAAAAAAGAGGTATTGGGTGAACTCTACAAATTCAACTTCCCGGTCACTCTCTTGGAGTAGCTTGCTTTTGCGGGCCTTGGCAAACCGGCTGAACTTTGAGGGCCACTGGTGCCAACATTGCCCATCAAAATGCTTCTTGAGGGTCCGGAAGGCTGCATAAGGAATAAGCCAGTCTTCTTGCTCTTTTTTAAAAGCCTCGAAGTCTCCATACTCTGGGAAACTTGGGCGCTTTTTAGTAAACTTATAGAAGGCTTTTGCTAGTATGGGCCAAAAGTGCTCATAAAGAGCTCCAAAATCTACATGATCCTGGGGGAGTGTTTCAAGTGGGATGAGGTCTTTTTTGCTGAGTAGCCCTAGTTCAACAAGGGGGTGTAGGTCGATTAGGTAGGGGTTTCCTGCAAAAGCAGAAAAAGATTGGTAGGGTGAATCTCCATAGCCAGTAGGCCCTAGAGGGCAGACTTGCCAATAATGCATCCCCGAGGCTTCAAGGAAGTCCACAAAGTCATAAGCGCTTTTGCCTAAGGTGCCAACGCCTAGGTCACCGGGTAAAGAGGTGGGGTGTAGGAGCACGCCTGGGGCACGCTTAGGAAAGGGGGTAAATAAGGGGGTATTCATCCAGCTCTTTTAGAGGGCAGCGTCTCCACATTCGTCTGTGCGGATGCGGATACATTCTTCCACGGGGATTACAAAAATCTTACCGTCGCCAATTTTCCCTGTTTTGGCAGCCTTAGCAATAGACTGAACTACTTGAGAGGCAATATCATCGGCAACAGCCACTTCGATCATAATCTTGGGCAAGAAGTCTACAGTATATTCGCTACCACGGTAAATTTCTGTGTGGCCTTTCTGGCGGCCAAAGCCTTTAACCTCACAAACAGTCATGCCTTCGATCCCAAGCTGGGCTAGGCCTTCCTTAACTTCTTCAAGCTTAAAGGGTTTAATGATGGCTTTGATCAGTTTCATACAGTAACTAAGCCAGATTTCAAGAGGGGGAACAAGCCATAAAATGGTTTCTGTGAGTTTAATTGATTATTTTCATAAAACAATTGCTTACACCCTTGACAAAATAGCCTCTCAGAGCTAATTTACCCCCTTCAAACGATAAACTTCAAGACTGGGAAGTGGGTTTTTGCCCGCTTTTTTTGTCTCGGTTTATCTTAAATAGCTTTTTATCAACGATTTACATACTATGAGTAACGAATTATTAGCCGTATTAGAATACATGGAGAAAGAAAAAGGAATCGGTCGTGAAGATATGATCGAGACCATCTCTGAGGCTATTCGTGGTGCTGCTCAAAAAGGTGTGAATGCAGGCCAGGACATTAAAGTCCATATTGACCCCAAGACAGGGGCACTTAAGGCTTGGGCTCTTTACACAGTAGTGGACTCTATCGGAGACCCTGATACCGAGATGCACATTGATAAGGCCCGCCAAATTGATGCAGAGGCCGCAGTAGGGAGCACTTTAGAAAAAGAGATCGACCCGTCTTACCTAGGGCGTATCGCAGCTCAGATGGCTCGCCATGCAATTATGCAGCGCATTCGCCATTACGAGAAAGAGCGTATTTACGATGACTATAAGGACTCTGTCGGAGATATCGTCAGCGGTACGGTCCGTCGTCGTGAGCGTGGGGATCTTATCGTAGATCTTGGCAAGGCTGAGGCTACACTCCCACCAACAGAGCGTATCCCGACTGAGGACTACGCCCCAGGAGAGCGTATCCGCTGTTTGCTTCTGAACATCGAGAACACAACTCGTGGCCCAGAACTGATCCTAAGCCGCAGTAGCTCTAAGTTCGTACGAAAGCTTTTTGATTTGGAAGTAACTGAAATTGCTGAAGGTACCGTTTCTATTGAAGCGATGTCTCGTGAGCCAGGTTACCGTACCAAGATTGCCGTCAACACGACAGACCCGAAAGTTGATCCTGTAGGGGCTTGTGTGGGCGCTCGTGGTGTTCGTGTTAAAAGTATCGTGCGTGAACTTGGTGGTGAGAAGGTAGACATTATCCGCTACCACGAAGATCCTAAGGCAATGCTCGAAGAGGCGCTTAAGCCAGCAGTACCTAAGAATATCGAGATTAACGAAACCACACATACTTTGATTTTTGAAGTCCCTCAGGATGATCTTTCCGTAGTGATTGGCCGCAAAGGGCAAAATGCCAAACTCCTGTCTCGCTTGCTAGGCTGGAAGCTCGATATCCGTAAGGAAGAAGAGAAGGGTGCAGAAGGCTTTGATGACCGTATGCGTCGTGCGATCGAAGGATTGCATAACATTTCAGGGCTTGAAGATGCTATTGTTGAGCGTCTTGTAGCTATGGGGATTACCACACCTGATGCGTTTGAAGGGGTTACCGCAGCAGATTTAGTAGACGCAGGCTTTTCAGAAGAAGAGGCAGCAGATACACTTGCTAAGGTAGATGCTTTTCGTCAATCTCAGGCGTCCTAATTAATAAGGTAAGAGTCAGATTTAATATTTTAGAAGTAGGTTTAATTATATGAGCGTTCGCATTTATCAACTATCCAAGGATCTAGGGATGACCAATAAGGAGCTGATCGCTTTGCTTCAGGAGCGGGGTCATGATGTGAAAAGCGCTTCTAATACGATCTCAAACATTTATGCAGATTCCTTAATGGAAGAGTTGGGTGCAAAAAAAGAAGAAGCCCCCAAGGAGGAAGTGAAGAAGGCTCCAGCCCCCAAAAAGGCTGAAGCAAAAGAAGCCCCCACGGAAGAGGCTAAGCCCGCACCTAAGAAGCCTGATCTAAGTAAATTTGTTAAGTCTGCAGATGATCTTACGAAAGAGCGCGAACAAAAGAGCAAGCCAGCTCCAGCACCTCAGCCGGTTAAGGCAGCTCAGGCACCAAAGCCTCCTGCAACGCCTTCTGTAAAACTACCAACCCCGCCTGCAACACCAGGTGCACCTAAAATGCCACCTCCTGCAGCCAAGGCGCCTAAAGTTCCTGGTGCTCCTGCGGCTGTTCAAGCAACAAGCGCCCCAGAGGCAGCTGTTGCGGATGTAGAGAGTAAGCAACTGCAAATCAAGCCACCCATTGTTGTGCGTGATTTTGCTGGGTTGATTGGCCTTAAGCCTTTTAGGCTCATTTCTGAACTGATGGAAATGGGTATCTTTGCTTCAATGAATCAAGTCATTGAGGAAGAGGTTGCCTGCAAAATTGCACAGACTCACGGGTTCACTCTGGAGGTACGCCACCGCGGAGAGACTGCTGCAGAAGAAACGAAGCAACCCAAGAAGGTAAAAGAAGAGCCTAAGCTCGACCAAGAGCCACGCGCGCCGATCGTATGTGTGCTGGGTCACGTAGACCACGGGAAGACGACTCTTTTAGATAACATCCGCAAAGCAAACGTTGTTGCAGGTGAAGCCGGAGGGATTACTCAGCACATTGGTGCGTATCAAGTAGAGAATTCTGGTCAGAAAATTACTTTCCTAGACACACCTGGTCACGCGGCATTCTCCAAAATGCGCGAGCGTGGGGCGAATGTTACCGACATTGCTATTTTGGTGGTTGCTGCTGATGATGGTTTTATGCCTCAGACAGAAGAGGCCCTCAAGTTCGCCCAGAAGTCAAACGTGCCTGTAGTGGTTGCCATTAATAAGATGGATGCTCCGGGTGCGAATGCTGACAAGGTGAAGCAGCAAATGCAACAAAAGGGAATTGCTCCGGAAGAATGGGGGGGTGAAACTCTTTGTGCTTCAGTCGCTGCTATTAAGGGCGAGGGGATTGATGGTCTTTTAGAATCTGTTCTTTTGCAGGCAGAAATGCTCGAGCTACAAGCTGCACCTAAGGCAAACCCAACTGGGGTTATTATTGAGTCCCAGGTAGAAGTGGGCCGCGGGTCTACTGCGACGATTATTGTTCAAGATGGTACTCTGAAGGTAGGAGATGCGCTTGTGTGTGGTTCCCAGTACTGTAAGGTCCGCGCGATGATGGATGATAAGGGTAAGCCTGTTAAGAGTGCGGGGCCGTCTACGCCTGTGCGTTTGATGGGCTGGTCTTCAGCACCTGAGGCCGGAGCAACTTTCCGTAAGGTTAAGAATGAGAAGGAAGCTAAGCGCGAGGCTGAAGAATGCGCCATCGAAGAGAAAAAGGCAGCTGCTGCTAAGAATGATGACAAGCCTGCAGACTTAGCCCTCTTGCTCAGTGCGATTGAGAACACCAAGCAAAAAACTTTCCATGTCTTTATTAAGGGTGATGTACACGGTAGTGTCGAAGCCCTCAAAGCCTGCCTAGAAGAAATTCAGAGCGAGAAAGTGCCTCTAGAAGTAGTGAGTGCTGATGTAGGCCCTATTAGTAAGAATGACATCATTATGGCCAGTGCAGCAGAAGCTGTGGTGGTTGGGTTTAACACTAAGCTCGAAAATGGGGTAGCGCCTTTGGCTAAGCACCATAATGTGCGGATCATTCAGCATAATATTATTTACGAGTTGATTACACAGGTCAAAGAGGCCATGGCTGAACTGCTCGAGCCTGAACTCCAAGAGAGTAAGAAGGGCGCTGCTCAAGTCCGCCAGGTCTTCCCTGTTTCTAAGGGTACTGTGGCTGGGTGTATGGTTACCGAGGGTGCTATCCAGCGTGATGCTTACGCTCGTGTAGTACGTGGCAAAGAGGTTCTTTACGAAGGCAAGGTCGGTACGCTCAAACGCTTTAAGGATGATGTTAATGAAGTACGCGCCGGGTATGAGTGTGGTATTCGCGTGAATGGCTTTGACGGTTACAAGGATGGTGACGTGATTGAATGTTTCGAAATTACTAAAATAGCACCTTCTTTATAATTTAAGCCCATGGGACAGCGATCTATCAGAGTAAATGAACTAGTAAAGCGTGAGTTGAGTAAGCAGCTTCATACACGTTTTCAAGCAGAGGCTGTCTACATCACCATTACCAGCGTTGATGTCAGCCCGGACCTACGCAGCGGTAGGGTTTATTATTCTGTATTGGGTGATGCTCTTAAAATCCGTGAAGCAGGGCGTTTTTTCGCTAAGCACAAAGAGTCTATTAGACGCACACTCGGCAAGTCTATTGTTCTAAAATACTTACCGCACCTATCTTTTGTTTACGACCCGGGGATGGAACACGGTGCCCGTATTGGTGAGCTTTTGGACGAGATTTATACCGAAAATCCAGTTCATTAAGATCCTTCTGTTTCTATATGTATTACCCAGAGCATTCTTCAAAATTCCTTGAGCTTCTGAAGTCCTTGAAGGGCAAAAAAGTAGCAGTCTTGGGTCATATTCGCCCTGATGGAGATTGCATAGGCTCTCAGGTGGCTTTGTGTCGTGTGTTACGTAGCCTTGGGGCAGACGCTACTGCTTTTAATGCAGACGCAGTACCTCGTGTGCTCAAAAGTTTTGTGGGTGATACGCCCTTGCGTCAGCCTGAGGATGATTTTGACCCTGCAGGGTGGGTGGCCGTCTCCGTAGATTGTGCGGATGCTAAGCGCGTAGGGGATAAGGTGCATAAGCTTTTTCCTAAACCTTTCCTTAATGTAGACCATCATATTTCTAACCAAGGTTATGCAGAGCATGATTTTGTGGTTGATAGCTCTGCGGCAACGGCTGAAATTTTAGCAGGTTTCTTCCTTGATACAGGGTGTGAGCTTGATGCAACCACAGCTCAAGCACTTTACTTAGGTATCGTGACGGACACAGGACAGTTTATGTTCCCCTCTACAACGGCTCAAACGTTTGCTATTGCCTCAGCGCTAGTGAACAAGGGTGCTCAACCTGGGAAAGCTGGCGAAGAGCTTTATCAGCGTGAGAATTTCCCACGCCTACATTTGCTGAAGTACTTTTTAGAAAGCCTTAAGCTCGAGCTTAAGGGCAAGGTTTGCATTGGTTGCCTTGCCTTGAAGGATTACCGAGAGACTGGTGCTTCCAGGGAAGAGTCCGAAGGCTTTGTAGACTTTACGCGCTCTATCGAAGGCGTACAAATTGGTATTTTTCTAGAAGAGCGTGAGGGTGCTATTAAAGCTAGCTTGCGTGCGAAGGATCCTCTTATGCGGGTAGACCAGTTTGCTCAAACCTTTGGGGGTGGGGGCCATGCCTGTGCTGCAGGGTTTAATGTAGAGAGCACGCTTGAGTCCTTTTACCCACAATTGCTTAAAACGCTTGAAAATCATTTAGATAGTATAGGCACTATCAACCCAACAATTTAAAACACGTCAATCTATGCTAACTACACAATCAACAGCGCTTGAGGGCGTTCTTCTTATTGACAAACCTTCGGGCTGCACTTCCCATGATGTTGTTGACCACGTTCGCCGCAAGCTCGGGATGAAGCGCATCGGGCACGCAGGGACTTTGGATCCTCTGGCCACTGGTCTATTGGTGATTTTAGTGGGGAAGGCTACAAAGCTCTCTCAGTACCTCATGAGCCTGGATAAGGTGTATGAGGGTACTCTCAAGCTAGGAGAAACGACCGATTCTCAAGACGCTGACGGTGAGCTTCAGGAAACCACGCCAGTGCCCGCATTAGATGCAGACGCGCTTACTTGTGTTCTAGATACTTTTCTAGGGGATCAGTACCAAACCCCACCTATGTTTTCAGCTAAGAAAATCAAAGGAGTGCCGCTTTATAAGCTCGCACGCAAGGGGAAGACCGTGGAGCGCGAACCTCGCTTTATCCGTGTGGCCTCTTTTGACTTACTTTCTTTCGAGCAGCCTTATGCAACGTTTAAGGTAGCCTGCACGAAGGGGACTTATGTGCGGACTCTCGCACATGACGTTGGGCAAAAAATCGGCTGCGGCGCGCACCTAACAGCACTACGTCGTACACAGTCTGACCAATTTGACGTTAAAAATGCAGTCACGCTAGATACTTTGGATGAGCTTAGTTTAATGGATATTAAGCAGCACCTTATTCCTATTTACCGGGCTGCACCTAGCTACGTCTTATAATACCCACTCATGAAAGAACCCCGCATAGTGACTGCCTTGGATGACTTATCCTGGGACTCCTCTGAAGAGGTGCACCTTGCTATCGGGATGTTTGATGGCTTACACTTAGGGCATCAGGCTGTGATTGAGGCGGCTAAACATTCTGCTGTTAAGAATAATGCTTGTGTCGGGGTACTGACTTTTTCACCTCACCCAAGTCGTATCCTTTATCCTGAAAAGGCGGTGCCTTTAATTATGCCTGCGCACGAAAAGCATGCGATGCTCCAAAAATTAGGGGTGGACCTTATTATTGATCAGGCTTTTACAAAGGCATTTGCTAAGATTAAGGCGGAGGACTTTCTCCCGCTGATCAAGCAGCACATCCCTGGGTTAAAATCCCTCTATGTCGGGGATGCTTTTCGTTTTGGGCAAGGGCGTTCTGGGGATGTTGCCTTACTTGTAGAGCTTGGGAAGGCCTTAGGCGTAGATGTATTTAGCCTGAAGCGCATACAGTGCAGTGAGACAGTCATTAGCAGTACGCGTATCCGTAAAATGATTGCTCAAGGGGATATGCAAGAAGCTAATAAACTTTTGGGCTACACCTATTTTTCAGAGGGTCAGTGCCTTTGTGATGAGGGTCAGTGCGCCTTAGCGTTTAATTGGGCTCCGGAACTTAAGCCTTTAAGCGGGGCGTATGCTGTGCGCATTCTTGCTGAAGAGCTCTTGAATCCTTTGCATGGTCTTGCTTATTATGATGCTCAATCTGCACGTTTAAAAATCTACTTGCTTGAACCCTCTAAAGCTTTTTATTTTAAGGGCGGTGCTCGTGTCGAGTGGTTGCACTTAATCAGCGCAGGAGCATCTGAATATCAAGAAAAAGATAAACAAAAAGCAATCAACTGGTTTCAGGAAGCTTAAATAAGGCTCCTGAGCCTTTAATAAGCCCCTGTTATGACAACCCTTTTAGAAAAGACAACCCTTCGTGCAGCCTCAGATTCTGATGTTGCTGTACTCAATGCTCTCATGCGTGCCTCTAAAGGCCACTGGGAATATGACGTCGATTTTTTAGACAGTTTCATGGAGCGCTATACCCTGACGCCTGCCTATACCCAAAAAGCCCTTGTGGTCCTTATGGAAGAGGCTGGCACTGTGTGCGGCTTTTATGGTTTTGGCTTAGAGGATGATGCTCCTACTTTAGATTACTTTTTTATCCACCCTTCTTTTATCGGTAATGGCTTAGGCCGTTTGCTGTGGCAGGATTGTGTAGCTAAGGCTAAAATCAAAGGCTGGGAAAGCTTCACCTTCATCTCCGACCCAGATGCCGAGCCCTTTTACGAGCGTATGGGCGCCCAGAAAATAGGGGACTGGAAGTCCTCCCTGGCGGAAGACCGCTATTGCCCGATTATGGAGTATACGGCCTAGGTTTTAATGATTTGACATCCTGTAATCATATCGTAGGCTGGGGTTATGTCTGATTTACAAGCCCAACAAGCTCATTTCGCGCGTGCCCAATTTGAAAAAATGACGGGTATGACTTTCGCGCAAGCACAAGCCAGGCAAATCGAGCAACAGAAGGAAGAGAAAGAAGCCTTCATAGCGTTAATGACTTTCAAGATAGAGGAAGTCTGCTGTTGGTGCGCGATCGAGCGAATTTCAGAAAGTCAAACTCCCTCTAAAGGTTTTAGTGCACATAATATGTCTGCTGTTTCTCATTCAAAAACAGGGGATGAGGTTCGTGAGAGAAGGCAAAAAGTATTCCCTAAGGTATACAAGGCACTAACGCCTGAACAAGCCCACAAGCATAGCTCTGTAGCCTGTCAGCGCGCCTGCCAGATTCGCCAGATTAAGCATTTGCTACCAGCGACTGCCTCAGCTGCTTAAAGTCTTTTCGAAGTTCCTTTTACCCTAGGAACATCCCGATCACGCTGGCACTCATCAAGGAGGTCATGCTACCTACGACGACTACTAAGGGTGCTAGGCGTGAGACAACTCCTTTTTGGCTTGGGGCCAGTGCCGAGAATCCACTCACCTGGACTCCCATCGAGGTTAGGCTAGCAAAGCCACACAAGGCATAAAGTGTGAGGATCGTTGTACGCACATCAGACAGGGCTCCTTCTTTAATAATCCCACCTAAAGAGCTATAGGCAATGAACTCATTCAGGACGATCTTCTCCCCGATGAGCTCTCCTACTTGGAAGATGCTGTGGGTTTCTACCCCAATAATCCAGGCTACTGGAGCAAATAAAGTTCCTGTGATTGCTTTAAGGTTAAGCCCAGAGTAGCGCCCATCTGAGAGCGAAGCGATCCAGTCATTAATTCCAAAGAGCGATCCAACGCCTTGCTCGAGGGCCCAGTCACCCATCGCAATGAGGGAGGTAAATACAATAAGAACTGCGCCAATAATCATCGCTACTTGTAAGCCGTCTGCAGTGCCTCGAGCCAAAGCATCCATAGGGTTAGTTCCGATATCTTCTCTATGGATTTGGATACTGTTGTCCACAATACCAGGCTTTGGGTAAACAAGGCGTGCAAGTGTAAGCCCTGCGGGTGCAGCTAGGATCGATGCGGTTAAGAAGTGGCTTGTGTAGAGCAAGCGCAATTGAGGGTCGTCCCCAGCAAGGATTGCGACATAGCCCATCATCACGCTGCCGGCAATAGTGGACATCCCCATGACCATCACACTGAAGATCTCTTGCTTACCCATCTTGGCAAGGTAGGGCTTAATCAAGAGAGGAGAACTTGTTTGATCTAAAAAGATATTTGCAGCCGCTGCAGTACACTCTGCTCCGGAGATTTTAAGACTCCGGCTCAAGAACCACGCGAAGCCTTTAACAATCGCGGGTAAAATCCCAAAGTAATAGAGTAGGGAGGAGACCGCCGAGAAGAAGATCACCGTAGGTAGTACGTGGAAGGCAAAGATAAATCCAAAGGAGTTATGGTCGGTCACTAAACTCCCAAACAGGAAGGCTGCTCCGTGGTCACTAAAGTCGATCACTTTAATGAAAAATCCTGCAACTGCTTCTACGCCTGAGCGCACAACAGGGACCTGGAACATTACAAAGGCTGCCGCCATGTGGATAATCACCCCGGTGGCAAGGAGTCTCCAATTAATATGCTTTTTGTCTCTGCTGATCAAAAAGCCAAAGAAGAGTATACAAAATACTCCAAGTAGTCCGCGTCCTAGTCCTGTTAGATTGAGTGTGTAGTCCATAAAGTTAAATTAATTAGTAGTGTCCCTAGTTTCTATTTCTGCGAGCATGACCGCTACAGCATCAATGGCGTCTTTAGGGTGCCAGCGTTTGTTCTTTTTGTTGTAGTTGTTTAGCATGATGGTAAAGGCAATCGGTTCACCTGCAGCTGTAGTGAGATAGCCTGCCATGTTGTAGTTAAAGCTCATAATGCCTGATTTTACTCGAGCATTGTTTTCAGCAAGGGTGCCCACCATACGATCTTTGAAGAAGGCATCCACACCGGCAAAGGACAAGGCTTCGTAGAAGTAGTCAAAGGAGGGGTGCCCCTGCATAATGCTCAACAGGTTCCCGATTGTCTTGGGCTTAATTAAGGTCTTGCGGGCCAAGCCTGTGCCTTCTTGGGAGACAACGTCTTGAGGGTCTATGTTGATTGCTTCCAGGAATTCATCCAAGGCTTTACGCGCTAGTACATTTGTACGGGCTTTTCTTAAGCTAGGGTCTTCAGTATATTGCCTGTAATGCTCGCCGATTTGTAAGGAGATTAATTCAGGATAAAGGTTGATGACGGACTGTGTGAAAGCCATGTCGATCATGTCCTTGAGTGTCGGAGATTCTACCCAGGCGAGTTCATTAAAGCGCTCATAGCTTTTTGGGTAAGTGTTTTGTTCCATCCATGAAAGTGTACGGACTTTTCCTGTTAGGGTAATACCTTTCTCTTTGAGCAATGCCTTGAAAATCGTTGCTGTAAATGCTGCGGGGTCTGGTACGGGTAGGCGGTCTTTAAAGCGTTCTTTATCAATGGCGATAGAGCCCATCAGGGTCAGGTGGTGCAGGCCTTGTGCTCGGAAGGAATCATCAATGCTACTTGGGCTTCCGGCTTTTCCTGTAGTAAGAAGGTTCTCGAAGCTTAGGTAAGGAACATCAGGGGTAATCGTAAAGGTTGGGGTACTGCCGATAGTTTCCCCAGGTTGAATTTCGAAGCTGACTACGTTTTGATTCACGCTTAAGGCCGAAAGCGCTGGGGCGTAGTAGTATTGCATATCATCCCACTCCCAACCAAGGCCATGAGGGGGCGCATAAAAGAAACGCTCATCTGCGATCAGGTCACCTTCAATGCGTTTTACTCCTGTTGCAGCTAAATTATCTGCAAGTTCCTCTAGGGAGCCTTGTTTGGAGCCTTCTTGCTTATGGATAAGCAAGGTAGGGTCTCCACGTCCGTAAAGATAAAGATTCCCCTTAAGTGTCCCATAGTCATCAGGGCGTTTTTCGGCATAGGCTGAGGTTCGGATTGTAAACCCAGGGCCTAGGCGGTCTAAGGCAACAGCACCTGTAAATAATTTAAGCAAAGAGCAGGGGACAAAGTACTGGTTGGCGTTATAAGCGACAAGGGGCTGCCCTGTTTCGAGTGAAACAGCATAAATGCCCCAACTAGCAGCTGAAAAGTCCGAGTCATTACAATGTTGCTCGAGCCTTTGGGTAATATTAGCTGCTGCAGAAAGTGGGAGTGAACTGAGCATAAGAAGGAGAAGTAAACGCGGGCGCATTAGCTCCTACTAAACGGTCTCAGTGGGCGTATTGTCAAGGCTTCAGGCAGTAGCTTGGGGTCTTTTTTGAAAGGAGTTCCTGATCACTTGAATGCTCCTTGTCAAAAAGGATTTTTCTTTAGGCGTTGGAGGCCTTATTTCTTCAAGCTCCTCCTCCTCTGGGGCTGGGGCAGGCTTGACTGCGGCTTCTAGTTTTATGCTGCGCAGTCTATTGATAATAAGAACGTCTGCTTGATCAAAGAGTCTATTTGCTTCTGTTTTGTCTCCTCGTAAAAGATACTCATAAGCCAATCCCTCTAAGACTCTAATTCGTTTAAGTATTGCTTGGGGGTCTTGAGTGGTCTCTGGGCAGACGCGTTCTAGGAGTGCTTCAGCTTGTTTGTAGCATTGAGCCGCTTTTTCTTTAAAGAGCTCCTTTTCTTCATCCTTCCTGCTGGTCTTATGATAAAAATCATCCCCGACAGTCTTGCACCACCAGGCAGCAAGGATGGCATCCGGCGGGCTTCCTCTTCTGGCAGGTTTGTCTGCAGATTCTTCCCGGGCAGGTATGCCTTTGGCAAGGTGTGCAAAGGGGAAGACTGGCTGAGGGTTATTGTAGCATTTACCTAGAGGCTTATAAGAGTATTCTTCGGGGAGTAGGTAGGCTTGTTTCGTATAGCCATCATCGATGGGCTTATTCCTTAAGCAGTTTTTTATAACATGATCAGCGTACTTTCCAAAACTGAAAAGGCAGGTATGTTTTAGGCAAGACTCTTCATGAAGCTGCCCTGATTGGAGTGCATGAAAGTCATGGATTTGCTCCGAGTGCATTCCTTTAAGCACATAACGCGCCCCAAGGTAAGGATTTTTAATGAGATAGGGTAGGAGTTCTTTAGTTAATGACTTACGCCTCAAATAAAAATTGAGTGCACTATTTACCCATAAGGGGCGCAGGGGGATCAGCTCTGTGAGCGCGTTTAAGCAGTATTGATGTTTGAGTAGCGGATCCTTGATTTGAGGGGCAATGAATAAAATATTAGTATCGAAGGACAACATCTGGAAAGGGCTATCCTGAAGCCCTTTTGCTTCCTCAAGAATGCCTTTGATGTCTTTGTTGCTTATTTGCTCCTCGATGGTGAGTTGTTTGGCTAAGTTCCGAAGCGCAATGATAGCAAGGAGGGGCCTGTCCTGGTGGAGTGTCTTGAGGCTGTCGACCTTGGCCTGGTGGATATCAAAGAGGTTTATTTCAGCAGGAGGGGGTGTAAGTGTCTCTACCCGGGTTTCAGTAGAGAGCTGCTGCATCCTATGTAAAGGGGCCTGGCCCCCTGCAGGGTGGGTTATCTGGGTAGTTGTTGAAAGGCTCAGCCTGAAGTTCTGCCATTGCCTAGAGAGATCTTGCGCGATTTTGTCCATAGATAGAGAAGCTTGATGCTGTTGATATTAGGGGATTTATGAGAGGGAGGCAAGGCCTAGCCTTTTTCCTCACAAAACCCTTGCAAACCCTAATAAATTATCGATTATTAACCCACTCATGTTTGTAGATGAAGTCACAGTAGCATTAAAGGCCGGAGACGGCGGGGACGGTTGTATTAGCTTCCGTCGCGAGAAGTATTTACCCAAAGGCGGCCCTAATGGTGGGGACGGCGGCAGCGGGGGTAATGTACTGCTTATTTGTGACGAAAACATGGGGGATTTAACTCCATATCGTTTCAAGGGCCACGCCAAAGCCCGTAATGGGGAGCCTGGCCGTGGGCGAGATCAGTATGGCAAAAATGGAGAGGATTGCACCCTAAGGCTCCCTCCGGGGACGATCGTCTACGATACAGCCAGTGGCTTTAAGGTGGCAGAACTGCTCGACCATGAGCAAGAAGTCCTTTTGCTTCAGGGTGGCCAAGGCGGCATGGGGAATGTTCATTTTAAGTCCTCAACCAATCAAACCCCCCGAGAGTCTACCCCAGGTAAACCTGGGGAGTCTGGAGAATTTCGCTTCGTTATTAAGACCATCGCTGATATTGGCCTAGTCGGTTTCCCTAATGCAGGGAAGTCCACCCTCATCAGTTGCATTACCGAGGCACGGCCTAAGACAGCCGCCTATCCTTTTACTACGCTTAACCCGAATGTCGGAGTGATCCACTACGAAGAGCAGCACGACCGGCTCTTTTTAGCAGACATTCCCGGTTTGATCGAAGGCGCCAGTGAAAACCGTGGGCTAGGGCACCGCTTCTTGCGCCATATCGAGCGTTGTACTGTATTAGTCTTTGTGATTGATATGGCTGCTCAAGACGGGCGCAAACCTTTTGAGGATTACGCACAGTTGCTCGAGGAGTTGCGCTTATACGATCCTGCTTTGCTCGAAAAGGAGCGCCTAGTTGTCGCTAATAAGATGGACTTGCCCGCGTTTGAAGAAAACCTAAAGGCCTTCCAGGAGGAGACAAAAGTCCCCGTCATAGAGCTTTCTTGCTTAGAAGAGCAAGGCTTAGACAACCTGAAGGACCAGCTTTATCAGATTGTCCGTAAGGATTGACTTAGGTTAATGCTTGCGGGATACTTTCCGGCATGGATTTCCGAAAAGTTACCCCACTGCCACCAGGCGCCTCTAACTCTGATTCTGGAACTAAAAAAACTTATCGTACCAAAGGCGGAGGTTCTAATACTGTAAAGCATCCCTATCTATCTACCCCGCCCATCACAACCGTTAATACTCCTGGCGGACAGGCAAGCTGTATGGCGCTCAGTGAAGTAAACCGAGTCGCTATTACAAGAACCCTCCTCGAGGAGTTACAGGAGGCGGGTATAGATCCAGAGCCTCCAGCCTTTAGCACCGAGGGACTTGATGTTATTGCGGATGAACTTAATTTTCTAGCGAAGCTTTTTATCCCTCTAGCCGCAGGCCTCCCTGCGGGAGTAGGGCTTTGGTATTTTGCGGCAGTACCTGGGTTTTCAGTTGCCGTGACCCTTGTACTCTTGTGGTTGGTGCCTGTGGTCGTTCTTCTTTTTAGGGTGCCTTCAGATAGGTAGCAGGCTTGTGTCGCAGCCTTAAGTATTTTTAATGAAGAAGTCTTCCATCTTCTTCCCTACGGCAACCCATAGGTACCCTCCGATATTAAGGAATATCATAATAAGGAGCGCGATTTCCCAGATGTAGATTTGGGGTGGGGTCGTACGCACAGGTTGTAATGAGGCTAGCGATACAAAGTCTTTCTCTCCAACGCTACTAATCCCGATCGGTTCGATTTGCTCACTCACCATCACTACATCAGGGCTCACGCGGTCTTTCTCAGTGCGGGCCAAGGCCGTGACTTCATGCCCCTGTTCTTCCATCATCTGGCGGAACTTCATCGCAGCTTCTTTCTTGCGTGCCAAGAGCCGCAAGTTATCAAAGGCTAAGTCCAACTCTTGTTGGGCTGCAAGGCGCAGGTATTCTTCTGCTTTATCAAAGTCCTGCTCTACACCGTACCCGTTCATATACATGAGGGCCAAATTATTATGCCCTAAGGGTTCATTTTGATTGGCGGCTTTTTCAAACCAAACAAGCGCTTTTGTGTAGTCCTTCTCTACACCACGCCCTTCGAGGTAGAGCGTCCCAATATTATTTTGCCCCAAGGGTGAATTGTTTTCCTCAGCAGCTTTCATGTACCACTCAAATGCTTTTTTAGGGTCTCGCTTAACCCCTTTCCCGTCACGGTAGAGGTTCCCTAGGTTTACCTTCGCATCTTCAATATTTTGTTCTGCAGCTAGGATGTACCACTCGTAAGCTTTCTTATAGTCTTTCTTCACACCCCAACCTTTTTGGTAAAAGCGGCCCAAATTGTATTGGGAGCGCGCAAAACCTTGGCTGGCTGCCTTTTCGTACCACTCAGCGGCCTCCTCATAGTCACGCCCGACGGTAATGCCCGTTTCATAGAAATTCCCTAGAATCGCCTGCGCTTCGGGCAGCCCTTGTTTGGCCGCCTTACGGAACCACCGCACGGCCTCCTCATAATTATTAGTGTCGAGGGTGTAGGCATAGCCTAATTCGTATTGGGCCTTAGGGTCTCCCTTTTTGGCTGCTTTCTTGAGTGCCTCAAGGTCCCGGGCCCATACTAATACCGGGATAAGCACTAACCCCCCGATCAGTACGCAAAATAGTGTACGCCAAGTCATTGTATAATAATGATATCATATTATATTTAAAATTCAATAATAAAGCCAAGGTTGATTTGTAAGATTTTAATAATCAGTTAGTTAAAATAAATAAGTAAGCATGGGTTTAGTACTTGATTATTACCGATCGGTCTATATAAATAACATCCATATTATTATGGACACTAGCGTATCGCTCACAACAGCATCAAATAGCTCACAAATCTCTTGGGGTAGCTTATCCCTAAATCACTCTAAGGTCACTATTGCCCAAGACGGCAAAGCCACTTGGGCGGCTTATCGCCAGTCAGATTCATGGGGCCTTAAGCATGACTTCGATATACTTCTCAAAAATAGAACTGCTTTAGAGCAGATCTATCCCGCGCAATTTAAATCTGTTTTAGGGCAGATCTCAGATCATTTAGCTGAGACTTTAGTAAGGGAACTCGTTGAGGGCTGCACCGTTGGTCTTTGCATTACTGATGATGATCTCCTTGCTCTCTCCAAGCTGATGGTGCTAGGGGACATTACTTTCTTGCCTGAGGGTAAAAAAGCGCTTCTTCCTTCATCTGTTGGAGAGAAGGTCTTTTCAGAGGCTTGCTGCAATGACATAAGTGATGATTTTGAAAGTTTGAATTTACTCTTTCAGGGATGGGGGGTGGTTAGCCCTTCTTCACAGTGGGTAGAGTACATTTATTCCCTTGGTAGATTTAGAGATGGTTACTGGAATAAAAGCCAAATAAAGTTGCTCACAACACTTTTAAAATACACGCATGAAGGAATCCAGGCTGAAACAGAGGACTTCTTAGGAAAGATTGAGCAAGACTTTCTAAACGCACGTTCTTCATTGGAGTTAGTGTTAGAAGATCCAGAGCTAGTTCGTTTGCTTTCCGATACTCGCTTAAGTTTAGACGTTTTAGTGGAGTCAGCATTAGTCAGCGATGAGCGTTTGAGAATATTTGCTGAAAAGGGGAAAGCATACCATGAGCTTTATGCAACTAAGCTCATCGAATCACTACCTGAGTTTATAGCAAAAGAGCCTTACGCCTACAGTGCTTTACTTCCTCTCTTAGCTTCTCCTGTAGAGTCTATAAGAGACGCAGTATTTAAGCACCTGATAGATTTTCATAATGAACTTCAAAAGAACACTGCGGATCTGGCTGATTTCGTTAAAGGTTTATTTTTCGGTAAGCTTATTGATAGCCAGGAGCTAGAGGCTTATGATTCAGGCGTATACGATCGCTTGTGGGATATTTACTTAAAGCAAGGGGAGCTTAAGGGGCTTGCATACCTAATTAAACGTAAGATTGAAAAGGAACACACCTCATTAAAATCTATTGCTGATGCCCTTTGTTATGGAGAAGACTCTTCGGGTCCAGTTATTGAGGCTCCTCAATTCATCAAGCTCCTGAGGTACTTCAGTGATATTTGCCCTGAGGGGCTGACAGGTCTTGATTACTAGCCCAGCTTTGTTATAAAGGGGTCTTAGTATTTTACATTATTTATGATAGACTTTTTCTTTCCTTGCCACCGTATTCCTTATGGTGCGGGTAACTCTAGCTCAACCAAAGATTATTCCTCTTGGCATACCTTGCCACTGAAGGCTTCACGGATTAACTCTAAATCCGAAGGAGGGACTAAGTGGTCGCCAAGGTTTGGTGATTTTAATGACTTTGCTCAGGATCTGAGTCTCCTTATAGACTTTCGCTCAAAGCTAAACCCTGACTCGCGTGATAAAATAGCCGAGGCAGATAAAATTATCAAGAAAGCTGCAGCGTATATTCATGAAAAATTGTTAGATGTCTTAGCTAAAAAACTCCCCACAAGCGCCGTGAGCGTGGCTGAGTGTCTGAAAGAGCTTGTAAATTACTGGATGATTACAGAGGAAGAGCGCCTTGGGGAATACCTGGATGAGATCAAATCTCTTTTCTTAAAATGTAATCTCTCTCACATTAGGGCATATACATCTTTCCTTGATGATGAGGCAGATGCGTCCCTTTTTGAAGGAACTTGTTTTAGCTTAAGCTCTATTATTGAAGATGTCCTGGCAGATCTTGAGGGGAGGCGGGTTATCGCACTGGATGCTCGCTGGACGCATGAAACGTGTGAGGAGCAGATTGTTCAAGCTATAGGCCAGCGCGTTGGAAGTTTGTCGGAAGATGTATCTACTTTAATTAAGTTTTTATCATCGCCGATGGCCTGGATTCGAGCCTCAGCCTTTGAGGCTATATGGGGTTTCCCCCTAGAGGGGGTTCATCCCTTATCAAAGCGATTCTTCTTCGAGGAGGTTTTTAGGGATGATTCTTTAGAGTGGTATTATACTCGATTAGGGGCTCATTACTTAAAACAGGGGGAGCGGCAAGGCATTACATGGGTCATTAGTAAGCTTCTGAAAAGCGGTCGTTCTGACGATGCAAGCAAACTCTTTCATGAGGCTATCGCCTCTGAAAATAATGTTCCTGGAAAAGACTTTATTGCTGATACGGTGAAGATGGCCCAGCTCCTCATGCATTTAGAAGAAGTAGAATACTTTTTTATTTTAGAAGATTGGTTTCTAGATGCGGTTTATAAAAATTTACTGAAGTTGGACCTACCTTTTGTCCAAAAGGCAAACTACCTAGCCGCTGCTCTTAATGCCTATGATCATATTGAACGTCCGTTACCTGAATCGCTAAAAGAGGATATTTTAAACCTACCTACCCAGACCGAAGAACAAGCGCATTTATCAAGCTATATGCAGCATGTTTATGATGCCATTTGTCCTGGTTTCTCTGAGTATAAGCACTTAGCAGCTAAACGCGCTTTAATTAAGATGGGAGAGCGATTCCCTGGGTTAAAAGCCATGCCTGATCTAGTCTACAACAAAACGGGGGATATCTTTAGTGCCTCAAGGGTGAAGCATCACTCCCCGGAGGTTCCTGCCGCGCACATACTCTTAGATTGTTTCGATGTGGGAGAGTTTCCTAGCCATCGCTACCAACTCTCATCATCAGGTGAGTTGTACGTGAGTACTCGCTCCCAAAAACTATATATTTGTGAAGCAGAAACGGGGTTGGCTATAGATGCGTTCAGTTCTGTAGACTGGCTCTCTAATGCTTATTTCTCCCAGGATCAGCGCAGTGTTTATGTGAAGGTTAAAGAAGGTTTCTTAGCAAAGCTAGGTACTAACCAAGGCCTTCAGGTGTTCTCTTCGTGTCACTTAGGTAAACAAAGCCTCGGGTTTGTAGGAGAGGCAGCTGCAGATTGCCTATTCGTTTGCTCTGGAGAATATGACCCTTGGGGGAGTTTTGATGAGTGTCAAATCGATTTGCTAGACCCTGACACACAAACACTACGAGCTCAGACTTTTTGTGAGGATGTAAAAGACTTTACTGTGGCTGCAGGGCACCTGAACTTTATTCAAAGAGTTAGCAAGCGGGGCGTTGATACTTTCACCCTGCGTTTAATGCGCATGGACGCTTCAGGCTCTTTGAAGGAGCCTTTATTGTCCTTAAGCTTCTCTAGAGATGTAGCGTTTCGCGTAAATTTGGACTATGAGGTGCATGGCAATCGGCTGTACTACCTGCTATCGGATGCAAGCACCAACATACGTACCCTAGGTGCTTATGACCTAACCACAGGGGAGGTTCTAGGCGCACCTGTAACTCTCGAAGGAGGCTCCATTCGTTCGATGGACATTTCTCCTGATGGGCGTTTGCTTGCTCTGGCTGATCGGTCATCTTTAACGGTCATCGCGCTTGATCTTGATGAGCCTGCGGTCCTGTGGTCTATCTCTTTGGAGGGCGGTACTTTGTACTTTTCCCCTGATAGTAATTGGATTTACGCCTTAGCTGCAAGTGCCAAGGACAGTGAATATGTGCCTGCATATAAAGTAAATAGCCAAACAGGAGCCAAGGCAATCTTCCCCACAGAGGGCCAGCATGTTAAACGTTTGGTAGGTATTTTACCTGACGGGCGCCCAGTCTTCAGCGGCTATTCTAAGGGGGAAGAATAACCCCCCTTTACTTCACTGGGTACTTCTCAAACAACTCTTTTACCGGCTTTTGTAGTAGGCCTGCCTTATGGACTGTTTGTAGGTTTGCTTCGTAGTAGCCTAGGATGGGGTCAAGCTCGCACAGCAGTTCGGCTCCGCCATCGGCACCATAAGTGTCGAGGTCTTGCTTAAACTCCCCAAGGGTGATTTTGCTCAGCGGTTTGCTCGGCTGGTAGCGGGTGATGGTTTCCTCATTCTCATCGACTGATTCAATCGGGCTAATCAGGCCCATGTCGTGCAAGCGCAAGATACTTTCATTAAGCACTTGCCCGGGTACTCGAGTGATATTGCTGAGCTCTTCCGAAGAGAGTGGGGCAGCGCAGGTATAAAAGCGCCGGGCAATCAGTAAAAAAGTCGTGAGGGTTAGGCTCTCCCGTGCGTGAACACTAATATTCTTCCAGACCTTAAGGTTAGTCAACAGCTTAACATTCTGTACGGAGTAGGTGATTTGCCCACCAAGGAGGATGAAAATCCAAAAGATAAACAAACCGAACATCAACACCGGCACAATCCCGATAGACCCATACAAACTTTGTGTCCGTACCACTCGGGAGATGTAGAGAAAGGATAGGTAGTTGTTTAGGAAGAGCAAAACAGCAACCGAGGTCGACCCAATAAAGGCAGCCTTCCAGGGGACTGTGGTGTGGGGGATGAACCGGTAAAACAGCGCAAAGAGTAGGATGATTAGTGTAAAAGATAAAACCGGCATGAACACACCCGTGTATTGGGCTAATCCAAGACCAAAGGGGAGCTTCTGGATCCAAATACTCAGCGTCGCTGCGGAGAGGAAGGTGATTGCCATAATCCCCAAGACAGTCCCGAGGCTAATCAAGGTCCAATAAGAGACAATCCGCTGTCCCCACGATCGCCCTCGCCGGACCCCCCAGATCATGTTTAAGGTGTTTTCAATTGTGATGATGAGTTGGATACAGATGAGGATAAGGATGAGTGTCCCTACGATCCCTGCAGTGCCTGAGCGCGCGCTTTTACCCAGGTTGTTTACAAACTCCATGAGTTGCGGGTTGAACTCGTGCTGTTGGGCTTCATGAGTGATGGCGCTCCCTGGGGTTGCCTTAAGGTGTGCTGTGGACGGGGCTATAAAAGAAATGACTTTGCCTAAAGATTGGGTAGCAAGGTCATCCTGCTGCCCTTTGACCATATACCCCGAGACCATGATGAGGATCGCCAGCAATGGCCCAAGTCCAATTAAGGAATAATAGCTTAGCGCAGCGGCCTGGCTCGGAATGCGGTTGGCAATGCAACCATGCCAGATGATAGACAGGATCCTTAGGAGTGCAAAGCAGGTCCCGCGCAGTCCTTTTTCTTCAATGCTGGAGGTCTGCCAGATCTGGGTCTTCAGCAGTTCAGAGAGTTCTTTAATTCGGCGTTTAAGCGACATGGTAAATATAGGCTAGGCTTGCGAGTAGAGCACAGAGTGCTAGGTTTGCTAAAGTACTGAAGCTGGCATGCGCAGAGCGCTTCTGCATGGTGCCCACGCTGAACAGCAGGCTCCCTATAGCCAAGAGTGTTAAGAAAAAGAAAAGATAATCATGCCATACCCAGTAGATAAATAAAAGGTACCCCGCATTCACTAAACTAACCAACTTGATTGCGGTTAAGGCGCGCTCAAAATAAATGAGGGTCAATAGGCCCACCAAAAGATTAATATCTACTAGGATTAAAAATGGGTGGGCAATGATGGTCTCCCAATTCTTGCTGATGATCGCCTTAAAAAAAGTATCAAGCTCTGAGAGGTAGGGCAGTAAGATCGCACAGCTCAATAGGAGTAAGCTTAGGCCCAACAGTGGCATAAATAAAAGCGGGTCTTTTGGTCTTGCGGGTGATGCCATAACGAAAGACGCTTATCCCCACCCAAGCTTGTTACGCAAAATACGGAAGTGAGAGTAGCTCTGTGACTGCAAAAGTGGTAAGGTTTTTTCGGAAATAGTGATAGTCAAAGGGAATTCGTTTTTATCCTCGAAGTGGTAGCGCCCATCTAGCTTAACCGCAGGGACAACTTCAGCATCTAGCGTGTTCACAGCAATCGGCATATCGTCAGACAAAATAACACTGCGGTGGGTGAGGGTATGCGGGCAGATAGGCGTTAAGGTAAACACACGTGCGCTCGGGTGAATGATCGGCCCCCCAGCAGAGAGGTTGTAGGCCGTAGAGCCTGTCGGGGTAGAGAAGATCAAGCCATCACAAGAACATTCTGTGATTAAGTCATTTTCTGAGGACACCGTCAGGTCAATCAGTCGTGTGATGACACTATTTTTTATCACAACATCATTGAGAACCTGTTTTTCAACACCCGTAGCTGTTTTGCAGTTAAGCAACACGCGGTGATCAATCATGTAGTGCCCTTCAAGAAAGTCTGCCCATTGCTCTTGGGCTTCCTCCGGGGAGAAGGTCGCTAAAAACCCAAGCTTCCCTTGGTTGACCCCAAAGATAGGGACTTGCCTTTGTACGGATTCGCTTACCGCCCCTAAGAGTGTTCCGTCTCCTCCAATAGCGCAGCACGCATCAAAGCCTTCCAGGAATCCTTCCTTGAGGGGGTAGTCCTCAATAACGACGGCTTTAGCCCCTTGCTTCTCGGTGAGGTTCACAAGCGTTTCAGCCACAGCTTGCGCACTGGGTTTGCTGCGGTTAATGACGAAAGCGATGTTATTGAGGGGGAGCACTTTAGTGTAAGAAAGAAGCGCTCATCATAGCTAAATTAGCCCTGTTTACGCAAGCCTATTAGGAATTCTTGGTTTCCGTCGGTTCCTTTAATAGGGGAGTCTATCTGACCGACCAATTCACTACCAAGGAGTTCTTGTTGTGCAAAGTCTAGGATCTCTTGCTGAATGCGCGCGTGGATCTCAGGGTCTTTAATGATCCCTTGGCCCTTACTGACCTCTTCCTTACTCGCCTCGAACTGCGGCTTAATCAGGGCGATCAGGTGCCCCCCGGGTCTCAGGAATTGCCAGATATTAGGGAGGACCTTCGTCAAAGAGATAAACGATAAGTCCATCACGATCAGCGGATAATCCGCCAAGGGTAATGATTCGGCGGTCAAATGCCGCGCATTGAGCTTTTCTAGGTTAGTCACCTTAGGGTGGGTCAGGAGCTTGTGGTGCAATTGTGCTCTACCTACATCCACACAGGTGGCTGAATTTGCCCCTCGCTGCAGCAGGCAGTCTGTGAACCCTCCTGTTGAGGCTCCAATATCTAAAATGTCACAGTTTTCGACAGCAATAGGGTATTCTTTGAGAAATGCATCCAGCTTCTCACCAGCTCGGCTCACAAAGGGCGGGGGTTGCTCGACAGTTAAAGGGGTGTCCTCTGGGATTTTTTTTCCCGGTTTATCCAAACGGTGATCTCCGCTTCTCACCTTTCCGGCCATAATGAGGGCTTGGGCTTTTGCACGACTTTCGCACAAGCCTTTTGATACAAGCAGCTCATCAACACGGTATTTCATACTCCAGAGCCTAGGCAGTGGGGCGGAAAATGCAATTTTTTAAAAAAATCGATTTTGTGAAACTTTTTTAATAGAAAAATGTCACAAAAGCATGTAAGTGGTTTACTATTAATGAGTTAGTTATTAAATTGAGAGCTCAAAAAAAATGTTCACATTGGGGTAAAGGGCTTGCTTTTTGGGGGGGAGTGGAGCAAAATGGAGGAAAGTGGTACCAAACATGCTTAGTTGATTCCCATATGCCTCCTGCTGAGAAATGCTTATACGTCGGAGAATACCGACACAATCTAGACGCGAAGAATCGCCTGACGATTCCGTCTAAGTGGCGTTTCGTCGGGGATCAAGAAGATGTTTATTTGGCATTGCCCAATCCAAGCGGGTGCATCACCGTATATCCTCCAAAAATGGTGGAAAAATTAGAAGAAAAGGTGAGTGAAGTAAGCTTGGGGAACAAGAAGGGCCAAAAGGCCTTAACGCGTTTGTTTTCTCAGGCAGATACTTTTGGGTGTGATAAGCAAGGGCGTATCTGCTTGAGCGAAAAGTTGGTGGCTCATGCTGGGCTATCGAAGGAACTCGTACTAGCGGGTAACTTTTCCACTTTCAACCTATGGGCGCCTGAAGCTTACGAACGTTATCTCAACCTGGACGAGGAACCCGATGATGAGATGGCTCAAATTTTAACCGAGTTAGGATTATGATAATGACAGATATACATAAGCCAGTGATGCTCGAAGAGGTTTTACAATATCTAGAACCTCAAAGCGGTAAGACTTTTTTGGATTGTACCTTTGGTGGAGGCGGGCACACACGTGCGCTCCTAGAAACTGCTATCGGTGTGAATGTCGTAGCGATTGACACAGACCCTCAAGCTGCTGAACGTGCTGCAGCTTTGAAGGGCGAGTTTGCTGATGCGTTTACTTTCCACGATGTTAACTTTGCTTTCCTTAACAAACTAAATGAAACAAACTTCGATGGTATACTCTTTGATTTGGGGGTTTCGTCCTTCCAGCTCGACGAGGGGGATCGAGGTTTTTCCTTCAACAAGAAGGCACCTGCAGACATGCGTTTGAATCCCCGCGAAGGCATGTCTGCAGCTGATTTTCTAGAACGCGCCACTAAAGAAGAACTCATCGAAGCCATCCGCGACTTTGGTGAAGAACCCCGTTGGAAGCGTGTCGTCAATGGTATTTTGTCTGCGCGTGGTACAGATGCGCTTAAAGAAACGACATCACTTTCAGACCTTATCAAGCGCGCCATAGGTACCTATTCGCGCCCATCTCGTGTTCATCCTGCAACACGCTCTTTCCAAGGGATACGCATTGCCGTAAACCAGGAGCTTACCTGCATCACCCGTGCTTTGCCTCAAGCCTTTGAACGCTTAGCCGTAGGCGGCGTGATGGCAGTGATTAGCTTCCACTCACTCGAAGATCGCCTCGTAAAGCGCTTCTTTAGAAAACAAGCAGGTATGCCCGAACATGCGGGTGACAACCTCCCTCAAGACTTTCGTGAAAAGCACGCCGATGTATTAACGAGGTGCCCCCTCGTCCCTTCAGAAGAGGAGATCAGAAATAACCCCAGGAGTCGTAGCGCAAAGTTACGTGTCCTCAGAAAGACAAGTCATACATCGTAACATGAGCAACGCCGAGAAAACAGGTTTATTACGCTTTGGGATTGTAGTCCTTTTTGTGCTGGCTTTACTGCTAAGCAGCGCGGGGGCTTTGGGCGTAGTATACCTCAAGCAGCAAATCTCGCGCAGTGCCTCAGACCGCAAGCACCTAGAGCAAGACCTCAAGGAGCTTGAGCGTAAAGATACTTTTTTAGTCTCAAAAATTGCTCAGGCGCACAGTCCTGAGTTTCTAAAAAAACACGCTAAACTTGCTCTAGGGCCTCCTCAAGAACAACAAGTTGTTTGGGGAACGCTAGAGTCTACTCGGTCTGGACGTGATGATGTCCTACCTCAACCTTTTGTTGTTACTTTCGATCTCGCATTGTTAGACAATCAGCCTGCTGCCCACGATGTACAATAAAGGCAGCCTCTTTTTACACACCCTTGATGAACTCAACCAAAAAATCTTTCTGGCAACTGAATAAGGACTTATTTCTTACAACCTTAGCTGAAGAAGAGGCTAAGCTAAAGAAAGAGCCCTGTCCTGAATCTTTTGCAAGCCTCCCTTCCTTAGCTTTTGCGGGCGGTGGGGTGTCCTCATCTTGGCAAGGGCTGAATTTTCAATATCCGAGCACTCAAAGTTATCTTTCCTTGAAAACGGCCTTGTTGAATGACTAATGCTGAGGGTATTTGTATCGGAAAATCGCTTTAAACTCGTAGTCTTTGTAATAATAGCAACTTTTGCTGTTATTTTGGGTAGGCTTTTTTATCTCCAGGTTTGGAATCACCAGCAGTATCAAAAGATCGCGCAGAAGAATCGCGAAAAGTTTGAGGTTATTCCTTCCCGTCGTGGTAATATTGTGGATGCTAAGGGTGTTCTGCTTGCTGTTACTCAAGCAACGGTAAACGTTGGAGTAGACCCCCAAATGGTTCGTATAGAGGATCGCCCCAAAATCCCTCAGCTAGCACGCATTTTGGGTATCGATCGAACACGGATTGAAACTGCCTTCGACGAGAAGCTCGATGGGAGTATGCAACAAGCCGGTATACGCCCCATCCGTTGGCGTAAATTAGCTGAAGGCGTTGACGAAAAAACGTACGAGCGAGTTCTAGCCCTTAAAATAAAGGGCGTTTATGGGAACCGTACTTACGAGCGTAAATACCCTTCAGGCGCCTTAGCCGCCCATGCTTTAGGTTTTATTAATAAAGAAGGTGAAGCCGTCTCTGGGCTAGAACGTTATATGGATTTCTACTTGCGCGGGCAGCAAGGTTGGCGCGAAAGCGAACGCGATGGCCGCCGGCGTGAGATGGCTCAATTCCGCACCCGGGAGATCAAAGCCAATGACGGCTACCATATAGAGCTAACGCTTGATGTAGCTATCCAGCATATTGTTGAGGAACAGCTCGAACGTATTGTAGAAGAGTACCACCCTTCTTCAGCAACAATTATTGTTTCAGAAGCTTCTACTGGCTTTATTTTGGGTTTAGGGAACTTACCTAGCTTTAATCCTAACGAGTTTTGGAAGGTTAAGGTAGATCAACACCGTAACCGAGCCGTGACAGATGTTTTTGAGCCTGGCTCTAGTTTTAAGGTCGTGCCTGCAAGTGCCGCACTGAATGAATCTATCATTAACCTTAATGACATGTTTGATTGTAGTAAGGCTTACGCTTTCTTTAATGGGCGTAAAGTTCCTTTGCCTAAGGACGTAGGTACTCACTCTGAAATTAGCGTCCGAGACATCATTACAAAATCAAGTAACCGTGGTATTGCTCAGGTTGCTATGCGCTTAGGTAGCCAGCGTTTATACCAATATGCTCGTGCCTTTGGCTACGGGGAAAAGACCGATTATGGTTTTGACGGAGAAGTCACCGGCATTTTACACGAAGTTAAAAACTGGGACGGTCTGACGATCAGCCGTATGCCTATGGGGCACGCCTTAGCTGCAACGCCCATGCAAGTACACTATGCCATGAGTGTGCTAGCGAATCAGGGGATTTTGATGCAGCCTCAACTCGTGCGGCGTATTTTCGACGATGAAGGCAACACCGTTGCTGAGTTTAAGCCAAAAGCAAAGCGCCGTGTCATCTCAGGTGCTACAGCTAAAAGTATATCCGAGTTACTTACCCGCGCAGTACAGCCTACAGGAATTAGCCGCCGTGCAGTCGTCCCTGGTTACTCAGTAGCAGGGAAGAGTGGTACCACTCAAAAGATCATCGATGGAGCCTACTCACATAGTAAGCACGTTAGTTCTTTTGTGGGGTTCCTTCCGGCCGAGCGGCCTCGTATCGTAGTGACTGTAGTCATCGATACGCCCGAGTACGAGGGTACCGCTTATGGAGGGATCGTAGCTGCCCCGGCCTTTAGTCGGGTTGCTCAGCAAGTCGTTCAGTATTTAGGGGTCCCCCCGCACGCAGAGTTTCAAAACCATTTAGCATGGAAGGGAGAAAAATATGATTGGTTACGCTAGCAGAAGTACAGCCGTTAGTTTTCCTGATGGAGAGCACCTCACTCAACAACGTACTTGGACATTAAAACAACTTTTCCGTAAAATTCCTTTAGTGAAAGTCTACGGTGATCGTGCCGCAGCAGTGTCATCTTTAGTCACAGATAGTAAACGCGTAAGGCCTGGCTCACTTTTCTTTGCTGTAAAAGGTCGCAGTACTGATGGCCATTTCTTCATTAAAGAAGCTATCGACCGTGGGGCTGTAGGAATCGTCGTAGACCGCCCTTCGAAAGAATTTAGACAAGTCGCTGTTTTTCAGGTTGAAGATGTACAGCAAGTATTAGCAGATGTGGCACGGCGTTTCTACGAGGCTCCTGACGAAGCCCTTCATTTACTCAAGGTCACTGGCACCAGTGGAAAAACAACCGTTACTACTTGGGTGAAATATTTACTGGATTCACTCAATTGCCCTACAGGGCTTATCGGGAGCGTATGTTACGACCTCGGAAAGCGTCAACTCCCTGCGACAAAATCTACGCCCGATCTTGTGACGACTTATGACCTGTTGGACCAAATGCGTACTGCAGGGTGTAAAGTTGCCGCGATGGAAGCTTCTTCACACGGCTTAGATCAAAGGCGGCTCTTGGGGCTTAAAACAAAGGTGGCTGTCTTCCTTAACCTGACCCCCGAGCATATGGACTACCATACCGATATGGAGGAGTACTACCAGGCTAAGGCAAAACTCTTTACCGGGGAAAATGCACCACTGCCTGAATGTGCGGTTATTAATATTGATGACCTTTCTGGCCAGCGCCTCAAAAGAGAAATCGATCAGGTTGTTCCTTGCCTGACCTTCGGGCTTCATCCGGATGCAGCACTACGTGCAGACAATATTCGCCTAGAGGCAAGCCAAACGTTTTTTGACCTTTCTTACTCTGGGAAAACTTATTCCGTTAAAACCGCACTCATCGGTGCGTTTAATATAAGTAATGCCTTGGCAGCTTTAGCTGTTCTCAAAAGCTTAGGGTACGAGCTCGAGGCTCTTTTGCCCTTGCTGGAAACATTCCCGGGTGCACGCGGGCGCCTTGAGCGAGTTGAGGCAGGCCAGTCTTTTTCAGTCTTTGTAGACTACGCCCATAAGCAGGACGCTCTTAAAAATGTACTCGAGACTTTGCGGCAGGTAAGTGCTGGCAGGCTTCTTGTGGTCTTTGGTTGTGGTGGTAATCGTGACAAAACAAAACGCCCCCGCATGACTGCCGTTGTCGAGCGTTTAGCAGATCAAGCCTGGGCCACTGCAGATAACCCTCGTAAAGAGAACCTCGAGAGTATTTTTGCAGACATGAAGCAAGGCATCAGTACGCCTAGCAAGATAACATTTACCCCAGATCGCCAAGAAGCCATACGCCTTGCTTTAGAAAACGCACAAGTTGGAGATTGTGTTTTGATTGCTGGGAAAGGTCATGAAACGTTTCAGGAATTTGCCCACGGCGTAGTTCCTTTTAGTGACCGTAAAGTGGCCGAGGCCTTATTAAAAGAACAGGAGATAGTTTTATGAGTATTCTTTTCAGTGCAGACGAACTTACCAGTTGGACAGGCGGACAATGGATTAACCTAGAGCCTGAAACACTTAATTTAAATGGTTTTTGTCATGATACACGGCTTTTGAAGCCTGGAGAGCTGTTCCTCGCTCTAGCTACAGATAATCGAGATGGTCATGATTTTCTGGAGCAAGCTCGAGCTGCAGGCGCCTTGGCCGCTATGGTCGACCATCCTGTTTCTAGTAGTACTTTGCCACAGCTTGTTGTGCCCGATGTGCTCGAGGCCTTCCAGAAAATAGCCAAGAGGCATCGTCATCGTTTTTCAGGCATAATTATAGGCGTCACAGGGAGTTGCGGGAAGACCTCTACTAAAGAACTCTTACGTTGCTTGCTAGGGCCAGAACAAACCCATGTGACTGAAAAGAATTATAATAATTTACTGGGCGTTCCTCTAACGCTTATTGGGCTCAATCCCCACAAACACAAGTATGGCGTGATCGAAGCTGGGGCAAACCAACTGGGCGAACTCCCAACACTTGCTGCTATTATCGAGCCTGACATTGCGATTACTACGCTGATCGAAGGGGCACATCTAGAAGGTCTCGGCGGCTCTTTAGAGCGTATTGCTCAGGAGAAATCTACGCTATCTCACCGAATTGCAACGGGAGGCTTTTCTGTTTTTCCGGAAGATTGCCTGAATTATGCTCCCTTTAAAGTTCTAGAGAATTCCGCTTATGTGCTTATTCAAGATCAGGGTGAAGCTTCGTCTTCGGTACCTAAGGGCGCCTGTTCTTATAAGCTAACTACCACAGACTCAGGCTTAACCTGTTTAACCTTACAGTACGAAGAGGCAACGCCTTGTACGTTCTACATGCGTCCCCTTACTCAAGGGATGGCAAGCAATGCTGCCTTAGCCATTTGGGTAGCTTTAAGCCTAGGGGTAGGGCCCTCTCTGATTCAAGAACGCCTAGAACTTTGGCAACCTGTTGAAAACCGTGGTCAAATTTTACGTAAAGGCTCTCAGTATTTTTATTCAGATTGTTACAGTGCAATCCCGGCGGCATTTTATGATTCTCTTGAGTTCTTTCAGCGATTTTTTGCAAATGTACCCCAACACTTGTATGTTTTGGGTGCCATGCGAGAGCTTGGGGATGCCACTGAGGCTATCCATTATGAGTTAGGCAGGCAGCTCTCTTTGCGCCCTAATGATCAAGTTATTGTCATCGGCGAAGAGGCCGAGCCTTTGGTCCGTGGTCTGCTTAAGGCAGGATGCCAGCCTGCACGTATTACTTTTGTTGCTGATGCTGATAAAGCCCGCCCTTTCATGCAGGGGTTTGAAGGGGCCCTTTTCCTAAAAGGCAACAATGGGCTTCAACTCTGGGAATTAATCCCTGAGGGCGCCCAAGTTATGAAAATCAATAAATTCCCGCTAACCAACACACAACCATGTTAAACTACCTTGCACATTTTGAAGATATCTTTGGGCCGCTTCGGGTCTTTCGGTATCTTACTTTCCGTAGTCTTTGTGCCATCATTACAGCATTGCTAATTGGCTTTATTGTTTCTCCTTGGCTCTTTGAAAAACTTAAAGCACTCAAGCTTAGGCAGTCTTTACGCGGCGCTTCTGAGGTAGGCAAATTAGCCGGCCTACACGAGGGGAAGAAAAACACCCCAACAATGGGTGGGCTAGCGATCTATATTTCTGTAGTTGTTACGACTTTGCTGTGGGCTAATTTTAACCTTTATGTAGGTGTAGCCTTATTCGTATACACAGGCCTTACTATTATCGGGTTTTTAGATGATTACCGTAAGGTGCGTCAAAAGAACAGCAAGGGGGTGCCTGGTATTTTCAAGCTCATTGGGCAGGCGGTTATCGTATTCGTTTCTTTAGTGATGCTTATGTCAATGCCCGAATCTTCAGAGAAAATGAGTGAGCTTTGGGTGCCGTTTTATAAGTACCCGGTCCTTACCGAGATGCATCCTGCTTTACTCTTTACCTTTTTATTTCTTGTGATTGCCGGCTCAAGTAATGCAATCAACCTGACCGATGGGATCGATGGCTTGGCGATTGGCTGTACCATTACCTCTGCCTTAGCCTATGCAATTATGGCCTACATTGCAGGGAACCTAATCCTCGCAGACTATCTCTTCGTGAGTCATATCGCAGGCTCAGGGGAACTTGTGATTATCTGTCTAGCTTTGGTTGGAGCTTCACTCGCTTTCTTGTGGTACAATGCTTACCCGGCAGAAGTTTTTATGGGGGACACAGGTTCTTTAGCTCTAGGAGGGCTTATCGGAGTGATTGCTTTTATGGTGAATCAGCCTGTCACGCTCATTATCGTAGGAGGTATTTTTGTGATAGAAGCTATGTCGGTTATCCTTCAGGTCGGTTCTTATCGCTTGCGTAATAAGAAACGTATTTTCTTAATGGCTCCTATCCACCATCACTTTGAATTAAAAGGCTGGCACGAAGCTAAAGTAGTCATACGTTTTTGGATTATTTCACTTATTTTTGCACTCGCTGGGCTTAGCACCCTTAAGTTACGTTGATCCTTCATGAAGGTCCCTCCTGAAATTACCAAGCACCTCAAAAAACCAGTAGCCATTTTCGGCTGGGGGGTGAGTGGTCGTGCCGTAGCGCCTATTGTAAGGCGCTTAGGGGCCCATTATGAGGTGTTTGATCAGCATCATGAAGAGGCTAAGCATGATTTTACTGAGCAGGATGCCAAGCGGGTGGGCTTGGTCATTTATAGCCCTGGCTTTGAAGAGAATCACCCTTGGCTTAAGCGCGCGCAAGAGGCTGAGTGCCTTTGTTTGGCAGAGATTGATTTTGCTGGGGCTTTATGGCGGGGTGCACTTATTGCAGTCACAGGGACTAATGGCAAAACCACGCTGACTGAGTTCCTCACTCAATCCTTAAAAGCTTATGGAGTCAATGCTGTGGCCGCAGGGAATATCGGTTATCCTATTTCAAAGTTAATTGAGCACCATAATCAACACAGTACGGTGGCTATTTGTGAGGTAAGCTCTGCCCAAGCCCGTTCTTTGCGTTATTTTTCTCCTGTGGCTGTTCTATGGACTTCCTTTGCTGAGGATCACTTAGACTCTCATGGAGGCATTGAGCACTATTTTGCCGCAAAATGGAATTTGATCCACCGTATGATTCGGCCTTGCCTAATTGTAGGCAAAGGGGTTGCCGAGGCTGCAAAGCGCTATGGTCGGACCTTGCCTGTATATACAAAAATTATCAGCCGTGAACAGGGGCAAGAGCTTATTCCTCAAGACAGCGTATTTAGTCTTTATCCCCAGCAAGAAAATTACCTCATTGTACGTGCCTTTTGGGAGCAAGAGGGTTTCCATCCAGATATTCTAGAGGCCCAGGCCCGTACCTTCAGGCTCCCGAAGCATCGCTTGCAAAAGATAGGGGAGCACAAGGGTATTCGCTTCTGGAATGATTCCAAGGCTACTAATTTTGAGTCTGTGCTCGCTGCGCTGAAAACATTTCCTGAGCCTGTGTACTGGATCGGTGGTGGTAAATCTAAGGGAGGGGATATGGACGCCTTTGTTAAGGCGCTTAAGCCTAATACTGGAAAAGCATTTCTTATTGGAGAGGTTTCGGAAATTTTACACAAGGCTTTAGAGGAAGAGGAGGTAAACGCTGTTGTTTGTCAAAGCCTCCAAGACGCTGTTTTGACTGCTGTTAAAGAGGCTCAGGGGGCCTGTGATGTCTTATTAAGCCCTGGTTTTGCTAGTTTTGATATGTTCGAAAATTATGCACACAGGGGGACTTGTTTTGAGGAGATCGTTTTAGGTTTGAAGGATGGAGATAATCCAGACAGCATTTAAGGCGTACTCTGAGATTCTCTAAATCCTACAATTGACGAGTCACTCAATTTGAGTCATATTTTAAACAACCACCTAATCGGATTTTCGAGACTATGAAACACGCCAAAATTGTTGCTTTAGTATTATCCCTGCACCTTTTTGTTGTAGCAGCCTTGCTGGTACAGCCAGGTTGCAAGACCTATTCACCCTCAGCCAGCGATACTGTTAAGTCTCGCCCTGGCCCCATGAAGGCTCAGAAGACTCAACAGGAGCAGACTGTAGCTCAGCTCCCACGCAAGAGCTCCGTGCACCCTGCCTTTAATTCCGGCATGAGTGACCTAGAGGACAGCCCACGCGCTAAGGGATCCCGCCAGGTTTATACCGCTTCTCATATTCGTTCCGCACCGACACGTCCTGCTCAGCCTCTTAACCAAGGCTACCCAACGGACTTTGACATGGGTGATTCTCTCGAGATTCTAGAGCCTCTACCAGGCTCCCAAGTCAGCACCTATGCTTCCGTTTCAGAAACCGAGTACAAGGTGCGAAAGGGTGACAGCCTGTGGGTGATTGCACGTACCTTTGGGGTGCCTCTTAATGATTTACTAGCAGCTAACAACCTCAGGAAGAACGCGGTATTGCGCGTTGGGCAAGAGTTGACCATTCCTGCACCTACCGCAACAAGTTCTGCAGCGCCTAAGGCAGAAACAACCGTAGAGGCTGCAACCGGTGCCATGATGACTTACATGGTCGAGCGTGGGGATACCCTTTCAGGGATTGCTGCCAAGACGGGTACTCCTGTCAGTCAAATCAAGCAAGCTAACAACTTGCGCTCCGATGTTATCTATGTAGGGCAGAAGCTGAAGGTCTCTGGTTCTTCAGGCGCTAAAGTCGCCCAAAAGAGCACCTCTCAGGCAAAGCAACCTACAATTACTGTAGGGGACACTTACAAGGTCCGTTCAGGAGACAGTCTTTCCGAGATTTCTAAGCGTACACAAGTATCTGTTGCTAGATTGGTTGAGCTTAATGGCATTAATGACCCACGTCGCTTACAAGTCGGCCAAGTATTGCAGCTCAAAGAAAAGGCTAATGTGGCAGCTAAGACCACCACTAAGCCTGCTGCAGCAACTCAGCCTCGTAAGACAGCAAGCCAAGACTTGTTCGACGACGATGACTTCCTCTTTGACGATGATGACGACCTTTTCGGTCAAGGTGAGGAAATCCCCCTTATCTCCGTTAAGAGCTAAATGCTCTTCCTGTTAGTCTTCGTATAGGACAAGCTCTACATGTTTCGAGCCCGGCATTATATAACCTACTTTCAAGGTTTAAATTCGGGCTTAATCATCTTCTTTTCTGTAATGAGCCTCATTTTACTGGGGCTCGTTATTTTGGCGAGTGCCAGCCAAACCTTCCATTTAGAGGGCCGCTCTATCTTTATTAAGCAGCTCACCTGGCTGGGGTTAGGGGTTCTTACGGGGGGCTTTGCAGCCTGCCTTAACCTAGAGAGACTCCGCGAGTATACCCCTTGGATTACCAAGGCTATTCTTGTCCTTTTGGTCTTGGTACTTATCCCTGGTATTGGCATTAGCGTTAATGGTTCGCAGCGCTGGCTAGGGTTTAGCTTTATACGTTTACAGCCCTCAGGTTTTGCAAAGATTGGGCTTGTTCTCTTTTTGGCTTATTATCTTGCCGAGAATCAGCGTGAAATCCGTACTTTCGTAAAAGGTTTCCTTACTCCTTGTGCAGCCATTGGGGTAGGGTGCTTGCTTATTTTGCTAGAGCCTGACTTCGGGACTGCCTTCTTATGTGCTGCTGTTGGGTTAACGCTCCTTTTTGTAGCAGGAGTACGCTTGTCTTTCTTGTTGCCCAGCATCGCGCTTGGGTTGAGTTTCTTCGGCATAGCAATTGCGCTTAACCCCAATCGCTTGCATCGCCTCTTGGCTTTTATGGACGTACAAGCAAACCGCCTTGATGGTACTTATCAGCTTTGGCAGGGGATCTTAGCTTTTGGTGCAGGTGGGTGGAATGGTGTAGGCTTAGGCAATGGTCGCCAACAAATGGCATACCTGCCCGAAGCTCATACGGACTTTATCTTTTCTGTCATCGGGGAGGAGCTCGGTTTTACTTTCACTGCCTTGGCAGTACTTCTTTTCTTGGGGATTTTTCTAGCAGCTTTGTATGCCATTAGGAAGGCCCCCAATATCTACTACTTTTCTTTAGCCTTCGGGATTGTGCTATTTATTACACTGCAGTCCATCATGAACCTTGGCGTTGTGACAGGCTTATTTCCTACAAAGGGGATTTCCTTACCCTTTATTAGTTATGGGGGGTCCAACCTCCTTGTCATGTGTACTTTTATTGGCCTGTTGCTTAACTGCTTTGCCACCTGGGAGGCCCCCCTAGAAACCCGCTCGCAAGAGTTATTAGGACGATCATTATGAGCTCAAAAACCTATGTCATTTCTTGTGGAGGTACCGGGGGGCATTTGGCTCCAGGTATAGCCTTGGCTGAGGCGCTTACGAATCAAGGGCATAAATGTCACTTGCTCATCAGCAAAAAGAAGGTAGACGCGCGCTTAGTAGAGAAGTACACCAATCTAGACTTTACCCCAATGCCAGGGGCGCCTTTTTCTTTGAAGCCGCATAAGCTTATTCGCTTCGTGGTCCAACAACTCATGGGCATGTTTTTTGCGTTCTGGTTTCTTAACCGCACTAAGCCTGACATGATTATTGGCTTCGGGGGCTTTAGCAGCTCTGGGATGATTCTCGTAGGCTTTTTTACAGGGCGCCCAATTGTTTTGCACGAGGCTAACCGCCCTCCCGGGAAGACCATCCGCTTGCTTAGTGGTTTTGCCCAGCGTGTTTATTTGCCAGAGGGTGTGGCCCTGAAGGGGATCCCTCCGCAGACTATCCGCCACTGTGGGTTCCCGCTACGTAGCGAGATGCAGCGTACCGCACGAGAAAAGGCCCGCCAAGAGCTCGGGCTAGATATCGAGGGCAAGCTCTTGTTACTCATTGGCGGCAGTCAAGGGGCTTTGTCTTTTAATCACTGGGTTAATGAGCATTTTGACCAACTCTGCAAAGAGCACATTAATGTTTATTGCATCACAGGCATGATGAAAAACCAGGCCAGCCTTTTAGAAAAAACCTCTCCTTCAGGCCGGAAGATCAAGGCTTACTTTGTTCCCTTTAGCGATCAGATGCCTTTGGTCTTCTCAGCCGCAGACTTAGCGATATCACGCGCTGGTGCAGGAACTATTGCAGAGCTTACCCGCTTTCGCCTTCCTTCTATCTTGGTGCCTTACCCTCACTCCTCAGACAATCACCAGCAAGGCAACGCCAGGTTCCTAGAACGCCAGGGTGGGGCTGTGGTGCTAGACCAGCAGCACATTGACAGGCTCTACCAAGAAGTTATGGACATGATTTTTAACGACTGGTTCTTAGAGCAACTACGCAGCAACCTAGCCCGCCTAGACGAGCAAGATAGCCTGTCTCTTATTTTAAAAGATATGCAAACAATTAGATTGGTCCCTGAATATGCAGACTGAGTGTCAGTTAGAACCTATTTTTTTAGTTGGAGTAGGAGGCATGGGAATGGCCCCTTTAGCCGTTTATTTATCCCAAGCCGGCTATGAGGTTTCAGGTTACGATGATTGCTTGCAAGATGAGGTAAAGCTTCATCTTAAGCGTAACGGAGTGCAGCTCAAGGATGTCCCTCCAGCAAAAACAAGCCAGCTTGTTTACTCTACCGCAATTGCCCGCAATCACCCCTTTGTTAAAGACCAAGACTCACACCAATGCCACCAGCGGGGCAATTTCCTGGCGGGCTTACTCAATGAGCGCAAGCTTGTTGCCGTTGTCGGGAGTCATGGTAAGACAACCACTACCGGTATGCTGATCCACCTGCTCGACCAGCTTGATTTTTCTTTCGGGTATTTACTTGGCGGACTCTTTCGCGACCCTGCTCAATCCCCAGCCCGTTATTCCGAGAGTGACTGGGTTGTGGCCGAGGTAGACGAGAGTGATTGTACTATCAAACAATATAAGCCCGAGATCACCTTAGCCCTCAACCTCAACTGGGACCACAAAGCCCACTACCCAGAAGAAGAGGATCTCGAGACAGCCTTCCAGACGCTTTTCCGCAATACCCGCGGCTGTGTGATTATCCCTAAGGGCTGTGAACGCCTAAAGCGCTTAGCTCAATCAGCAACATGCCCTGTTATTTATATTGAGGAGCCTACAGGGTCCCTCCCTTTTGCTGAGGCTTTTAATCGAGAAAACGCCCAAGCCGCCCTCACTGCGGCAACTGCAATGGGGGCCTCAGTAGCAGATTCTAATACACCTTTTGAAGGTTTCTCGGGGATCTGGAGGCGCCAGGAGCCTCTGTACCAAGATACACAGCGTGTGGTCTTAGCTGATTATGCTCATCATCCTGTCGAGATTCAGGCTTTTATGGATTACGCTCAGGGTGCGTTTGATCAGCCTCTTATTGCTATTTTTCAGCCCCATCGCTTTACCCGTACCGAGCAATTCCACCAAGCTTTTGCAAATATCCTAGAACGGGCTGACTCTGTTATCTTATTGCCCGTCTATGCTGCCAGCGAGAGCGCCTCCGAGAAGGGCAAGACGGATCGCATCTACGAAGCACTCGCAGGGAAGCACTCCTGCGTGACCCTCCTAGATTCTCTAGAGGCCCTAGAGGGCTTGCACCTTGAGGACCGCGGCCCAGCAACCTTTCTTTTTATTGGAGCTGGGGACATTTACAAACAGGCCGAGTCCTTCGCACAGACTTTGCAAGAGAAACACTGGTGGCCAACTTTAGCTACTCAAGTAAGTCCGGATACACACTTAGGTACCGACATGCCTTTGGGGGATAAAACCACCTTACGTGTCGGTGGGAATACCCGCTACAGCGCCTCACCCGCAAATCCTGAGGACTTGGCTACAATCCTAAAAACCGCACGCCAGGCTCAGGTCCCTCTATTTATTTTAGGCCGTGGTTCTAATGTTGTGGTGTGCGCCAAAGGGTTTGCAGGGCTCACAGTGCGCCTCAATCACGATTTTTGGAAAACCATCGAGCGGCTTGATGGCGAAAGGCTTTTCGTCAGGGCAGGTACGCGTCTGCGTAAAATTTGCGGACAAGCCTGTAAGTGGGGCCTTGGGGGCTTTGAGTTTCTGGAAGGCATACCAGGTACCCTAGGCGGTGCATTACGCATGAATGCCGGGGCCTTCGACGGTTGGATGTTTGATGTTATAGAATCTGTAGAGCTTATGACGCTTGATGGCGAACGTAAGACACTTCCTAAAGAAGCCTTTAATGTAGGTTACCGCTATTGTGAGGACCTCAAACACGCGATTGCTTTGGGCGCTGTCCTCAAAAGCCCTACCGCTGTTGAAGAATCCCTCATCCGTGATAAAATCGACCAATTTTGTGCCCACCGCAGAGCAACCCAACCACGTGAACCCAGTGCCGGGTGTATGTTTAAAAACCCAGAAGGCAACTCCGCCGGGAAGCTCATCGATGAGCTAGGCCTCAAAGGCTTTAAAGTAGGCTCTGCCGAGATTTCCACAGTCCATGGTAACTTCCTAGTTAACCAAGGCGGAGCCACCGCAGAGGACGTCCTCACCCTTGTGCGCACCGTGCGCAAACGTATCCAAGACCATTACGGAATAACCCTAAACCCAGAGCCTCTCCTTATCGGGCAATCCTGGGAGAATGTACTATGACCTCAAAAGAATTTTCAATCGCTGTTTTATGTGGGGGTGTCTCTAATGAGCGTGAGGTTTCCCTGATCTCTGGCCGCAGTGTAGCCGAAGAACTCCAAAAGCATTACCCCGTAGAGCTTATAGACCTTACAGAAGCCGAGGTTCCTGCTACGCTAGATCCGGCAAATACAATTATTTTTCCAGCCCTCCATGGAGAATTTGGGGAGGATGGCCAACTTCAAGAACTCTTAGAAACGCAAGGGTTCGTTTTTGCGGGTTCGGGTTCTTTGTCCAGTCGTCTTTGTATGAATAAAGTCGATACAAAATCTCTGATGCGTATGTCTGGTGTGCGCACGCCTCAGGGTGTTCACTTTTATGGAGAGGCTAAGCCTGATCCTGCGGAGGTGGTTAATTTTCTGGGGGAAGACCTTGTCCTAAAGCCTGCTGACCAAGGCAGTAGCCGCAATCTAAGTGTCATAACAGGTAAGGACGCACTCGCTCATGCTATTGCTCCGCTCGAAGCGGGGATGTGGCTTATCGAAGAGCGTATTTTTGGTCGTATCCTCACGATGGGTGTGCTGCGTGGTCGGGCCATGGGTGCTGTCGAGATTATCCCAGAAGGTGGCCTAGATACCTATGAGACTAAATACACCGAAGGTAAAGAAGTATTCGAGTTTCCTGCAGACATCCCTGAGGCCGTCCGGCGAGAGATGGTCACCCAATCCGAAAAATTATTTCACGTTTGTGATTGCCGGGATTTTGCCCGTGCGGATTTTATCATCAGTAATGAGGGGAACAGCTACTGCCTAGAGATCAACACCATCCCTGGCTTTACTCCGGTTAGTTTGCTCCCCAAAAGCGCTCATTGTATCGGCTATGACTGGGAGTCTCTGTGCTGCCTCATGCTCGAGCCTGCAGTCGAGCGCTTTGCCCTCAGAATGAAGAGTCTTCACCATGTCAAAAAATAAAAGACCCAAGAAATCTAAAACCAGTTCTTGGCGTACTATTAATCAAGTAGCCGCTAAGCGCTCGAGCACGCCCGCAGCACGTCGGCGCAAGCTCATTAAGGGTCTGAAAGTTTCTTGCCTAAGCCTGTTGTTAGTAGCTGCGCTATCCTTTGTGGGGTACGGTATCTACGGCTGGGCTACCCAATCCGGGACGATCCACTTTAGCCTCCTGTCTCAACCTATCCAAGCTGTAGAGTTTAAGACAGATGGGGTTCTGAGTAAGGACTGGGTACGCAGCAAGCTTAAGCTGTCTTCCCAGAGCAGCCTCATGGGCTTAGACATCTTTAAAATTAAGGAAACACTCGAGTCCGTGGACCAAATCCGCTCAGCAGTGGTCGAGCGTCAATTTCCAGACACTTTGCTCATTACGATCCAAGAGTACGAACCCGTCTTGCGTGTAGCGGTTCAAGAGCCTTCGTCTGAGCCTAAGGTCATGCTCGTTTCCTCCGAAGGGGTAGTCTACGACGGCAAGGAATACCCCCTCATCACTCTAAAGCGCCTTCCTTACTTGGGTGGGGTCCACCTAGAGCGCAGTAATGGCGCTTTCGAACCCCTCAAGGGCATGGATGTTGTGGCTCAGCTTTTAAAGAAGGCACGTCTCCAAAAGCCACATCTTTATGCGGACTGGAAGATCGTTTCTTGTCAACGTTTTGACCAGCGCGAAGAGGCAGTCTGGTCTGTCATTAAAATCCGCACCAGTGCCGTGGGGGAGGTTGTCTTTAAGCCTCAAGACTTTGACGATCAGCTCGACAAGCTCGACTACATCTTCCGCGATGCCACTGAAAATCGTTTACGTATTCGCCGTATTGATCTATCCTTAGGGTCTGAGGCTGTTGTGCAAATGGCCAACAGACGACGCGGCCAACCTTATAAGTCTTAATGTCTAGCAAAATTATCGGCGCAATTGAATTGGGTACCCATAAAACTACTGTCCTTATGGGGGAGGTGAGTCATGGGCGCAGCCTCAACATCCTCGGCTTAGGTAAGGTCTACTCTCAAGGCGTTAAAAAGGGGGAAGTCCTCGATTACCGCACCGCTAGCGAGATGGTCCATCAAGCCATCGTCTTAGCCGAGCAAAGCGCCGGGGCAGAGCTCGAGCGTGTCTATTTAGCTCAAACCGGGGGGCACCTCAAAGGCTTTCGATCCATGGGTTCTGTCAGCGTGAGTGCTTCCGATAATCGGGTCAGCGCTACTGATATTAAACGCGTGACTGAGAATGCTAAAAGCAAGGAGCTTTCCAAAGACCGTGTCTATATTCACCACATCCAGAATGCATTTCTATTAGATGCTCGGGAGTGTTCTAACCCGATGAACATGCAAGGGGACAAGCTCGAGGTAGCCTACTGGTCTATCCACGGGGATGTCCGCAAGGTCCGTGATCCTATCCATATCATCAATGGGTTTGGCCTTCAGGTAGAGGATATTATCCTGTCGAGCATTGCCTCCGGTGCCATTGTCGCGAATGAGACTGAAAAGCAAAACGGTGTCCTCGTTGTAGACATCGGCTGTGGAACGACCGACTATGCTTTATATAAGGATGGCTATATCGTGTATACCGGTGTCATTCCTGTCGGGGGGGACCACCTCACCAACGACCTAAGCCTTGGCCTGCGGATCACGCACGACCACGCCGAGCGTATCAAGCTCGATGCCGGTAAGGCCTTCATTGATGATACAGACAAGGAATCCCCCGTCACCCTCACCCATATCAAAGATATGAATACACGTACCGTACAGCGTCACGCCATTTACCAGATTCTGAACGCCCGTGTTACCGAGCTTTTCCAGTTGATCAGAACGCAGCTCGAAACCCAGTGGGATTTTTCACACCCTCTCCCAGGCGGTGTTATTCTAACGGGCGGCACTTCATTACTCCCCGGGATAGAGTCTTGCGCCTGTACCGCTTTCGAGCAAGAGATCCGCGTGAACCCTATCCCTAATTGGGTGAATGATAGCCTGCGCGAACCGGGCATGGCTACTGCGCTAGGCTTGCTTCAATATGCTTTAGGCGGCTCCACCCAAGAGACCGTCTCTCAGCTCGAAGCCTCCGGTGGGCTCCTCAAACGTGTCAGTCAAATTTTCAGCGGATCATGAACATACGGATTAAGATTATAGGTGTAGGGGGTGCCGGTTCAAATGCCGTAGCCCGTTTGAACACCGCTGGCTTAGGCCATATTCCCACAGCAGTTGTCAATACCGATGCCCAAGCCTTAGAGACCTGCACGGTTGACCAAAAATATTTAATAGGCCGTGCGCTCACTTATGGTCTAGGCACAGGCGGGGATCCTGCCAAAGGGCGCGACTGTGCTCATGCCGAGGCAGCCTTGCTTAAAGAGCTCGTGGATGAGGTGGATTTACTCTTCCTCGTAGGCGGCTTAGGCGGTGGCACCGGTAGTGGGGCCATGCCTGCGATAGCCCAAATGGCCTCCAAAGGGTCAGCCATCGTGATTGCTTTTGCCGCGATGCCATTTGCCATGGAAGGGGGCAAGCGCCGCCAAGTAGCAGAGGATGCTCTGTCGGAATTACGCCGTCACTGTCACGCAGCTATCGCTCTGCCGAATGATTTATTACTCCAGCAAGTAGGCCAAGAGGCTACCGTGCTCGAGGCTTTTAAGCAATCTGATCAATGGATCGGCCGCGGTATCGGTGCTATTACAGCTATGCTTCTTAAACCAGGCCTCATGAACCTCGACCTAGCAAACGTGCGCCAAGCCCTTTCCATTACAGGGGGTAGGGCGCTCTTTGGTTTCGGCTTTGGTACCGGGCAAGACGCTCCTCAAGCCGCGCTGAATAACCTGATGCTTTGCCCTTTGCTGCAAACGCCTGACTTACGCTCCCATACTGATGGTTTGCTCGTTAATATTTTAGGCGGTCCAGAGTTATCGATCCACGCCGTTAACGAGATGCTCGCCTTCATTACAGAAAAATTCGGAGGCCGGGAGAATGTCGCCGTGGGTGCTGTCGTGGACGAGCGCTACCGCGAAAAAGTAGGGGTCTGCGTGCTCGGTGTCACCGATATCGGAAAGGGTGCTCATCACGCTCCGAATCAAAAGTTCATTACTAAGCCTCAGAAGGATGACGACTCTCAGGACGAGTTCACATTCGTATCCAAAGGTCAACTACGCGGTTACTTTGATAAGACCGAGCGCAATTACTTCGAAGGGGAGGATTTGGACGTCCCCACCTACCTACGCAAAGGCATTAAGATTAACTTCTAAAAGCACATGAAAGTCTACATTAACGGTGAATTTTTCGAGGAGGATGAAGCTAAAATTTCCGTCCTAGACCATGGCCTCCTTTACGGCGATGGTATCTTCGAGGGGATCCGTTTGTACAAAAAGTGCGTGTTCAAGCTTAACGAGCACCTAGAGCGCCTCGAGCATTCCGCCAAGGCCATTATGCTAGAGCTTCCGTGGTCGCGTGAAGCTATTGCCGAGGCTGTCTGCGAAACTTGCAGGGTTAATGAGGTTGAGGATGTGTACCTGCGCTTACTCGTAACACGCGGGAAGGGTACACTGGGCTTCTCTCCAAAGTCCTGCAGTAACCCTCAGCTCATTATCCTTTCTGACCCTGGCCCCTTTTATTCGGCCGAGTATTATGAGGAGGGTATCAAGCTCATCACCGTGCCCACCCGTCGCTTAAGCACAGCGGCCTTATCCCCCCAGATTAAGTCCTTAAACTATTTAAATAGCATCCTAGGTAAGATCGAGTGCCAGCACCTAGGCTATAGCGAGGCCCTTATGCTGAATGAAGACGGCTTTGTTGCCGAATGCACGGGGGACAATGTCTTTATCATCCAAAAAGGCCAGCTCTTAACCCCGCCATCCTCCGCAGGCATTTTAATGGGGATCACTCGCCAGACGATTATAGACATTGCTGAACGCTTAGGTATCCCTATTAAAGAAACACCGCTTTCTCGCTACGCCCTCTGGAACGCAGATGAGTGCTTCCTGACAGGCACCTACGCCGAAATCATCCCCGTAAAAGAAATGGACGGGCGCACCATAGGCAAGGCCTGCCCGGGGCCCCTAACAAAGCAATTCACCGAAGAATTCTTCAAGCTCAACTCCAAAGACGGCGTAAAGATCTAAGGAAGGACTCCTTGTTGCGGCGTAGCAAAAAAACTTTCACCTCAATAACGAAATCCCAAAAACCTTCTGTCCTTCACTGGTACTATATCTCAGCCATTCCTAACGGTTTTTAGCTCGCCTTTAGCTTTCCTCATCGGCCGGCTTGCCGGACTATGCTGGACTAAGCTAAAGAGCGCCCTGCGTAGCCTTGGCGAAGCAGGGTTATTCGGATGTTTTTGCCCTGCGAAGCCTTGGCGAAGCAGGGGGAGCTTTTAGAATACTAGTCTAGACTATTTGATAGAATAAACTTATCATTTCCTTTTAACCACTTTCTCATGAAAATACAGACCCCCAAAACCTTCTTTACTTTCATTACAGCTCTATTGCTGTTAGCCCTTCCTGTTAGCGCGCTTGAAAGGCAGACGCACAGCACCGGCTGGCCACAAGACCAGAGTGATTTACCTGTGGACGAGCGCCTCAGCTGGGGGACCCTCAAGAATGGTCTGCGCTATGTCATTATGCCTAACCAAGAGCCTCCTGGGCGTATGAGTCTCCAGCTTTATGTTCAAACTGGGTCTCTGATGGAATTAGAGAGTCAGCGCGGGCTAGCACACTTTATCGAACACCTTGCCTTTAACGGTTCAACTAACTTCCCTCCGGGGGAAGTGATCGAGTTCTTGCAGCGCATGGGCCTAGGTTTCGGTCCAGACACAAACGCACACACAGGCTTCGACCGTACTGTATACGAGTTGGACCTTCCTAAAAATACGACAGAGTATCTTGATGAAGCCCTTAGCGTTTTGCGGGACTTTGCTGATGGGGTCACTATGGCCGAGAAGGAGATTAATAAAGAGCGCGGCATTATTTTGAGTGAAAAGCGCTCGCGCGACTCTGTAGATCAACGCACGACTGATGCTTGGATTGAATTCCTCTTCCCCGAGACACTGCTGCACGAACGTCTCCCCATCGGGATTGAGTCTGTGATCGAAAATGCCCAGCGGCCTGTCTTTCTAGATTATTACAAACGCTGGTACCGTGCTGACCGGATGATCTTGATCGTCGTCGGAGATATTGACCCGAGTACAGTAGAAGAACGCATTGTTGCCAAGTTTAGTTCCATGGCTGAGCCCGAGGGCACCCTGGACGACCCTTACTACGGTGAGATTGCACGCCGCGGGGTAACCGCACACCTCCATACAGAGCTTGAGGCCCCTGTTACTACGGTGAGCATCCAAACCGTCCAGCCATACGATGGCCAGTTCGATTCACGTGAGGTCCGCCGCAAGAAGACTTACCGTCGCTTGGCTAACGCTATCCTAAATCGTCGGTTCGAGATCTTATCTAAAGAGCCCAACGCACCGTTCTTCGCGGGCAGCGCCATGGCTTTTGATTACCTAAAGCTTTTTTCCATGGCCTCGGTCCAGTTAATTTGCCAACCCCATCAGTGGGAGGGGGCCCTCGAAATTGCCGAGAAACAACTCCGCAAAGCCTTACAACACGGTTTTACTCAAGCCGAACTTAACGAGGTAAAGGCTAACTACCTAAACGCACTCGAAGAAGCGGTCCAAACCGCTCCTACGCGCAAGTCCTCTTCTTTAGCGCGAGAGCTCATGGGCGCACTCAATACCGAGCAAGTCTATACTTCTCCGGAGGAGGACCTCGCTTTAGGCGTAGAGTTCTTGGCCGAGGCAACCCCTCTAGATTTATTAATAGCCCTGCGTGATGTGTGGGAGAGTAACGATCGCTACCTCTTCCTATCGGGGAATCTAGAGCTAGAAAACCCAGAGTCTGAGATTTTAGATGTTTACGAAAGTAGCCAAGTAATAGTAGTAGAGGCGCCTACAGAGCAGGAGATTATTCCTTTTGCTTACGACTACTTTGGCACTCCAGGTGTCATTACGGGGGAGTCGACCGTAGAGGACCTTGGGATTTCTCAAGTCTATTTCGAAAACAATGTAGTCTTAACGATGAAGCCTACGGACTTCGAGGCTAACACAATTTACGTAGCCCTACGCTTCGGCCGGGGCTCTCTTACTGAGCCTTTTGAGAAGCTCGGCCTTTCTTTATTAGCAGGCTCTACCTATACTTTAGGGGGGCTAGGGCGCCATAGTGCTGATGACCTCGAGCGCTTGCTAGCAGGTAAAAGTATTTCCGCAGTCTTTTCTGTGGGGGAGGATAACTTCATCCTCAGTGGTGTCACCCGCCCTAAAGATCTTACCCTGCAGCTTCAGTTGCTTACGGCTTTCTTGACAGATCCAGGCTACCGCCAGGAGGCCCTACGCTTAGCGCATAAAGGCTTCGAGCAAGCTTATATAGAGAAGGACCACACCTTAAGGGGCGTTTTAGGGGATAGGGTATCGCGTTACCTAGCCTCCGAGCACCCTCATTTTGGCTACCCCGAGAAGCAGGTCCTCATGGCCCGTACGCTTGATGAAGTCTCCGATTGGCTCACCGAGGCTCTAACAGACAGTAAGCTAGAAGTCGTCATCGTAGGGGACTTCGATAAAGAAGCTGCTACTGAGGCAGTGGCCAGTACTTTCGGGGCCTTGTCCGAGCGCGACAGTGTCCTGCCTGAGTTTGAGGAAGCGCGCAAAAGTGTTTACTTCCCAACCGAGGAGTCTCATAAGCGTTTCACCTTCGATTCCGAAATCCCTAAGGCCTACGTCGGGGTGTATTGGCCTACTGAGGACATGTGGAATATTCAGCGTACCCGTAAGCTTAATCTCTTGAGTCATATCTTGAGTGATCGCCTCCGTGTCGATGTGCGGGAGAAATTGGGTGAGGCTTATTCGCCCCGTGCAAGCAGTTTCACGAGTAATGTTTATGAAGGCTACGGTTTTATGAAGATGGGCTCTATCGTAAGCCCTGACAAGACGGACCTCGTTGGCCAAGCCATTAAAGACTCCGTAGCAAAGCTATTAAACGACGGTGTTTCACAAGACGAATTTACCCGTGCCTTACAACCGATCTTAAGCAGCGTCAAAGAGATCCTACGCAGCAATCGCTACTGGGAAGGTATCCTCTTGGACATGAACGAATATCCAAGAATGCTAGACTGGGCGAGGACACTCACCGACGGCTACGAGGCCTTGACTCCTCAAGACATTGATGCAATAGCCAAAGAATATCTAGTCCCTGAAAAGGCCCTAATCATCGAAGTCATCCCAGAGGATGCTAAAGATGTTTAGAGTCTTGACCTAATTGAAATTCTAATTTTTGATCCACCTCATGACTTCTATAACACCAACCACATCCGTAACGGCAACCTTATCTAACGCAGAAAAAACGGCTATCCTTGTTGATAGATATGCTGAAGGAAAAGCCACACGCAAAGAAATCAATGCGCATTTAGCAAGTCTGAATACTTTTGACCGCGACTCTTGTTTAAGTAAGTTAATTTACCGAGCAGGTTCTTTAGGGAACAATAAAGACGTCGTTGCTTTATATAAACAGATGAACTTAGCTGACCTTGATCGCACGCTCGAGTTGCATAATGTTTATGACAGAGCGGTAGCGGCTTTGCTGAATTGACTTTCTCGGTAGGTTTTTCTAAGCTAGGTTTCATACGTGGAGCCTACACCTCTAGTCTTCTGTGCGCAGCAGGGTCCTCTTCCGGCTGCGCTTAAAGTCCCTTTCTTGCTAACTACAGCGCACAAGGAAGCGCTGTATTCTCATAAGCTTTTGCAAGAGGATACTCCAGATCCGGTGCGCGCTGTTCTTTTTGAGCGCTTTGCTACGCATTGCCGTCGTTATCAAAAACATGGCTTTTTTGCCAGCGCCACAAAGAAAGCCCTGGCCCGTGTTGCAGCTGAGCAAAGCCACTACACACAAGCCAAAGAGCTTGGGCTAGAGCCTCTGGATATTATTAAAGCGGCGATTTATCGCCGCGATATTAAAAAGGCTACAGTGCTTTTTGAAAAGCATAACTGTCCTGCTGTTATGCTGATTAAGCCTTTGGCTAAGGCTGGTTTTTTTAATGAGGCCGAGCGCCTTCTGGCGCTTCATTACGAAAAACTCGGGGCAAACTATCAGGTAGGGGACCCGAGGGCTTGCCTGGTTTCATTGGTGCACCACTACTCCATTATAACTCAGGCCGCTAAGCGCAAGCAGTGGACTGTGGTGGATGCTCAGCTAAAACATATTGAGGCTGCATTTCTTTTGAGTGCACAGGGGCGGCACAGCTACCTCCCGAGTCTTTATGCCCAGGCCTTATTCTGGGCATTAGTCCATCGGGAGTATGAGCGCGTGTTGCCCTTATACACTGCTTTTAAAAAGACTACCGGTCATTACCACCGCCTCAAAGCGCATCACTACGTGTGGCCTTATAGAGTCGCTTGGGCTTGCGCAGGGCATGAGCACGCAGTGGCCCAAGAAATCCATAAGCATTATGCCGGCTTACTGAATGAGGCCCTCAGGGTAGAGCAAACCCCAGAGGTCCTGAAAGCGCTTTTTGATAGTGCGTGCAAGCTTGGCCAAAGCAAACACGCGCGCTACTTCCGTAAAAAACTAGCAGGCCACAGCAGAATAGGGGACCGCGTGAGTATCGCCTTGGTGAAGGCTAAACTTAAAACGATGGACAGTATCCTTAATCCTGGGTGTTAATTTGAAACTTTCCGAATAGTTCGAGCTCTTTGATCGCAGACTTTTGAGCCATCAAGGTGGCTTCGTATTCGCAGCAAGTTCTTAAAAGTTCAATGCATAGCTTAGCTCTTTTGAAACTTTGAAAAGCGCGGGCTTTATCGTTATCTTTCGAGGCTCGGTTCATTAAGTGTTGGCTCAAGCTTTTACAAGCTGCGATGACCACTCGATTTTCTTCAGCAGGGTCCTTAAGGTCATTCGAGACTAGCTGGCGCACATAAGTCATCGTTTGGGCGATATTATTTGTGCGATCATAGAGCTTGATTGCAAATGTACCTACGGTTTCCTCAGGGGTTTTTCCAATATTTTGGGCTAGGGCCTCGGCGTAGACATTATTGTTTAAAGGTTTCTTTATCTGGGTCGCATAGAAGCGCGCACTTAAGCTAAGCCTAGTGTTTTGCTGGGGGAAGAGGGCAGGCCGCTTTATGGGGGTAAACTTCATTTGCTGTACCTGCATTCCCCTAAAGCAAGCTTGCGAGCACACCTTGCGGAGTTGTTGTAGGGGTATTGTTCCAGGGAGGAGGAGTCGAGAGATAGTCATGGATATATGGTTATTTATTATTAATGTATAAAAGGGTTTTCAAAAATCTCGTTTATGTTTACCATAACGGAACTTTCTGTCTAGATAATTATGAACCCTTGGATTCTTGCTACGCGCCCACGCACTCTTTCTATCTCTATTATCCCGGTTGCTTTGGCTTCTGCAGTAGCCTTTCATTACGGCCTCTTCCATTGGCAAAGTGCGTTGATTTGTTTGAGCTTTGCTGTCTTAGCGCAAATCCTCGCAAATTTTGCTAACGACTATTTTGATTTCAAGAAAGGTGCCGATACTGAAAAACGCCTCGGTGCACCGCGTATGGTTGCCAGTGGCCTCATTGCGCCTGAGGCCATGAAGCGCGCTGTCCTGGCCCTCAGTGCTTTTACTTTTGCAGTAGGTTCGCTTGCTTTGCTTTACGCGCCCACTTGGTTGATTGCCGTTGGGATCGCCTGCTTGATCGGTGCGGTTGCTTATACGGCAGGGCCTTTCCCGTTTGCCTACCACGGCTTGGCTGAGCTTACGGTCTATATCTTTTTCGGCCTCGTTGCCGTTATGGTGACGTTCTACGTGCAGACGGGCTTTTGGTTAAAGGATACTTTCTTTGTGGCGACTGCTTGCGGAGCCCTCGCGGCCAATATCTGCCTGATTAATAACTACCGGGATTGTGAGACGGACGCTGCTGCTGGCAAACGGACGCTTGTGGTGCGCTTCGGCCGTCCCTTTGGTTTGTGGCTCTACCGCACTAATATTGGTATTGCCCTGCTTATGCCCATGGTCCTGCGCCGCCAACTAGGCTACAGCGTTTGGATTTTGCTCCCCTTGCTTTTACTGCCTTTGGGGGTGATGCTCAGTGCATCCCTCAAGCAAATTACCGAAGGCCCTAAGTTTAACGAGCACTTCGCCCAGACAGGTGCTTTCTTAGTCAAATACGCTCTTTTATTAGGCTTGGGAATCCTCCTGAGTTAACCCCTTTCTTTTAGTGTTCAAAGTTTGGTTCCAGACAACGCGCCCCCAAAGCTGGATTGCTAGCATCGCCCCGGTTTTCCTGGCTTCTTTCTTTGCTGCAGATCTCGAGCTGTTTTCATTCCTTCCGGCTTTCTTTTGTTTGGCCTTTGCGCTATTAATGCAAATCGCCACAGACCTTGCTAATGACTATTATGACTTCCAGCGCGGTACCGATGGTCCGGATCGAGTAGGGCCCATGCGGGGGCTAGCTTCCGGCCTTATCCCGATTGAGAGCATGCGTATGGCCATTGTTATTCTCTACATGATCGCCCTGGGCTTTGGCTTGCTCTTGTACAGCTATGTGGGCCCTGGGGTATTCCTGGTCATGACAGCTTGCTTGATTGGCGGTTTACTCTACACCGCAGGCCCCTTTGCGTTCGCCTACTGCGGCTTTTCAGACATTGTGACGATTTTGTTTTACGGCTTCATCGCAACCGTGGGGACCTTCTACGTGCAAGCCGGTAAGTTTACCCCAGAAGTCTTCTTGCTTGGTTTAGCGCTTGGGCTGCTGACAAACAACATCTGCTTAATCAACCATATCCGCGATGCTAAGACCGACGCTGCAGTCAATAAAAACACCCTCATCGTCCGCTTTGGTAAGGCCTTTGGCTGCAAGCTATTCAAGTTCGAGACAACCGTAGCTCTCATCATCCCAGCAGTACTAGCCACCTTAAGCGGGAATTACTTCCTTTTGCTACCTTTAACGCTAGCCCCCTGGGGCCTCATCCTCTACCGCAAGCTCCGCTACTACACCAACACAGGCCCCAGCTACACCTACCTCCAAGCAAGAGCCTGCGTCCTACTCTTCGTCTACAGCCTCCTCCTAGCCACAGGCATCGCGCTAGGGTAGAGTCCTCCTCACCCCCCAAGCAACCCAAGTGCCTTTAGCTCTTCTTGGCTCCCGAATTCGCTCATTTGCTCGCAGGCCCAGACGTATTTGCATTCAAGTTCTTCCTTTGCTCGTTTTTGGTTTTCTAAGGTTTTCTTGAGGCGGTCTGCTTTTGGTTCCTTAGCTTTTATTGCTTTCTCAAGCTTGAGCATCTGGCGTGTTTTGAGTGGGGGGAGGGGCGTTGGCTCAAGGCTGTCTCCAGCTAGGAGTTTTGTGAGCGCATCTCTTGTGTCTAGAGCCCGTTCTTCTTGAGCTGCTTTGATGAATCTCTTTTGCGCATCTTCTAGGTGCTTATAAGCCTCTTGCTCTGCCTTTAGGGTCTTACTGTATTTATTATAGTCCTGTTCAGTGGATTCCTGCTTCTTTAACAACTCCTTATAGCCTGTAATCGTTGTGATGAAGAATGTTTTTACTGTCTCAAAGGCTTCTTTGTGGATGCGTTGGATTTTTTCAGCAGCGCTAGGGTCTTTGTTTTTATTAGCCTCTAGGGCTTGGAGTGGAGTCATGTTGTGATAAGTGCCTCGTTTGAGCCCTCCTTCATAGGTATGACGGACAGCAACAATATTCCAGGGCTCTTTTTTGTACAGTTTTATGGCTCGTTGTTCTGGGTATTGAAGAAGGCAGTACACTTGCGCTGTATAAGCCTCTTTAACTGTATGCCAGATAGACGCTTTGGGGAGGCTTCCCCAGAGTGTCTCAATAAAACGAGCCCGCTTTTTATAGCTTTCTGGGCTTTCATTGTCTGGCTGCATTTCAAGGAAGTAGCGCCCGAGTTTGAAGATACGCTCAGTATCGTGCTCATCCCATTTTCCGCCAAAGAACTCAACAAGACCTATAAAGTCCTTATCAGTGAGCAGCCGCATTGCCCAGGTTTTATCAACGGAAATAGGGATACCTTCCTGAGGCGTTCGTGCAGGCTTTATCCAAAGCTCATCCAGGCAAGCGAGTCCATCCTCAATAAAGCGCATGACGTAGGCTATTTCTTCTTGCTCTTGAGTATCCTCTAGGAGGGGGGCTGTTTCTGAGCTATTATCCTCTTCTTCCTGCTTAAGGAGGTTTCTTACATGCTCCAGTAAATTTTCATGTGTTTTTTCCCTGAGTGATCGGATGTCCTCCTCGCCCTCTTCCATGAATTCGAACAGAGCATCATTTTTAATGAACAAGGCACAATCACGGAGTAGCTTAAGGGCGCTTTTTCGTTTGTAGTTGCTTAGTTCTAGCGCCAGCAAATCAGGGGTGTTTATAAGATTTGCTAGGCTCTGAAACGCTCCTGAGCTTTTATGAAGAATAGCCTCTAGGTAGTAATCAATGGCATCAAAAACATCCTGCTGGACATAGATCCCGTTAGCATAAAATTCCCCAAGCCTCATTAATGAGCTCGCGTGCTTGTGCTGGGCGGCTTTTTTGTAGAGCAAGTAAGCTTTTTTACTATCCACGGCTACGATACTCCCTTGGCTAGCACCTACCCGATAGATCTCAGCGGCATAGAACCGGCCATCATTATCTCCATGTTTGCCTGCTTTCTTGTACCACCGCAGGGCCTTTTCTGTATCTTGAATCATATCTATGCCGCAGTCATGCATAGCGGCTAGGTTAAACTGAGCGCCTGCGTGCCCCGTATATGCAGCTTCTTCAAGGAGGTTTTTTAACTTTTTAGCGATATAAAGACGTATAGCCATAGGGTTTAACATCAAGTCTCTTACGTTTTCAGCCATTTGGATGTTTTCAGTAATTGTTGGATCTGCCTCTAGGCTGTGTTCTCCAATAAAATTTTCTGTACTTTGTTTTGTGCGAGCTTTTTCTTGCTCTACAAAAAGCTCTCTTTCGTTGGTATATAAGTAGTAATAATCTGTAATAGCTCTTAAGCGCAGTTGGCGGAGCCGTTTCTTTTCTTTGGTTCTCCCTTGAAGGGCTCGAGGAAGCCTATGCCTTCCTGCCTTAGGGGTATTATCAATGACAGATTCCAGTAGATCTTTGGTCTGGGCCGGGCCTTCAGGGTCATTTTCTTGGAGGGCAATCTTAACACTCCAAAGGTATTTGGCGTAGTAGTTAGGCTTTTCAGCAAAGGCCGCTTGACCAACACGTTCGGGTAAGCAGTCGCCAGAATGTTCTTGCTTGGTGCGTTGGGAGATCCTGGCGATAGCCTTATGGTTCCCTCTGAGGGCAGCGTCAATTGTTTGTTCCCATTGCGAGTCCTCTTTCAAAGGGGATGTCGCAGCAATAGTATTACAGTCCATGGGGGGATCTTAAAAAATCCCCTTAATCCCTGTCAACGCCTTGTCTGAGGGCTCTTATACCTGCGGCTTGTAGAATAAGCGCTTCAACTCCTCCTGCTTCTCGGCCTCGAGGTTTAAGCACGCAATCATCTTAGGTACTTGGTATGCGATCAGTAGGCATTTGCAGCAGTGTATGGCGTATTGGTTGTCTAGGTGGTCGAGAGAATTGGTTTTTAAGACGTCTTCTTCAAGCGCTTCAATGGAAACAAGCCTTGCCTTAAAGGCTGCTTCCAGTTCTTCAAGGTTTTTTGCCTTTCGGAGCTTATAAGCATTTTGCATTTTTTCTAACTCCCATTGGACTGAGATCATGGGGCTTGCTTGTTCCGGAAGGCAGAGGGGGCTAAAGCATTCATTCATTTTTTGAAAAATGCTGTTTGTGAGGTTTATTAGGGTGTCTATATCCTCGTCAGTTATTACTATTTTAAAGCCATACTTTATAAGCTTTAAGGCTACAGCCTTTAGGGCCTCCTTTTGTTGGTGCCCACCTTTAATCTTATTGATTATAGGATAGATGATCTCGACGGCGGCTTTTTTTTCTTGGATTTTCTGTTCTCTTTTAAGCACAGTTGCCGTAAAAGCTTTTACAAGATTTACATACAAACGGTTTTTTGTGGCACTATTCTTTTTCTTTTCAATCTCAATGGAGGCAGAATCAAGTACAGCTTGTACTTCTTTGGGTGTATTTGCTTTACGGAATTCATGGGTAAAGAGCGCATGCATTAATTTATGATGAGCGGCACCTTTCCAGATTTTATGAGTGATTCTACTAATAATAGCATTTGCTGTTTTGAATACCGCTTGCTCAGTCTCGAGTGTCTCTGCTTGTTGGAATGCATGCTTGGTATAGGCAACGAGTAGGGTGCTGTAGGCTTTGCCTTTTCTGCTCTCAAGAGTTGAAGGACCACCCGTCATTTGACTAATAGCCCTGCAGAAGTGTTTAATGACGGCTAATGCTTTTTCGTGTGTCTTTGTTTTGGAGAGTTGGTCGGTCACCTGGGCCTCTAGATCATTATAGAAGACAACCTGAGCATTATGGGTTCTTAGGACTTGTGCTGCGGGTTGTGATGCAGCTGTTGAGGGTGCGTATTGAGTGTATAGCTCCTTCGAGAGATCACTTTTATAGAGAGGGTCTGGCTCATCCTCAAGCATTTGTATCAGCCGGTCTAAGTCTTGGAAGCATTCCCAGTGTAGGGCCATCAGGTATTTTAATACATCCCCTTTAAATTCATTTTCTTGTCCATGGGTATCTCGGATTACGCGATCAAGCAAGCTTTCTAGCTTTGCTTTAACACAAGTAGGGGCTTCATAAACTAGTCTGTTCAGTAGGGAGGAGGATTGTGAGGCTACAGCGAGCTCTTTTCCTGAAAAATATGGGGCCAGTATATTATCCCGGATCACCTCCCGGGGTAGCATATTCAGCAGGGAATTCACCCCAAAAGGATAGGCCGCGTTGCCCTGTGCTGTTCGGTAGGATGAAAGGTAACCGGTGGAGCTCCCCCAAATGACTGTCTGTGGAGGGGTTTCTGGCGTGTCTAGTTCTGCCTCTGGCAGGTGTGTTGTGTGTGCAATGCTGTGTGGGCTATCCATTGTTTAGGCCTTTTTAACTTTATTTTTGATTATATTATTAAAATTCTAATTATTGATAATAGTATTAATTTGTCAAATAGTTAAGGTTTATTAATCCTAAGCTGCTCTAAGTCAGCAAGATAAGGGTTCTAGGAAGCTTTATGCGCCTTCATTGGGGGATCTGGGGGTAGCGCCTAGCACTTCTCTAGCTTCAGCCAAATGCTCAGGGGTTAGGCCTGCGTTTTCTAGAAGCTCTAAGGCTCCGTAGCTAGTCAAAAGCCTTTTATAAGAATAGAGTGCTTGGAGTTTTGCCAGATTGTTGTGCACGATAGATTCCTGAACTCTGTTTGCAATTCTTTTAATGAGGTCACCTGCTGTATTAATGATTGCTTGGATGCTTTCTGGGGTCTTAGCTGAGTCAAAGGCCTTTGTTATGTAAGTTTCTGCTAGCTGTTTATAAGCTATAGATCTCTCGTGAACGTTTGTAATGCTTTGAATGATGGCACTTGCTGTAGTAATGATCGCTTGGATGTCTTCTGAGGTTTTAGCTTGGTCGAAGCTCTTTGCTGTGTAGAGTCCTGCAAGGTCTCTACAAGCGATAGATTGCTGGCAAGAGTTACTAACTCTTCCAATAAGAGTGCTTGCGGCATTAACTACTGCTTGGATATTGTTGGGAGTCTTTGCTCGGGAAAAGCCTTCTGTGGCGTAGATTGTTGCTAGATCTTTATAAGCGATAGATCTTTGGAGATCGTCTCTAATATTTACAATGATAGTGTTTGTTATATTAATGACGGTTTTAATACCTTCTGGAGTCTTAGCTTGGGAAAAGCCCTGTGTGGCGTAGACTCCTGCGAGGGTTTTATAAGCGATAGATTTCCAGTAATTGTTTGTGATGTTTTCAATAACAGTGCTTGCTGTAGTAATGATCGCTTGGATATCTTCTAGTGTCTTAGCTTGATCGAAACCTTTTGTAGCGTAGATTTCTGCTAGCTCTCCATAAGCGTAAGATTTCTCTTGAACGTTTGTAATTTTTTGAATTATAGCACTGGCTTTAAGAATTGCCGCTTGGATATCTTCAGAGGTCTTAGCTTGATCGAGGGCCTTTGTCGTATAGGCCGTTGCTAGCTTGTTGTAGGCGTTAGATTTTTGGTAATTATCTGTGATGTTTTCAATGATAGTGCTTGCTGTCGTGATTACCGCTTGGATCTCTTCTGGTGCTTCAGTTTGCTTGAAGGCCTTCGTTGTGTAGGTGCTTGCTAGGTCTCTATAAGCGACAGATTGCCAGTGATTATCTTTGATATTTTGAATGATAGAACATGATGTACTAATGACTGCTTGGATCCCTTCTAGTGTCTTAGCTTGGTTGAAGCCTTCTGTGGCATAGGTTGTTGCTAGATCTTTATAAGCGACAGATTGCCAGTGATTATCTTTGATATTTTCAATGAGAGCACTTGCTGTGCTAATGACTGCTTGGACATCTTCTCGGTCTTTAGCTTGGTTGAAGCCTTCTGTGGTGTAGATCCCTGCTAGATCTTTATAAGCAGAATGTTTTTGGTCGATACCATCAATAGTTTCAATGAGAGCCCTCGCTATCTGAATTACCTCTCGGATGTCTTTGGGGGTATCAGCTTTCTTGAAGCCCTGTGTGGCGTAGGTCTTTACTAGGTCTTTATAAGCGACAGATTGCCAGTGACCACCTGTGATAGTTTTAATAAGAGTGCTTGCTGTACTAATGACTGCTTGGGCATCTTCTCGGGTTTTAGCTTGGTTGAAGCCCTGTGTGGCGTAGGCCTCTGCTAGTTCCTTGTAAGCCTCAAATTTCTGGCTAGCGTCCTCAATATTTTCAATAATTTCTATCGTCTTTTTCGGGTTTGTGAGGTCTTCTAGCCTCACAGATAAAGATACAAGAAATGTTAAAATACAGTCTCGAGTTTGAGTGTTATCCTCTTCAGTAGCTTTTGTGGCTACAGCATCGAGTATGGCCTCAAGCTTAGCTTTAGCACAAGCCGGAGATTCTTTTATGGCGGTATTCAAGAAGGAAGTTGCCTGAGAAAAATTGCCTAGATCATTTCCTGAAAGATGCCGTGCGATTTCCTCTGTAAACATTTCACTAGAAAGGTTATTAAAGTGAGAATCTTCTCCGAAAGGATAGAAGGGCTTTTCATTCCCGTCTTCATCTTGCACAGAATAGCGCGAAGTCAGTGCCTTAGGGTTTTCAGAGGAGATAGAGCTAGGAGGTATTTCAGCCGGATGGGGCGCTTCCGCTAGTAGTGTAGTGTGTGCAATACTGTTTGTTATATCCATGGCTTTGTATCCTTTGAGTTGTAGTAAAGTAATATTTGATACAAATAATTATAATTTAAGTAGAAATATTAAAATTATAATTATTTGTATCAATACAGTACTGTCAACTTGTTAGGATAAAACCGTGGCTGAAGAGTTTTTTTCTTTAAGATGCTCTAAGTCAGAAAGATAGGAGGTTTTTGAGTGCTCAATCCTTGAGCTTAAGCATGGAGGGGCGGTCTTCTGGCGGGTTGTGTTCTTTAGCTTACTCGAACAGCTTAAGGGCTAGGCACGCATTTTGGCCGCCGAAGCCTAAGTTGTTGTTGATTGCTACGCGTACGTTCTTTTCTTCCATCTTGTTAGGAACGTAGTTTAGGTCGCAATCTGGGTCTGGGTCTTCGTAGTTGATCGTTGGGGGGATCTTCCCGGTTTCGATCGCCTTAGCGCATGCTGCTGTTTCTACAGCACCTGCAGCACCCAGTAGGTGGCCGATCATAGACTTTGTAGAGCTTACGCGCAGGCCGTTCTTTGCGTGCTCACCAAAGACTTTCTTGATGGCGATTGTTTCAAATTTGTCATTGTACGGAGTGGATGTTCCGTGGGCATTAATATAGTCCACGTCCTCTGGCTTGAGGTCCGCATCCTCTAGTACATTTTTTAGGCACAAGGCTAGGCCAGAACCTTCAGTATCTGGGCTAGTGATGTGGTAGGCATCACAGGTAGCCGCATAGCCTACAAGCTCACAATAAATTTTAGCACCGCGTGCTTGAGCATGCTCGAGGGTTTCTAGGATGAGTACACCTGCGCCTTCACCCATAACAAAGCCATCGCGCTTTGAATCAAACGGGCGGCTTGCCTTTTGGGGCTCGTCGTTAGATTGCGTACTCATGGCCTTCATCGAGCAGAAACCTGCGAAGCCTAGGCGTGTGATTGCAGCTTCACTCCCGCCGGCCATCATGATGTCGGCCTTGCCAGAGCGTAGTGCGTTAAAAGCCTCACCAATGGCGTGTGTTCCTGAAGCACAGGCACTCACGATTCCATAGTTAGGGCCTTTTGCTCCCCATTCGATTGCTACAACACCTGCAGCAATGTTGGAGATGAGTGACGGTATCATGAATGGGGATACACGTCGGGGGCCTTTTTCGAAAAGCGTGTGAGACTGCTTTTCGATCGTCTCCATGCCCCCAATGCCTGAGGCCATGATGACCCCAAAGCGTTCTTTGTCTAAAGACTCAACATCCAGCTTCGCATCTTCAACTGCTAGCTTGGAGCCTGCTACGGCAAATTGTGTGTAGCGGTCGTTACGTTTTACTTCCTTGGGGTCAATGAAGTCCTCAGGCACAAAGTCCCGAACCTCAGAGGCTACCTTGCAGGAGTATCCTTCGCTCGCATCGAAACGGCTTACGTCAGTAATGCCGCTCTTGCCAGCTAAGATACTGTTCCAGTACTTATCGATGCCGATACCGACAGAGGTAAGAACCCCCATGCCGGTAACGACAACGCGTTGTTTCTCTGAAGGAGCAACCACGGGTGGATGTTGTTTGGGGTACTGCTGAATTAAGCTTCAGCAGAAACCTTGTTCTCGATGTATTGGATTACCTGGCCAACAGTTTGCATTTGCTCTGCTTCAGATTCAGGGATTTCTCCACCCAATTCATCTTTGAACTCATCTTCAAAGGCCATGATAAGCTCCACAGTATCAAGAGAGTCTGCACCGAGGTCATCCAAAAAAGATGCTTCTGCGGTGATTTGCTCTTCGTTAACACTGAGCTGATTGGCAATGATTTCTTTTACGCGTTGTTCTATGGTCTTAGACATAAGTTTTTATAGGTTTTAAATTGAGTTGCTAAATTTATTAAAAAGCAGCTTCTATGGAGATCACATTACCATGCCGCCGTCAATCGAAAAATCTTTACCAGTCATGTATCCAGCCTCTTCTGAGCATAGGTAGGAGACTAGGCCTGCGACTTCATTGACAGTACCGAAGCGCTTGAGGGGCACCATCTTAGTGGCTTCTTTGATGATTTCTTCTCCGAGGGCATCGGTCATGTCTGTAGTTGTAAAGCCCGGAAGGACAGCATTTACCGTAATATTACGGGAGGCGACTTCACGCGCTAGGCACTTCGTTAGGCCGAGCATTCCTGCCTTAGCTGCTCCGTAGTTCACTTGCCCCGGGTTACCGATCTTACCCACTACAGATGAGATGTTTACGATACGGCCCCAGCGCTTTTTGGTCATCGGGCGTAGGAGGCCTTTGCACCAATGAAAACAGCTGGAGAGGTTGGTATTCAACACGTTATACCAATCATCATCACTCATGCGTAGGATGAGGCCATCCTTGGTGATACCCGCATTATTGATAAGGATGTCCACTGTGCCGTGGGCTTCTAAAATCTTTTCGCAAGCTGCGTTAACTGCCTGGCCATCAGCAACATCCACTGCCATAGCTTCAGCCTGAAAGCCTTCAGCGCGGATTTCTTCGGCTGCAGCGCCGCATGAATTTTCGGAGCGGCTCACGCAAATGACCTTCGCGCCTTTGCTGGCGAGCTGTTTTGCGATTTCTTTACCGATACCGCGACCAGCACCGGTTACTACGGCCACTTTATTTTCTAGGGTTTTATCTGACATAATAATATTAATAAGCATGTTAACGTGCTAGCATGATAGCATGTTAGTATACGTCTCTTTGATAACGTTTTTCCTTTTTGAGGGTCTTAATATAAAGTTTTGCATCCTCCTCGCTCATGCCTCCTTGTGTTTGGGCGATCTCTAGGAGTGTAGCGTCCACATCTTTAGCCATGCGCTGAGCATCCCCACAGACATAGAAGTAAGCCCCGTTCTGGAGCCATTCCCAGAGCTCTTGGGCATTTTCCTTCATTTTGTCTTGGACGTAAATTTTGTGGTCCTGGTCCCGCGAGAAGGCGAGGTCTAGCTTGGTGAGGTGGCCTTCTTCTAGGGCTGTATCCCACTCCTCACCGTAGAGGTAATCCTCTGCGCGGTAGGGGTTTCCGAAGAATAGCCAGGAGCGGCCTTTAGATTTATTGAGCTTGCGCTCCTGCACAAACCCACGGAAGGGGGCTACACCAGTGCCTGGGCCGACCATGATGACATCGGTATCCTTATCCTCGGGGAGGTGGAAGTTAGACTTCGCTAAAAATACAGGTACGACGGCCTCATTCATCGGGGCGCGTTCGGCTAAGTAGGTGGTTGCCACACCGATGCGCTTGCGGCCATGTGTCTCGTAATGAAGGACATCCAGCGTGAAGTGGACCTCATTCGGGTAGGCCAGGGGGGAGGTCGCAATCGAGTATAGCCTAGGGACTAGGCGGCGGAGTTGCTCGATGTACTCTTGTGGGGTAAACGAAGCACTCTTAAAGTCTTCTGCCAAATCGATGAGTTCTCGATTATGGCTGTATTGATCGAAGGCTTCTTTGTCAGCGAGGATATCCTCTAGGGTCTTTTGCTCGGCAGGGTCAGCAAGGTGTTCCTGCATAAAGAGTAGGAACTTCTTGGTGGGCTGAGCAATCGACAGGTGCTTTAGGAGTGCTTCATGGAGGGTGATGGGATCCTCCGTTTTGGGGAGGGTGACTAAAGCGTTAGGGTCAAAGTCTAGGGCGGTGATGAGCTCTTTTACGGTGGCCTCGTCATTAGTGACGTAAACGCCTAGAGACTCGCCACATACGTACTCGATGCCGCTGCCAGAAATATCTACTACGATATGCTGCGTATTCTTAGGGCTATTGGGCCCACTGAGTTGGCGGCGCTCGGTAATTGTAGCTAAAAACGGATTATTCTTGTCGTATGCAAGATTTACTCCATTCTCACTTAGATTAGATATGGAAGAAGCTTCGGACACAGTACGTTTACAAAAGTGGTTGGCTCAGTTAGGTTTAGCCTCTCGCCGTGAGGCTGAGGGCTGGATTAAAGAGGGCCTTGTCATGGTTAATGGCAAGGTTGCTCAGCTTGGTCAAAAGATTGATCCCTGTAAAGATAATATTGCAGTCCTGGGTAAGGCGGTACCGAAGCATGTGCCCGAGAAATTAACCTTGGTCATGCATAAGCCAAAAGGGGTTATTTGCTCGAACTCTGACGAGTACCACCAAGGCAAGACCGTCTTTGATTTGCTCCCGCGGCGCTACCAGCATAAACGCTTGTTTTGTGTGGGGCGTTTGGACAAGGATACCGAAGGCTTGTTGCTTTTGACCAATGATGGCGATTTGGCTAACAAAATCATGCACCCCTCCTCAGGGATTGTGAAGCGCTACCAGGTAACGCTAAACAAGCCTTTGGACCCTAAGAAGATTCCTCTGTTTATTAAAGGAGTGAAGGATGAAGGGGAGCACTTATGCGCGAAGGAAGTAATCCCGGCAACCATGGGTGTGGATAAAGAAAAGCGTATGGTGATGCACCTCGTGCAGGGGCGTAAGCGCGAGATCCGCCGTTTGTGTGAGTGCTTAGGTTACTTCGTTAAGAAACTAAAGCGGGTGCAGATTGGACAGTTCGCGATGAAGAGCCTTGGGCCCGGAGAAACGCGCGAGCTTACCGAAAGAGAACTCAAGCTGATTGTGTCACGCGAGACTTCTAAAGGGACTAATCGCTCGAAGCGGTAGTTCGTGTTTTGACATTTGCGAGTAGGGTTGTATTCAATAAGACCCTTATGATTACATTATCTACTGTACCCTATACTGCTCCTCTTAATGATGGCTCTTCCTGTGAAGAAGATGCGGTGCAAAGCAAAATTAATAAAGCACTGCAAGGCTTTCTTGAGAAGGGGTGGGAAGATTTTTCTAGAGAGATTGGTGACTGTTATAATTGGATCGGAGCAATAGCTTGGGGTAGTAGCGAGAAGCGTTTTCCTGAATTTATACATGTTATTGCTCGGCTTGTTCTTCTAGAAGAGGCTGCGAAGATACGCTTTAATAGCAGTAAGCAGTCTCAAGAAGATAGGCAGGATTTTAATAGGAGCCTAGTAGATCTTGCTGGGATTTATTGCTGTTTGGGGGCTAGGGCAAAAGTAGATGCACTCGAGGTCGAATGTGATTTCCATTCACTGACCCCGGAATCCTGCCTAGAAAGGATAGCGCATTACCGTGAGGTTTATTTTGAGCTAGAGTCGAGTTCTCCGTCTGAGGAGACGATTGCTCATTTTGAGCCTTTAGCCCGTTTGAATACGCAGGAGTTCCTTTTGGATTATTTTAGTGTGACCGATGGGGCTTACCCCCACATGCAGTTGGAGAATTACCTCCTGACCGAAGTTGGAGGGAGTGCGCCTAGGGTAGTACTGCCTACGATACCTTATACAGCTGAGCTTAGCGGTTATGATTCCTCTGACGATCTTGAGCAGGGTGTCATTAATGAGGCTTTGAAAAAGCTTATTAAGAAAGATACGGCGGACTTTGCGAAGGTGTTTACTTCTATTCAGAAAACTATAGAGTCTTTCTGGGGCAAATATAATACCCTGCATCAGCGTAAGTTAATGCAGATCCTGAAGCGTATGCTGTTAATTGAAGAAGCTGTTAAATTGCGCTTTAATGCGAGTGAGCAAACGCAAGAAGATCGCTACGCGTTTAATAAGAACATTATGATGCTGGCGGTACTCTATTGCATGATGGGGGCTTTAGAAAAGGCTAGATCTCTTAAGGCGCTCTTTTTGAACTGTAATGAGTGGGGCAAGAAAAGGTGCCAGGATTATATTCAGCAGCAGTTTGAGCATTATGTATTACTTAAAAAATCAGAAGTGCACCAAGCAGCTGTTAAATTACTCGAGCCTGTGGTGCGTTTGGATGTTTATAAGTTTTTGCGTGCTGTGTCTTCGGCTACTTTGGATTGGCACTTCAGGACGCAGTACATTTACCGCCATATACGCCTTGAGAATTACCTAGTCCTACAGACAGAAGAGCAAAAAGCGGCTTATGAGCGTGATCAGTCCTTACTTAAGATAACTAAAAATAGGAGTGTCTTTGGTTACGAAAAGAATGCTTTAGGCAAACTCACTGCATTGCTTGATGCGGGGGGTAATGTGGAGGCGCGCACTGAGGAGGGTTGGTCAACCCCTCTCATGCAAGCTGCTGAAGGCAACCGAGTTGATATGATGAAGGTCTTATTGGAGCGTAAGGCAAAGATTCATGCGGGTGATATTGAAGGGGATACAGCCTTGCATTATGCAGCTTATAAAGGAGCGGTAGGGGCTGTGCAGTTTTTATTAGGGCAAAAGGGGATTAAGGTGGATGCACTTAATGTGAAAAAGGAAACTCCTTTGCATTATGCAGCAGGAATGGACTCTTTGGAAGTAGTGAAGCTGTTGGTCGAGCGTGGGGCTAAGGTGAATGCTTGTAATATATATAAAAGGAAGCCGCGAGGCACCGGTGAGGTGTATAGGTACTTATTGAGCCATGGGGGTTAAGGTATTAGGGGTTGCATCTGGAGGGACTAGCCATACTCTGCCCCTTAATTATGGACATAGATAGATTATTGGGAGATGTCACACGTGGGCCTCTTGAGAATGATATAGATCCGCTGCAGAAGCCTTTATTGGGGGCGAAGCGTAGTCGAGGAGGGGCCATCATTGCTAGGCGAAAGATTAGTAAGACTCATGAGACTAAGACGTCTTTGCAGCATAAAGTAAAAGATCAGGCAATGACGATTGAACTCTTGAAGAGGCAAGTGGAGTTTTGGCAAACAAAAACCCACGGCCTGGAAAGGACTTGTGATGTTTTAATGGAGTATGTGGAGCGTGCGATAGCACTTAGTCAGCCTGTAGAAGCTGAAGAAGACCTGCAAGAGGCCCCTCAGGTGTTTTCTGCGGAAGCCTTAAGCGAGGTTGCAGGAGCTTCTGGCCTTAATCAAGCGCTTGCTGATTTTGAATTTCAGGAGATTAAGTAATATAACTATTTTCTAATTATGGATACTGGACTGAGTAATACCAACTTGGGGTCTTTGCGCCCTGTCTTTGATTATGAGCAGGGTGGGCCTGAACGTGTGGCTTGTGTGAAGCTGGGGGACCCTGAATTAAAGAAGACTATGAAGGCGATCAAGGATGATATTCTCTTTGAGAGGGATTGGGCGCCGATGTCGACTGAGGTACATTTTATGTTGGCCGCTGAAACTGGCGTGTCTCCAGAAATGCTTGAGTTTATCAGGATTGTAGACCTTTTGAATGAGCGTTTGCCTGAGGTGCTTGGTGAGCAGGGCGTGCTCTTTAGGCTCCCTGAGCCAATGGACTTGGAGGCTTGTGAGCGTGAGTATGGCAAGCCTGGGTATTTTGAAAATGACTGGAGCCAGGTCGTTACGGAGCAACTCTTTGAATACTTCTTTGTCCGTGATGAGGAGCAGCCTGCGGTTGAGTATGAGCGCTTTGATGAGCTTGTGCATGCATTCCGGAAGGGAGGGCGCCTGAGTCAGGTAGATTTATTAAATGCGATTGAGGATGAAGATATAGCCTTTGATCAAGATATGCTGGAGCGGTTAAGGCAGATGCACAGCACTATTAGGTTTTATGCATTGTGCCGTTACCAAGAAGTTTTAGGAGAGTGTGTTGTTGAGGCGATAAAAGAACGTGGAAAAGGAGTAGTCCATAAGTACTGGGATTATTTGGGCATTTTAAAAGGTGAGGTGTATGAATTTGCGAAAGACCCTTATGGAACGCTATTGCTTAAGTGGTCTGTTGATAAGTTGCAAATGTTGCGCACCCCGAGTGCCTTAGGCTTGTACGAAGCTGCGAGTACTTATGTGGGGAAACTCGAGAAAAATGTGGAGATGCTCTTGGAGAAAAACGAGCCACGTTTGCTCGAGATGTTTAAGGGTAAGCTGAAAGAATCTCCACCCCAAGAGCTGCGACTTTGTTTCGACTTTGTAGAAATAGGATTAATTTTTAATGCGAAGACGGATCAGTTAGGGTTTGAAGTTGTTAAAAACTTGAGACGCTTGAAGGCCTTAGAAGAAAAATTAAGCATTCATGATGGGCAGTATGCACGCTTGCTAAATACGTACATTAAACTCGCCATAGAAAAGGGAGATTTTGGAGTGCTCATAGGTGAAGGTTATGACGAGGCGCTGAAAGGGAACCGGGCACAGACGTTTTACTACTTGTGGCTCTTAGCTAAGAAGAAAAATGTTCATGCCTTGACGCTTTTGATCAACTTGGTGCTGCGTGTTGATTATGACAAGGAGGCTTGGGATGGATTTGATTATGAAACATTCATTAACAAGTTTGATGACTTCATTTTCTTTGTAGAAGAAAAGGAGGAAGAGGATCCCTTAGCGGAACTATTCAATATGGATATGTTGACGGCTTCGAGCTTGCTTTATAGCGAAGGGAATAGGCCTGAAACGCTGAGGGTTTTTGATGAAGCGGTGCATGCTGATAGCATGGAGGCTTTAGAGGAGGCATTTGAGGTCTTTAAAGACGATGCGCTTAACCGGACCTATAGTAGCTTGGTTCATGAGAATGAAGAGGATGAGGCTCTTATAACGCTTGAGAAGCTAGTAGCCTCAGGCGTACAGGCCCACCGTAAGTTTTATTGTGGGAGTGACGAGTCTATCGTTAAGAACTATTGGATTGCTGATGCGATGTGTTATTTGGGGATCCACTTCTATAAGCAAAAGAAGTATACCTCGGCCTATGAGGCGTTTAATTTGGCACGGATACATTACCCAAAAGGGCAACATACCATGGCGGTCTACTATTCTTCGATGATGGCTTATTGTAAGCTGGGTGGGGCTGGTCTTAGTGAAACGGATGCGATTAATCAGTTGCTGTTGGCTGAGAAGCTAGGCTCTGTAGAAGCTAATGTATTTTTGAATCAACTGGATGAGCGCTTGGACCCGAAAAATTTAGCCCTCAAAGGAAGCAAGAAAGCACAACGCAGGCAGGCAAACCAGCAGCTGCGCTTGCGGCAGAGGTTGGCTAAAAAATCCTTGGATGGGACTGCTTTAGCCGAAGTGATGTATGCTCGTAGTGTAGAAGACTTAAAAGAGAACCAGGCTTGGGATAGGCAGCTACGCCTTGTCATGGAACGTTTATTGGCTTGTGGTGAGGATGAGGAGCTTGGGTTTTACGAAAGCTTCCTGGCCAAGATTGAGTAAAACCTTGTGCTTGGGCGGTTCTTTTGATATAGATTAAGCCCATGGACCAAGCTTCATTTTGGAGCGATAAGCGTTGGAATAGCTCCCCTGCATTGCTTGGGAGGGAAAACGATGACGTGCCTTCTCTCTTACTTACAGAGGAAGATAAGCGTGAGCTGTTTTGGGGGAGTGCTTCGAGTGTGGAAAGCCCCCCTGACTCTTTTTCGGGGACTGCATCTTACTATTCTTGGGGGGTGAGTGCTATGGGGAATTTGATGAATCGAGCGGCGGCGGTCTTGCCACCTTTGCCCTCGATTGCGTCTTTGTATGCCCAGAGTGTGCAGGAGGACAAAGAAAACCAAGAGCATAAAACAGTTGAGGCTGGCATTGATCTTGATGGGGAGGGGCAAGAGCCTTTGATGCGAGATTGGCTGGTGATTAACCGAGAGCCTACTGAAACGCTAGGGAAGTCTTTGTTGGATGTGGGGCCTAGTGTGATAGACTGTACGCCTTCGATGATGGAGAGCGTGCTCCCTTTTTGTGGGTCGCCTGAGAGGGTGCCTAAGCAAGGTTTGCTTCCAGGGTATGAATTAATACTTACGAGTGTGTTTGAGGGGAAGGAAACCTATGAACAGCGCAGTGTTTTGGATTTGTTAGCCGAGTATGCTCGTGAGCACTTGGAGGGATTGAGGAAGTCCTTTGATTTTAGATTGAGTATCCGCTTGATGACAGAGGTTAGTGATGTTAACCGGAAGGCTTTGCTCCAGGAGATGTCGTTTGAGGATACGACGCATGACCCCAGGAAGAAGGTAATTTTTAAATTATTGGTAGGTACCTTTTCGATTTTATGGCCTGAGGAGGGTGTAGGTAGGATTTAACTACGTCCTTGGTGGGCTGATTTAGCCCCAGAGAGCACTTATAGGGACAGCCCATAGGCCTTTTCCGAAGGGGAGAACTTCAGTCCCTGTATAGAGCACTATGCCTATAAACTCTTTCTTTTTTGCCAGATTGTCTTTGAACCATTTTAAGTGTTTAAAACTATCTTGGCTGATGGCTGTGCCTGCTTTTACTTCAATGCCAAGGTAGTCTCCTTCTTTGTTTTCGACTAGAAAGTCGATTTCACGATTTGCATGATCTCGATAATGGTAGAGATCGTAGTCGTTTTCTTGAAGATCGATGAGTGTTGCTAGTTGAGTGAATACAAATGTTTCTAAAAGTTTACCGTTTTTATCTCCGTCGAGGCGCACTTTCTCTAGCTGCCACTTCAGAAGAGAGGCCATGAGGCCTGTATCGGTCATAAAAAATTTATCTTTTTTTCCAACAAGTTCGTAGTCTGTTTTTGTCCAGCTGGGGATGCGTTCTACAAGATAAAGTGTTTCTAGAGCGTTGATATAGCTTTCAATCGTTGGGCGTGGGATACCAAGGCTTGAGTTTATCGCCTGTAGGTTCATGAATTTTGAAGACCATGCAGCTAGGTATTCGAGAAGTTTGCGCATGGAGTCTTTCCTTCGGATATTTGTAATCTCTTTAAGATCTCGTTCGATGAGTGCTTTGAGGTAGTCTTTGTGCCATTGGCGAGCATCTTCTGTGCTCGTTAGATGAAGTGCTTCAGGGTATCCTCCGGTGAAGGCTAGGGAAAGATAAATACTCTTGTCATATTCGCCCTTATGAGGAGTGAATTTTTCCTTAAATGCATTTTTTAGGAAGGTTGGAGAGGCCCCAAAATATTCCCCCATAGAGATTGGGCGTAGGCGAATCGTTCTTACACGGCCTGCTAGGGATTCAGTAACTTGCGGCAGTGATTGAATATTAGAAGATCCTGTTAGGAGAAAGCGCCCATAGCCTTGAGGGTGTGCGTCCACATTACCTTTGATTGCTTGTAGTAGTAGTGGTGCGCGTTGAATCTCATCGATAATCATGAGGTTATCCCCATGTTTAATGAAGTCTTCAGGGTCACTTAGGGCCGCGTTCATGAGCGTTGTATTGTCGAGTGTCCGGTAAATGGAAGATGGATCGCTAAGCTCTTGCGCTAGGGTTGTCTTACCGCATTGACGGGGGCCTGAGAGTATTAGTACGCGTCTTGTCTTTAGGGCTTCTTTGATGACAGGGTTTTGCCAGCGTGTGTAATATTTTGTACTCATTTTATTTAGTTATTAAATATTATAAACAAAAATTATTGATTTTGTAAATAAAAATAGACTAAAAACTATAATTATATAGTCTAGATTCTGTATATTAGAGATCTCTAAATCTTTATATAATATTTATATATACTTTACTATTAATGGTTTGTGAAAATGCATTAACTATGGCTTTATTGCTTTAATTTTTGTCTCTTTTGAAAGCATTCTTTACATTGTGGGCTTATGCGGCTATGGGTGTAGGGTTTTAAGCAATATCTATCTATTATGGAATTGGGAGTGAGTACAACGGGAGGTGCTTTTGTAAAGCATCTAGAGGATAACCGCAGTGATGCTACACATACAGCTGCTATGCATCGGCGGTATGTACAGGATCTTAAAGGTGTGTGGAAGGAGCAGGTCCGGCAGATTAAGCAAGAGCTTGCGGTTGAGGCTATTGGGGATAAAGAGCTGGGTTTGATGGACCGGGAGGCAGCCAAGGGGATGGTGTATGCCTTTTCTGGAGTAACCGATGGAGCCAAGCAGCATTTGATTGAAGCACAAGAGTATTTGGAGGATGAGCTTAGTGGGTCATTCCTGGACAAAGGAGGAAAGCAGGAGGCTATCAAGCGGATTACAGTTGCTTATCTTAAGGAGCGGGTGGAACACGAAGAGGACCTGGATCACATTATGGGGTGGTTCCAGGTTGCGTTCAATGAGGCAAGGCTGCCGGATGAGGCGTGCCTGGTTTCTCTGACGGATGCTTATTCATTGGCGGCCTTACCTAAGGCTAAGACGATGGCGGATTTGGGAAAGATCCTGACAGTTATGAAGGCTGCGTTTTCGCGCGAGGGGTGGAATGATAAAATCATGACTTACTTCATCCTTAAGCGTTATTTAATGCGGGCTTGTAAAATTGCCCCAGATTTAAAAAGCCTGGAGTCTATCATAATTCTTTTAAAGCCCTTTGCTAAGAAGTGTTGGGTCTCTAACCAGGTGGAGAACTTTTGGAGGGATATGATTTACCTCTCCTTCGGTGCGGCGTTAAAGCTTGAGGGTGTTTCTAATGATGCTTTGTTTGCTTATGTGGGAGCTTTGATTGCTGAGATGCCTGTTCCTTATAAGGGCTACCTTTGGAATAATGCAGTTCAGATGTGTTACCGGGAGAAAGCATCGGCATGCCGTACGCGTGAAGCACTTAAGGAGTTGTATGATGGTCTTGTAGGGAGGCTTAAAGATGACCCTTCAGCTTCTCGCCAGTCTGGAGTGGCAGTGCTAGAGTTGGCTTACTTCAAAGAAATGGCGCGCAGGGATGATCTGTCTTTTGAGGAATTGACGGAGCTTTTAGAGCGTGTGCTCGAGGGTAAAAAAGATTGGGGTGTTGGTAAGCAAGATACCTTGATAGACCTTGCGGGTACTTATTTACGAGTGGGCCTGACTCAGCTCGAACCAGGAGATGCTTTAGAGGCAGTGATGAATAAAGCAGTGTCTCTTGCATTGGAGACTCGGCCTTTTAGAGAGAAGGCTATTGCTGAGTTGGTAGGCGTTTACATAGATGCGCTCAGTAAAGAATTAGATACTTTGGAGGCCCTTGATCGGCTTACTGGTGGTGCGCTTGGTATTATTGAGGCGTTCGGTACTCAGGATGCAGAAGCTACTTACCGTAGATACTATGATAAGTGGCAGCGAGGTGAATTGTCTTGGAGGACGACGTCTGTAGACCTACAGAGGCTTAAGAAGATAGATAAGGATAGCTTGAAAGATGCTTACCGTAAATTACGCGTAGGTTACATGGAGTTTGGGATGCCTTTGGTTCAGGCAGAAGCAGACTTGGAGCACGTGGCCCAGCAAGTGCTGGCTATAAATGAGCATGAAGGCCTTGGGGCCTGGGCTGGCCGTGAGGCGCTGGCAAAAGCGTATTTCCGTAAGGGGAGCGAGCTTGTGATGGCTGGAAAGATGAACATAGACCGGCTAAAGGAGCGCGCGTGTGAGATTGCACGTAGCGCAGAGCTGAACCAGCAGAAATTATATTCATGGATATCCCGGGAATACTACAAGTTGGCCTCTAAAACCTTGAAGGCAAAAACGCTTGGGGAGCGAAAAGAGAATTTGAACACTGCCTTGGGGGAGGCTTTCCGCCTGAACCAAGCGGGGGCTACTCTCGATAAGAAAGGTAGTACGAGTGAGTTCTTCGCGGACTCTCATAAGCGCAAAACTGATCTCAGCCTGGGGACTTGGCATACGCAGCGTGTGCTAGAGCTTGAAGGCGGTAGAGAGTTCCTCCGGGAGATGGGGACGAAGCCGAAGAATATTGATAAGGTGTTTGAGACGAGGAAGCTCTGGCTGTAGGTAAGGCTATTTCGCTGAGAGTTCTGTATTAACAAAATTATATCAAGTTATATTGCCTTGTTATTTTCTGGGTGGGGGTTTATGGTGCCTTTGTTATGAAAATGATCCGGCTTTTCCCCCTCTTATCTGTTGGTTGCGTGGCTAGTGCCCTTACGGTGCAGGCTGCTTTGGTTCAGGGCTTCGTCCCGACGAGTGCGCTTAATGAAGACCAGACGGTTAAGGTAGGCGCGACCGTTTATGCAGGCGAGACCACCCAGAGTGCGGTCATTACTAAGACGACTGCGGATGCAGCGGTGCTTGTGGAAGATGTTAAGGGAGATTGGGCGAGTGTGTCCTTCACCTCAACGGGGACGACGAGCTCCCCAGCGATTACGGTCGAGGAGATCCCTGAGGTGCCTACGTTGATCGATACGGAAGCCTTGAGCTTGGCTGAGGCGGTTGCTGCTTCTGCGCCGGATGTGGGGCCATTGTATGTGTATGATGCTGACCCAGTCGAGGAAGACATGAAAGCCGCTACGGTGATTAGGCCTGCTGGTGCGACCATTAGCGCGGACTATGGCCAGGCTGAAGGGGAAATGTCCCGCTATTTTGAAGGGGTGCTCAAGCGCCGCCGTAATCCTTTTGCCGGTACAGAATACCGCTACCAATTACAAAACACTAGCGGAGACCGTATGGCCTTCCTAAACCTAGAGGAGTACCGCAGCTTACATAACTTGGACCACTTGGTAAACAAGACTGTGCGGATCCAAGGAGTACCTGTTGCTAAAAAACATGGTGCACCGGTTGTGATTAAAGTAGTGACGCTCCAAGAAGAGTAATTGATTTAAAATGCCTGCTAGCGTTATTGATGGAAACAAGATCTCCCAGGAGATCTTAGAGGAAGTATCCCAAGAGGTAGCGAGCCTGAAAGGGCCTAAACCTACGATAGCATTTGTGCGCGTGGGGGAGGACCCTGCTTCGGTCTTTTATGTGGGCAAGAAGCAGAAGGTTGCCGCGCAGGTGGGGATTGAGAGTAAGCTAAACCTTTTCCCGAAGAGCTGTACGCAAGCGGAATTGTGCGCGGCCATTGATGTGCTCAATGCGGACCCTGCGGTCCATGGGATCTTGGTGCAAGCGCCCTTGCCGGATGAAATGAATGAGCAGGAAGTCTTTAACCGGGTAGACCCGCGCAAAGATGTGGATGGGTTTTGCCGGGATAACTTAGGCAAGCTTTGCCAGGAAGATGATAGCGGTTTTGTAGCGTGTACGCCAGCTGGGATTGTTGAGCTTTTGAAGCGCAGTGATGTGAATACCGAAGGAGCGCATGTTGTTGTTGTGGGGCGTAGCTTAATCGTGGGTAAACCAGCAGCCTTGTTGATGATTAAGAAAGCGTTGCCTGGGAATGCTACCGTGACGGTGTGTCACTCTAGGACGAAGGATTTGGGTGCGATTACGCGCCAGGGAGATATCGTGATTGCGGCGATTGGCCGACCTGGGCTGATTACTGGGGATATGATTAAGCCTGGGGCTGTGGTGATTGATGTGGGGATCAACCGTGTGGAAGATGCTACTGCCAAAAAAGGCTACCGCCTAGTGGGGGATGTGGTATTTGAGGAAGCTGCTGAGGTCGCTAGCCAGATTACACCTGTGCCTGGAGGTGTGGGGCCGATGACAGTGGCTATGCTGATGAGCAATACCGTTAAGGCCTGTAAGAGCCTGCAAGGTGAGCAGTCCTTGGCGGGGAAGCTGTAGGGACGCTTTTTTGAGCTGAGTTAGGTGTGTTTTTAGCCTCTTGGGTGGTAAAATGCTATAATCTTGCCAGATAGGCCTTTTTAAGACACAATGAAGAGTATTAGTATGGATAAAGATAGTGCTGATTCTAACGCCCCCTTTGAGGATGAAAACCTCTTGCATATTAGCTATACGCCTGACCTTAGGCCGGCTAAGCTGAAGTTCCGGGCTTTAGCTTTTGTTTTGGATGTGATTTTGGTTTTTGTGCTCTTGGCCTTGGCCTTAAAAATCATTTTGCCAATGCAATACCCTGAGGCGATGGAAGAGGTTACTTATCAGTTTAAGCAAATTGAGGCTCAGAAAGAGTCGCCTGAGCAGCTGCAATTCAGTGATGGGGTTAAGCAAATGTTTGATTTTGCGGGCGTCTTTTCCTTGTTGTTTATTTGGGTCTTTTTTACGGCCTCGGAGCTTGCTTTTACAAACGGGTCTATGGGGAAGAAAATGTTCCGCTTGCGGGTGATTAATATGTATTCGCTGGAGAGACCGCGCTTTGGGGAGGCCTTATTGCGCTCAGCCGTCAAAGCTATTGCTTTGTTAATGCTGATACCGCTTTTGTGGGTGAACTACTTTATCGCCTTCTTTACGGCACAGAACCGTGCTGGGCATGACTATATTTGCAAAACACTTGTAATCGACGATCTTTACTCGGAAGAGGAAGAGTAACAATAATTTACTATGGACAGTGCTACCCCTAAGCCTACCATCCTTGTGGTTGACGACCAGGCCGTTAACTTGAAGATCCTTTCACGGATTTTAGAAAACAAGGGTATGAATGTGATTACTGCTAGCAATGGGCTAGAATGCTTGGAGGTTGTTAAGCAAACCCCGCCTGATGTGATCCTGCTGGATGTGATGATGCCTAAGATGGGCGGGATTGAGGCCTGTGAGCGCTTGAAGGCTGATACTGAAACCAGCAGCATCCCGGTTTTATTCATTACAGCTAAGACTGCCCGTGAAGAAAAAATTAAGGGCCTAGAGGCTGGGGCCATTGATTACATTACGAAACCCATTGACCCTGAAGAAACGATTGCACGGGTTAAGACGCAGCTCGATTACCAGCGGATCAATCGCTTAAACATGGAGCTGCAACGCCAGGTTGAGGAAGGTAAGCGTGCCGCGGCAGTTTGGGCGGTGACTGAGGGGATCTCGCATAATTTGAATAACATCCTGGGGGCTGTGGCTTGTCATTTAGATATGATTAAGGTGGCTGCAGATAACCCGGAAATGCTGGATAAGTTGGTGGATAAGATCAGTGCGTCGGTAAACCGGGTGATTAGCATTGTGCGCCAGCTTAATACGATAGCCAGTACCGAGCCTGTGGTGACTGAGTCACGAAAGCTTAAGGATGTGATTGATCGAGCGATTGAGCGCTTTGAGGAAGAGCACGAGATTGAAGCCAATATTGATATAGAAAATGCTTTGCCTGAGGACTACTCTTTTGAGACGAACCTTGAAGCAGTGACCAGCACGCTTGAGAAACTTTTGATTAATGCCTGGGAGGCTTACCCCGAAGATGCTCAGGCCACAGACAGGTCAGTGCACTTGAAGGTGCGTGAGGAAGCTGGGCCTGATGGAGCCCCGCAGGTAGTGATGGAGATTGAAGATGAGGGTGAAGGGATTAAGGAAGAAGTAGCCGATACGCTTTTTGAACCACTCGTAACTGGGAAGATCTCGGTGGGCCGGGGGATGGGTTTAACCTTAGCACGCCACCATATGCAAAGCCTTAAGGGGGATGTTCAGGTGGCCGAACGTGATGGGAAAGGGGTTGCTGCGGTGTTGCGGCACCCGGTGTTTATTACTTCTTGCCCGCTGAAGTTTTAAGTTGCTCAGGGAGCTCTAGTAGCTTTTTGAGGTTCCTCCCTGTTTGTTTTATTGTGGCTTGGGTGGGAGCTCTGAAAAAGAGGACAGGGTAGAAAAGGCTCGCCTTAGGGTATTTTGTTCCGCGTTCGTAGTTTTTCCTGAATGGAGCTATTAGGATCTGGAGTTCTTTAGAGGTGTAATGAAGGCTAATGGCGCCTCCGAGTTCCTTGCTGAGCTGGCTTAAAAGATCGAGGCATTCTTGGGTGGCTAGGGATTGGGCGAGCTTTAGATCTTTACTGTAGACGTGATACCCTTTGGTCTTAAGCTCTTTGGGTAGGGGGACTTCATCTTTTGAAAGAAAGCGGGAGGGTGTTTTACGGCTGACTTTTTTTGTGGGTTTATCTGAAAAAATGGAGAATGCCATTTCTACTTTGTAGGGCAATATTTGGACAGCATCTGTTATAGGCTTTTTGAGTGGGGAACAGATAAAAATATTTTTATAAGAAAGGTGGTGGCTTGAGCGGTAGTGTTGCCTGCTGTGATTTGTGTCTATTTCTAGGAGTTCGAATTTTTGTTGGTTGTGGGTGCCTAGTAGTGAAAGGAAACGGCTCAGCCTTGTTTGTTTACGCTTTCGAGTAAAAAGCATTTGGCTTTTTTTGGCTTTGTTAAAAAGGGTAGTGAGTGCTGGGATTTTTGGTTTTATGTATATGCCTGTAGAGACGGGGGGAGTTGCTGAGCAGTGGCATTTTAGGTCAAGCTCTAGCGTTTGAATGCATGCATTGAGAAGGGTTCTGCGATAATAGGCAGTGTAGCGTACATAGGCATAGGCAAAGAGCATTACTGCGGCAATAAACCCAAAAAGTATACTGGGTGGGAGGTAGTATGTAAAAAGCAGGAAGGCTAAATAAATAAAGATGGCGGTGAGTAGGCAAGCGAAGAAAACGAGCGTTTTCCTGACTTTGTTAACCTCTGCTAGGGCTTGTTGGATGTGTTTAGTATTTGGAGAAGTAGGCATAATGTGGGGCGCAAAAAAAAGCCCTTCGTGGTGAAGGGCTTTTTGAAAGAGTTATTAGACGGGCATCCCGATGCCTTCGAAGCCTGACTGGCCTTGTTGAGGCATCTCTTTTTCGTTAGAGTCGGTACCGTGTTCCATTTCTTGAAGGCGGTCGATCCACTTCTCGGAAGTGTTGACGAAGCCTTCTAGGAGCTGTTGGAAGCGTTGAAAGTCGATATGGGTGATAGGCTCTTGGTAGCCTAGTGTAGCCATCATGTTCTCGGTATTAACACCGATGGTTGCTCCGCCAGTTCCTAGCCAAAATACGTTTGCTTCGAGCAGGCGGCCAAAGATTTCGGCTTTGCGTGTTTCATTCACACGGCCAAGCTCAGCAAAGAAAGTGAGGTTCTCGGTCTCTTTATCCAGCTGGATATGGACAGTTATTTTGTCATCAAATGATAAGCAGCAGTAGCCGTCTTCGTCTGGCTTTAGGCCTGGAAGTTTGATTGCATCCCCGAGGTCTTTAAGAAGTTCAGTAAGTAGATCTAGTGACATGATGATTTTGCGTAGTTAAATACTAGTGTAGTGTTTATATTGTAATGACTAATCAAACGAGCATTGCCGTAGAATGCAAAGCTTAAAATAGATTAACTTTGCCATCCATATTTAATGATATTAGATTTTCGGTGATTAGTCAAGGTTATTGACCTGGGAGGGCTCTTTTTTGTATAAGGGAGTTATGAAAGATCCTCGATATACTAAGCTGGCTCAGGTACTTACACGCTTCTCAACCAATTTGAAGAAGGGGGATAATGTGCTTATTGATGGGCAAGGAGTGCCCCAAGAGATGGTTATAGAGCTTGTGCGCGAAGCGCGCAAATGTGGGGCTGTGCCTTTTGTGCAGACCTCTGAGGCGCGTATTACGCGGGAGCTGGCTGTAGGGGCAACAGAAAAACAGTTGAAGACTTTTGCCCAGTTAGAATTAGCCCGCATGAAGAAGATGCAGGCCTTTATTGCGCTCAGAGGGTCGGACAATATTTTTGAGCAGTCTGATGTGCCAGCAGATCGCCAGAAGCTGATTAATAAAATCATGCGGCCTGTGCAAAACTGGCGGGTGCAGAAGACTAAGTGGGTAATCCTACGTTGGCCTAACCCATCGATGGCTCAACAGGCTACTTACAGCACGGAAGCATTTGAGGACTTCTTCTTCCGGGTGTGCACGCTTGATTATGCGCGCATGATCCCAGGGATGAAGGCGCTTAAGGCCTTGATGGATAAGACAGACAAGGTACACCTCAAGGGACCTACAGTAGACTTACGCTTTTCGATTAAAGACATCCCGGCGATTCCTTGCGGAGGGGAGTTTAATATCCCAGATGGGGAGGTCTTTACCGCACCGGTTAAGAACAGTGTTGAAGGAGAGATTCAGTACAATGCCCCGAGTGTGTACCAGGGGACTTCGTTTGACAACGTAAGCTTTAAGTTCAAAAAAGGAAAGATTGTGGATGCCACCGCGAGTAACACAAAGCGCTTGAATGAAATTTTAGACTCGGACAAAGGCGCCCGTTATGTTGGGGAGTTTGCTATTGGATTTAACCCGCATGTGCTAGAACCGATGCGTGATATCTTATTTGACGAGAAGATTGCAGGGTCCTTCCATTTTACGCCTGGTCAGGCTTATGAGGTGGCTGACAATGGGAACCGCTCACAAGTGCACTGGGACTTGGTCTCTATCCAGCGTAAAGAATATGGCGGCGGAGAAATTTACTTTGATGGGAAATTGATTCGTAAGGATGGCTTGTTTGTGCCGAAGTCTTTACACAAACTAAACCCGAAGTATTTGTTAGGAGGAAAGAAATAAGAAACTAAACACTATGGATGACACAATAGAAGCAGGATGGATTGAGTTTATTGTACCTGAAGGGGTGCATGAAGCGCGTGTAGATAAAGTTTTGGCTGATAGGCTAGAAGGCGTGAGCCGTACGCAATTGCAGAAGGCCTTTGATGCAAAAGAAGTGCTTTTGGAGGGTAAGGCCCTTGCAAAAAGACATTTAGTTTCGGAAGGGGATGTATTAACGCTTAAGTTGCCTGAGCTTCCGGATACGAAAGTCGTCCCGGTGAAGATGGACTTGGATATCTTGCATGAAGACGATGATGTGATCATCGTTAACAAGCCTGCGGGGATGATTGTGCACCCGGGGCATGGTAAGCAAGAAACGACCTTGGTCCATGGGCTCTTGGCGCATTGTGACTTGGCTCCAGCAGGCGGTGAGCAGCGCCCGGGGGTCGTGCATCGTTTGGATAGAGACACGACTGGGGCTGTTGTTTTTGCTAAGACGGACAAGGCTTATTACAAGATGATTAAGCTGTTTTCGAACAGAGAGGTCGACAAGGAATATTTGGCTTTGGTGAACAAGGTGCCGCGTTTGTTGGCAGGGTCTATTAACCGCCCGATTGGACGGCACCCGATTAACCGAACCTTGATGACGATTGCTGAAGACGGACGAGATGCACGTACAGATTGGAAGATTGAAAAAGCCTACGGGACTTCTTGTGCCTTAGTGCGCTGTATTTTACATACGGGTAGGACCCACCAAATCCGCGTGCACCTTAAAGACTTAGGCCATGTGATCGTGGGGGATAATAGCTATGGCTACCGTATTAGTAAGACTTGCCCGCTAGAATGTGAGCGCGTGATGCTCCATGCAGAGAAGCTCGGTTTTGCGCACCCGGTAAGTGGGGAGCCTGTGCGTGTGGTAGCGCCTTTGCCTGAGGCCTTTAAGCAGATGCTTGAGGCTGCTGAGAAGCTGGGGTAGAGGCTGTCTTAAACAGGCTTGATTTTGAGTGGGGTGTATCCTAAGATTGAGCCATGGACTCAGTACCCCCTTGCTCACCAGATGTGAGCTCTTTAGCTATTGAAGAGCTCGAACGTTCTCCTCTTGAAGGACACAGTGTTAAAGACCTTACAGGGACCCAGGAGTCTCCTTGTAAATATTGTCGGCCTGAGGAAGGCGCAAGAAAGAGTCTCTTGGTGTTTGTTCCTGGTGAGGCTAACGGTAGCCTGTGCTGTCACGAGGCTCATCTTGTAGGGCTTTTAGATGAGCTTGCAAAAAGGGCTTTGGATGAGAAACGTTTCGAGCATAAAGGCTGTAATATGACAGCTTGTGTGTCAGTGGCTATTGCAAGGGTCTATTATGAAATCTTTGGGGATGCCCGAGAGGCTGAAAAGAGATTAAGAGAGGCAGGGTTGAACGAAGATTGTGCTATGTTTACGGATATCTTTATAGACGATCTAAGAAGACGTTTTTTGAGCACTAAAACAATTGTAGAATGTAGAGACATCCTTGAAAGAATAACTCAGCGCAGCCTTGATGAACAAGATAGGGTACGGAGTCATTTTGAGTTTTCTTTAAATAATAAAGACGCTATTCGTGTTATGTTTAGCAGTGTTTTTAGTAATTCAAAAGGAGCTGAGTTTTCTGAAAAAACATTCATTAATCTTCAAGAATTTATTCTAGGGTTGTCGCTTCACGATAAATTAAAAGAACACCTGTTGTTTTGTTTAAAAGTGAGTTATATTGGGTTTCTTTTGATTTCAGGTGATGAAGCGACCGATTATAAAGATATTTTTCAGCGGGCAGATACGCTAGGAAAATATGTTTGTGTAAATGCTTTTCCTCTGCTTTTTGGGAGCTTAAGCACCTTAGCTGAGTGTAAAAGCATGCTTGGAAGATGTAGACCTTTTGTAAGAGACGATATGGGCAAGGGTTTTTGTCTTGTTTATTCTTTTATGGAGCGTGCTTTAATTCTAGAGCATGATAGCAAAAAGATTAATGAAGTTTTGGGTTTTTCAATTCAACAGGCAAAGTCCTTGGATCCAGATAATCCGTGGAGGGTAGAGCAAGGAGATATTATTTATTATCCTCTTGTTGAGCATTTTTTCAGAGAGAGAGTAGGCAAAGTGCGTAGCTTAGAGGAGTTAATCATTCTTTTTCATAAATGTAAGAGTATTCTTTTTGAGGACACTAGATTAGGTCATTCATGGGATAGGGACCGTATATTTGTACGTGTCCTTGGGTGCTATTTTGATAAGTTAATAGAATTTGAGGAGCTTAATGAAGCAGTATCTCGAGTGATGCTGCTATCGGAAGAAATAGATGAGAAGAGCTCACATGAACTTACTTCATTTAAGATCGTACTTGGTATGCGCTATTTCCGTGCTGCTTTGAATAAACTGGAGGATGCTAATGATTGGAGGGAAGTGTTTGATAAGACTATAGAGTTTATGCCTGAAGAGCGGATACCTCAGGATAAGGGTTGTTTGATGAATGCTTTTCAGCGGTCTGCAGACTATTATGTGCACTGGAAGGCTTCTCGAATAGGCGTTGATAAACTGTTTACCGAAGTTCTAGAAGAGGCAAAATTTATAGGGAGTGATCCTGTGGTAGATCAAGCTTGGCTAATGCAGCTTTTGGCTGAGTCTTCTTATAAGTGGCTGATGCTTCATTACAAGATTCCTGAACTTACTGAGGCTATGGGCAAAGATGGTGCAGCAGTTCGGAGATTGCTGGAAGTTGAGCCTATATTATAATATGGATGTTTCGTCTGTAAATTTGGACCAGGAGTCTCTCATGAGAAAGCTGTCCCAGGCTTATTATGAGAGTTTGGTGCGCATGTCTTTATGAAATAGACTTGTGCTTAGGTGGAGAGTTTTTATTCTTATGTGTTATTATTTTATTAATTTTAACACAGTCAATTTATGGATAATGCTACCTTTAACCCTACTTTGAGTTCTAGTTTGAATTCGCTTTCTTTTTCTGACTCAGAGGGTGAAAATATTGATTTGGGGGCATTGGGAGAGCGAGAGACGCTTTGGGTTTCCGGAGGGGAGAGCGCTTATGTGCTCTGTGGTTCTCAAGGAAGCGATGAAGAATGTGAGCGTGTTGAGCTTGCTGAGCGTAGGATTGTGCAAAAGACGAATGACTTACTGGATAAGTTAGAAGAGGGCTGGGATGCTTATTTAGAGAAGGTAGAGGGTGTGAAGTTTTATCAAGATCACCCCATTAAGTTGCTGACATCTATCCTTTACTGGGGTTTAGGCTGTGTCGAAGGCGTAGAGCGGCTCTTGGAGGGTAAATATGTCCAGGAAATGGGTTTCTCTGCATGGTTCATCTTGGAGCAATTTAGTAATGAGCTTGAAGAGGCAGCTGAGCTTGAGGTGTGTGGAGAGATCTTTAAGTGGGGGTTACAGAAAGTAGAAACACTCCCTGAGGAGTTTCGGGTGGAGTTTCTAGAGCAATTGCTCTCGATTTATATGCGCACTGTTTTTAAGAAAGATATTGGCTTTGAAGAGCTTGAGTCTTTTTTTAAGACGATCTTAAAGTACTTAAAAGTTCTTAGTAGCTGTCAGCATATGTCTTATATGCGGGTCTTTGAGAGGAATTTTGTGAGCCTAGGCTTGGAAAAAGTCTCTGATCGGGAAGAAGCTTTGCTTGTCTTAAGCGTGGTGAGGGATATTCAGGAGATTGCTGGAGGGATTCAGCCCGATCGTATTCGCCAGTATTATGCTTGTTATTTGGCTGATGAAATCTCTGATTTGAAAGAGCTTAATAATGCTTTAAGCTCGGTCCACCAAGGCCTGGAGGCACGGAGCCTATGGGGAAATGTGTTCTTTCGTGTCTTTTTGCCACGCTTCTTTGAGCGCAAAGCAAATGAGTGTGGTTCTTATGAAGAGCTCCAGGGAGTCTTGAAAGGGACAGAGTCTTTCTTGGGCTCGTTGGAAGACTCTGATGAGGCTATTTGGGGAAATGTTTTACGTATTTATGCAAAGCATGTTTTGCCTTATTTGGATAACCCTAAGCATGTCTTTGACTTGGTGGATCATTTAGAGGAAGATGATTTTCGTGATAACCTTAGGATGGAGCTTTCTTTTCTTTACTTTAAGCACTGTGTTCGGGGTTCTGATTCGGCTAGCGCGTGTGCGGATGTTTTAGTAAAAACAGTTGGAGGGTTCCTGGAGAGTGTCGAGGACTTCAATAATAGGAAATATACGCTTCGTAAGTTGGCATTCTTGCATCTGAAGTATTCAAGTATTAAGTGTTCTAGCGCTGGAGATTATTCTATTCTCTTGAGTGAGGCTAGAGTCCTGACTGCTAAGACTGTGACTGAGGCAGGCGAAGGTCTTAGTGTTTGGAATGATTTTATTGCGACTGCTTGTAAGTCAACACTGGAAGGCTTAGGCTCTGCAGCTAAAGCTACCTTGAAAGACCTTATTGTTACTATTGCAGGTGATGATAAAGAGCTTCTGGGCGTATTGATGAATGTATTGGCCCATGAGTATGTAAAGCACTTTATGGGGAAGGCGACTACGCTAAAAGAAGCCCAAGAGAGATTAGGGCATGCGTTGAGTTTATTCAAAAAGGGAAAAGAACCTGAAGTCCTTCGCAGGAAACTTTTTAATAAAACGCTGTCTTTTTACTTTAGCCACGTTTTGTCTTTAGCTCAGACCCCTAAGGTTTGTGAGGAGTTGCTCGACCAAGTCTGTGGGATTTGGAATTTCTCGAGTATGGAGTATGAGAACTCTGCGCACTTGCAAAGTAAGGTTTACGAAGCTTTTTTGAAGAGAGTTTTAGTGCTCCATGGGTTACCGAAATCCATCCAGGAGATTGGGGGGGACGTTGATAAGATTGAGGAGCTTCTTGAACCCTTTGTGAAGCCTAAGGCGTTAGCCTAGGAGTTCTTTGGCTAGGCCAAAGCGCAGGTTATAGGGGCAGTGATAAAAATTATCAGTCTGGGTGAGCTTCGCTAAGGTGAGCAAGATAGCCAGTGTTGTAGGGAAAATATCGGCACGTCTTTCGGGTAAGCCGGGGACCTGTGCGCGTTGTTGGGCTGTAATGGCCGCAAGCTCTTCTAGGAGTTTTTGCATCTCATGTGTATGTAGATAGCTCGGGTGTTCGTTATAGTCGATGTCTTTTTTATGAGCTAGGATTGCTCGGGTAACGCTCATAGCCCCGCCGGTTCCCACGAGTTGGGTGCCCTTGCACGCGTTCATATCAAAGGCGCTAGCTTGAATAAGCTCGGCAACTTTATCGCTTAGAGCGTCTAGAGAGGTTGCAGGAATCGGGTCTTGGGGGTTGGTAATAAACCCTTCGGTCATGCGTACAGTGCCGATGTTAAGGCTGATACTGTCAGTCAGAATTTGGTCTTTGTAGTGCAGGAACTCCAGGCTGCCTCCGCCTAAGTCAACAGAAAGAAAGTTAGGGCAGGTGTGCAGGAAAGGATCACAGGCCAGGGCTTTATCTAGGGTGAGGGCTTCTGACTTGCCGGTGAGGATGTCTAGCGGGATGTTGGTGGCTGTTTCAATGGATTTTGCAAAGTCATCCCGGTTTTGAGCATCCCGCACGGCGCTTGTGGCGACGATACGGATTTGATCGGGCTTGTGTTGCTTGGCACGTTCGAGCAGCTCGGCTACTGCATGGGTACCGGCGCGGATAGCGTCTTCGGTGAGGCAGGGGTTTGTTTGGCTGATACCTGTGCTGATGCGTACGTCCAAGGCTTCTTCATAAAGCGGCACAGGTGGGGTTCCGGATTGGGCAACGAGGGCCTTGATTGTATTGGAGCCAATGTCGATGACGGCTACAGTCTTCATAATGAAAAGGATTTTGGGGCGATAATGATTACAAATTCACCTTTTTTGCTGGATTTTTGGAGCTGGTCTTTGACCGATTGACCGGTGCCAACAAGGAAGGTTTCGTGACGTTTGGTGATTTCTCGGGCTAGGCAGAGGGTGCGGTCAGGGCCGAGAGTCTCGAGGAGGTCATCCAAAAATTTATCAATACGGTGGCAAGATTCGTAGAGAACGATTGTGTATTCAAAGTCTTGGTACTTCTCGAAGAAGCGTTTGCGTGCGGATGCCTTCGGGGGGAGGAAGCCTAGGAAGAGAAAGCCGTTGGTAGGGAGGCCTGAGGCACACAGCGCTGTGGTGAATGCGCAGGGCCCAGGAATTGGGACCACGGGAACGTCTTCATTACGGCAAGCACGCACGACACGGAAGCCAGGGTCGCTTAAGGTGGGGGTCCCGGCATCGCTGACCAGCGCGATGGATTTTCCGGCCTGGAGGTCCTTGAGTAAGGCTAGGGCTTGGGTTTTTTCGTTTTCTTCCCGGTAGGAAATGCAAGGGCAGGAAATTTCGAGCTTGGCTAGGAGCTTTTTGGTGACGCGGGTATCCTCGCACGCAATTAGGTCAACGGCTTGGAGCGTTTTGATGGCGCGCTCACTCAAGTCGCCTAGGTTACCGATAGGGGTGGCTACAACATAGAGGTGCCCAGCACTAGCAGCAGTAGCCATTTAGAAGCCCATCATGTTAGGGCCTTGAGTCTCCCACTGGGCGCGACGGGCCCAGGGTTGCTTAGAGTCAGCCCGGCTTTTGTCGAAACAGCCTGCTAATAAGAGGCTTAGCGCACCTAGAGTAATTAAGGCGATTTTCTTCATAGAGATCATGAGCACAAGAATGCGAGAAGGCTCTTAAAAGTCAATACTTCCTCGTATGCCGACAGCCTTTGGAGGGTCCCCCTGGTGATTATTGTGGGCTTGGCTCATATTAGGGGGCGGCGGGGAGGTGCCTGCTTTGTTGGCTGGGCTCCCGGTATTGGTAGCTGTATCGGTAACATCTACGTAAGGCTCGAAGCGTGGCTTAGAAGGGCCATGATCTTCTTCATAGGCAGCCTTGAGCGTAGCCTCATCCACAGACTTGTTGAAAGGCTCTTTAGAGGGCAAGTTTACCCAGGAGTTATTTTCTGAAGTATCTAGAACCTCAGGTGTTTCAGCGAACGGTCTTTCAGGCGGCGGAGTCTGTGTAGTATGGGTGCTACAGGCTGAAAAGAGAGCTAACCCACTAGCTAGGACTGTAGGTAAAACTACTTTCGCAAAAATGAGATGCCTGTGTTTTTTGGACATTTTTCTGAGGGTTGGCTGCCAGGTGTTCTAAGAGTTTGTAAATGAGTTCAGTCTGTTCTGGGGTGCCTAGTTTGTCTGCAGCAGCCTGAGCGGTAAAGGCTGTGCCCGCATTTTCTTGAAGGCAAGCCATAAGCTTTGCTTTGAGCTCGAGGGTTGTCGCAGCGGCTTTTTTACCAGCCTCAACACCGGGTTGGTGGTAGGCATTAACCCCCACGAGGCTTGCATAGAAACCTACCGCGCGCTCGTATAGGGCAATGAGTGCGCCGACAATTTCCGTATTGGCTTGGGCTACCGTGATGGTGATGGATTCGCGCCCGCCTTCGCTTAAGGCGTCACGAGTGCCTAGGAAGAACCCTTGGAGGTAGTCCCCAGAGGTGACGCCAGGCTCGACTTCGATAGAGTCCCCTTCGCGGTCTTGGAGGACTTCGATGAAGGTTGCAAAGAAATTAGGGACTCCATCACGCAGTTGCTGGACATAGGCGTGTTGGTCTGTGGAGCCTTTGTTACCGTAAACAGCGATTCCTTGATGGACGGTATTGCCTTGGAGGTCATCCTTTTTGCCTAAGGACTCCATAACAAGCTGTTGTAAGTAGCGTGACAGGAGCATGAGGCGGTCTTTGTAAGGGAGGATGACCATGTCTTTTTCACCCTTGCCGTTGGTAGCTACGTGCCAAGCAAATGCTAAGAGTGCGGCTGGGTTTTGATTTAACTCTTTCTTGCGGGTATGCGCATCCATGAGTTTGGCCCCGTGGAGCATCGCCTTGATGTCAAAGCCTTGGAGCGCTGCGGGAAGTAGACCTACTGCAGCAAGCTCGCTGGTGCGTCCACCGATCCAATCCCACATAGGGAAACGCTCTAGGAAGCCATCGTTAGACGCGACTTTGTCTAGCTGGCTTCCGGCGCTTGTGGTGGCTACGGCGTGGTCTGAGAAGCGTAGCCCGGCTTTCTCGTAAGCAGCTTGAGCTTCGAGCATGCCATTGCGGGGTTCTGGCGTTCCTCCTGATTTGGAGGTAATAATTACTAGAGTTTCCCCTAGGTGTCCTTCGAGGCTTTTGAGGCATTGGTCAATACCATCGGGGTCAGTATTGTCGATAAAGTAAGCCTGCATCTTGTCGGCACTGCCCTGGGTGAGGGCTTCAGCCACAAATTGAGGGCCTAGGGCTGACCCCCCAATCCCTACGCAGAGGATGTTTTTGAAGGGGCCTTGGGCTCCTTGGATGGCGCCAGAATGGATGCGTTGGGCAAAAGTCGTGATTTTCTCGAGGCAGTCTTCGATCTGTTTTTTGATCTCATCGGTAGGGGATAGCTCTGGGGTTCTTAACCAATAATGCCCTACCATACGTTGCTCATCTGGGTTGGCGATGCTGCCTTTCTCGAGGGCTTCCATGTCCTTAAAAGCTTGGCTAAAAGGGGCTTGGAGGCTCTCTAGGGCGCTTGGCTCGAAGCTAATGCGGCTGATATCAAGGGTGAGGTCTAGGTCCTCTAGGTGGGTGGTGTATTGTTTGAAACGTTCCCAGTTCATGGCGGTTGGTGGCGGTGGTGTTTGGGTAGGCATGGCTAAAATTAATGAGAGTTTGGTATTTACAGTCAAAGGGCTTTCGCTCTAAGATGTTTATCACAAATGTCTTTTGATCTCAAGAAAATCCTGAAAACGCTTTTGCTGTCTACCTCAGAACCTTTGTCCTCACGCGATGTGCAGGACCTGGTAAAACGTTACCATGAGGAGTCTGTCGAGCTGCCAGAAGAGTTAGCCGAGGAAGGCCAAGAGGCTGAAAGTGTAGAGACTGAGGTCCCTAGTTCGATTACTGCAACACAAATCCGTGAAGCAGCCGAATCCCTCAACCAAGAGCTTGAGCTAGCAGAAGAGGTTTACCGAATTTTAGAAACCCCAGGGGGTTACCAAGTTGCGACGGTGCCTGCCTTTGCGGATTGGGTGCGCTTATTGCGTAAGGAGCCTAAGCCGATGAAGCTGAGCCAGTCCGTCATGGAGACGCTCGCACTGATTGCCTATCGCCAGCCAGTAACGCGTGCAGAGATGGAAGCGATCCGTGGGGTGAGCGTGGATCATGCGATTACGAAGCTCGTTGAGCATGAGCTGATCCATGTGACGGGGCGTGCGGAGCTTCCGGGGCGCCCCATGCAGTACGGGACTACTACAAGCTTTTTAGAGTTTTGTGGGATAGCCTCTTTAGAAGAATTGCCAGCCTCAGACGTATTGAGCCCGCAGCAGATTAAGCAGTGGATTACGGATGCGACCCAACAAGAGATTTCGGATGAAGATGTAGGTCTACCCTCGGATGAGGTGCCTGCTGAGCAACTGGATCTCCCTGAAGAAGCAGAAGAGGTAGCTGCTGAAGAAGAGCTCGTAGCGGTAGCTGCCGAAGAAGAATGAATCAATCCCTAGAAGCGCTGAGGGGATGTATCGATGAGGTTGATACAAAAATTAATGCGCTTTTGAATGAGCGCGCACGCATTGTCACCGAACTTGGGGCCCTGAAGCAAAAAGAAGGGCAGCCTGTCTTCCAGCAGGAGCGCCACCAGGAAGTGATCGCGCGCATGAAGGCGATGAGCTTAGGGGACCTCCCTGAGGAGCACCTAGAAGCTATTTACGAGCAGATTTTGAAAAGTTCTGTAGCACTTCAGGCATTCAGTGCTTGAAACTCACTTAGGGTCTGCTAGCTTACGGGCTATGTACACATCATCTACTTATGGACCCACTTGGAACCCTATGGGGGGGTTGAATGCTCAAATACCTACTTCTTATGGCGCTGTGAAGAAGGATCCTTTGCCTTATAGAGCGGGAACACCTGCAGATACGCGAGTTGTCGTTGATAACCAAAAGCTTCGGGCGCTTGCTATTGAGGCTGATAAAGAGGCTGAAGTTGAGAGAAGAGCTCAGGTTTCCGTGACTATTTCTGAGGTGAATGTAAAGGATGAGGAGGCGTTGTCTTCTAGCGTTGGCCTGAGCGCATCAGAAGTGGGCAAGCGGCTTTTAATTGGGGCGTTTTTGGCGGTTGCTATGATTGTTTTAGTCATTGTGGGGAGTCGTCTCTTGTGGCCAGATGAGTCATTTAGCAACTAAGGCGCAGGTATGGATTCTTCATCTTCTTTACTTCCTGATGGGGTTGAGACTTACTATCGCTATCACTCCCTGAATAATAGCCCTGAAATTAGTTTTCAGGAGACGCCCCCGGGCTCCCCTACATTACAACGGAACGATCGTGTGTATTCAGTGAATATGGACCCTGAGAGCCAAGACAGTACTGTGATTGCTGATGAGCGGCCTTCAGCCTGCTTTGGGGTAACTGTTATTGGTGTAGTTACTGCGGTTTCTGTGTTTTTTATATTTCTTTTGGTTTATGTTGCTTCCCATTTTGGGGGTATTAGTTCAACTTCTGAAAATGCTTAATTAGTCAGGTAAAATAATTATGAGGACAAATGTAATAGACTACTGTCGTAAAAAGCCCAAAGAGGAAGAGGTTGATGTTGTGGGCTTCTCTCCTGAGGCAAGCCCTGAGATTGAGCTTGGGTATAGTGCAGAGAATGTGGTTTCTGAGGTGAATGCCCCTGAGACAGCTACTCAAGAAGCTGAAAAAAGCCCTATAGACTGGAAAGCTATATTTATCCGCGTAGTGGGAAGTGTCCTGGTTTTAGCGCCGATGGCTTATCAAGAATTCCGCGATGGCACCGGTATTTTTAGGGAGTAGTTTATAGAGCCTGTGTGCTCATCATGTCCCCGAAGATCAGGGAGTAGGCAATCCACCATACGAGGCAGCCTACAAGAGTATCGAGGATCTTCCAGGCGATGGGTTTTTGGAACAGAGGGCGCAATAGGGCGGCCCCATAGGCTAAGCCAAAGAACCAGACGGCTGAGGCGGTGACGGTGCCACTGACAAAGAGTGTGCGCTGGAAGTCTGTATACTGCCCCCCAATGCTTCCAATCAAGACGATAGTGTCTAGAAAAGTATGTGGATTCAGTAGGCTTAAGGCGAAGACATTGATTAAGAAACGTTGGAAGGTCTCTACGGTTTGGTCTTCGGTGTTAATCGTCATGGAAGAGTCTTGGAAGACGCGCCTAAAGCAACGGGCCCCGAAGTAAAAGAGGAAGGCAGCCCCTCCCCATTGGGCAACCCCCATCAGTAGAGGGTTGCTCGTCATAAGCTTCCCCATGCCCATAACACCCGCCGTGATCAGGGCGGCATCAATACAGACGCATATAAATGCCGATAAAAAAACATACTGCCGACGGATTCCTTGACGCAGGACAAAGGCGTTTTGTATGCCGATGGGCATAATAAGGGCAATGGCAGTACCAAAGCCTTTTATGAAGGAAGGAGGGATTTCCATTAACTTGATATCTTTTGAGCGCGTCGGGCTTTGACCCAGTCTACGATTGTTTGAGTGTTGCTGTTGGTGTACCAGGTTAGGCTTAGGAATTCAGCAGGGTGGATATCATTTTCCCGGAAAAAATTGCGATCCCCAGCGCAGCCGTACATGAAGTCTTCATGGAGCTCACCACGGAGTTTGGCATTTGCTTTGACGATGAGGCGTGGGAGCCAGGCAATGCCGCCGACTTCGTCCGTTTTGGGCGGGAGATCTTCTGCGGTGATGGTTTTATCAGAGTGCTTGCCCCCTTGCATTTCTTGTAGGTAGGAGCGGCGCACACCTTGAACCATAACAAAGGTAGTGCGGTCAGGCTCGTTATCGTAACGGCAAAAGTCATCCACAAAATCATAAACCTCATGAGGGCGTAGGCCTAGAGTCTGCATGGCTTCTAGGTCTGTAGCATCAAAGTAGGTGGTACAGTCTTGGTTGCCGCTGTTGTAGGCTGCATGAGCTTTGTTCCAGAGGGCTTCAAGTGTTTGTGTGTAGGTGTAATGGGTCATAAAATTAAACTAAAGTTTAAGGGTTTTTTGAGAAAGGGTCAACTCTAGTGAAAGTTGACTTTTAGCCGCTTAGGGGCTAGAATATACCTTACACGTTAATCATTAAGTTAAAGCTAAGGAGTCTGTTATGTCTATTGATTTTAAAGCCATTGAGTTAGTTGAAGAAGGGAAGTTTGTCCACCTAAAGATAAGCGGCAAGCTAGAAAAGCAGGACTACGAAATGTTCGTCCCCGAAATTGATAAGCAAATTGAAGAACAGGGGAAGGTGAATATGCTCGTGGAGTTGATTGATTTTAATGGCTGGACCGCAGGAGCCCTCTGGGAGGATACAAAGTTCGGGCTACGGCATTTTAATGACATTGAGCGCTTGGCGATTGTGGGAGACAAAACCTGGGAGAAAGGCATGGCCTATTTCTGTAAGGTGTTTACTACGGCTACAGTGCGTTATTTTGATGTCAGTAAGCGGGATGACGCTGAGCAATGGATAAAGGAAAATGAGTCTTAATAAGACTCTTGTCCATTGACTTTCTGGCTATAGGCCCTGTAATCAGGGGGCATGGACTCAATTAATGTACAAGCCTCTGCAGGTCATATTCAGGCGATCAATAACCCTTGGGCTAAGCCTGATCAAGGGGTAGAGAAAACCACTACGAGTACTTGGGAGAGGGGTAGGACCCGGATGAGTAGGACCCGGATGACTTGGGACTGGAACCGTGCGGGTAAGTTGACGGTTGAGATTCGTACAAGACTCCAGTGCAAAAAAGGAGTTGTGCGCTCAGGTACGTATTTAGTAGCTCGTTCGGTGAACGAGGAAGATCGCATCCGCTTGAGGGATATTAGTCAGGAAAGTGAAGTGATTGCAAAGTATTTGGGGCGTAAGCCTATTCCGCTGGATCAGGTTAATCGGCATTTTGAGGATAAGCTATTGCCACGCTGGGAACGAGGGGAGCCTAAGAGCGCTTTTACGCTTTTTACTGTTAGGGAAACTAGATCAAAGAGTGATCCGCATGAAACTAAAACAATAACAGCGTTCGTAGGTTTTGCTGTTGCGGGGCCTGGAGATAACCCTGGGGAATCTAAACTTGCCGTCATGTTACGTACAAACGCTTGGGGAAAGGGGATTTCTAGAAGGATGACTCGAGTGTTGTGTCAGGTATATGCTCCGGCGGTTAAAGCGGGAGGAGCGCCTGTGTTTAAGGGTAAGCCTTTAGAGCGTTTGGTCGCAACTATTAGTGCGGATGACCTAGAGTCTTGTAGCCTAATGGATCAAGCGCATTTCAAGCCTGCGGAACCAAAGCTCCCAGTCTTGGATGAGGCAGCGATTACGGAGGTTCCCTTAGAGCAGCGTTATAACTTTATAGATGTCGTAAAGGAAAAGCGCATTAAGCGAACGGCCCAGAAGCAGGAGAGTGATGGCAAGATTGTGGTTAAGTACTACTTTGCTAAGACGGTTAAAACGCCAGAGTCGATATTGTAGGCTTAGGCTAGAAATCCTTTCCCATATGATGTCTTAATAAATATGCGGTGCGTGGGTCGCGAGCTTTCTTTGGAGGTTTTTTACAGACTCCAGCCCATTTTTTTGGAAATGACTGCTCTTTTTTCTTCACTGCTTTTTCTTGTAAGGCTTTTCGGCTACTAGGCTGAAGTCCATTTGACGCTTGAAGCGGTCTACGGATTTTACTTTTACGCTTACGGTTTGGCCGAGCACGAAGGTTTGCCCAAAGCGTTTTCCGGTAAGTTTGGTGCCGTCTGTAGAGAGGGTAAAGAAGTCGTGCCGTAGGCTCGAAGTCGGGATAAGGCCAAAAGCCATTGAGTTGGTGAGCTCTACAAAAATACCGTGGCTTTTGATGTCTACGATGACGGCCTCGAAGGTGGTTTTGGTTTTCTTTTTGGCTTCGCGCTCGAAAAACTCTAGGAGCTTGATTTTGACAGACTCGCGCTCGGCATCAGTGCTGTTACGCTCGGTGACAGAAAGGTGTTTGGCTAGGCTTTCTTGCTGGGACTTAGGGTAGACAATAGGCGGCTTTGGAGGGGCAGTAGGGTGCCCATGTTTTTTGAGGTAAAAGTCAAAAATACGGTGGACGATAAGGTCCGAGTAGCGCCGGATTGGGGAAGTGAAGTGCGCGTAGTAGATTTTGTTAAGGCCGTAGTGTCCGTCAGCCTCAGCCCGGTAGCAGGCTTGTTTGAGGCTGCGCAAAAAGTGAAGCTTGAGGGTGTAGGCCTGGGGATGGTTCTTGGCTTGTTTTAGAAATTCCGTAACGGCCTTGCGTGAGGTAAGGTCCCCAACATGGATACCAAAAATTTCGAGCGTGTCGCTGAGTTCGCTTAGTTTTTCAGCATCGGGCTTATCGTGGACACGGCTGATAAAAGGAAGGCCTGCTTTATGGAGCGCCTCAGCAATGGCTTCGTTAGCTGCGAGCATGAACTCTTCGATCATTTGGTGGCTTTCGTCACCTTCAACGCGTACGATCCTGTCGGCATAGCCTTGTTCGTCGACAAAAATTTTAACCTCGGCCATATCGAGATCGAGTGAGCCTTTTTTCATCCGGGCCCTGCGTAGGGTGGATGCGATGCTCCACAAGGTTTTGAGGGTGGATTGAATTTTACCGAGTTCTTTTAGGGAGAGGTCCTTTAGCGGGCGCCCAGCAAAGCCTGTTTGGTGTGCTGGGGGAGCCGGGAGCTTACTAATCTTTTTAAGGTCTTTTTCTTTAAGGAAGGCAAGGGCCTGCGTGTAGGTGAGGCGCTTGTTCGAGTGGATGACCGTATTGGCAAACTCTGTCTTGATGAGTTTGTTGTTTTTGTTGAAGGTGAGGAAGGCGGTTTTGGTTAGGCGGTCCTCCGCTTCAACGAGGCTGCATAGCCCACTAGAAAGTGCATGCGGGAGCATTGGGATAACGGTGCCTACGAGGTAGGTACTATTCCCGCGGGATTGGCCTTCTTTGTCTAGAGCACTCTTAGGTTTTACGTAGCTGCTGACATCAGCTATGTGAATGCCGATCCGGTGTTCCCCATTGGGCAGAATTTCTAGAGAAAGGGCGTCATCAAAATCTTTAGCATCAGTGGGGTCAACTGTTAGGGTGAAGAGTTTGCGGCAATCTTCACGGCCTTTGAGGTCTTGCTTGCGGACTTTATCCGGGAAAGCGCGGACTTCTTTTTCGACACGGTCGGGGAAGTTCGGGTCTAGGTCGTACTTATGAAGGATCGCCTGGTATTCTGCACCTGGGGAGTGGGTCGTTCCGAGAGTTTCGGTGATTACCCCAGTTGGCCCTAGGTGGCGGTGCTCCCATTCATCCAGTTGGACAATCACCTTGTTGTCTACCTTAGGGCGTGGCTTAAGGGTCGAGTATTTGGGGTCCTCGACTAAAATATCGTAAGGGATGCAGGGGTCATCCGGGATCACATAAAAGACAGAACGTTTTTTGCGCAGCGTCCCGGTGAGGCTTGTGCGCTTGCGCTCTAGGGTACGCAAAACTTCAGCGGAGATAACACTTGGGGCCTGATTGCTTTTGCCCCGCTTGCCTCTTTGGTAGCGTTTGGGGCGGTCCTTGCGCAAGCGAGTGAGGACACGGTCGTGATTTAAAGCAGTAGCGGTATGTTCGGCCTTGATCGGGATAGCCTCTTGCTGAGGGTCATCCGGGATGAGTAGGGCCGCTCCGCTTGCACGGAAGCGGATAGTCCCGCTGACTAAGTCTGCCTCTTTAGAGATGACATAGCGATTGCCTCGTACGCGGGCGATCGTTCCCTCTTTGAGGAGTTTATCCAGTGCTCTTTTAAGGTCCTTCTTGGTTTCCTTATCTAGCTGTAAGGTCTTCCCGAGCTCGACTAAGCTCAAAGGTACGTACCCTGGGGCCCTAAGGAGGGTCAGGAGATTTTTTTTAAGAGACATGTGGATTAGGGTGTTGTTAGTTTACTACCCCGAGTGTTTCGAGAATATCGCTGATGTAAGGGATGAGTTGCTTCTTGCGGCTGACGACATTACGCAATTCAAAAATATTGTCACTTTTGACAAGTGGATAAGTGATGCGCTCACGGAACTCGACGTTTCCTTTGTAGAGCAAGATAGAGTCTTGTGTGTTGATGTCAGTCACGAGTAGGGCCGAGAAATAGAGAGACTCTTTCCTTTGGAAGTCTTCAAGCGCTGCGTCAATCGCCTCGGCATGATTCCAGAAATTGTCTAACCCAAGTTCTTCAACCTGAGAGACCGAATAGCGAACGGAGCCTTCTTCATAGATCTTGCAGTCTGTGGTGATGACATCCTCTGGCTTGGAGTTGAGGATGACTGAGCCGGAACTGAAGATCAGGTCTGAGAGTTCATTACGTGAAATTTTGGCAATCCCCTCGAGCCAATCGAGTAGCAGCGCATCCTTAGGGGTGGAGGTTGGGCTCTGGAGATTGAGGGTGTCAGAGATCATCCCAGACATCATAATACCTGCGAGGTTTGCACTAGGCTTAATCCCCTCACGCCGGAAAAGGTCCGCAACGATTGTGCAGGTGGAGCCTACGGGCTCGTTATGGAATAAAATAGGCTGCTGAGTGGGGAGGTTGCCCAAGCGGTGGTGGTCGATGATTTCAGTGATGATGACTTGGTCGGCCCCGTTGACTGCTTGTGTAATCTCGTTATGGTCAACTAGGACGATCTTTGTTTCAACCGGTTTGAGTAGGTCTGTCTTGCTAAAGACACCTAGGAGCTTGTGATTGTCATCGACAACGAGGTAAACGGGGACAGTCGGTGTGTTGGCAACCTTGCGCTTTACTTGGCAGAGCTTTTCATCAGCACGGCAAGTGACTACATTGTCTTCGATTAAAGGAGTGAGATTACTTGCCGAGCGTACGATCCAAGCCGTAGTAGCAGAATCATAGGGGCTGATGACAAGGCTGACCCCTTTTTGCTTAGCTTTCTCGAGGATAGGGCCATTGATGGGGAGGCCCCCGGTGATGACTAGCATCCTTACGCCCATCTCGAGGGCTTTGTCTTGGATATCCTCGCGGTCACCGACTACGATCACGCTTTGCCCAGCAGGGATCTTTTCAGTTTCAGTGAGGGTATTGAAGGTTTCTACGGCCATGGCCGATACGCGTACGTAAAGGTCCTCCATGGGCTCGGGGTTGATGAGGTGTAGGACCTCTGCCTTGAGGGAGCGTACGATAGCATCTAGGCTCGTATAGATGTAGCGCATGTTGTGGGGGTCCTTCAACTTCGGAACGAAATAGGTACCCAGCTGAGAGATTGAGACCAGGCCTTGGAGTTTGTTCTCCTCATTAACTACAGGTAGAGCCCTTAGGTTGTGCTGGTCCATCACTTCTAGGGCCTCTACGCAGGTGAGGTCTAGTGGGGCCTTCTTGGGTTCTTTGATCATGATATCATGAACCCGCGGGGTGATATCCCCAATGAAAGTCGGAAGGGGGGTTTCAAAGCGTTCGAGGATTGCATCGATCCGGTCATTGGAGTTTCCGCAGCGAGCAGGTTTGTAGTGTTCTTGTCCAATGGCTTCTTTATAAGCAGCATAGGCGATTGCACCACAAATTGAATCTGCATCTGGGTTCTTATGACCAAAAATATAAATAGTATCTTCCATGAATTTTGCTGTTAATTAAGACAAATCTGGGGGGAATAGGCAACAGCTTAGTGCGCAATTGGCTTACGGTTCTCAAGGGCGAGGCGTCTTTCTGCCATACGGGAGAGATAGACAAAAGGTAGGCCCAAGAGGAGGTAAATAAGCGCCACAAGAATACCAATGCCGAAGTAGTCGTAGTAGGTCGTGGCAAGCTCGGTATAAGCTCGGGTAAGTTCTACTATGGTGATCAAAGAGACCAGGGAGGAATCTTTGATTAGTGAGATAAAGTCATTCGTAACTGGGGGCAGGACCAGGCGGAAAGCTTGGGGGATGATAACGTGCTTGAGGGCCTGATTATGAGACATCCCTAGGGCTCGTGCGGCTTCCATCTGGCCTTTGGGGACAGAGAGCAGACCAGCGCGGTAGTTCTCGGCCTCGAAGGCTGCGTAGTTAAGGCCAAGGCCAAGTACACCTGCTACGATAGGGTCGAGGTTAACGCCAAGGTGGGGCAGCCCGTAGAAAATAAAGAAGAGCTGAATCAGGACAGGGGTCCCGCGCATGACTTCGATATATAAAGTTGTGACCCAGCGTAGAGGCTTGGGGCCGTACAGCTTTGCCAGAGCCAAAATCAGCCCCAAGGTAATGGCCAAGGCCATTGCCAGAACGGAAATCTCCATTGTGGTGAGCGCGGCTCTACCCAGAATAGGCATGAAGCTTAGATAGCGGTTAAGGCGCTCGAGTATACTGGGGTTGAGTTGGTGGGTCTTAAGGAAATAGTAGTAGTCTGTAGGCTCGATCGTGGAGGGTGTGTGGTCATCCAGGTAGTCAGCCATTTGAGGGCTCCAGAGGTTCCAGCGCTCAAGGATTTCACGTAGCTGGCCGTTTTCTTTAACGATCTCTAGGGCTTTGTTGATTTCTGTTTGTAGGGCAAGGTCAGTCTTGTGCATCGCAATGACGTACTTGACCGTCCCTACCTCAGGGCCTACGGGTTTGAGCTGCTTATTGAGGCGCCCGTAGTACATGACAATCGGGGTATCCAAAAGAGTCGCATCGATACGCCCGTAGAAAAGATCTGCGTAAGCGTTGACCTCTTCGGTGTAGATGCGCATGTCAATGTCTGGATTGCTGCGCAAGATCCGTTCGGCCATGCTGCCCCTGAGTGTGCCTACAGCTTTACCCTTACAATCCTCTAGCGATTGAATCGTCGTATTGTCCTTGTGCACGACGAGTTGGGAGCTTGTGAGGGTATAAGGCTCTGACAGGAGGAAGGCATCATCAAGCTCGGGCGTGTAAGGAATCCCGTCAATGGCGATATCGTAGAGGCCGCGGTCTAGGCCCGGCATGAGGCCGTCCCAGTCATTGTCGATAAAAAGAGGCTCCCGGCCCATGTGCTCAGCCATCGCCGCGATCAAGTCTACCTCAAACCCAAGTGCCTTTGTGAGGTCAGTGGGGTCATAAAATACGTGAGGGGCCCCGCCTTGAGCGTCAGAACCCCAACGCAAAACAGGCTTGGGCTCTTCTTGAGCAAAGCCTAAGCAAGGCAAGATACCGATGAGTAACCCTAGGAAAATAGCTCTACCATTCATAAGCACCAAGTCCGCAGAAGTGCCGCAGGAAGCGGCGGGTTCGTTCATCTTTAGGGTTCTCGAAGATTTCATCTTCGTCAGAAATTTCTACAATCTCGCCCCCTTCCATGAATATGATATAGTCCGAGGCATTACGGGCAAAGCGCATTTCATGAGTTGTGACAATTTGGGTCATGCCTTCATCATCAAGATCATGCATGACCTGCATGACTTCCTCGACCATCTCGGGGTCTAGGGAGGAGGTCGGCTCATCATAGAGCATGACCTTAGGGTTCATGGCTAAGGCCCGGGCGATAGCAGCGCGCTGACGTTGTCCGCCAGATAGATTATCAGGGTGCCTCCCTGCGAAGGCTCGCAAGCCTACTTTGTCGAGGAGCTTCCAGGCGCGTTCTTCGGCGATGGCTTGGGTTTCTTTTTTGACGACCATGGGGGCCAGCATGATGTTCTGGAGGATCGTCTTATTGCCAAAGAGATTGAAGCTTTGGAATACCATGCCGACTTCTTGGCGCAAGCGGTGGGCCTTCTTTTGGAAGGTGCTGTCTAGGGTTTGTTGGGTGTTCGTGCGCTTGAGGCTCGTGCCTGCAATTTTGAGGCAACCTTCGTCCATAATATCAAGGCAATTTAGGCAGCGTAGTAGGGTGGACTTTCCGCAACCTGAGGGGCCGATAATCGACACCAAATCACCCTCCTCAATGGTCATGCTAATCCGGTTGAGGACCTGATGACCATGGAAGGTTTTGGAGAGATTTTTGACTGATATTAGTGAGCCCAAGAGTTTAAAATCATAAGTTTACCCCGGGGGGTCAATCTCAAATTTAGAGGGCATCCCTAGTAGGGCTTTTACCCCCTAGATCAACGGTTTTCCTGCGGCTTTTACCCCCGATGAAGGCCTTGATGGCCTGGTGTCTTTTCCGGCGTGTTGTGCTTTGACCAGCACTACGGTTGTGGCGGGTGATGGTGGGGGAATCTTCCCAGTCTGAAGGCAGGCCGGAAGAGGCCGAGAAGGAGCGCATTCTAAATAAGGGAGGCTTCTTCTTTTTAGGGACTTTTAGGGCAGTTTCAATCGTTTGGATTTGTTGTTTAGAGAGTTTACTTGTTAAGGGCTTTTTCTTTAAGGAATACTTCGTTTGGTCTAGGAAGTCGCTGAGGCTAGCATATATTTTGGTGACGATGATTTGCAGGGTAGCAAACTCTGACTCTAGGTCAAGGAGGGCAGCGTCTTTAATAGAGTCAGCAGTAGGGGTCTGTATTCGCATGCTTTTTATTTGTCTGTGGAGTTCAGGTCTGCTGTCTACGTAGCTCTGAATTTTAGGGTGGTTGAGCATGTTGGCTAAAGCTACGAAAGACTCTAGATCTCCTGCTCTTGTTAGAGTTGAGTAGATGTCTATTTGTTGTTCTAGATCTTCTTTAAAGTGTGGAGCAAGAAGTGCGAGTGCATCAAAAGTAGCTTGGCATGGGGCTTTGAGCTCTTGGGCTCGTTGGATAAGCAGAGTGTAGGTTGTTTTAGCGTTCTGGAAGTCATCTACTGCTTCTAAGGCTGCACCAAAGGCTAGGATTTCAGGCTCGATTTTAGAAAAATCAGTTTCCTCTGCTAAGACTATTTTATAAAGTTCAGAGGCTGCGTGAAGCGCATTAGCTTTTAGAAGGAGCTGAGTAAATTCAGCTACCTTAGTGTAAACGCTTTCAAACAAGTCTTTGTGGGAATCAAACTGGTTTTTCTTCACTAATGTTTTTTTTATTTTGAAAAGCTCAGTGAATATAAATGAGATATCCTCATAGGCTTTCTTGGTTTTGAGGTCTTCAATAAGTAGCAGTAGCTCTTTTAGAGCCTCTGCGGTATAGCCCCCTGCTGAGGCTAGCCTGTAGTGATTGAGTGCTTCGGATAGCCTCCCTGTTTCTTTTTGTAGCTGAGCGAGTCTTAGGTAGGCTAGTTTTGAGCTATGCTGCTCTGCTTTTGTGTAATACTTGATTGCTTCTTCTGTATTTACTTCTGTTGCGCCTAGGTACCCGTAGTGGAAAATCTCAGCCACGGTGAAAAAGATGTTTAAGTTGTGACACTCAGCATTATCAGCGAGTGTCTTTAGCATTATAAATCCTGTTTGTCTAAGAGTGCTCTGGGTGTCTTCTAGGAAGAGTAGGCCAAGCTCAAGGTGGAGGGCTTCAACAAGAGGATTTAAATTTCTTGGAGATTTGGGGATGCCTATTTCTATAAGGCTCCTTGCGATATTATGTGTGCCATAAAGATGGAGCAGGCTTAGGAGCAAGTGTGCTCCCGGGCGGTTTTTTGTACTCAGGCGTTTGAGGGCGTAAGCTTCTAGCTTTTTCCAGGTTTCAAGTGTTAGAGTCTTTTCTTGAAGTAGTTTTTTGAGGGCGACTATAGGGCTATCACTTAAATGTGTGTCAATACGACCTTTTGCAATGCGCCTTGAAAGCGATGTAAGCCTAGCTTTTGTGGGGGCTTCTGTGTTAGTAGTGAAAGCTTCTTTTATGTTATCAGGATCTTTGGTAAGTGCTGTATAGGCAAGGCGTGCTTGAGGGTGGTTCACTTCTGAAGCTTGTTTGAGGTAGGCTAATGCCCTTGCGCGGTCTGGGGCTACTGTAGGGTGGATACTGTTCTGTGTTGTATAAAGGAGGCTCCCTAGGTAGTAGCGCGCTTCGGCCAGGATGGTGCGGTCGTTTTGTTCCCCTAGGGCCAAGGTCTCGAGTAGATTAAGGCCTGTTTGGCGCGTCGATAATTCAGGGCTTTGCAGCTTGTGCAGTGCTAGTTCAAGTAAGTGTGCCTGGAGGATGATTCGATGCTTTGGGTTTGTCAGTGCTTTAAGCCCTGCTTGGCATAGATTAGCCCCCACCATAGGGCTTGTGTAGCGGTACATCAAAAATTTAAGGTAGTTAAGTACGGGGGCATTTGTTTGGCGAATGTTTGAGTAGTCGCGTAAGTTCCTGATCGACATCCTAGAGAAGCCTAGGGTGCTGATTAAGCGATTTATCTGTAGCCAATGGCGTTGGTTTAGCTCAGTGCTTTGTAGGCAAGTTCGTACTTGAGCAATGCTTTTTGCATCCGTGTCTCCTGTGTTGCGGCAGAAGGCTCTGAGTGTTGTATTTACTGAAGAAAAGTCCATAAGCTAGCAGCTTAGGAGACTTTTAATTGATGTCTAGCTATTAAAATAGCTTTTTGAGGGAGGTTACTGAAGCTTATCTAGCTTAATTTTGTGGGTCTTGATGTGTAGTTCGAAATGTGGGACTACTTTATCCTTAAATGACTGTTCTAGAGCATCTTCCGATTTAATGAGGATTCTGTTAAGCTCGATAAAAGCTTGCTTGTGGCCATGTTCGGTTAGGTAGAGGTAGGTGAGGGCTTCAAGCTTGGTGAGGGCTAAGTCCTGGAAGGTTTTTGCTATTTTTAGTAGGCTGATCTCAATTCCTGGGTGCTTCCCTCGTTGTGCTTGGCGGTAATGCTTAAGGGCCTGATGTAGAAATTTCGCTTTCTGAGAGATGTCTTCTTTTTTTCTAGATTCCTCGCAGTATAGATCCCCTAAGATAACTTGTGTTTCGGGGAGCTCTTTTGTGTCGGGTTGTTTTAAAAGTTGAAGGGCTGTAGTGAGGTTAGGGCGTATTCCTTTGAGGTGAAGTAAGGCCATTCTGATATGAGAGTAAGAGTTTCCTTTTAAAAGTAGAGGCTGCTCTATCTTATCAAGGCCTGGATCTAACTCGCGTGGGCTCGCCGATTGATACTGGGTAACGCCCAATTCTGTCGCGGCCAAGTCTTGAATGTATTTGGGTAGTTCTTTTTCAGGCTTTTGAGTGCATTGCGTAAGGAGGAGCCTAGAAACGGCGTTGCCCGCGTGCTTATATATAAATCCTTCCACAAGAAAAGAGGCCTCGCTCTTATATTTGTGGGTATAGTGGATTAGTTTACCAAATCCCTTTGGATCTAGAGGGGCTGACTCGAGTTTAGAAACTAGCCTAGTGATGGCTGAGTTGAGCTTGGGCCCGTCGCTGGCCTCGCAGGCTTCTTTAATGAAAGGTTTGATTTCTTTATAGGGCTGTACGGAGTCCATGATACTTAGGTGCTAGAGGGTGTCTCGATGTATTCAAGGATTCTTTCGGATAAATGCGTTAGGTCAAGCCTTTGTGGGTTAGTTTGGAGTAAGGGGATCATTAATTCGGTTAGGAAATTAGCTAGGTTTACCTCTTTAGCGTTTGTTTCATCCGTCGGGATAAATACGCTTAGGTAGCCCTCTTCGTAGATCTTAATATAAAGCTTAAGGATGGCTTGAGTAGCTTTTAACCTTAGTTCAGTATCACTAATTGATACTATTGCTTTAAGGTAATGAGTGTAGGCCATCCAATATTCTTCTTCGTTATAAAAGATTTCGGCTAATGGGATGTGGGCGATTGGCGCGCCGGCATGAATAGCTTCCTCAAATAATTTTTGTGCTTGAAGGCTACAGACCTCAATACCCGCTGCTGCATTACCATTAAGGAAACTATATCCTTTGGTCAGCATGGCCGAAGCATTCCCTTTGCTGACTAATAGATTGACTATATCCGCTCCTGTTTCTGCAGTTAGAGGTTCTTGGGAAAGTAAAAAGAGGCGTGCGGTGGTAAGTGCAGTTGTAGGGTCGTCGATTTCTTCATACGCATTCACTCGTAAAGCCTGGGCAAGTTTGGCCCCGCCTTTACGGGCAATGCGTGCTAAGGTTCTTGTTAGATGGTGTTCGTGGTATTCAGCGTTTTCTCGACGAATGTTGCGGGTTGTTTTAAAGACTTCTAGTAAGGCGCTAGTGCTTAGGGTATTGTTGTATAGTAGTTGGCGTAGTTCTGCACTCTCGCCAGAGAACGCTTCTTCTAGTGCAAAGTCAGTTTCTTGGGTGTCCTCAATCATGTTGCATGCTCTTTCTGCCCCTATATGCGTTACGAGGCGTTTCCCTAGAAGGCAGGCTGAGGTGAGGCACCCTGCTTGGCGCGCAAAGCATTCTAGAGCTGCATGAATACCCCGGTAGTGGGTAGGGTCATTGTGGTGTTCTGTGTAGCGTTGCCCAAGGTAAGTGAGGCCTTCCTCAAAGCAATCTAGAGCACTTTGTATAGGAGGTAGATTGACCGACATGTAGGTATTAAGGACGGTATTAAGCTCCCTATAAGCTGCCAAATAACCAGTTTGGGCTGCAATAATTGTATCATAGTACGGCCTCAATACATTAAAGGTCATCATGATAATGTATCTTGTTTGAGCTAAGTGTTGCTTGTGTAACCTTGTTTGTGAGTGACTAACAATCTAGGTCTACTAAGCATGTTGTTGTGCTTAAATGAGTTTGCGCTTTTTTGAACAAAATACTTTCTCGTGTGTTTTCTTGTGGGGGTGGGATTTGCTTAATGTTACGCTCTAAAATACCTTTACCTTGGCTTTCAGTAATTACAGCTGAATGCCCTTCGGGTAAGGCAAATTTATGAGTCCCTATAATGTTTGGGTTACTAAGAAAGAGCCCCTTTAAGAGGGTGCGATAAAGGAGGGGGACCGTGTCGGTGGGCTCTAGTTGTTGGAGGACTGTATTGACATTTTCTTGAGTTATATTCGTAGACTCAAGGAGGTAGTCTGCAAGTTTATCAGAGTCTTCAGGGTCACCGATTGAAGTGCTGTTAAATAGCAGAGTAAATTGCTGAAGGGAGAATGTGTTTAAGTAGTCTTGGGCTTTTTTGCATAAAATACTTTCTCGCGTATTCTCTTTTGCAGGAAGGATTTGCTTGATGTTACGCTCTAGAATACTTTTACCTTGGTTTTTAGTAATTACAGCTGAATGCCCTTCGGGTAGTGAGATTTTATGTGTCTCTATGATATTTGGGTTGCTAAAGAATAGACCCTTTAAGAGAGTGCGATCAAGGAGAGGGAGTGTATCTGTGGACTCCAGTTTATCGAGGACAGTGTCTACACACTTTTGACTTATATTTTTAGACTCAAGAAGATAGTCCGCAAGTTTCCCACAGTCTTCAAGGTTATTGTTTAAGGTGCTGTTGAATAGCAGAGTGAATTGCTGAACAGAAAAATCCATAAAAGAGGGTTACTCCTGGAGTAATGTAATGAAGGCTTCCTTGTCTTCGGCTTTAAAAAATGCGGTTCCGGCAACGAGGGTATCAGCGCCTTGTTCTTTACAAAGAGGACCTGTGGTGGCATCTACCCCTCCATCAACTTGAATACGATAAGTAAGGCCTTTTTCTTCGCGCCACTGGGCGGTTTGTTTAATCTTGGGGAGTTGGTCTTCTCGGAAGGATTGGCCGCCAAACCCTGGTTGAACGGTCATGATTAAAACGAGATCTACAAGCTCTAAGAAGGGTTGGATGTCTTCGATGGGGGTACCCGGGTTCAGGGAAATACCACAATGGCACCCGAGTGCGCGGATGGCTTTAAGGGTATCTTCAACAGGGATATCAGGCTCTACGTGGATGGTGATATTTTGTGAGCCTGCTTTAGCGAAAGCCTCGATATAGTCCTGAGGGTTATCGAGCATGAGGTGTGTGTCGAAGTATAGCTCGGACTCTTTGCGTAGGTCAGCAACGGTTTTAGGGCCGAAAGATAAATTGGGGACGAAGTGTCCATCCATAATGTCTAGGTGGACCCAGCTTAAACCAGCCTCAACAATTGTGCGTTGGCCTTCGGCCAGTTGAGCGTGGTTAGCAGCAAGAATAGAAGGGGCAAGGATGGCGGGGTTACCAGACATTCAGGACTAAGTCTTTGATCTTTTTTGCGAGGTTATTTGTAAGGAAAGGCATGCCCTGATATTCTGAGGGGGCCAAGCTGTTTACGGTAGCAGAGACAGACCGCTTATGAAAATAAGGCGTGCCTGATTCATTGTCGATTAGGTCACAATGGGCCTCTAGTGTGAGGGTGTAGCTTTGAGCTAAAGAAGCATCTTGCTCTTGGGTTGCAGAGATACTGCGGCTGTATTTACTAAGCGTGATCTCGAGCGTAGCATCTGCGGATTCTTTAGAGGTGAGCTCTACACGACCGTCACCCATAAGCGTTTCCATGAGTTGCTTACTGAGCAATGCTTGGGCTTGCGGAGCCATCGAGTCATTGCGTACAGGCGCTACATAAAGGGTGCTGAAAGCTAGCTCGGCCCCTTGTCCTTTTTGGTAGTGACTACAGCCCGAGAGCAGGAGCAGGCTCGCTAAGAGGAATCGAATCTTATTCATTAACGAATAGAGCCTATTAGGTTTCTTGACCTGGGGCAACTAAATCTTCATTCCCTTCGAAATCTTCTTCGAGGTAGACGTCATTTAGGCCTGCATTAGCTAGATCTTCGTCATAACGGCCAAAGAGAAAGTCAACGGGCGTACGGGGAGGAGGGACGCCTTTTTTGATAAGCTGGATTTGTTCCTTGGCCTGGGTTGCCGCCTCAGAGACTGGAGCTGAGGTAATGGTGTTATTGTAGAAGACTAAAGCAGCGCGGTTATTATTACGGTAGTTACGGTAGAAGTCTCCCATGATAAGGCTACTACGTGCGTAAGTGTCTTTCATGGCTTGGAGGCCTTCTTCGGCTACAGCAAGGTTAGGGTGATCCGGGAAAAGGATTGTGAAGTCTTCGTAGTAGCTCATGGCTTCACGGGTAGAGCCTTGGTCATATTCTGGGCCTTTTACTTGGCTGCGATAGGTTTTTGCAAGCAAGAGATAGGCATCTGGGGTAAGATCACTATTGGGGTAGTTGTTGATCATGCGGTCTAACGCATCCACGGTTTCCTCGGTTGAGCCATGCTTTTTGTTAAGCATAGCGATATTCATGAGAGCCTGAGGTGCAAAGCTACTGTTAGGCGCATTGTCTACGATACGTTCAAAAAACTTAATACTGCTGTGGTAGTCACGCAGCCCTGGGATGAGGCCGAAGTAGTAGGGGCGGTTCCCTGCCATAAGGGCTGAGGCAATTTCGATTTGCTCGTTGATGACCTCGTTAAATTTGTCGTAGTCAGGGTAGTTGCTGACGATTGTGTTGAGCGCTTCGAAAGCATCGCGATATTGCTTGCGTGTCTTACGGATTTGGGCTGTTTGGAAGTAAGCCTCGGGGGCTAACTCTGAGGAGCGGTAGCGCTTGTAAACTTTTTTGTAGAGGCCGAGGGCTTTGCGGTATTGCTCTTCCTCTTGGTACTCGCGTGCTTGATTCATCATTTCGATGGCATTACGGGCTTTTTCTGAAGAGCCAAAGTAGCGCTCCATTAGGCCACCTTCAAAGTTCCAGCCGTTTTCTTTTGACCAGGTAATGCCCGCGTGTACAGGGGTTGCCAATGAAAGGAGTAGAGAAATGGTGATGATCTTACGGATTTTGTACATAATAGGACTATTAGTTCAGCACTCCCTCTTGGGGAATGCAATATATTATTGCCAGCGGATTAGGCTTGATCCCCAAGTTAAGCCACCACCGAAGGCAACCAAAAGGATCAAGTCCCCAGGTTTTAAACGGTTTTGTTCCCAGGCTTCATGAAGGGCAATCGGGATTGAGGCTGCAGAAGTATTACCATAAGACTCTAGATTCATAAAGAAACGGTCTAAGGGAAGTTCTAGGCGCTCGGCTAATGTTTCAAAAATACGGATATTGGCCTGGTGAGGGACAATACAAGCAACGTCTGAAGTCGAGAGTTGGTGTTGCTTTAGGATGTCGCAAGTCGCTTGTTCCATTACACGGACTGCGGACTTAAAAATTTCACGGCCATTCATCTTTAGGAAGTGCTGGCGCTGCTCGAGTGAGGTTTGGGTCGGGGGGCAAGAGCTGCCACTTCCTGGCATACAGAGTAAGTCTCCTTTGCTGCCATCTGCTCCCAGTAAGGTCCCTAGTACGCCTGTATCGGCTTCTTCAGTTTTCGATAAAACAACAGCACCAGCTCCATCACCAAAGAGCACGCAGGTATTGCGGTCTTCCCAGTCTATAATACTAGACATCTTTTCTGCACCAATGAGCAGGGCGTTTTTATAATTCCCTGAGCGCAGCATTTGAGTACCGACCTCGAGTGCGTAAAGAAAACCAGAACAAGCAGCCTCTAAGTCAAAGCAAGCCACTGCAGGAATACCGAGTTGGGCTTGAACGAGTGCCGCAGTAGAAGGGAAGGGCATGTCTGGGGTGATAGTGCTGACGATGACTAAGTCAATGTCTTGTGCTGAGAGGTTTGCATTTTGAAGTGCTTGCTTGGCTGCCTCTACAGCCATTTGGGATGTTGTTTTATCCTCAGCGATGCGTCGCTCTTGGATGCCTGTACGTGTACGGATCCACTCATCCGAAGTATCAACCCTCTTGGCAAGATCATCATTCGAGAGGACTTTAGGGGGGCAAAACGCGCCGGTACCTTGAATGACAATAGATGGTAAAGGAGCACTCATGAAGAGGCGTTTAGTTGAAAGCGTTTTGTTTACAAGGAGTGTCTGCCTGGGCTGCTTCTAGGCGTTGGCTAGCTTCAGTGAGGCTTTCTTCGATATGCTTCACCATGTTTTGCTGGACCATGTCTTGAGCCATCCGGATGGCACTTTTGAGGGAATGACGGTTGCTCGAACCGTGTGCTTTAAGAACTGTTCCTTGGAGCCCGAGTAGTGGAGCGCCTCCATAACCTTCTGGGCTAAGTTCTTTTTTAAGTTTGCGCGCTGCACCAGAGGCTAAGAGTGCTCCGAGTTTACCCCAGATGCTTTGCTTTAAATTATCTTTGATGTAGGCACCCATGTTCAGGATGAGTGACTCCCAGGACTTAATCAGTACATTACCCGTGAAACCGTCACACACAACAACATCAATCTCGTTATTGAAAAGTTGGAAACCTTCGATAAGGCCTTCGTAGTGAATGATTCCCTCGAGGCTTTTAAGTAGATCGTGCGTTTTTTGAATGCGGTCAGTGCCTTTGAATTCCTCAGTTCCGATAGTAAGTAAGCCTACACGTGGTCTTTTAATTCCTAGAGCAATCTCGCAATAGCAAGAACCGAGAATGGCGTTATGGACGAGGTGCTCGGGTGAAGAATCTGGATTGGCGCCTACATCCAAAAGGATGAAGCGGTGGTCGCGGCTAGGGATTACAGTTGCTAAGGCAGGGCGCTCTAGCCCGGACATTGGGCGTAGCTTTAGTGTCCCGCCGGCCATCAGGCTGCCTGTATTCCCGCAGCTTAAAACAGCTTCGGCTTGATCAGCCTTCACAAGTTCCAAGGCACGCACCATTGAAGCATCCTTCTTTTGGCGCAAGCTTTGGATCGGCTTTTCTTCCATGCCAATGACCTGGGAGGCATGGTATACGCGGAGTTGTGGGTGGTCTTCAAGCCCTTCCTCTTTGAGAAGAGGAGTTAGGATAGCCTCGTCTCCAACAAGGATCAGCTCCTTGCAGATAAGGCCTTCCTGGAGGGCAAGTTTGCAGGCTGCTACAACTTCTGCGGGTCCGCGATCGCCTCCCATTGCATCAATTGCAATAGGTCCGACGGTTTCACGCGGTTGCAAAGAAGAGGAGCCCACAATCAATTAATAGCGTTTTAGGTTAAACGCTGACCTCGAGGACCTGACGTCCACGGTACATCCCATTATTAGGATTTACACGGTGTGGCATAAAAGCCGTACCATCAGTAGGATCCTTAGAGAGCTGTGGAGCTTCAAAGCGATTAGCGCCGCGACGTTTGCGACTACGTTGTTTAGATTGTTTGCGTTTGGGTTGAGCCATGATAAATAAATGATAAAGGCCATATTAGTTAGAGTGAAAGCCGTTCCTAGTCAAGGGAATTAACGACACTCTGGCCTTAAATAGGGCAGGACCTCTTATTGATATTCTTATATTTTTATGTAAGGGCTACGAGGGTCACTACAGCCAGGACGATTCGGTACCAGGCAAAAGGCGCAAGTCCATAACGGGTAAGTAGATGTATAAATGTCTTAATGGCTAAAACCCCAGAAATTAGGGCAATTAAGCAGCCAAAAAGCATAGGCTCCCAGTACAAGACATTCATCATATCCATGCCTTCTTTATAAATTTTATACAAAGAAGCAGCAGAAACGGTCATTAATCCGAGCAAAAAGCTGAACTCTGCGGCCCGTTTTGGGTTAAATCCGACAAGATACCCCCCAACGATAGTCATCATTGAGCGGCTGGTCCCGGGCCACATAGCCAAAGTTTGGAGCAAGCCAATGCATAAAGAGCGCCTAACGGTGAGCTCATGGAGCTGTGGGCCAAATCCGTTGGTTTGAGGCACAGGGCGTGTTTGGCGCCATTTCTCTACGCTAATCATGATAAAAGCCCCTAAAACAAGGGCTACCCCCACCATTTTAGGGGTATAAAGGTAAATGTTAATGGCATCGTGCAGGAAGTACCCGACAGCTCCGGCTGGGATAAATGCTACAAATAGGTTGCGCAATAAAAGTAAGCCATTGGCGTTACGGCCGAATAAGCCGCAGATCATTTCTAGGATGTATTTCCAATAAAGAATGCAGATGGCCAAAATGGTGCCGGCATGTAAGACTACATTATAGGCGTAAGCAGCATCTTTAAGTGTATAGGGTTGTGCAGAGGCCTCATTTGTTGCGGGGTATTTGACGATGAGCTCCCCGGCTTCATTGAATAGGGGGATCTCTTGGTCTAATTCTAGAAAGTGATTAGCAAGGATAAGATGCCCTGTAGAAGAGATGGGGAGAAATTCTGTTACGCCTTGGATAAGGCCCAAAACCAATGCGTCTGAGTAGGAGAAGTCCTGGCCTTTTGAGGAGGTCGTCGGTGGGGTGACATGAGCCTGGAGTGTTGGCCCAATAAAAATAGCGAAACAAAGAATCAAGATACGTCTGAGCATAAGGAATAAAGTATTTTTAGTAAGATAAGACTTGTTTGATATCACAAGCTTTTTAGGCGCGGTTTTGGTAGGCGCTTAGTTCGTTCATAGGGGGGCGTTCTTCTTCTTGGATTTCGTGGAGGATTTGATGGTAGTGGTCTTCCTGGGCTTCGAACTGACGCAAGAAGGGGGTTATTTCTGGGAGGGGAGTTAATCCGTAGGCCTTCATACGGTTTAAGAAAGTTTGGAGAATTCCAAAGGCCATTTTCCCTAGGGCATGATTGGGCTGGTTGCGGTGGATCCGTTGGTCTAGATCCGTTTGAGCGAGTGCCTCTAGGCCCCATTTGTTATAGACATCAAGCAGGTGGGAGGTTTCTACACCGTAACCAGTCGGGAAGGGGATGGACTCGAGCACTTCACGCCTGACGGCGTACTCACCAGAAAGGGGTTGGATCAGTGCAGTAAGCTCTGGGAAAAAGAGCGAGAACAAGGGGCGTATTAGGATTTCTGTTACACGGCCACCTCCGGAGCGGCGCTTCCCGTGGGAGTAGGCCAAGGGGCGGTCATAAAATGCTTTGACGTATTTGATTTCATCACGGTAGAGCAGTGGGGCAATTAGACCGTAGCAGAAGCGTGCGTGGATATTGCGGATGTCAGCATCCACATAGCAAATGATATCTCCTTTGAGCTGGTAGACAGACTTCCATAGGTTCTCGCCTTTGCCTTTGTGGTGGCCTTCCTCAGGGAGGATGTCTCCTGAGAAGTAAACATCGGCCCCGAAGGAGCGTGCAATCTCACAGGTTTTATCTGTGGAGCCTGAATCAATGACTGCTATTTCATCTAAGAGTGGGTAGCGCTCCATCAGTTCAGAGCGGAAGATAATGACCTCCTTGCCGATGGTCGCTTCTTCATTGAATGTAGGGATGCATAAAGAGATTTTAAGGTTCTTGCGCTTTTTCTCTTCGATGAGTGCAAGTATGTTCCACCACTGAGAATGGTGAAAGGTATTGTTCTCTAGCCAGGATTCAATGTTATGCATAATTCCCTCCTTCTTGATCTATGGCTTGAAGGAGTGCAATGAGTTGAGTGATCCCTTTAAAAATGGGCTTAATTTGGATGGTCTCGTCGTGCTCGTTAATATGGATCCCTGTTGTAAGGCCTACCGTAACACTGGGTATCTCCTTGGAAATAAGGGCGGCCAGTTCGCCAGAGGAAGGCGCAATGCGCGCTTTAATCTCAAGTGCTTCCATGATTTGGCGTGTGGTTTTGACGAGTGGGTGTGCGTAAGGGATGCCTCCTGGGGCACGTTGTGCGAGCGTATCAAAGTGGATATTGACTTCAGTCTCTTCTGTGATTCTAGTGGTGATGTCTGTTATTTTTTGATGAATGGAATTAACCGTTTGAGCATCTTCACTACGTACTTCAAAGCACAGCCGGGCAGTACTGGGGGGTGCGTTATAACCGGTACCTCCGGAAATAGAGCCAAATAGAATAGATGTACGCGGGTCTCGTGGTAGTGGGATTTGCTGGATGCTACTGATGACGTGAGCCAGGATGTCTATAGCACCTTGGGCACCGAAGCGGGTCCAGTCATAGTCATCTGGAATCTCGCAGGTAATATTGCCCCGAAACATCCCTAGGGCGGAGTAACTTAGGCGCCCTAGATGAACGCCTTCAACACAGACACCTGCTTGAATAGGGCGTGTGTTATTGTCTAAGAAAAAACGTAACCCTTGGAGGTCCCCGCGCCCTAAGCTTTGGGAAGAGCCCATCAGGATAAGGTTGTTCTTGAGCTTAACGTCTAGCTGTTTGAGCATCGTGGGTAGCGATGCTATAGCTGCAAGGCCTAGGGTGTTATCTCCGATACTAGGCCCCTGGAGTGTTTCGGCGCTTACACTTACAGTATGGTCTGTTGCAGCATCGAAGGGAGTATCTACATGAGCAACAATGAGGATATTGTTTTTACCTTCGGTCCCAGGGAGGATTCCAATGCCATTATCGACCTCATCCCGAGAAACATTTTCGAGCCCTTCTTCGGTGAAGCGATCGAGCAAAAAACGAATGCGTTGTTTTTCTCGAAAGGTAGGAGCAGGGATTTCACTAAACAGTACGGTATTTGCCAGCAAGATTTCTTGAATAGCATGTAGGGCTGCTTGATGGTCATTCAGTGCTTCAAGGATGGGGGTTAAGACAGGTGTCATAAGCTAATATCCCGAGATACTAAAGGCTTTTGGGGGACATTAGAAGGATTTAGTTTACTAATGGTTTTAATTGCTTATTATCTTAATTAGGGTTGGTGTTTTAGGGCTTCCTTTTTCTTGCATCCTAACGTGTTAAGGTATAGCATTATGTGTACTCTTTAGTGTAACCGAAGTCTTTTTTCTGTGTACCCCAAAACTATAGATGAAATAAGAAAATACCAGGATCACCCTGTTGTGATGGTGAGCGAGGATGGGGTAATTTCTTATGCAAATGAAGCCTTTGGCTCTGTTTTTGAATGGAATTGTGATGAAGTGATCGGGGAGACGTTGGATGTTGTTATTCCTGAGGAGTTTAGGACAGCCCATAATGCTGGTTTCTCTCGTTTTTTGGCTACAGGAAAGCCTCATAACGTCCTTAATAAGGCCCTTGTTTTGAAAGCCCGTAAGCGATCCGGTGAGGTTTTTAATGCTGAGCATTTTATTCTCGCGGAGAAAAAAAGTGATAAATGGATAATCGCTGCAGTCATGCGGCCTTTGGATAATTAAATTATGTTAAACCTTTCTGTTCTTGTTCAAAAATTACGCAGCACCTTAGGTAAGATGGAGATTGCCCTAGGGGCTATCGCTGAGGGTATTGTTTGGACAAATGCAAAAGGGGAGGTTGAGTGGAGTAACGCATCTTTTGAAAGGATGGTGAACCTCGAGCGCTTGACAGGCATATTGGGGCAGCCTCTGCATGAAATTTTACCTTTAAAGCAAGAAGGGCAAGAGGTGTCTAAGGAAAATCACCCTGCGGTGCTTGTTTTGGAAGATAAGGAGTATAGGCTCCCATTTTTTGATTTTTATCAAGAGGATAAACGGATTATTGTAGAGATTTCAGGGAAGACTTTTAATTCTTCTCAGGATGAAAAAACAGCTGTGTTTGTGATTCGTGATGTAACAAAGCGTCAGGAAGCCGAACGCCGCATGGAAGGAATAGCACGATTTCCTTCTGAAAGCCCAAGCCCGATTCTACGTGTAAATAAAGAAGGTAAAATTTTGTATTTGAATACCCCAGCATACCCTATCCTTGAAAGCTGGGGATGTAAGCCAGATGCTTCTGTTGAAGGAGAGTGGCTTGAGGAAATAAGAGAAGTTTATGCCTCGGGCGAGATGAAGGAGAAAGAGCTTAAGCATAATGACAAGCACTATTCTTTGCTTATTGTGCCTATTAAGGGTGTCGATTACGTAAACATTTACGGGTATGATATTACTAAGCTCAAGGTGCTTGAGTTGCAGCTTTTAAATGCTCAAAAGTTAGAGTCTATTGGTCAGTTGGCTGCAGGAATAGCGCATGAAATTAATACGCCTATTCAGTATGTGGGTGATAATATCCAGTTTTTTGAGGACGCCTTTAATGATATCGAAAGTATCCTTAAAGAGCATAAGGAATTAATTGGGCGCATCAAAGAAAAGCAAGACCCGGGAGAGCTTGTCGAGAGCATTGAGAAGCTGGAGAAGGATGTTGATCTTGAGTTTCTTATTGAAGAGCTCCCTAAGGCTTTAGAGCAGTCTAAGGAAGGAGTCCGGCGCACGAGTAAGATAGTCAAGTCAATGAAAGACTTCTCGCACCCAGGCTCAGAAAACCAAGTTCTTTCTGACGTTAACAAGGCTCTAGAGGTTACGATTTCTGTCAGTCGTAACGAGTGGAAGTATGTGGCCACACTTGAGACTGATTTTGCCGAGGACCTCCCGTTGATACCGCTTTTTCCGGATGAGTTTAACCAAACCATACTGAATCTCATTGTGAATGCCTCTCATGCAATCGGGGATAAGGTTGGCGATGGCAGCACGGGTCAGGGCGTAATTAAGGTGAGCACAGCATTGAAGAGCGATTTTGTAGAAGTCCGTGTTCAAGATAGTGGTATGGGTATTCCTGAGTCTGCTCAGGCTAAGATTTTTGATCCGTTTTTTACTACAAAAGAAGTGGGTAAAGGAACAGGCCAGGGGCTTGCTATTAGTCACTCTGTTATTGTAGAGCAGCATCATGGCCGCATTAGTTTCGAGACTAAGGCGGGTGAAGGCACTACCTTCATTATTGAATTGCCTGTCGAAGAAGTAAAGGCTGCAAAGAAGGAGTCCTGATGGAAGAAGAAAAGAGCCAAGAAAAGATCCTGTTTGTAGATGATGAGCCTAATCTTTTAACGAGTATTAAGCGTAATTTGCGAGGAGCCTACAATGTCATTACAGCTGAAGGGCCTGACAAAGGGTTGGAGGCTATAAAAAATGATGGCCCATTTGCTGTTGTGTTTTCGGACATGCAAATGCCAGGTAAAAATGGTGCAGAGTTTTTAAAAGAAGTCGCTGAGATTGCCCCCAAGACAGTGCGTATCATGTTAACGGGTAATGTTGACCAAGAGACAACGATGCAGGCGATTAATCAAGGGAATGTTTTTCGCTTTTTAAATAAACCATGTGGTAAGGAAGATTTATTGTTGGCCTGTAAAGGTGGCCTAGAGCAATACAGCCTTATCCAGGCAGAGCAAGAGCTCTTGGAAAAAACCCTGATGGGTAGTGTCCATGTTTTATGTGATATTCTCGCCCTAGCGAACCCCTTTGCTTTTAGCCGAGCGGAACGAGTAAGTGAGTATGCATGTGCCCTAGGCGAACGTTTAGGTTTTCCGGATATGTGGAGGCTCAAGATTGCCTCCTTGCTCTCTTATATTGGTTGTATTACTTTGCCCGAAGCGATTTTAAGAGATTATAGTGCAGGAAAACAATTGGGGCCCCATGAGCAAGTGATGTTCGATGAACACCCTGAGACTGCTAAAAAACTCATCAGTAAGATCCCGCGCTTGGGGTTAATTGCAGATATCATTGGCTCTCAGAAAAAGCCTGTAGATGAAGAAAAGCTGAATAATAAAGACCCGCTGACTCTAGGTGGAGCTATCCTTACTGTCGTGGAAGGGTTTGATCTGTGTATGTCTCAAGGGCTTTCAAGGGAAGACGCTATGAAAAAACTTTCTGCAAAGCCTAAAATTTACGCTGCTAAAATTGTAAGCTTGATCCCCGAACTCAAGGTTCAGCACCAGGATATGCTTTTGAAAAGTATTCCTGTTAAAGATATTTTGAGCGGGATGGTGCTTGCTGAAGACTTAATGGTAGATGGAGATATGCTTTTGGTGCCTAAAGGCTGCTTGATTAACGAGACGATCCGCAAACGGATTATGAACTTTAAGCAACAAGGTAAGGTGCCCGCCAATCTCTCGATGAAAATCCCTCGAGAGTTAATGCCTGCGAGTACTTAAGAGGCTGTTTGTTGATTTAAGCTCTCTTCGAAGGTCTCTTGGCACAAAGCTTCCCAGGTTTTGATGTCTTCCTCGCTTAATCCCGCACTCTTGAGGTATTCAAGATCGTAATCTTGTTCGACCCCGAGGAGGTCATTAGGCTTTAGCTTACTCGCAGCAACATTTGCAAAATGTAGAATTGTGAGGCCATTGATTTCTTGTACGGAACAATTCTTAGGTGAATGATGGAATGCAATAGGTTCAACTATATTATTGGGTAACCCCCAAAGGCCAATTAAATAGGCCCCCATTTCTGCATGAGAGGTTTGGAGGGCTTCATATTCGGCCTCAAATAAAGGTATCTGAGCATCTAAGCTTTTTTGAACGATTTCATGATAATCTTTGGGGACCTGTGTTTCGAAAATAATTTTCCCAATATCATGTAGTAGGCCAGTTATTGATGCAGTCTCAATTTCTTTACGCGGCTGCTTGAGATGCCCTGCTAAGGCTTCGCATAGATTCGACGTTAGCGCGCAGTGCTCAAGGAGTGCATCTAGTTTTGCTTCTTCTTTTTGGGTTCGGTCTTCACCTGAAAAGATACTGACTGTCAGAATTAGTGTTTTGATCGTATTGATCCCTAGGACAGCTAGAGCTTCATCCACAGAGCTTATGTCTGATGAATTGCCGAAGAAAGAGGAATTTACCAGCTTGAGTATTTTGCTAGTCATGCTGGGGTCTGTTTTAATGACTGTACCTAAATCTTCTAGAGCACAATTCTCATTGCTAAGCATTGAGGTAACTTTATTATATAAAGAAGGAGGAGTAGGGAGTTGAGAGACTTCAGCAACAATTTCTGAGAGGGCATCATTATTTATGTAGCTTTTAAGTTTTATAGAGCGTTCTACTGCTCCTTTAATTCCTTCGAGATTGCTTGGCTTACTTAAAAATTGGTGCGCAATGTTTGTGGAGCGCATTGCAAGCTCCTGATCAGAATAGCCAGAAAGAATAATACGGATAATATGGGGGTGATTGTCTTTTACATGCTCGAGTAATGAGCAGCCATCGATCCCAGGCATACGCATGTCTGAGACGACAACATCACAGGGTTCTTTATCTAGCCAAGTGATTGCCTCTTTAGGGTCAGAGGAAAATTCGAGCTCCCACTCGTTGCGCATACTACGGAGCATACGCTTAAGTCCTTGAAGGATATTGGGTTCATCATCAACAAAAAGAATACGTGTTTTTTCGTCACTCATAGCAGGGCAGTAATGTACCTATCTAGACTAATCAAAAATACGTTAGTTTTAAAGTATAAAAAGAAATCAAATACCTATTGTAGAGATTTTCCAGTCAATGACTTTTTGCAGTTTTTGATCTTCTTTGCAGGGCCATTATAAACGAGTTGTCCGCCTTCTTTACCGCCCCCAGGGCCAAGTTCGATTAAGTGATCTGCTAGGCGGATCACATCAGTGTGGTGTTCTATGATAATGAGCGTATTACCGGCATCACGCAGCCTGAAAAGTAAGTCGAGCAATTTTTGGATATCTTCCCAGTGTAGGCCTGTTGTGGGTTCATCTAGGAGGTAGAGTGTTTTTCCTGAAGAACGTTTACTGAGCTCTAGAGAGAGTTTAATCCGTTGTGCTTCCCCTCCGGATAAGGTTGTCGAGCTTTGGCCAAGCTTGAGGTAGCCAAGTCCCACAGCCTGGAGTGTTTTAAGCTTTTCAAAAATAGCAGGTTGGTTGTTAAAAATTTCTGCAGCTTCGTCTACGGTCATTTCTAAGACATCTGCAATATTATGGCCTTTGAAGCGTACTTCGAGGGTTTCACGGTTATAGCGCTTCCCATTGCAGCTCGGGCATTCGGAGTAAACATCACCCAAAAAGAGCATGTCTAGAGCGATGACCCCATCTCCTTGGCAACGCTCGCAGCGCCCCCCGCGCATATTAAAACTAAATCGCCCAGGTTTGTAACCACGGACCTTTGAGAGAGGGCATTTTGAAAAGAGCGTACGCAAAGGATCAAAGAGTTTAACAAAGGTTGCTGGGTTAGAGCGTGGGGTACGACCGATAGGCTCTTGGTCTACACGGATTACTTTATCAAAGTGGTCTAGTCCTTCAATTTTTTTATGTTTGCCCGGGATTGTTTTAGCTCGATTGAGTTTAAAGGCAGCTGCTTTTGCTAGGATATCATTAATTAAAGTACTTTTCCCGGAGCCTGAGACCCCACAAACACAGGTCAGCAGCCCTACGGGAAATTCAACATCAAGATTGCGCAGGTTGTGTTCGCTTGCGCCACGGATTGTGAAGGTGCGTTGTGTTGCGCTGAGCGTTTTGGCATTTTTTTCTACACAGCGTTCTTTGCTTAGGTAGGCCCCTGTTAAAGATGTCTTGCTGCGCTTGCATTGTTTGGGTGTCCCTTCGAAGGTGATTTCTCCACCTTTATGGCCAGCCCCAGGGCCTAATTCGATAAGGTAGTCAGCCTCGTTCATGGTAGCCTCATCATGCTCAACAATCACTACACTATTCCCGCGCTCACGGAGTTTGATGAGGCTCTTAACGAGCTTGCCGTGGTCATGGGGGTGTAGGCCAATGCTAGGTTCATCAAGTACGTAAAGGACCCCCACTAACCCCATCCCTAGTTGTGAGGCCAAGCGTACGCGTTGGGCTTCCCCTCCGGAAAGGGTTGCGTACTGGCGGTCGCAGGTTAAGTAACTAAGGCCTACTTCATTCAGAAAGTGAATTCGTTGGTGGAGGCCTGCAGTCGCATCAGAAACATCAGCATATTGTTTTTGTTTTACAAGCTTTGCAGTGAAGGCATGGGCCTCATCCAACGGTAAATGCATGAAGTCACTTAGGCTCATCTTATTCAGTAGGACTGCCTGACTTTGGGCGTTAAGCCGCTTTCCCTGACAAGTTGTACAGACTGAGCTTGTTTGAAAAGCCATTAAGCGTGCCTTAAGCAGTTCGCTTGAAAGCTTGGGGAAGATCGTGGCTAAGTCTGTAAGAATCCCAGGGAAGGGCCGCATTTCTGCACGGTAGCGTGACACTCGGAGTTTGAAGAGCCGATCCCCTGTTCCATAAAGGAGAGCATCACGCGTTTTCTTGGGGAGCTCTTCCCAGGGAGTATTAATGTCGAAAGGAAGTTGTTCGGCCAACTGACGCAAGAGGGCATTGCGCCGAATGATCATATTCTTTGACCCCATGCGCCATGCTTTCACGGCGCCCGCTTTGACAGACAAGCTTGGATCTGGGATTACAAGCTCGGGCAAAAACTGTAAGGTTTCTCCCACTCCGGAGCAGTTTTCACAAGCGCCTTCTGGGTGATTATAGGAAAAGTGCCTAGAGGTTAGGGGCTCATAAGGTGTCCCACATTTGTTACAGGCTAGATTTTGAGTGAGGGGGATTTCTTTAAAAGGGCTGTCTTTGTCTTTTTGAATAAGCGCAATAGCACGGTCTTTCCCTTCACGAAAAGCAAGCTCTAGAGAGTCAGCCAGACGAGAGCGTTCACTTTCTTTAACAATGAGGCGATCGATGACAAGGTCTAGCTGGATTTGCTTCTTTCGAAAATTAGGGATCTTCTCGGCAAGTTCATAAAGTTTGCCATCAATACGTACACGTTGGAAGCCTTGTTGTAGTAGTCTAGGGAGTTCTTCACGGATTAAGGCAGCCGAGGCAGTGAGGTAGGGGGCTAGTAAAATAAGGCGTTGCCCCTGTGCGGTTTTAAAAAGGTGATCCAGGCAATCATCCAAAGAACGCTTTTCAATTAACCCTCCGTCTTTAGGGCAATAAGCGGTTCCTTTGATAGCCCACAACAGGCGGGCATAATCAGCAATCTCACTGACACTCGCAACGGTGTTACGTGGGTTAGAGGCCTTACTACCGCGTTGCTCAATGGCAATGACCGGGGAGAGGCCGTGTACAAAATCAAGCTCTGGGTGTTTGATTGATTCTAGGAGCTGCCGTGCGCGCGTCGAAAGGCTATCCATATATTTGCGGTACCCTTCGGCATACAGTGTGTCAAAAGCCAGAGACGACTTGCCGGACCCGCTAACGCCCGTAATCACCACGAGTTGGTTACGTGGGATTTTAAGCTCCAGGTTCTTTAGATTGTGCTCTCGGGCTCCTTTGATGTGTATATGCGAAACACTCACGATAAATTACAATCCTACAAAATCAGTGGGATAGGAGTAAACCCGAAATTATCCTTGAAAGAAGGGGCCTGCTTTTTTACAATTGTCTTATCATGAAAAAGAAGCCCACACTTTACATCCGCAGAAGTTGCCCTTGGTGCCGCGAGGCAATGGCATTCTTTTCTCAACACGGTATTGAGTTAGATGTACGAGATGTTGAGGCTTCTAAGCAAAACATGGACCGCATGGTAGAAGTGAGCGAACAGGGCTACGTCCCTACCTTCGAATATGGCGAATTTATCGTCTCAGACTTCAGCGTAGACGAGTTCCAGGACGAACTCGAACAACACCCTGAGGTAAGAAAAGAGTTAGGGATAGGGGACGACGAGGATTAACTCCCCTGAAGCTCCTTCTTAAGAATGCCAATATAGGGGAGGTTGCGGTAGCGCTCGGCAAAGTCTAGACCGTAGCCCACTACAAATTCGTTCGGGATTTCGAACCCGATGAGGTCTGCGGTGATATCGACTTCTCGGCGTTCTTGTTTGTTGAGTAGCACACAGGTGCGTAAAGAAGCAGGGTTTTCCTTATTAAGGAGCTTCATTAAGGCCTTGAGGGTCTTGCCGGTGTCGAGGATGTCATCCACCAGAAGGACGTGGCGCCCAGGGATATCCAGCTTCAGCTTGCTGAGGATCTGGGGCTCTGTTACGGCATGGGTCTTATTTTGATAGCTCGAGACTTGGATGCAGTCCAGCCGTACATGTAGCTGGATTTGACGGATGAGGTCCGCCGTGAAGAGGATTGACCCGCTAGTGACGCAAATCACTGTTAATTCCTCGGTCTGGAGGTCTTCACATGCCTGGGTAATAGTAGTCCCGAGCTCTTGGACACGGGCCTGAATTTGCTCTTCGGTGAGTAAGATTTCGCTAAGATCACGTAACATAGGAGTTTACAACAGAAGCAGTCCTTTTGGCCGATGGCAAATATTCTTTTAAAACCTAGTTAAAACTTTTGACATGAAGGCCCTAAGTATTATCTTTTGAGTCTTCATGATCGCTGTACGGATCCAAAAACTAGTTAAAAAGTTCGGCCCTATGGTCGCTTTGAACGAAATCGACATCACAGTAGAGCCTGGGGAGCTCTTCTTCCTGCTTGGGCCTAGTGGGTGTGGTAAAACAACGCTACTTCGTTGCCTAGCAGGGTTTTACAAGCCAAACTCAGGGAAGATCTTCTTTGGGGATAAGGATGTAACACGCAAGGCTCCACACCGCAGAAAGGCGGGAATGGTTTTTCAAAGTTACGCGCTTTGGCCTCACATGACGGTGGCTGAAAACGTAGCATTTGGGCTTAAGCAACAACGGATGTCTCGCCCGAATATTGAGGTAAGCGTAGAGGAGGCCTTGGCTTCAGTCCAGATGGACGGCTACGCAGACCGCAAGCCCAACGAGCTTTCTGGGGGGCAGCAGCAACGAGTAGCTTTGGCCCGTGCTTTAGTAGTACGTCCACGGTGCTTACTGCTGGACGAGCCTCTCTCAAACCTGGATGCTCGCTTGCGCTACGATATGCGTAAGGAGATCCGCCGTATTTGTAAGGAGCACGAGCTCACTGCTATTTATGTCACCCATGATCAGAAAGAGGCACTATCTATTGCAGACCGCATTGCAATTATGTCTGGCGGACAAGTTGAGCAAATCGGTACTCCGCAGGAGGTTTACACACGCCCACGCTCACAATTTGTAGCAGATTTCATCGGCACGACGAATTTCATCCCTGGTACGGTTATCCGTACGGGAGCAGGCGAGGCTTTGGTCAAGACAGAGCTTGGTGAGTTTAGGGGGGTTCTGCCTGAGCCTGATAAGGTTCCTGCTGATGGCGATGCCGTGACGCTTTCTATTCGACCTGAGTGTTGGAAGTTTGACAGCGCTCCAGCTGAGGAAAACTGCTTCCTTGGTGAAATTGGTAGAGCTGTTTATTATGGGGAAGTTGCCCACTACGCTTTCTTTAAAAACGGGATTAAGCTTAAAATGTCTGAGCTGAACCCACGTCACCTCGAAAAGCACGAGCAAAAAGACCTCTACGCATTCACTGAAGTGGAAGATGTCGTTGTCCTCTCTCAATAATGAATAAAAAAATAGGTATCCTAGCGCTGATCATTGCGATCATTGCCCTGCCTTTGATCTTTCGTAAAGAAGCTTCTTGGGTGGATGATGCAGATGATAAGCTAGTCATTATTACTGCTCATACTGAGGCGATTCGCCGTGAGTTTTCATTTGCTTTCCGGGAGTGGTACCAAGAGCGCACAGGCCGTACGATCAGCCTGGACTGGCGTGTCCCGGGTGGAACACCTGAGGCGGTTCAGTACATCGACAACATGTACCTGAACTCTTTCCGTAACTACTGGGAAAATGATTTAGGGCGCCCATGGACACACAAGGTTCAGGCAGCGTTTCATAACTCAAAGATCGTTTTACCTGAGGACCCTGCAGATGACAGCGTCCCTCAGGCAGCACGCCGAGCATTCTTAGACTCTGAGGTAAGCTCTGGGGTCGATGTATTCTTTGGTGGAGGTACCTACGAAATTGATAAACAAGCCGAGAAGGGGCAGCTCATGCCTTTAGGCATTGTCGGAGATAACCCCCCGAAATGGTTTACAGAATCGGGGATGCCAGAGATCTTAGGGGGCAACCGCTTGTGGGATGAAGAAGGGCGTTGGTTAGCTTCAGATGTATCAAGCTTTGGGATTATTTTTAACCGAGATGTTTTAAGAGAACTTGGGTTCGAGAAGGACCCCGACGATTGGACTGATTTAGCTGATGAACGCGTATTAGGCCTTGTGGCCTTAGCAGACCCGAGTAAGAGCTCTTCGATTAATAAAATCTTTGAGGTCATTATCGAGCAACAGATGCACCTGCGCTATAAAGAACTCAAAGGTCTGGACCGTGAAGAGCGCGAAGAGCGCGCCGTCAAAGAAGGGTGGGAGCGCGCGATGCTCTTGTGTCAAAAGATTGCGGCTAATGGGCGTTATTTCGGGGATACCTCTTCAAAGTCTATTCTTGATGTTTCTAGTGGGGCTTGTGCCTTAGGGATGGCGATTGACTTCTACGGGCGATTCCAAGAGGAGAACTTGAAGGAGCGCACAGGCGGAAACCGCTTTGGTTATATTATGCCTAAAGGCGGTTCTTCTATTTCCCCTGCAGCAATTGCTTTATTGAGAGGGGCCCCGAACCGTGAGGTTGCCTTGATGTTTGTTGAATTTGTGATGACCATGCCTGGACAGCAGCTATGGGGCTTGCGTGGTGGCACTCCTGGAGGCCCTCAGGACTCTACATTGCGTTGTACGCCTATCATCAAAACTTTTTATAATGATGAGTCCATTATTCCTTATCGGGCAGATCCAGGCCTAAATCCCTACGAGAACGCTAAGGCTTTTGCCCACCACCCAGAGTGGATCGAGCCGGTCTTCCGCGCCTTTGGGTTTATTGTAAAGACTGCGTTTGTAGATACGCATAAAGAACTCGTTTCTGCCTGGCATGAAATCCTCCGGGCCCGAAAAGAAGGGCGCATAGAGGATGAGCAAGAAGCGCTTAAGGTACTGCGTGATTTCTCTCGGATCAACTATGACGAGGCGAGTGGCTTTATCGAGCAGACCTTACGTGGTGGTAATCCGCTGGAAGAGATTGGCTTACACACCCGCCTAACGAAGCACTTCCGTAAGCAGTATAAAAAAGCTGAAGAGATTGCCCGCGGGAAAAGGAAATAGTTTCTTCTTGCTAAATAAAGGAATATCACGATATTAGTACTCAAATTATGAGTACTAGTCCTAAGTCTAATCGTTATTTTGTAGGTATTGCTTGGTTTGTGCTGAGCTTGGTCATTGGCATCTCTAATGATGCACTTACCAAGCATTTAGGGCAGGAACTGCACAGTGTACAGATTACTTTCTTACGTTTCTTATTTGGGACACTCTCTTTATTGCCTTTCATGCTCTATTACGGCAAGGATGCCTTTTACACAAGCCGCTTAGGGATGCACGTTTTCCGGGGTGGGTTACTCTTCGGCGGGATCGCACTTTTCTGCTATGGGCTCGTGATTGCCCCCATGACCGTGGTAACCACGCTGAACTTTACAATCCCACTATTTACGCTTGTGCTGGCGATGTTCTTCCTGAGTGAGCGTGTGGGCGCGGCCCGTTGGATTGCGACTATTGTCGGTTTTGTTGGCGTTATTGTAGTCCTAGAGCCTACCCATGTAGACTTTAACCCACAGACAATGCTGTTGCTTCTTTCTGCAGCGATGTTTGCAACGCTTGATGTCTTTAATAAGAAGTTCGTTGTCAAAGAGTCTATGCTAGCGATGCTTTTCTATACTGCACTCTTCACGACACTTATCGGCTTAGTGCCTGCTATTGCTGTCTGGAAGACACCCAGCCTGCTTGAGTTAGGTATTTTCTTTTGCTTGGGTTGTGGGGCTAATTTATTGCTCTACTGCTTGCTTAAAGCATTTTCTAATACAGATGCTTCAGCCTTGGCGCCTTTCCGCTATGTGGAGCTGATGCTTGCAGCGGCTACCGGGTTCTTTGTCTTTGGAGAGATCCCTAAGGTAGCAACCCTCTTAGGGGCAGCGATCATCATCCCCAGTACGCTTTTTGTAGTCTGGCAGGATGCAAAGCGCTCCAAGCGCGAGCAAGCCAGTGATGACGCAGACTTTAGCGATGAAGACGCTATTTTAGCAGAGCTGCCCGAGACAGTTGAAGGATAATAAAAGTAACTAATGAATACCCCTAGGCATATCCCTTTCCCTCATCCTGGAGAAACTCTAATAGAAGAGTTTCTGGCTCCTTTGTCTATTAGCAGAGAGAGTTTGAGTAAAAAGACAGGGGTTCCCTTAGATCAGATACAGAAGCTTATAGATGGGCATTTACCTATCACTCAAAAGCTAGATTTTTGCTTATCTGAAGTTTTAGGGACAAGTCAGGGTTTTTGGTTAAGTTTACAAAAGGCTTATGATGACCGTTTAGCCTAAAAACCGGCTAATCGATTTCCCTAAAGTTTCTGGGGCCTCTAAGTGGGGGGCATGTCCTGAGCCTGAGATAACCTCATGTTTGACCTCAGGGATTTGCTGGAGCATTGCCTGGGCAATTTTTGTATACTGTACATCACTCTCTCCGGTAATGAGGAGGGTTGGGCACTCAAGGTCATAAAGGTGGTCCCAGAGGGCAACCATGCTGCCTTGCCCAAAGTTACGCAGGCTATTAGAAAGGCCCTCCGCCTTGTTTTTAAGACGCTGGGTGAGGAGTGCTTCGTAATCCTTAGACTGCTGCTGTGTTGTGATCAGGGGTTGCTGGTGCCAGTATTCAATAAAGCTGGGGATTCCGTCTTCGAGGATTTTGTCGGCCAGCTTTTCTTCATCAAGCTTACGGACTGAGCGTGTTTGTGCATCACGGATCCCTGGGGATGCGCTGATCAGGATAAGTTTCTCAATCTTTTCGGGGTAGGCCAATGCAACCCCGAGGCTTAAGCGCCCACCCATAGAGTAGCCTATTAAAACACAAGGCTTCTCGATAAGATCAGCGACTTGCTCGATCATCGCAGCTTGAGTGTAAGGGCTATCTGCGTCTGGGGTAGGGCTTTTCCCGTGCCCAATCAGGTCTGGTGCGCACCAATTGTGTTCGGATAAAGACTCTTGATCAATAAGGGGCGCAAAGTCAGCCCCGCACCCCGTGAAGCCGTGCAAGGCAAGGATCGGGGTCGTTTCTGTATTGGGGTTCCCATAACGGTTTAGGTGAAGGGGGTACTGGGTCTGCGTAGCCATAATGTATGTAGATATCATAAAGCTTGGCTAATGAAAACAAAAAAGCCCGCAGCGCTAAACTACGGACTTTTCTAAAGAGTATATTACCTTTTAAGCCTTTTAAATTTAGGGGAATATGCAATTTCTTCATTATTATTTGCACGCAGTAAAATATCAATAAACAGGCTACTTATTGCACCTTTATGGTTATTAGGGCATTTACGTTCAATAACTAACATCCAGGACTCTACTTCTGCTTTGCTTATATAATCTGTGGTTGCCTCTAGAATTGTAATATGCCTAGTAGCGGTTTCCCAAAGTGTTTTGATGATTTCTTCAGCTCTGCTTGGGTTTCCGAAACAAGCCGCTTCAATTATAGGGACAATATGATTCTCTATGTTTTTAGAGTCTTTAATGCCTTTAATTGTTGTTTTAGCTAATTCAATCTTAAGTGTAACGTCTGTACTGGCCTTAGTGTCTATCGCGACACTTCTGAGTATGGCTGGAATTTCAGCTAAGAGCTGTTTTTTTATAAACGCTGCAATGGCCGTTCTGCAAAAATGATGATTGGACCCTATGTCTTTTAAGTGTGCAAGGAGTGCTATGATATTTTTAGGGACTAAATCTTCTTCTTTAAATATAAAGGTTAATAATTTTTTAGCTTGCTGTGAGGTTAAATTACTTTTCGGTAGACCTAATAGTAGGCGTGTTATTTGAGGTATGCTTTTTGGATCTTGATGGAGAATTAAGCCATTTATGAATGCATCCCAAGCAATGTTTTTTGATCCATAGCTTTTTTCTTGGATAAGAGATTCCCACTTTTTGAATGTTGTGGTCGAGATTTCTTTTATTTGGAATAGCCTTATTGTAGCTTCTGCCCAAACCCGATGGGCTGGGTGCTCCTTGTACGCATCTCTATTTGAGCAGGCTGCAATAGCTAGACTAGGTGTATATTCTAGTAACTCTTCTGCTGTTTCTAGACTTTTGACTACTTTAATTGCTAACTCATCTTTGAGGTTGTTCCCTCTGGTTGTCTCTTTATTTGTGATGATGAGATCAATTTGGGATATAGACTCTTTCCACTTTTTTTGAGAAATCAACGTTTCAACACATCTGCTAATAATAGCATGATTATCACTCATTGTTATATGGGGGAGAAACTGTTTGTTATGTGCAAGATTACCTTCCTTTGCTTCACGTTGCAGTAAAGACGCTGCTTGTTTTCGAGTCTGTGGGTTACTTGGGGATATATGATTGCGCAAGTACTCAGCAATAAAATTACTGTACCTCCCTTCTTGTTTTGGGGGAGAAAGGTGCGAAGGATCTGCAGCAGAGCAGGAGGCAGTAACTGGAGGTTTTTGAGATACTGGTGGGGCCATTTTTAATGTATTTAGAGGGGTTGTAGGAGATGGCGGCTATTTAGCCACAGGAAAGTATCTCACCAGATTGTTTTGGCAAAAAAGGGGAGGGGGTGCTCTTTTTTAATAAACCTTGCGGCCACGATATTCGCGTAAAGGAGGGGCAGGTATTACGTCCATTATAATGTAATCAGGGTTTATGTATAAAGGAGAATTATAAATCGATTGATCAGCCTGTCAATATTTAACAAAAAAGCCCGCAGTGTTGAACTACGGGCTTTGAGTTGTATAGATCAAAATTTACACATTTTCTTGTTGGAGTTCATCCACGAAAGCCTCTATTACGCGACTTTGGAGTTTTTTAGGGCATTTATCTATAATGAGTTTATGCCAGTATTTAAGATCACCTTCCGTTACTTCTTCTTGGCTTGCCTCTAGCTGAACCATCTTCTTGCTGGCCTCAACCCATATAGAGCCGGAGGGCTTAACTGTGTAACCAGGAGTTATGCTACAAGCAGCTTTAGCTAGCGAGTCCACACTTCCAGATAAGTCTCTTGCACTCTTGATTGATTGGATAATCTGTTTGGCAAGCTTTATTTTGAGATCTTCACCTGAGTATGCAATTCTTGTAGATACAGACTCCAGAATTTCTGTAGCTCCTTCCAGTCTATTTTGAGCAACAAAAGCATTTGTAGCTTTTTTGCAGAGTTCATGGTTTTTTTCCTGATCCGTAACGAACTTAAGCAGAGGTGTCAGGAGATCAAGTTCTGGGTCTTCTTGGTCAAGTCTAAGCTCAAGAATCTTGGCTGCTTGCTCAGAGATAGTTTTTTGCTTAGCTAAATCAAGAAGTAAATGGGTTATGCGTAGGAAGTTGCTTGTGTCCCCTTTGATGAGTAAGGCATTAATCAGGGATTTCTGATAACTTGCTTTAGAGTTACCGCCATTGTCTTGGATAAGGGCTTCCCAGGCATCAAGGTCTTGATCGGTAATCCCGGGTAGGGTGACCAGTCTTTTGGCAGCGGCTTTCCAGACTGCAGATGCAGGTGCGGTTTTATAATTGCCATAGTTTGAGCAAGCTGCAGTTGCTAGAGCAGGTGTGTGCGCTACTAAATCGCTTACTGTATTGATGTTTTTGATTACTTTAAGGGCTAGTTCTTGTTTGGTCTTTTCTCCGGCCTCACCATGTGCTGTCTTAATAAGACTTAATTGAGAAGGGATAAGCCCCCAAGATTCTTTTGCAATCAAAGAACTTACAGATTGTATTAAAATCGCATGGTTTTTCCCCTGAGAGAGATGAGAGACAAAGGATGAGTTATGGCTTATATTGCCTTGTCTTACGCTCCGTTCAAGCAAAGTAGCTGCTTGCTCTTGGCTTTTAGAGTCTTTTTCAGTAACGCGCCCGCTAAGAATTTCTGCAATAAAGTCTGTATTGCGGCCTGATTCTTTCTCTACCGTGCGCACTTGCCCTTCAGGGGTAATCTTTCTTGGGATTGCTGGATTAGGCTCAGCTGCGCTTGGCTGCTGTGTGTTATCAGATGTATTTATAGGTGTGGTTGCTGTCATTGTATTATTAATTTATTTTTTTGAATTATAATGAACGAACTGCCTAGACGGTAGAATATTTATTAATTCTGTCAACTTATTAAAAAAGCCTGCAGTTAATTGTAAACTGCAGGCTTTTGCTAAATGAAAAGTTCCTTGGTCGACGTGTTAGTGTACATGATATCCGGCAAACACGTGTTCTTTGATCGAGAAGTCCATGTCTTCTTCAGAGCAGTCGGGTGCCTTTTCCTTAAGCACTCTAGAAGCATAGTGATTCCATATGACGCCTCGTGTTGATAGGTTAAGCTCCTTCTTGAGTTCATGAACAATCTTCTGATGAAGCTCTGGAGACATATCAGGTTTTTCAAACATCAGGTTAATGATTTGCTTCCACGCCTCTTGAGTTTCTTTCTCTAGTGTTGAATTCTGGAAAAAGTCTACACTCTTTAAGTTTCGAGGGAGCATTTGCACTCCATACTCAAGTACCTTCTCGGCGGTAGGAGCTAAGCTTAGGTTCGGGTCATCCACGGAGAAGCAACCCCCACCCATGAGGAAGAAGGTCCTAGCATTCTCAGCAGATGCACAGGTAGTGAACCAAGATATAGCTGCACGCCAGTCATTTTTTTCAATGAGGCTCATGACCATTTTGTTGGTAAAATGGTAGTCATTGGTGAGGGCCTTAAATCTTTCACAGGTGGCTAGCTGCTGATGTAGTCGGACAACATAATCATTTACACCTTCAGCCTCTGATAAGGCAATCAGGACATAGTCTTCAAAATATTTTAAAAACAAAGGTTTGTAAGTGTTAAAGATGTGATCATCAGCTGAGAGTGCTGTGGTATGATGATTTACAGCTTTGTTCCTGTCATCGATGACTACTTTCATGTGCTTAAAGAATGCATCAAGAAAGTCGCTTTTTCTTTTAGTCTCGAACCCTTCCCAGAGCTCATCTGCTAGCTTGAGTAAGAGGGTAGGGTCATCTTCCATCCCATCAGCGCCTTCAACCTGAGGGAGTTTGAGCGTGAACAGCATATCAGTGATTAGGGTAGGGTCGTCCGTCTCTTGTATAGCGTAGCCACAAAGCTCATTTCGTAGCCCAGTATCCGTAATTCCACCTATGATGGAAGGAAGATGATACCGACTAAAGCTTTTTGTCTCCATGATTTGTTTTACAAGAGAATGGTACAGGTCTTTGGCATTAGCCTCAGTTGCTAGTTCTTGAGCAATTTCAATTTTGTGACTTAGGTATTTCGGTTCATTCGGCAAAGTGGCCATGAGCCTTGGAGATATCTTTTCAAGCCAGGCTTCACAGTGTCGATAGTAACAAGTTTGGTTCCTCCCATAGCATGTATAGTTCCCGCGCCCAAGGGCTAAGTCAAAGAGTAGGTGGCCATGGGTTTCCCCCAATGCATCCATGATTGTTATCCAGACATTAAGGTCGTCTTTATTGACATCATTTTCTACCTCATCAATCAAGCTTAAGGCTTGGTCTAAAACCTTGCAGAACTGCTCTTCTTCAGGAGTGAGGAAACTTTGGCCAAGGGAAGTAGGAGGGTTCTTTGCCATAGCCTCGATCAGGAGGTTTGCTAATCCGGAACGCCAGGCAAGTAATGCTTCTTTAGTCACAGACCCCTCAGTCCTGCCGTGCATGCTTTTGATGCAACCTAAAGCAAGCGTCCAGCGTTGTGACTTAATAAGGTCTTCAATAATGCTACGTGCCTTTGGGCTTCCTACAGGTAGGTATTGCACGTAAGAGGCCATGTCTTCTGGAGAGACATTGTTTTGCTCTACTGGAGACCCTGCCAGGCTAAGAGAAATACGCTCTTGAGTTCTTTCTAATAAACAAGGGTTAGGGAGTAACTCTTTAAGCACATCATCCCAGGTTTTTCCTGAATTTTGCTTTACTGTACGATCGCCAGCTTGGCCTGTTAGGTTTGTTTCACTCGAAGAGGAAGTAGTTGAGGTTGGGGATGTAGGTAGCGCAAAGCTAGGCACGTCAAGGTTGTCCATAATGAGGGTTCCTATTTTTAGGGTTGATAATGTAACACTTTAGAAAAAAAGTGCCCGGGGCGGGACTCGAACCCGCACGCCCTCACGGGCAAGGGATTTTAAGTCCCCAGCGTCTACCAATTCCGCCACCCGGGCCCGTCTCAAAAGCAAGCTTTTGAGGCGTTTTTGTTCAGGCTCGTTTTGAAGTTAAAACCAGCCCGATCAGTAGATGGCAGGGATATTAGAAGCATTCAGAGAGTCCTTGCAAGCTTTTGCTTGAAAATTTTTTAACTTTCTCTTTCCTTAGTCTTGTAATGTCTGAGAATACACCCCCAGAACCGAAAATTGCTGCCAAAGCCTCTAAGGTCCTAGAGATGGAACCAGGCTCTTATTGGTGGTGTGCCTGTGGGCACTCTCAAAACCAGCCCTTTTGTGATGGCTCCCACAAGGGCACGGGGATGGTCCCCCTCAAGGTAGAGATTACCGAAAAGAAAAAAGTTGCTTGGTGCCAATGCAAGCATTCTAAGAAAAAACCCTTTTGTGACGGCTCTCACAGAAGCCTAGACTCATCTGAATCATGAAGGACACTACCGAAGAACTTAAGCAGCAGCTCTTAGACCGCCAGCTCAACCCGTATTGTGGCTACATGCGCTTTATTACCTTCTTAGCCTTTATGCCTGCATTCTGGTATCATGCTTGGTGGGCTATTATTTTAGTAGCCATTGCCTCTGCGACAAATGCCTTTTGGTTCCCGGCCCCACAGAGTAGGGACCATTTTATGACTCGCGCTATTCTGGGGGAGATGCACTGGCATACCCGCGCGAGTTTGGTTCAAAAGTCTATCGTTAATTTTTTAAACCTCTTCCCTGTGTTTGCCTTGGTCTGGACCCTCTGGAACAATATGCTCTGGGAGAGTGTGCTATTAGCCTCACTCGTATTGATCCACCGCGTAAGCCTATTGGCCTACATGGCAAGACTCGGCGAAGAGCAGGGGGCTTAAGCCTTACAGCACTCCACCGTAAACGGCCTTCGCACCCAGGTCTTCCTCGATACGTAGCAGCTGGTTGTATTTACAGATGCGGTCTGTCCGGCTGAGTGAGCCTGTTTTGATTTGGCCCACATTCGTTGCCACAGCGATGTCTGCAATGCTAGTGTCCTCAGTCTCGCCTGAACGGTGGGAGATGACTGAGGTGTAGTTAGCACCTTTGGCCATAGTGATCGCATCCAAGGTTTCTGTAAGGCTGCCAATTTGGTTAACCTTAATAAGGATCGAATTGGCAACCCCTAGGTCGATTCCTTTTTTAAGGAATTCTGTATTCGTAACGAATAGATCATCCCCAACAAGTTGAGTGCTGCTACCGAGCTGGTCCGTGAGTGCTTTCCAGCCGTCCCAGTCATTTTCATCACAGCCATCTTCAATGGATATCATGGGGTACTTACCGCATAGGTCTTTATAGAACCCTACCAGCTCTTCAGCAGAGAATTCTTGCCCGCTTGATTTTTTAAAGACGTACTTTTTCTTTTGCGCATCGTAAAACTCTGAAGAGGCAACATCTAAGGCAAAGAAAATGTCTTTACCTAAGTGGTAGCCAGCATCCTTAATCGCCTGGGCGATCGCTTCGAGCGCAGCCTCGTTAGAGGGGAGGTTCGGGGCAAAGCCGCCTTCATCGCCAACCGCAGTCGAAAGCTTTTGTCCTTTAAGTACTTTCTTAAGCGCATGGAACACTTCGCAACCCATTTGCAATGCATGGCTAAAGCTTTGTGCGCCCTTAGGCACAATCATAAATTCTTGGATGTCAATCGGTGCATCGGAGTGGGCCCCACCATTCATCACATTCATCATCGGTACGGGCAACACAGTCGCCTCATCCCCACCAATATGCTTATAAAGAGGCAGCTTACGTTCTGCAGCCCCCGCATGAGCAACCGCTAGAGAGACTCCAAGGATCGCATTAGCGCCCAAGTTTTTCTTATTAGCGGTTCCGTCAAGCTTAAGCATGAGTGCATCAATCCCTGCTTGGTCAACAGCGTCTTGGCCAATGAGGGCTGGGGTGATCTTTTCGCGGATATTGGATACAGCTTTAAGAACTCCCTTACCACAAAAACGTTTTTCACCATCGCGCAACTCAAGGGCTTCGTGCTCTCCGGTACTTGCCCCTGAGGGCACGGCCGCGCGGCCAAAGGCACCGCTTTCAAGTGTTACGTCGACTTCAACAGTAGGGTTCCCGCGAGAGTCAATGATTTCTCGTGCGCAAATAGTTTTGATACGGCTTGACATAGCCATGAGTCTTGGCATACAGATAAGCCAGTGTCAAGACTAGGCCTGGTAGGCCTTTGAAATTAACTTTAATTTACAAAGATATGGACTGTAAGGAACCATTATTAGGATCTAGCTATAACAAGCCTGAAGAAGTCCCTTCTTCAGAAGGACAGCAGAGTACTGAAAGTAAGGAAAAGTTTCGCTTAGTGAGAAAGGGGTCTTCCTTGGAGAAGGTATGGAGACGTGTAAAAACTCATTTTACTGAGCAGCCCGCTTATTACGAAAAGAGTATGAATAGTCGAAATCCAAAAGAAGAAACAGGTCTCTACCCTGAATCCTTAGATTAGGGCTTTCGAGCTTGCATTCTCGGGGGAATATATACAGAATGCCTGCAAAGGAAATTCACTGTAGCTACTTAAGACACCTTTGAGTAGCTCGCCAAAAATTCTACATTCTCTACATCTATGCCTGCCCCGACACTTACCCCTTCCAGTGCTGCTGCGCGCACTGCACCTTCGGTTGATATTCTCGCTAATAAAACCCTTCAATCTCTAGAAAGATTATATTCTAACGAAACCTCTAACTTGGGGGACTTCGAAAACTGCTTGCACGACGTAGTAACACTCCTAAAGGCAAGCCATGAAAATGCACATTTTATTGCAGCCCAGTTTAAGGAAGTGCTTTTTACCTGGAGCACCCGCCGCGAAGAAACAAAACCTTTGGATGCCTTCCAAGGGTTTTTAGTTATAGCGAGGATGGGCAATGTCGATAGCTATGATGCACTCAAAGTCCTCCAGGCAGAGTATGAAACCAAGTTAGATAGACTTACTAAGCAAGTGATAGCCGAGCTTGATGCACTCTATAAAGACTATTTAGAGGAGCGCTGCCGAGTGACTCAGGAGATGCTTGAGATGTTCCGTACAGAGCTCAATGAGACGGGGGCAACCTGGCAGTCTGATCGCGTGAACCAACAAAAGCAGATAGAGCTTCAAGAACACGCAGTCCGGCTAGAGCGCAAGATCCTCTTCCGTTTTATAAACAACTAAGTCTATAAGCAGCATTGTTTATATTTCTTCCCGCTCCCGCAAGGGCAGGGGGCATTACGGCCTGGCTTTTTTTCTTTTGTTGCTTTGGGGGTGAAGCCTGTTGTGTAGACCCAGGCCCCCTCTTTCTTTTCAAAAGAAGAGCATTCGTGGATGGTTTGAACAAAACCTGTTTTTTTGTCCCGCGCTTTTGCGATAAAGGTCACAGTGCCTGTCTGGTCCGTTGCGGTGCCTTTTTGTGTTTCGAGTACTTCTAGGCTGATCCAGTCCGTATCTTTACAAGAGTGCTCCAGGTTTTCTTGTTGGATATGTTTACGCTGGGTGGGGCAAGTTGTTTCAATCAGGTAGGCAGTAGCAGCTTGGGTATAGGCCGTATAGCGCGAGCGCATGAGCTGTTCTGCAGTATTAGGGGTGCTTTCCCCTAATATAAAAGGATTGCAACAGCTCGAGAAGGGTTTTCCGGATCCACAAGGGCACGTCATGTTATTATAATTTATTAAAGTTATTAAAGGTTATGTAATTGATTTTTAAATATCTTGTTGGCTCGTTTTGTTCTTGTGCTCGAGAAGCAAGGTAGTAGGATTCCTGCCGTTATGTCAAAAATTATAAAAATTCTCTCAATTATTACTGTATTCGGGTTTGGTTCTGCTTTTGCTTGTTTTGCTGAAGAGAGCGAGCCTCAGCAAGGTGCTCCTGAAACACATAAGCACCAAACAGCAGAATCAAGCGATCAGGCTGACCACGAATAATCTATGGACTAGAATCCGTCTTTTAAAAAGAGCACTCTGCAAAATGGGTGCTCTTTTTTTACGCAGCAGGAGAAGCATCAGGAGGTTTCTGTTCCTCATCTTCACCTAAGTCCCCTAATTTGTTTTCGACTTTTTCAACAATCGCGAGTTTTAGTTTTGCGATGTGTTCATCTAGCCAGTCTTCGGCATCCGCAGGGAGCCCCTTTAGGTAGAGTTGAGTTTCTTCGGGCAGCAGCTTTCCGGTAGAGACAGCAAGTTCGCTCAATTTTGCTATGAGCGGCCCCATCGCCTCAAGCGCAGGATCTAGTACAACTACTATAATACGAGTAGAGGTTTTCGCTGCAGTACCAATAATGCTTTGAGCAGCACTCCCCACAGCATCTGCAAAGCCGCTGCTCTTTGCTTGTTCAGAAAGCCCTAATTGCCCGAAGCTTGCTAAGTCAGCGACTCCGGTTACGGTAAAGAGCAATGCTTGGCTTGTAGCATTAGCAAGGTTACCCAAGGCAATCTCTGCACTGGCCACAAGCTCATCGCCTGTCTTGCCGCCGCTCATTAAAAACTTTCCGGTGCCCCCTATGATAATCCTGAGGGCTAGCCCAATCATTTCTAAGGCATTAAAGAGGGCTTCAAAAAATGAGTTCTTAGCAAACCTCAGCGCAGGCAAGCCAGCCTTGCGATCTATTAAAGATAAAGGCTCTGTAGGTTTAATAGATTGCGCAGCGCTTGGCTTTTCTGTCTGGGTTGCAGCTTTGGCTTCACCAGCTTGTGCGGCTTCAACTTTTTCTTCTGTAGGCTTTGGTGCGGTTACCGTAATCTCTTTAGGGGGAGTTGTCCCTGCAATAATGCCCGTTTCAGCTTTCTCAGTTGTTGTGGAAGGTTCTTTAACGTCTTCTTTAATTTCGGTTTCTTCTTCAGTAACGACCTTCTCTTTTTCTTCGATAGATTCTACCTGACTAGTAGACTCTTCTTCAGTCTCAGTCTTTTGTTCTGCTTCTGTTTTTTCTATGGCTTCTTTAGCTCCGAAGAAGGCTTTGTTAAGTTTCTCCATCCCTTCATCGCTTAGGTCCTCAAGTTTTCCTAAGGGGCTTAGCACAAGTTCTTTGATTTCCTTTTTCTTGTCGTCGCTCATGTATTGCCCAATGCCTTTAACAGCCTCACGGATACCTTCTACTGCTGGATCAAAGACAGGGAGGGCCACATCGACAAGTGCTATAATAATCCCCGCACCGCCACGTAAAGCAATATCTAGCGTTTGCTGAGGGATCGCTGCAATGAGGTCGCCCATACCACTATTGTAAGCTTTTTCAGTTAGGGTAGTGCCTGCGGCTTTATCGATACCCTTAGTGACTCCGTAAATAATGACACGAGAAAGTGCATGCGCAAGGTTCCCTGCAACCATACCGATAGCTTCGGGGAGGTTTTCTTTTTCCTTCTCCCCTTTGACTATAACACGGCCTAAAGAGGTAATGAGTACAATTCCTCCAATACGAGCCATGTCAATAGCATCAAAGATAGCACGCTTAAAGGCACGTTTGCCCTCGAGTGTTTTATCAGCCGCTTTTCTTTCGCTGAGGGAAATCTCCTCTACCTCTTTTGTTTCATCAGCTTTATCCTCAGTCACTTCTTTTTGGCTGATATCCTTTGCTTCTGTAGGCTCAACCTCTCGACCCTCAAAGGGAGGGCCAGATACTCTTTTTGATTTAGGCAACTCTTCTTTATGGGTATCTTCCCTTTTTTCTACAGAACGGCCCGCAGGCATTTCTCCTTTTTGCTTGCTCGTACTATCAAGAGAGTCTGGATCGATGCGAGGGTCATCTCCAGCAGAGCCTCCTACAGGTCTTATTTTGTCAGAGCTCATTATTAATTGAGGGTGTGTGGTTTATATAAACACTGAGTCAGTATGCTATTATCGGCATACAAGACCCCTTCTGAAGGCGTTTTCTTTAAACAAGGCCCTTGATTTTCGGCTGTGTTTATCTAACCTAGTTAGGGTATTATTGGGGATTAGGCCCAAAGAGGCCTTAACTAGCTGAAAATAATAGATTTATGCGTACAGGATTACTTTTTTCAGGGCAAGGAGCCCAGCATGTGGGGATGGCAAAGTCACTTTATGACCAAGCCCCTCAGGCAGCTCGTATTTTCGATCAGGCGAATGCTATTTTGGGTTATGACCTCAAAACGGCTTGCTTCGAAGGCCCTGAGGAAACCCTCACACGCACAAACTATTGTCAGCCAGCACTTTATGTACATGGGGTCTGTGTGTACGAGCTTCTCAAAGAACGAGGCTGCCTGGAGGACCTACATTGTGTTTTGGGCCTCAGCCTAGGGGAGCTCACTGCTTTGGCCATAGCTGGAGTATATGATTTTGAAACAGGCCTGCGCATTGTGGCTGAACGGGGCCGCTTGATGGAAGAGGCCTGTGCACAGTCCGAAGGGGGGATGGCTTGCTTAATCGGGGGGACGCCTGAAGAAGCCAAAACACTTGCCCAGGACTGTGATGTGGATTTAGCCAATTTCAATAGCCCAGGCCAAATCGTTCTCTCTGGGGATAAGGCAAAGATCGACACTGCCGTAGAAAAAGCAGAGGCGCTGAGTTTTAAACGCGTAGTCCCCTTGAATGTGGCTGGGGCCTATCATAGCCGTTTGATGGAGCCTGCGCGTGAGGCGTTTGCGAGCTTCCTCAGCGATATTCCTTTTGCAGCACCCACAATAACAGTATTTACAAATACTACAGGCCTTGCCATTCAAGAGCCTGAAGCAATCAAAGCGGCTTTAACCAAGCAAGTGGTATCTTCCGTTCTATGGGAAGACTGCTTCCGTAATGCTCGTGCCCTAGGCGTAGACACTTTTTACGAGTGTGGCCCAGGTAAGGTGCTTGCGGGGCTTGCACGCCGTACCGAAAAATCAAGTACAGTGATACCTGTAAGCGAATATACGGATCTACCTGAAGGGGTGAGCACATAATCCTAATGAGTAAAACAAAAAAAATACGCAACTTTTGCATTATTGCCCATATTGACCACGGTAAGACAACCTTGTCAGACCGTTTGTTAGAGCAAACCCAAACCGTTCAGAAACGGGCCATGAAGGAACAGCTCTTAGATGCGATGGATCTAGAGCGCGAGCGCGGCATTACGATTAAATGCCACCCGGTATCTATGGAGTATACCGATAAAGATGGGGAAGAGTATTTGTTCAACCTCATCGACACCCCGGGGCACGTAGACTTTTCCTACGAGGTTTCTCGGAGCTTGGCTGCCTGTGAAGGCGCATTGCTTCTGGTAGATGCAGCTCAAGGGATTGAAGCTCAGACAGTGGCTAATGCCCATTTGGCTTTAGATCAGGGGCTAGAAGTAATCCCGGTCATCAATAAGATTGATCTACCGAGTGCCCACCCAGAGCTTATTCAGAAACAGCTCGAAGATATTTTAGCAATCCCCGCAGAAGAATCTATTTTAGCCAGTGCAAAGTCGGGTATTGGGGTTCCCGAAATTCTTGATGCGATTACACATCGTGTTCCTGAACCACGCTGGGGAGATTGTTCCGCGCTGCGTACGCTTGTTTTTGATAGTGTTTTCAATACCTATAAGGGTGTGATTTGCTACGTGCGTGTATTTTCTGGCACGATTAAAGCCGGGGATGAGGTCGTGATGATGAGTCAAGGCTTACGCATCACTGTAAAAGAAGTCGGGCAATTTTCACCTGAAATGGTCCCGCAGAAAGAACTTAAAGCAGGCCAGGTCGGTTATGTCGTTACTAATGTTAAAGAAGTTGCTGACATTAAAATCGGGGATACAATCACTCATGTGAGTGAACCTGCTGAGGAAATGCTCCCGGGGTACCAGGAGGTAAGCCCTATGGTCTTTAGTGGACTGTATCCGCTCGACACTTCCGACTATGAAAAGCTTAAGGCCAGCCTAGGGCGCTTACGTCTTAACGATGCGGCATTGGTCTATCAGTCCGAGAGCTCTACAGCACTCGGGTTTGGTTTTCGTTGTGGTTTTTTGGGACTACTGCATATGGAGATCGTCCAAGAGCGTATCCGCAGGGAGTACAACATCGATTTGATCGCTACTTACCCAAGTGTGGTGTACCACTTAACCACGACCTCTGGAGAAAAGAAGGAAGTCGATAACCCCATGCACCTTCCTGACCCAAGCCTGATTAATTACATGGAAGAACCCACCATCAAGGCAACGATACACGTTCCTAATACAGCAGTAGGGGATGTTATCGGCTTGATCATCGAAAAACGGGGGACCTGTGATCACACCGAGACTTTGGACGCAACACGGCTTATCCTCGAGTGTACCTTGCCGTTGAACGAAATTCTAGTAGACTTTAACGATAAGCTCAAGAGCATGACCCGGGGTTACGGCTCCATGGATTATGAAATGGGTGAGTACGTACGCTCTGACCTCGTGAAGCTTGATATTTTGGTCAATGGGGAAACTGTTGATGCCTTTTGCTCAATTGTACACCGCAGTAAGGCCGAGTCTAAAGGGCGTGCATTGTGCGAAAAGCTCAAAGACATCCTTCCCCGTCAAATGTTTAAGATCGCCATTCAGGCTGCTATTGGAAGCAACATCATCGCCCGAGAGAGCCTTTCTGCTATGCGCAAAGATGTGACAGCAAAGTGTTACGGAGGGGATATTTCGCGTAAACGTAAATTGCTTGATAAACAAAAGGAAGGTAAGAAGCGCATGAAGAAGATTGGTAAGGTAGAAATCCCTCAGGATGCCTTCATCAAAATTCTTAAAAATTAAAATTTTAAGCCCCACCAAGTTCTATGTTTAAGTCCCTAACCCGAAAAAAACAGGAAGCACGCTACTTACTGCGTCTTTCACGGAAGGTCTATACCTATAGGCGTGATGTGATGAGTCCCAAGCAGCTCACTGCGCTAAAGTCTGCTCAAAAACAGCTCGAGACGTCCCTAGAGGATCCAGATGCTGGGGAGCATGTCTTCGAGCTAGAGATGCACCGCCTAGATGACATCCTGAAGGATTGTGGCGGGACGATTTACCCAGTTACTTTTTGGAATGAAAACATAGAAATGTTTTTACTCGCGGCCATTGTCGCCTTGGGGATTCGTGCCTTTTTCTTTCAGCCTTTCAAAATCCCAACGAATTCGATGTATCCCACATACTCAGGGATGACTCCTTATCTCTATAAGCTCGATGAACCCCCACCAAGCCTTCTGAAGCGTTTTTGGAACTTTGTCCTTGAGGGCTCCGAGCATTATACGATTGAGGCCCCCGCATCGGGTAAGGTAGAAGTTCCTATCTTTGCACCTAATGAACCTTTTTCTAACCTAGGGCGCGTCCGCTTCAAGAAAGTACAAGGCCGCAAGTGGTTTGGTTTTTTGCCTGCAACCTATAGGGAGTATGCACTTCAGGTAGGGGGCAAATCCGTTACTCTTCGTGTTCCCTGGGACTTTTCTTTAGATGATGTTGTCCTAAAAACTTATTTCCCGCACGCTTCATCTCTAGATGAATTAATCCTAAAGAGCTACCAAAAGGCGCGTGCCCCTTTTTCATACCCTACGCTTGCCACTCATTTGTCAGTCAAAGAGGGGGATACTATCCTTAACTTTGATATCCAAACCGGTGATATGCTTTTTGTGGATCGGGTTACTTATAACTTTAGGCGCCCTAAATTAGGAGAGCCTATAGTCTTCCACACACGTAAAATCCGTGGCATGCAGCACCTAGGGTTACCTACCCAAGATCAATACTACATCAAGCGCTTAGTAGGGATGAATGGAGACCGGCTTGAGGTACGCGAACCAAGGCTCTACCGTAATGGAGCCCCCATTACAGGTACAGAAGCTTTCGAGCTTAACCACAAGCGCACTGCCGGCTACCGAGGCTATCGCGCTGTAGAGCGTTTAAGCCCAGGCATGGTAGAGCGTATTCCTGAAGGCTATTACTATGGCATGGGGGACAACTCTAACCACAGCGCAGACAGTCGCTACTTTGGTTTTGTACCCGAGCGTGAGGTGATTGGTAAAGCTTGCCTCATCTTCTATCCGTTCAGTAAGCGAATCGGCTTGGCAAAATAAGCTCCTTTTTGTAGACTTTGCTGCATGAGTTCAGTAACAAGAAGTCTAACAAGGCTCCCGTTGGCGAGCTTGCTTTCTTCACACCCCCTTGTTCGTCATCTTAGGCCTCCTACAGTCTCTCCATTTATTCGAAGTCGGCAACAATTGTTTCAGGCTACTGTGTGTATTCCTTTGCATACGTATACGACAAGCACTCCACCCGAACAAGAGAGCCCTTTAGATATCTTTCGAAGAAAAATAGAAGGACATCCTCAGTTGTCTACTGAAGATAAAAAGGATTTTCTTGCTGGCCTAGAAAGTCTCCCGCTTGTTCCTGAAGGAGAAATTGCGATTTCTAAAGAAGAATACGGCCAGGTCAGGAGAATGCAATTGGCCTCAGTGCAGGTGCTATTAGATAACTCAAAAGCCTATGAAAAATACTCTCGCGAGCGCGAGCAAGAGCGCCTCAAAGGCGAGCAATATGCCACCGTTGCTGGGGTAATTGCTATTTTTACCTTGGCTGGGGGTGTTCTTGTTACCTGTGGCCGGGCGGCTATGCGCTTTTTTGGCAGGTAGTTAAGGGCTTGCCTTTTGATACCAGGTTTTTATATAATAATAGGTACTTCTTATGTTATTTAAGCAGTTTCTTAGAGATGGCTCCGAGACCACCCCAGTTGTTTTAGTAACGGGGGGTACGGGTTATATTGGCTCTCAACTCATCCCTGCACTTAGGGGGCTGCCTTACCGTATCCGTTATACGGCTCGTAATGTTGAATACAAGCGCGAGCAGTTTGCAAAATATACAGAAGTAATGGAAGCCAACTTCACCGAAGGGGCTGACATGAGCGAGACCTTTAAGGACGTGAAGGTAGCTTTTTACCTCATGCATGCCCTGAGTGAGCGCAAAGGGTTCGTTGCTATGGAAGAGCGTGTGGCCAAAGTCTTCGCAAAGGAGGCGGCTAAAGCCGGGGTAGAACGCATTATTTATTTAGGTGGGCTTGTGAACCCAGTAAACCCAGAGCTTTCAGCCCATATGGAATCTCGCTTACGTGTTGGGGAGATTTTGCGTGAGTCTGGTATCCCTGTTATAGAATTTCGGGCTTCGGTTATCTTAGGCTCAGGGAGTATTTCTTTCGAGATCGTACGGGCCTTAGTCGAGCGCCTACCCATTATGGTTACCCCCAAGTGGGTCTCTATGGAGGCACAGCCTATCTATGTTGAGGATGTGATTGCGTACCTTGTCCAGTCTGTAGAGTTACCCCTAGAGGGGGATCACATTTTTGAAATAGGCGGGAAAGACCGTGTCTCTTATTTAGGCCTCATGGAGGCTTATGCAAGCGAGCGTAACCTCAAGCGTTATTTCATAAGAATCCCCTTTCTTACTCCCTTTCTGTCTAGCTTGTGGCTTAGTTTTGTGACGCCTGTCTATGCGCGGGTAGGGCGGAAATTGATCGAGAGTATCGCCACACCGAGTGTGGTTTATAATAAAATCGCAAAGACCCACTTCCTGGTAGATCCGATAGGGGTCAAGGCGGCAATCCATAAATGCCTAGAGCGTGAGGAAGAGGTTTTGCGCCAGAGCCATTGGGTAGACACGCTCTCTGAGCATGATATCGGGGACGACAAAACAGCGCTGCACTACAAAAATCGTATTGTAGATGTACACACTATCACTCTACCTTTATTTTTGCCAAACCCGTTTGGCCCTATCGAGCGCATAGGCGGTAAAACAGGGTGGTACCACCTTAATTTTTTGTGGGAAATCCGAGGAGCAATGGATGTCATGATTGGTGGTGTCGGGCTACGGAGGGGCCGCCCTGATGTACACGAAACGAAAGTAGGCGATACCATTGATTGGTGGCGGGTAGAGGCTTACGAGCCTGGTAAGCGCTTGCGCTTAATCGCAGAAATGAAGGTCCCAGGGCGTGCCTGGTTAGAGTTTGAGCTGGTAGAAGGCGATAATTCACGCAAAATCGTCCAAACCGTAGTATTCGACCCCTTAGGGCTATGGGGCCTCATTTATTGGTATGCACTCGTGCCGATTCATTGGATTTTATTTAAGGGGATGCTTAAGAATATTAAAAAAGCTATCTACGCCCAAGCTGACATAAGGTAGTAGTTTTTTATAATCAAAAAGACATAAGTCCTTGATTCTTAAAAATAAAGCTTGGCAGCTATAATCTTCATAGTGTACAAAACGAGCACTATGAGCTTATTAAGTATATTAGGAAGAACAGTCAATCCGCAGGTCACTAGAGCTGCTCAATCAACAACAAGTCGGTTTGGTCGCCATTTTGTAACCCAAGTTCGTAATACAGTAGCTAAAGTTTCTAAAGAAAAAGAAGTAACTGTTGTATTAACGGGTTCAACTGCAGGGGCTGTAGGCATAAGCAGCTATGGGGTTAAAAATATTTTTGACCATGCTCAAAAACCAGGAGCTAATACAATACACCCCATCCCTGTCGGTTAATTTTAGAGCTTGGAAAGGTATTTAGGCTGTACTAGAATCCTAGTACTATGCACGTACCTCCCACAAACTTTGTTAACTCTGTAAAGCCCTTGTTTCTTCGGAACGGGGGTCTTTTTGCGTCTGCCTTGTGGCGTAATCCGCTTCTTTCATATCGGCATAACAAGTTCTGTTTCGTCCCGATCGTGCGCTTGCAGCACCGCCGCTGTAGTACTGAGGCGCCTAAACCCTCCGAAGAAGACGAGGGGATGCTCTTTATTAGAGAGGATGTAGAGAAGCTGCGTACTCAAATCAAACTTCAGATAGAGCTCCTAGAACAAATGGGGCAGTCTTTAGACAATTTGCCTGAGGGGGTGCTTAAGGCAAAAAAAGATTCAGCCCCTCAAGAAATACCGCCAGCCCCCGAACCTAAGCGCAGGGGTAGGCGTTTTCTTTCTGCTTTTGCTTGGAGTATTTTTGGCTACGGGACAGCGCGAGGCTTAGATATGGCCATTCTTATTCTTGCCAACAGCACCCTGTTTAATTCATAAAGCGCTCCTCCTTATTGGTACCTGCCTAGATAAACCTTGTCATCATCTTAGTTTTACCCTATCATTAAAGTCGTGCTAACCTAAGTCTTCTTTAATGCAGGGCAATCTCTTCAAAAACATCCTCAGTGGAATTGTCGCAGGTGTTATTATCATCACCTATTGTTTTTCATTTGCGGCACTCTTGTTCTCTGGTGACCTTGCTTTTGGTTTATCCTACGGCCTAGGGGCTTGTTTAGTTTCAGCGGCAGTCATTTCTTTTTGGGTCGCTATTTTTAGCTCCTTCAATTTCTCGATAGGGGGCCCGCAAGGAAACGCTATTGCTGTTTTGGCAGTGATCGCCGGGATGACTGTCAGCGCCTTCCCGCCCGATGCAGACCCTCAAACCGTCATCCACCACATTTTCTTTATTTTTACTTTCGGCACTTTCCTTACGGGGCTGTTCCTGTATGTACTGGGGGCTTTCCGGGCCGGTAAAGCAATTCGTTTTATTCCTTACCCTGTTGTCTGTAGCTTCTTGGCAGCGGCGGGGTGGCTCGTTTTTGCTGGGGGTATAGCGGTGATGACAGACCAGCGCCTCAGCTGGGACGGCTTGGCTACATTCCGTGAGCACGATGTTGGTATGCGTTTGACTGCAGGTTTATTTTTTGCCACATTCCTAAGCCTTGTCCTGCAGTATAGTAAGCACTACCTCACGCTGCCTTTGGCTTTACTGACTGGGGTAAGCTTAGTCTACGGGGGGATCCATCATTACGGGCTTTCCTTAGACGAGGCCCGTACTTTAGGCTGGCTTTTTCAGGGGCAAGAGCAACTCAACTTCTGGTCCCCCTGGAATCAAGATGTTTTGGCTTCTATAGATTGGAGAATCGTCCAGTCTGAGGCCGGTAGCATTATTACGCTTGTTTTAGTAACGGCAATGACGGTTCTAGTCACGGCCTCTGGCCTAGAGGTCCAAGCGCATGAGGACGCGGACCTAGATACAGAGCTTGAGTGTAATGGCTTGGCAAATGTCCTCTCATCAGCTGCTGGAGGGTTCGTTGGGTATATTCTTTTAAACCCTAGTTCATTGAATAGAAGTGCCGGCTCTACCAGTCGTTTGAGCGGGATTGTCGTCTCTGTATTGTGTTTGTTCGTGATTTTCAAAGGCTCAGACATGATCGCGTACGTGCCTAAGGTTGTTCTTGGTGGCTTACTGGTTCAAATGGGAGCAAAAATGCTTTACCAATGGCTTTTATCAACGCGTCATAAACTTTCCCTTACTGAGTATGTCTTAGTACTGATCATTTTTGGTATCATTATTCTTTGGAACTTTATTGCTGGCTTAGTCGTAGGCTTAATTGCAGGGTGCTTGATCTTTGCACTTAATTACAGCCGCGTACGTGTCGTGAAGCATTTACTCAAAGGCTCTTACTTTCGTAGTAATCGCGTTCGCCCTGCGGATGAAAATAAGGTTCTCAACGAGCACGGAGATCGTATTAGTATCCTAACCTTACAGGGTTATTTATTCTTCGGGACATCCCACGGCCTTTATCAGTTCGTCCGCAGGATCGATGGCGACATTCATACTTTGGTATTTGATTGCCACTTGGTCACAGGGATGGATTCTTCTGCCTCCTCCAGCTTTGAGAAAATCCACCAATTTGCTGAAGATAACGGCATTTTCCTTGTCTTTGGGGGTATGAACGAATTGGTCGAAAAGGAACTACGCCTAGCAGGTTTCTTGGATCATAATGATGACATTATCCATGCTTTCAAAACTCCAGATATTGCACTTGAGTGGGCCGAAAGCCGCCTGGTCGAAAAATATATCCAACGCACCACGACCGAAAGCCCAATTCTTAAGTGGTTTGCTGATGAATTTAAAGACCCAGAGTTAGCCAAATTATTCATTAGCTATTTAGACCGTCGTGCTTATGACAAAGGAAGCTACTTGTGTAAGCAAGGTGAGCCTTCCGATAGTGTGTTTTTTGTCGAAGCCGGGCAGGTAACAATCCTCTTCGAGCAAGAAGGCGGGGAGAGTATACGCTTGCGTAGTATGGAAGGATCTAATGTTGTAGGGGAAATGGGCTTTTGTATTAATCAACCACGTTCGGCAAGTGTCTTTGCCGAGAAAGAAAGCGTTATCCATGTCTTAGATAAGGCAAGCTTCGCGCGTATGCAAAAAGAGCACCCTGAGTTAGTGACGAAGTTCCTAACCAATATCGTGCGCACGCTGTCCCAGCGGATGGACTTTAGCAACCGCCTTTTAGCAGAACTACAGGATTAAGCTTTGGACAGCAGATTAAGTCACTCAGGCTTTGGCGCATTGCCTCCGGAGCTTCGCTTACACATTTGCGACTTTTTTGACGAGGTTAAAGATCTATGTTATTTAGGTGCTACATGTCGGGAATTAAGGGTTGCAGTAGCATCGAGTTATAATTTTAAGACTTTATATGCTCTTAAGAAGATAGAATGCTACGGCCTCGAGCAACTCAAAGAAGGCGGGGATCACGAGCTAGGCCAACGCGTCATTAGAATGGCTGCTTTCTCTCACTGTCGTTTTAATGACAACTTCCAAGAAGCAAAGCGCCTTATCGTGCAAATGGGTAGGTATCCAAGGAACCCTTACGGTGATTTAGCACTAGAGGTCTATAGACGCACTGAAGACTTAGAGCAAGTGCGCACGCTTGCTCCCAATGATTGTTTATGGACTAAGGTTCGATTAACCAGCTTAGTCTATGAGCGTACTCATGATTTAGCTGCAGCTACAGCAATAGCCGAAACAGCAGGAGCTTTGTCTGAAATAGCCTTTAAACAATTTGCGGTCACTTACTATAAAGACACTGCAGACTTTGAGGGGGCCCAAAAGCTTCTAGCGAAGGCAGGAACATTCGCTCCATTTGCTCTTAAAGAGATAATCCGTCACTATTACAATACAACAGGAAATCTGGACGAAACCCTTTTTATGGCTCAAGAGCATAATGTATTGGGTCGTATCGACACTCAGTATCATCTAGCTGAAGTCGTTTACGCGAAGACTCTGTCCTTAGCGCAAGCACGCCGTTGTTTTACTGGTTCAAGCCCCCATCAAGACCAGATCCTTAAGGCTCGCTTAGCCCCCATTCTTTATCAAAAGCGTGGGCACCTGCAGCGGGCCCGTAAATGGATCCGCAATGGGGTAGGCGTTTATAAGCGCTGGGCTTATGCCAAGTTAAGCCAGGTTCACTTCAAGCGCAGGCGTAATTTCAAGCAAGCACGGCTTATTGCCCGCTATGCAGTCTTTGAAGATGGGGATGAGGCTGAGCGCAATGAAGCCCTCCGAAGCATTAAAATGATGGATTTATTTTATCGTACTAATATTCAAGGGCTTATGAAAAACCAAAAGATTGATATTAGTGATCTTCTGCCCTCAGTGTAGAAACCTTACAAACCAAGTGTAAATAATATTGAATTATCCGACCTAACGCTTTATAGTTAAGGTACTTACTCTTTGGGGGAAGCTAGTAAGTGCAAAACACATAAAGACAAAGGATTGGAATGAAAACTAGCGACCTGCTTGTTAAGGCCTTAGAAAATGAAGGCGTTGAATATATTTTTGGTATCCCCGGAGAAGAAAACCTAGATTTCCTAGAGTCCCTACGGAAGTCTAAAATCAAGCTCATCCTCACCCGTCATGAGCAAGGTGCTGGTTTTATGGCTGCAGCCTACGGGCGCCTAACAGGTAAAACAGGCGTGTGTTTAGCAACGCTTGGCCCGGGTGCGACAAACTTTGTTACCTGTGCTTCTTATGCGCTTTTAGGGGGGATGCCCGTTCTTTTTATTACCGGGCAAAAACCCATCAAGAAAAGCAAGCAAGGGCGCTTCCAAATCATCGATGTGGTCGCCACCATGAAGCCCATCACTAAATTCTCTAAGCAGATTGTAGATGGCAATAATGTTCCCTTCTTGGTAAGAGAATGTTTCCGTATCGCCGAAGAAGCAAAACCTGGCCCAGTACACCTGGAGCTCCCTGAAGACATCGCCGCAGAGACAGTTAAGCGTAAACCCTTCAAAGTGACAGAAGTGTCTGCACCTGCAGCAAGCGCAAAGGCTATTAAGAAAGCGGCTGATATGATCGCTAAGGCTAAACACCCCTTGCTCCTCGTAGCCTCTGGGGCTAACCGTGATGAAACGCACGAGCATATCCGTAATTTTATAGATAAATCAGGCCTCTACTTCTTTACCACTCAAATGGGTAAGGGCGCGGTAGATGAACGTCACGAGCGCTGCTTAGGGACCGCATCCTTGTCTGATAACGACTATCTCCACTGTGCCATCAAAAACTGTGACTTAATCATCAACGTTGGTCACGATGTCAGTGAAAAACCTCCCTTCTTCATGGGGGACAACGGGCTTAAGGTTATTCATCTAAATTTCTTCGCTGCTCAAATGGATGATGTATACTTTCCTCAGCACGAGGTCTTAGGCTGTATGCAGGCTAATTTAAGGGCTTTGGCCAACGCCGTTAAGCCTTCCAAGAGCTGGAACCTTGACTATTTCAAGAAGGTTAAAAAACAAATTGATAAAAATATTTTTGGCAAAAATTCAGAATCAAGCTTCCCGAATATTCCACAACGAATCGTGAGTGATATCCGCGAGGCTATGCCCAGTGATGGGATTCTCTCCCTAGATAATGGTATGTACAAAATATGGTTCGCGCGCAATTACCCAGCGCACGAGCCTAATACCATTCTCTTAGATAACGCTTTGGCCACGATGGGGGGAGGACTGCCTGTAGCCATTGGTGCCAAGATTGTTTACCCAGAGCGTAAAGTCCTCGCGATTTGTGGAGATGGTGGGTTTATGATGAACTCGCAAGAGCTCGAGACTGCAGTACGCCTTAAGCAAGATTTGGTCGTCATCGTCCTGAGGGATGATGCCTACGGTATGATCAAGTGGAAGCAGACCGGCATGGGCATGGAAAACTACGGCCTAGACTTTGGAAACCCAGACTTTGTGAAATACGCAGAAGCCTACGGGGCTAAAGGTATTTGTATCAAGAAGACCGGAGAGCTCCCTAAGGTAATCAAAGACTGCTTTAAAAAAGGAGGTGTTCATCTCATCGAAGTTCCTATAGATTACTCAGAGAACGAAAAAGTCTTTCTCAAAGAGCTTAAAGACAAAGTTTGGAATCTAGAAGAAGAATCTCATGAGTAATTTAGAAATTTTTGATGCGTTTAAGCAGGAAGTTTTTGCCACACTTCCTATGCAGGGCGAGAAGGAAGCTCTTGCGATGCTAGACAAGGCTCACCAACTTTATTCTGATCGTGATGCCTGGCTGCCAGTTCCTCAGCGAATTGCTATCCTAGAAAAAACGCTCGAGCTTATCAAAGAAAAGGCCGAGGATCTCATTCTCGAAGCTACCGAAGAAGGCGGAAAGCCCTACGTAGATTCTAAGGTAGAAATTGATCGCGGAATCGACGGTATTAAGATCGCGCTTAAAGAGCTTTCTCACCTCAAAGGCACAGAGGTCCCTATGGGGGTCTCCGCCTCTTCTGCAAATCGTATGGCCTACACACGTCGCGAGCCTCGCGGGGTAGTCCTAGCAATCAGTGCTTTTAATCATCCTTTTAACCTCATTATCCATCAAGTCATCCCTGCCATAGCTGTAGGCTGCCCAGTAATCATAAAACCGGCAATGACTACACCGCTTTCTTGTCGGAACTTAGTCACTATTCTTGAAGAGGCAGGCTTACCCGAAGGTTGGTGTCAGATGCTCATGTGCGAGAATGAGGTTGCCGAGAAAGTCCTTACAGACCCTCGCATTAGCTTCCTTACTTTTATTGGCTCAGCTAAAGTGGGTTGGTACTTGCGCTCCAAGCTTCCTCCAGGGGCCGGTTGTGCGCTTGAACACGGTGGGGCTGCACCTGTCATCTTTGATGAAACAGCCGACATCGCAAAAAGCATCCCGCTCCTTGTAAAAGGCGGCTTCTATCACGCAGGCCAAGTGTGTGTTTCTGTACAAAGGCTTTATCTCCACGAGTCTATCGAAGGCAAATTTATCGACCCATTTCTTGAAGCCGTCAAAAAACTTAAAGTAGGCGATCCTACCCAAAAAGATACAGACGTAGGCCCTCTTATTTTGCCTAAAGAAGTTGACCGCGTGCATACTTGGGTTGAGGAGGCTGTTTCCGGAGGGGGCAAGCTCTTGTGTGGTGGGGAGAAAATCTCTGATACCTGCTACGCACCTACTGTTATTTTAAATCCTCCCGAAGATTGCCAACTTTCAACGAATGAGGTCTTTGGCCCCGTTGTTTGTATTTATACATACAAAGATCGTAATGAGGCCATTAAGCGCGCTAACAGCCTTGATTACGGTTTTCAGGCTGCTGTGTTTACTAAGGATTTAGATGTAGCACTCGATACCGCCAAACGCCTAGAAGGCTTAGCTGTTATGGTGAATGACCACACTGCTTTTCGTGTCGATTGGATGCCTTTTGGAGGCTACAAGCAATCAGGCCTTGGGGTAGGGGGCATAGGCTACACGATGCACGATTTGACCCTCGAGAAAATGATAGTATTCAACACCGCATAGAGCGGGTTACAACGAAATCTATACTATTTATAACACGCACACTTAGTGTGCGTTATGATAAGCTAAACCCATCTTTATTTGGGTTGACAGTGAAGTTGTTTTTTAAGAACGTCTCCGTTCACTTAAAAAGCAACTTCAAACATGAAAATAAGTTTTCGTTCCCTTGCAACAGTCGCTCTATTACCATTGGGTTTCACTACCGTCTATGCCGGTACTGATTTCCGCAGTCTAGAAAGCGATGTAGCTGAGCTCAAAGCGTATGAAAAGCGTATCAACCAGCTAGAAACGCGCATCAAAGATTTTGAAAATGAGAATCAAGAAGCGCATCACTCCTTTCATCAAATGGAAGAGAACTCTAAAGAGGCTCTTTCTGTGGCTTACTCTTCTCAGGCAGCTGCCGAAGAGGCTAAGCAAGAGGCAGAGATCCTCTACAGAAGTTTTGAGGACAAACCTTGGAGAAGCCCAGCAGTTACTTCAGGGGAAGGGTTTGAGTTTCACGGTAGTTTCCGTTCTAGCTATGGTGTAAATAGCCACGGTGGTGCCGAAGGCCCTAAGGCAAATGCATTTAAGGCGCCTGGTGCAGAGACCAAGTACCGTTTGGGTAACGAGCCTGAAACCAAGACAAACCTAACCTTTGCCTATAACTTCGAAAACCCAGAGTGGAAGAAGGAAGGCATCAACGTGAAGACTCAGGTCACTATGACCATCGATACCGAGTCTAACGCAGCGTTTGACTACACTGGCACTAAGCTCTCTTTAGCAGACTGTTTTGCTGAGATTGACGGTGTTTGGGCAGACCACCAAGAAGCTAAGTTCTGGGCAGGTCAGCGTCTCTACAAGGGTCACGGTGTCTACATTAACAACTTCACCTTCCTTGATGGTTTCGGCCTAGGGGGTGGTATGTACGACCTAGAAGCTTGCGACGGTAAGGTTGGAATAGCCTACATCGGTACAAACGACCGCGCTAAGACACTTCAGCAAGCCGGTAAGATCAGTAAGAACACGCTCGATATGCGTTATTACGATTTTGAAATGCCTTACGGTACTGGTACGCTCGCGCTTTCTCTTTCAGGGATTAAGGGTGGGGTAGACCAATCCACCGGTGACACTTACAAGAGTGCTCAAGGGTTTGGCCTAAGCTTCATTCACCTTAACCGTGACTTCTTCAGCGGCTCTAACCAATTTGTGCTCCAGTACGGAAAAGGCCCTTCTAACAACTTTAAGTCTGTTATCCAGGATCCAAAGTTCTTCCAGAGCAATGCTTGGACTTTCCGTGCGATCGAAGCGTTCACGCTCGAGCCTAATGAAAACTTCTCTATCGAAACAAACTTCGTTTATGAGGTTAAGCAATCTGGGCTGTCTAACGACAACAAGCAAACTTGGTACTCTATCGGATCTCGTCCTATCTACCACTTCAACAAGTTCTGGGGTGTAGCGCTCGAAGGAGGTATTGACCACGTACGCAGCGGTCTGTCTGGGGTAGATTCTGATGGCAACACAAACACTTACCAAGGTACCTTGTACAAGCTTACTTTGGCCCCCGAAGTTAAGCCAGAAGTTGGTTTCCTTGTTCGCCCAACCTTGCGTGCGTATGTCACTTACGCTTGGTGGACAAAGCAATTCGAAAGCCGTATTGGTGGTCCTGCTTACACAGGCAAGCGCCATGGTCTCGTAGCCGGTGTTCAGGCAGAAGCCCGCTGGTAATCCTTTTAACCTAAATTTGACTACAATAAATCTACAAGATAATGAAACTAAAACCCTCTAAGAAAAAGAAAATCGTCGGAGCAAGTGCTTTTCTTGCTGCTGCGTTGATTTCTCCTAGTGTCGCGTTTGCAGACGTGGATATGAACGATGACATCGACCAGCTTCAAAGCGAAGTTGCTGAGCTAAGACAAGTCTATCGCAACCGCGTAGATGCTCTTGAGCGTCGCTTGAAGTCTCTCGAGAATGAAAACGAAGAGCAGCACGAAGCTCTCGAACGCGCAGCTGAGCAAGCTGAAAAGGCCGCTCAGATCGCTTACGGCTCCAGCAAGACAGCGAGTGAAGCTAAGGAAGAAACTGCTGCGCTTTCCGCTGACTTTGCGACACGCCCATGGCGTTCTGAAGAAGTTACAGATGGCCCAGGAGGCTTTGAGTTTCACGGGTTTTTCCGTTCTGGTTATGCAGTAAACAGCCGCGGTGGTTCTAATCAAGGAATCAACGCTGGAGGTGCAGCAACCCAAGGAACTCCTGGTAAGTTCGAGTTTAAGGCACCAGGTGCCGGAGGTAAGTACCGTTTAGGTAATGAGTACGAAACCCTGGTTGACCTTACTATGGTCTACAACTACCAAAACCCAGACTGGCAAAAGGAAGGGATTAACGTAAAGACCCAGGTGGACTTTAACATCGTGAGTGAAGGTAACAAGGCCTTTGACTCCACAGGGACTGCGCTTTCTCTAGCAGACTGCTTCGCTGAAATCGAAGGTGTATGGGCTGCTCACAAGGAAGCTAAGTTCTGGGCAGGTCAGCGTCTCTACAAGCAACAGAACGTTTACATCAATGACTTCTACTACCTAGACTTCGCTGGAGTTGGTGGAGGTGTTCACGATGTAGATTTCCTAGATGGTAAGCTCGCTGTAGCCTACATTGGCACAAACCAAACAGAGCCAGCACCTAACGGTTCCGGTATCTTTGTTGCAGGTAACACTAGCTTCAACAACACAGGTCGCCAAAGTAAGAACATCCTAGATGTCCGTTACTCTGAGTTCGAAGTACCTTTCGGTAAGGGTGAGATTGTCTTGGACCTTGCTGCAAGTAAGGGTGGTATCGTAACCTCTGGTGCAAGTGCAGGATCACGCATTGACACAAACACCGGTTACGCGATCAGCTTCATCCACACACACGATAACCCACTGACAATGCCTGGTGTTAACAAGGCTATCGTTCAGTACGGTCGTGGAACAGTAAGCAACCTTGAGTCTGCTGTTCAGGATGCTGATTTCATCCGTAGCAATGCTTGGACCTTCCGTGCCATCGAGACCTTCATCGTTCACCCGAGTGAGTCTCTTTCTATGCAGGTTGTAGGTATCTACCAGACTAAGACTTCTGGTAAGGCTACAGACAACAGACAAACTTGGTTGTCCCTAGGTGCCCGTCCTACTTACTACTTCAACAAGCACTGGAGTATCGCTGTTGAGGGTGGGGTAGACTACGTAAGCAGCCGCCTCGGTACTACAAGCGCAACTACTGGAACTTCTAACCGTTTCAATGGTGCTCTTTACAAGCTGACTGTAGCGCCTCAGATCACTCCTGATCTTGGCTTCACTACACGTCCAGCACTACGTGCCTACGCGAGTTACTTCAAGTGGACAGATGGCTTCAAGGGTCGTATTGACTCAGTCAACAATGCTGGAGGTGCTCCTCTAGCAGGTAGCCCAGCAGGGCCATACGTTGGCAAAAACCACGCAATCGTAGTCGGTGTCCAAGCCGAAGCATGGTGGTAAGCCGTTCAGGTTTAACTTTAACAAAAAAGCCCGCATTAATTTGCGGGCTTTTTTTATAGGTTTAAAAAAATAAGATCACTTAAGAGCTTGTTTTTACGGAGTAGATATGCGGGTCGTCTTTCCTTGAAAGTTTCGCATCTCTCCAGTCTAAAGCCTTTTTGTAGGCTAATTCTTTACCTCCATGTTTTTGGAAAGAGAAAGAGCTTCGCTCTGAGCCCACTCTTACTCGCCAGCGGTGGTAACGAAACTTTTTCCCACCATAATTTTTAGTATCGACCTCTTCTTTGATGTTCCAGCTGCGGAATCTCTTCCGAGAGGGTGGCTGGGCACCCTGAGGTCTTTCATGAACAAAGCTTTCGATAGGGTCATCAATTTCAGGGCGAGTAAGGTCATGCAACAAGTTTTCAAAATCAAGGGGAGTAAGCAGGTCCTGGGGGCATTCCGTACCAGCTTCATCGTCAGAGAAAGAAAACAAGTCATCTAGGTCATCACCAGGAGCACCCAGAAACGTTCCAGTAGAAAACAAATTACAATCCATAATCTTTGCAAGGCTAAGCACCCCCCAAGAAGGAGCAAGCCCTTAAGCATAGACTCACAACTCAACCCCCAGGGGAGCTCTATCTAAATCAATTTCCCAATATTGAACCCAACTCCCTTAAGACAACAATTAGACATAATATCTATTGTGCGGAATATACTATGGGTTAGGATTTGAGCGGTTTTGCTCTATTATCTGCATGTACCGTACCTGCTGTCGGGCTTTATATTCAGCTAATTGAGCCTCAAAATCAGTGGATCGAGTATCTACCTGCTTTACTCGTTTTTCTCCCAGGAGCCCTTCTTGTTCTAAGAATTCTGTAAAGCTAACTTCTCTGCCGCGCTTATAGCCTGGCGTGGAAACATTGGTGATATTGTCTTGAAGATCACCCCAAGGCCAGGATCTAGGAATACTATTGTCGCTCATGCTCAGCCAAATTAAGCATTTATAAAGCCAGGTCTATTCTAAATTGCTTCTTACTCAATCCTTCTTTAATATGTATACCCAATGCTATCTCAGCTGCTTACATACCCCCTGAAGTTTCTGCTAAAGTTTAAACCTATTCGCGAGCGTCTAGCTTTTGGTTTTGTCCATCACCACTTTGATGACCTTAAGCTCACTATTCCGCTGACAAACAACCTCGCAGTCCCAGTACCCCATACCATAGCCTTGAAGTCTTTCAGTGAGATTTATATAGCCAATGATTATGGTGATTTCCTAAAACATATGCCTTTGCCTAAGCGGTGGTTAGATTTGGGCTGTCACATGGGCTACTTCTCTTTGTATTTAATTTGGCAGCACGCCTTAAAATCAGGCGACTGGGTCGGCACTACAAATGCAGAAGGTGCACTGCTTATTGATGCAGACCCACGTGTATTCAAACAACTTAATCGCGTTATTGATCGTAATTTGCTTCAGGGTAAGTTCCAGACACTCAATGCCGCAGTTGCTCCCCCTGATCAAACTTCTATTACCTTTGCCTTGCGCTCAGGTATGGTTTCCTCAATTGATAAATCTGGGGACCCTATTATAAAGGAAGTCACTGTCCCACGTTTAAGCTCAGAGAGTATCCTCTCACGCCTAAAACCTCCCTACGACCTTATTAAAATGGATATTGAAGGGGCTGAATTCCGTTTTCTAGAAGACTTCCCCGAAATCCTTAAAGACACCCAGGCCCTGCTCCTAGAATGGCACGGTTGGGGCTCAGATACCGATGCCGAAGAACGTATCCAAGCCCTCACCGCCAAGCTCGGTTTCAAGCCCCCTATTGTCCTTAAAGAACGCGAATGCTACCACTCAACAGCCGGAGAGCTTTACGCCGGAAACCATCTCTATTTACGTTAATTCTCATTATGAATCTGCTCAAATACTCTTATACTTTTCTATTACTGATTGCTTTTACCCTCCCTTTAAGCGCTCAAGAGAATGAAGCTGCTGACTATTCCCAGCAAGCCATCCAAGCTCTAAGAGAAGGTGAATTTCGGGATGCTCACAAATACGCAACAAAAGCGATGGGTAACGACCGTGAAGCAGGTGCACGAGTTTATGCAAGCCTCGCTGAAGAAGCCGCTAAGCTCGGTTTTTTTGCAGAGGCTAACCGCTTCGCTAATAAAGTAGCCCCCCTTAATAAGGCAGAAGCTGCGCGCGCTTACGGCTCTATAGCCCGTGTAGCAGCCTCCCAGAAGGACTTCAAGCAATCCATGAGCTTCGCGATGAAGTCCAAGCGGTATAACGGCAATCAAGAAAGCGGCGGGGCTAATCTTTACAGAGAGCTCTCCCTAGACGCTGCTAAGTCAGGAGATTTCAAATACGCCCAGAAGTTCGCCTCCCAGACCCATAAGGATAGACCCACAGCAGGCAGCCTTTACGCAGAATTAGCCCGAGAGGCTTTCAGCCAAGAGAAGTATGATCTATGCAAGAAATTCGCAAAGTACTGCCTAAAGTTTACCCCTGATGCCGCCGGAGCACTCTACAAAGACCTAGAGCAACGCGCAGCAGCCATCGATCGGATCGATCTCCAAGAAACCTTCGAGCGTTACGCTAATTAAACAGGGACAATCCCTGAGCCCCCGAGTAAGGTCCTCAAAGCTTCCCCTTCAAGGTGTAAGTTCACGCCCTTGGTCTTTTGGCCTTCAACGCCTGTGTTATACTTCTGGACTTGGGCCCCGCCTGAGTTCAGCGCAATTTGCCCAAACATATTACGTTGATCGTCCGTATATTCAGTATCTGGCGGGATCATCTCCAAGCCCATGTCTGCACGCGCTCCTTGGTGGATAGCCTCATTAACTACGTGATTGGTTCTGTCCTTAGCGCTCTTACAATTCACTAAGACAACAAAGTGCCCGTCGCTGCCCCTGCGTAACAAATTCCCCAGGGTTACCAGGCGGCTTGCTAATTTATAAGGGTCTACGCCTCCTTTTTTGTAGGTTTTCCCTTCATAGATTTCAAGTACCTGCTTAGTCACTTCTTTTAGGTTATTAAATAGTTGAGTTTCCTCTTCCGTGCGCTTTTCGCCCTTCTCACCTAAAGAAGTAAGCGTAGCCCCAACGCGCCCATCAATGATTCGCCCATCATCCATTTTAAACCCAGGCCCTAAGCCAGATTCCTTAAAGAGCCAGTCAAAGGTTTCACTATTAATCTTCCCAGCCTTCCCCCAGCCTCCTGTAACCGCGCTTGCTTTACCGACAGCTCCAGGGTTAACACCAACACTGGCCATTTTAATTTTAAAGTTTATTTCTACCTCTTTTTCTTCGGTGCCATCCAGAACCGTAAGTTTCTGTAGCCCTTGCATGGCCTGGTGCACGGTATACTGTTCTTCGGTCTGCCGGTATTCATCATGCTTATAGCTACCCGTAGCTTTAGCCTGCATGTGCCGGAATCCATCCGGGGTTTCTAGATTAATCGCAAGGCCTTCCACCACAGGGCCTTTATTATTAAGCGCTTCAGAGAGGATCTCCTCATTCGTAGCCACAAGAGCCGTATACAATTCTTTACCCCGTTCTAAATTTGCTTGTTCGCGCTTGTAGGTCCCCTTAACTTCAGCCGCCGAGAGTACCCCCACACGCATTACTTCTGTAATAACGACTCCCTCTGGGTTTGTGGCCTGGGATAAAGCCATATTCACCGCATGGGAGGAGGTCATGTCCAAAGACGGAACCCCACCAATCCCATCAGCCTCATACCGCTGCCCGATGATATTGCCCATTTTGCTAGCAGGGGTAATCGTATTTTTATAAGCCATTGATTCTCCCGTACGCGGATTGGTCAGCTGTATCTCCTTTGAAATTACATTCCATTCCTTTTTTTGGAGGACAGTAATCCGTTCCCGGGCCAAACGCTTTTTAAGCCCCTTGCGTTGTTTCTTAGGAAAGCCTTTACCCATTAATTTCGTAAGCTTTTTAGGAAACAGCTTAAGCTCTTTAAGCATATCATCAGCCTGGGTGACTTCATCGGTCATGGTTTCAATTCGACTGCGGATAGTGTCCAAAGCCTTAAGCCGATCCAGGTCCATCTCATCACGGATTTCATCATTAATAAGACTTAATGCCGCATCCCGAAACGTCTCGGCCGAATACGTGAGGGCCTCCTTAGAGAGCGGGTCCACCTGGGAAAATGCCTCAAGATAACTTAACTTAGCGCTCAGTTGCCCATCCAGCAACTCAAGCTGCGCTACGAGCGATTCTAACACCACGCGGTCTGAGTCTTTAGTATTCGGGTTTTTTAAAAGCAGTCCTATGTCTCTCAATGATTTTTGAATCGCAGCTTGCCGCTTTTGTACTGCATCTTTAAGTACACCAGCATCCGTAGGGTCTGTAGCATATTCACCAATGAGTTCAGATGCAGTTCCTTTAGCCCGGCTCGTATTGCTCGTAAAAGCAAACTCCATCGAGTCAATGCCCACTTCCCGGAAGGGCACCTCTTCGGTCATATCAATAATAGCCTGCTGCACAATACTCCCCATAGGGCCAGAGCGCTCATCTATCTTACTCTCTTGTACCATTTGCAACACTTCTGTCATCCCCGCTGACATTGCTGGGGCCGTATTTTCAGAGACTGTTGTATTACTCGGTAACACTGCTTTACCTTCCTGGGCCGTAACGCTACGCTCACTCAAAGGCCGTCCTTGCTCCTGAGCTCTCTTGGCCTGGATGTTGTTGTTCAGCTTTACATATTCCTTCTTAAGCCGGGCATTATGTATAAACCGAACCGGGTGCCTCAAGAATTCGCCAATTTTGCTAAGCAAGCTAGGCTTCCCAGAAGATTGCGCCTGCACTCCCTTATCTCCTCCAGGAGGTATTAGTGGTTGTGTATCCATAAGATGATTAAGTTGTTACTACAAAATAATAACAAGAAATCATAATATGGTCAATAATTGAATACTCTATGGTAATCCTGCAAATTACTGTTAATTAACTACTTGTGTTTTTATTACTCAAAAAAGATAAAATTATGAGTTATAAAAGTTTGATTTATTACTCAAAATAAGCTAAATTATGAGTAATAAAATTAAACTTTACTACTCATGACATGGAATTGGCAACAGAAGGATTGGCCTCACTTTCGTTACGATGCAAAAATCGTAGCAGATCTAGAGCGTCAATTTTATCAAAACTCAGGACACCTCTTGGGAACCTACCAGCATGTCAACAAAGAGGACAAAGACACACTCACTGTTGCCCTAATCAGTGACGAGGCACTGAAAACCTCAGAGATCGAAGGCGAATTTCTTGACCGTTACAGCGTCCAATCCTCAATCCGCCGTCACCTTGGTCTAACAAATGATACAAGCAAAATCCTTCCTGCAGAAGATGGTATCGCCAAGGTTATCGTGGATCTATACCGCAACTATGAAGAGCCCCTTACCCATGAAATACTTTTCACCTGGCACCGTTTGATTACGCAAGGTCGTAGAGATCTAGAATTTGTCGGGCAATACCGTGCGCATGGTGACCCTATGCAAGTAATATCGGGGGCAGTTCATAAGCCCAAGATTCACTTTGAAGCTCCACCCTCTTCATCAATCCCTCAAGAGATGAAGACATTCATTACTTGGTTTAACGAAAGTGCCCCAAGCGGTACTCATCCATTGCCAGCCCTCACCCGTGCAAGCATTGCACACCTCTATTTCGTGTGTATCCACCCATTCGAAGATGGGAATGGGCGCATAGGCCGCGCTATTGCTGAAAAGGCTCTGGCTCAGTGCCTGAGTGCCCCTTCACTGATTGCGCTGTCTTTAACTATCCAAAAGAACAAGAAGGCCTATTATGACAACCTAGAAAAGGCCAATAAAAGCAACGAGGTCTCGGGCTGGCTTCATTACTTCTCAAGCACTCTTGTTCAAGCCCAACAGTCTGCGCAAGAGTGGGTAAACTTCTTAATCCAAAAAACAAAGCTCTACGATCAATTCAAGGATCAGTTAAATCCGCGTCAAGCAAAAGCCTTAGCCCGTATTTTTCAAGAAGGCCCGGAGGGTTTTCAAGGCGGTTTGAGTGCAAGTAACTACAAGGCCATCACAAAAGCCCCTCACGCAACAGTAACCAGAGACCTAAAAGATCTAGTAGAACAAGGTATCTTCAAGCAAACAGGAACCTTCAAAAGCACCCGCTATCACTTGGTGCTAGAGTAGCCCATGGAGCTAGCAATAATACCCACCACCAAGCACGCGTTCGCCATCATACAGTGCTAGGACCTGCCCGGCTGCGAGCGCTCTTTGGGGCTTCTCAAACACTACGCGGGCCTTCCCCTCTCCCATCGGAATATATCTCACTTTCTGGGACGGGTCTCGGTAGCGGGGTTTGGCCAAAAGCTCGGTATCTTCAGTAATCGCCTCATTAATAAAGTGCATTCCCTCGAGTTCCTTTTCGGTCATGTAGAGCCCTGGGGTATCTGGCTTATCAAAGGCCACGATCAGCTGGTTGGTGTCATAATCCTTACGCAGCACCACAAAGTTCTCAAAGTCCGTATTGGACGGCACGCCTATCCCCTTACGTTGCCCAAAGGTAAAGCGGTGCAGGCCCTCATGCGTACCTACTTTCTTGCCCTCTAGGTTGACCACGTCTCCCGGCTTATCGGGGATATATTGCTCCAGGAATTTTTGGATCGGCACCTTCCCCAAAAAGCAAATTCCTTGGCTATCTTTACGTTGCGCGTTTGGCAGGCCTGCTTTTTCGGCTAACTCGCGGATTTGAGGCTTCGTATACCCTCCTAAGGGGAAGAGCGCTCTTGCGATGCCCTCCTGCTTCACCATCGCCAAAAAGTAAGACTGGTCCTTGTTCTTGTCCACCCCTTCAAAAAGCCCATAGCCCCCCTCAGGTAGCTCACGCTTTTGGCAATAATGCCCCGTAGCAATAAAATCAAAGCCCTGGTCCAAGGCATACTGCAAGAGCATCCCAAACTTCATCTGCCGGTTGCACATAATGTCCGGGTTTGGGGTCACGCCGCGCTTATAGCCGTCCACTAAGTAGCGCACTACGTGCTCTTGGTACCCATCAATAAGGTTTACCACCTCAAAGGGGATACCGAGGGTCTCTGCTACGGCTCGGGCATCCTCACGGTCTGTCTCCCAAGGGCAATCCGCAAAGAGCTCGCTGCCCTCCTCATGCATCCATGTACGCATGTAGGCCCCAGATACTGCATAGCCCTGCTCCTTAAGCAGGGTTGCCGCTACGGCGCTGTCTACGCCGCCCGAGAGTGCTACCAAGACCTTCTTCATTTAATTTATAATCTAATATTATTAGCCAGATTGTCGATAGATATTTTCCTTAGCTACTAATGAGAGGGGTATATTCTTTTATAAAAGGGAGTCCCTCATCATCTATCCCTATATGCCTAAGGTGTTCTAAGGTTATCCTGCCTCCCCAATACTTGTTCTTTTTGACTAACTCACAGAGCTCCTTGGCCTTATCAAGATCCTCTACAGCTTTGTAATGAAGGGCTAAGTCTAACAAGCCCAAAAATCCTAACTTAACATCTTCAAACGCCACAGAAAGGTCTTCGATCTGGGCTTTATAGACCGCTTCAGCTTTTTCATAGTCTTTAGCTGCCCAGCAAGCCCGCGCGCACCGGCTAAAAGCGCTCTTAGCGCGCACATAATGACCGTACTGCGCAAGCTCCCTAGCGTATTGCAAAGCCTTCCCCAGGTCTTGTTTTAGCCCAAAGTCTTTCGAGAGATAGCTCAAACACAAGACATAGAGCAACTGAAAGCCTTTTGCCTTCACTTTCGTACCGCCACATTCAATACAAAGGCGGGCGACCACATAGGCAGGCTGGGGCTGCTTGATGACCTCCGTAGGGTCTCCTTCCTGAGGGAATAGATTACTCGGGAAGCATATCCTCACCATCCAAAGCAAGATATTATCTGGCACAAGATTCGAGGCCTTCAAGCCTTGTGCTTTACCTAGCAGAAGGAGTTTATAGATAAAATTAAACATCTCTTCAGCTTGCCTAATCTCACAGGTGGTGTCTTCTGAATTATCTGAGATGTTCGAATCTTGGGATTCTGTCGAACTTGCTGAAGAACTGCTTTGCGTGCGCGTGAGCCGAGGGGTTTGGGGCAAACTCTCGGCGCCTTTAATGTAGAGGTGTAAGGCCTTAATCATTTTATCGGTGAGGGTTTCATCCTTCTTCAGAGCCCGATGAAAACACCAACTGGTGGCTTTTTTACCCGCTTCCTGCTCCTTCTTCGCCTTAGCGATACAACCTTTAAGGAAGTTGATCGACAGCTTGTCCCTAGGGTTAAGCAGGCGCTTCCGCAGTCTAATATATTTCTGAACATCCTCCTGCTTCACTCCCAATTCAAGTGCACGTGTTTTTTGAGTAAAGAGGGAGCTGTCACTAGAACACCGCTTCAGTGGGCTTGGTCGGGACAGAACAGGTGAGTTTGGGTTACTACGGCTTGCTAAAGGCAAGGAGAGTCCTGGCTCACCCACTTTAATAAGCAGGCGCCGCTGCATGAGAGGAGACGGCTTATGCCCTACCCTAGGTGAGACTCGCGGAGAGGACCTCCCCACCTTTTTCATGGGAGCTGAGTTTGAGCGCGTTAAGCCAAGCGCAAGTTTCTTTACATTATCCATAATAGGCCCAAGCTTATAGGCACTTGCCTGCCTAAAGTAAAGTCACAAAGCCTATTAAAGCAAAGGCCTAGCTCTCGTCTTGGTCCTCGGTCAGCTCGTCGTTATCAAGGGCATCCTCCTCTTGATCAGAGGTGGTGTCTTCTTCAACGTCCTCATCATCGTCAGATGTACTTGAACTAGTGATACTTGCTGGCATACCAGGCTCACGCTCTAACCAACGGACTTCACCTGTTTCAAGGTCATAGGTGGCCCCCATAACGCGTAAGTAGCCCTTATCCACTGAATCCGCAATAGGTTCACTTATCTGATAAAGCGTATCAACAGAGTTCCAGACGTTCATCTCCACGGTCTTATCCATCAGCTCTTCGATGCCTAGATCTGGATACGCCTTCTTAGCTTTTTCATAAGCAGGGTCAATCATCTCTACGAGCTTGCCCAAGTTGCCAGAAGCATCTGTCTCAGTCACTGCTGCTGCTACTGCGCCACAGTGCGTATGGCCCAAAACAATACATAAAGGCACCTTAAGTTGCTTGACCGCATATTCGATACTCGCAGCCTCTACTGTTGAGATCACGTTTCCCGCAGTACGGATTACGAAAAGCTCACCAATCCCTGCATCAAAGATAAACTCTACCCCAACACGAGAGTCCGAACAGGCCACAACAACCGCTGAGGGCTCTTGGCCTTCCTCAACTAATTGCTCCCGGTATTCTTGGGTAAGGTTCGGGTGCTTCATCTTCCCGGAAACAAAGCGCGCATTTCCTTGTTCTAGGCGCTCCAGAGAGACCTCTGTAGCAATAGAGCGATCCACGCGTTTTGACGTAAGGACAAAAAACGTAGCGAGTACACACAGACCAATAAGAATTACTATCACGAGAAATTTATTCATAGGGGTATTTGATTAATGCACTTCCTTTTTAAGCCCTAGCCCCTCGCTTGCCAACCAAAAAGTTACGTCTTGAACTCTTATCCCCTAGCATTCAATATAGTGTTGTCAAGCCAGCCATGTCCTTAAAAGCCCCCACCCCAGCCACTTCCGAGAAGAAAAAGCTCCTCAAAGCCTATTGGGAGACCTCTACCCGCGGTATTATTATGCTTTCTCAGGATTGGCTCTCCAGCGAGCAGCTCCCCCCACTGTACCTACACCCCAGCAAAACAGCGCTCGACCAGCTCAGCCGGGCCCCCGCTTTCTATTTTGGCCTACAATCAGGGTATTTTGTGGAGGATGAGGTCCTCCATTTCCTCTTCTGCCCCAGCCACTACCCTTGGCTAGCCTGGAAGGAAGAGGCCGTTTATCTCGCTGGGGACTTTAACGACTGGGACCCGAAGGCCTCTGGTGAAAAGTGGCAGCTCTTCCCCGAAGAACACGGGGGCCACACCTACCTCATACTACGGACCCCTTTCAAAGGGAAGCTCAAGAAGGCCTGCGCAGGCTTCAAGTTCATGACCGAACAAGGCGTCTGGTTAGACGTCCCCGCAGAGGCACCCAACCGCACCTTCGATAGCTTTGGTAACCCTAATTACGAATACTCCCCTACGCGCACAGGCTTACATATTTTTACCTTCGAAATCCCCCAAGGCCAGACCCTCCTCGGGGAAGAGAAAATCCTATGGTCCACAAGCATCCATAAAGAAACCCTTTCTATTTGCTACAATGATCTCTTGCTGAACCTCAAGAGTGATTATTACCTCGGTGCCGTCGTCGAGAAAGACCACACACGCTTCCGCATTTTTGCACCCCGTGCTCTGTGGGTAGAGCTTACTTACTATAAGGACCTCAAGAACCCTCAGCCCGAAACACTGCGCCTCAACCGCCTAGATGAAACCACCTGGGAAGCAATCGTCCCCCTAAACCTACACGGTTACTATTACTATTATAATATAGAAGGCATCACCGAGGATGAATTCTCTCACTTCACCAGCAGCTTCAAAATTTTAGACCCGTACGCCATGGCTGCAGTTAGCGGCGCAGGCCCAGGGATCATCATCGACCGCCACTTCCTCCATAAGCCCGAAGATCATTTCCAGCCGCCTTCCTGGCACGACTTAGTCATCGTAGAGGCTCACGTGCGCGACCTCATCGCCAAAGCCCCCATCCCGCTGAATGACGAAGAGCGCTTAGGCTTCACCGGTCTAGAGAAGTGGGTCCGTGCGGAGGGTTCTTATTTACGCGAGCTCGGCGTGAATGCCCTAGAGCTCCAACCCATCCAAGAGTTCGATAACCAATCACTTCAAGAATACCACTGGGGTTACATGACGTGTAATTACTTCTCCCCAGCCAGTGCCTACGGGCTACAACCCGAGAAGGCCTCCCAGGTTTCTGAGTTCCAGAGCCTAGTTAAAGCCTGCCACGACAATGGCCTAGCCGTCATCCTCGATGTTGTCTACAACCACGTGGGGGAGCCTAACCACCTGCTCCATATCGACAAATACCACTATTTCGAAACAAATGACGAAGGCTACTTAATGAACTTTAGTGGCTGTGGGAATGACTTACGCGCAAGTGCCCCCATGACACGCCGCCTCATCATCGATAGTCTAGAACACCTAGTCCGTACCTACAATGTAGACGGCTTCCGCTTCGACCTGGCGGAGTTAATTGGCCAAGAGGTCCTCATGGATATCGAAAAAGCCCTCAAGGCCATCAAACCCTCAATCATCCTCATTGCCGAGCCTTGGAGCTTCCGCGGCCACATCGGCTACCAAATGCGCGAAACTGGCTTTGCTTCCTGGAATGATTCGTATCGAGAGTTTATATACGACTACGTCCGAGGCCACGGCAACCATGAAGGGTTTGCTTATTTCATAAACGGCTCCCTAGGCCATCTCTCGACCTTTCCCGCCCAATCAGTCAACTACACAGCCTCTCATGATGATCTGTGCTGGCTCGATAAAATCACTGAGGCCCCTAATAACGACGGCACCCTTTTCTCTGCGAACGATGTACGCCGCACCCACCTCATGTTTAGCATGCTCCTAAGCTCCTTGGGGATCCCAATGCTCGCACAAGGCGTTGATATGCTCCATAGCAAGCAAGGCGTAAACAACACTTACCAACGCGGGGACTTAAACGAACTCGACTATGGCCGCCTAGTCTCTAATTCCGGCACACACGCCTATGCGCGCGCCTGGATCCGCTTCCGCCTGTCTGAGCGGGGTCGGCTCTTACGCCTGAGCGAGACTCCAAGCGAGGGCTATCTAGAAATTACCCACGCCGACGGTGCCTCCGCCTCCGCAGTTCTTTACAATGCAGACAAGAGCCAAGGCGAAAGTCAGATCCTTTACGCAATCAACCCACACACCTGGAGCGTCACTCTAGATAACATCAGCGCCCGTTCGCATAATTTCATCCAACTAGCAGACCACGAGCGCTTCGATGAACGCGGCCTAGAGGTCAGCCTAATGCCCTGGGTAGGCTCCCAGATAGCCATGCCCCCATTAAGCTGCGCCTTGTTTGTCTCAAGATAGTCCAATTTTATTGGTCTATCCTGAGCTACAAACAAGAGCGCCGCGCCATAGTGACAAAGGAACGACGGCGGGTAAACTACTCTATCCTGAAATTCTCGGGCACAAACTTTATCGGAGGCACTGGAGGCAGCTCTCCAAACCCATATTTAGCTAAGCCTTCTTTATAACCTTTTTTGTAGACCTCCACCAGGATAGCTTGCCTCTCGGTATGCTTTTTCAAATAATAAGCTAAATAAGCACCTGAGGTTGTCTTATTTATATCTTTTTCATGAATGAGTTCTTCAACAACACGCTTTCCATTTGCTTCGATCTCTTTTTCACTCAGCACCTTCTTTTCAAGCCTTGCATTCTCGAAGCCAATCACCTCAATATTTTTTACCCTACTAACGACTCCCTTAACTATTTGCGGGTAAGAACGCACACAAGAGAGTCCGTCACTATGAGACCAATGTTTGTCTGTAAGGTCTTTTTCAAATGTTTTCTTAAGGATTGAAAGACTCAAACCTTCTGAAACCGAACGAAACACATTTTCAATAGCTCGCAAGCGTGCCCAATCAACACCATAGTCTTCATTGAAGTTAAGTGTACTCTCAAGTCTAAGGCCTTCCGGAAATACCTGTTCTTCCTCTAAATCAGAGTCAGTACCTTCCTCTCGCTTCCGCTTCCTACCAGCCTTAAGCGCTTCATTTTCTGCCCGAAGCGCGTCACACTCTTCCTCAAGTTTATGTAACCTTGCCCACGTCTCTCCATACACCGCTCTAGTAGGCCCCATATAAGCTTCTTCTGCTTTTTGAGACAAAGGCTGCCCTTCTTCAAAAACACATTGTACGAATTCAGCTGTAGCAAGAAATCGCTCCTTCATGTGCTCAGATACACTTTGAATAGCCTCACGCGCCTTAAGCCTCAACCCCTGCTCTGTAATGTTTGGCGTCATATCCTGTTGCCCTAACCAATGAAGCGTATTCATCTTCTCTAGCATCGCTTGGGCTGCAGTTCGATATAACAAGACTTTACCCGGATGGCTCATAAAGTCTTTATCCGGAAGGCATCCATTCAAACTAAGTTTACCACTCAGGGCGTCTTGCACATCCTCAAGCGCAGCCAGAAGCACTCTATCGCACTCCTTTGCATCAAAAAATGTGTTACTCGGTATATTATCCATAATTAGTGTTTCTTGATAAGTTACTACTGGTTGGCTAAAATAAGCTTGAGTCTCCATCCCTTCAAGAATAAACACTCAACGTCTTACTTGATCACCCACCTCACTTACATGCTACATTATCTAACGCGTTCTAATTCTCAGGATTCTTTCTTCCCCTACCAGAAGTCTCCAACACAACCCCGCAAGCCTAAAGAACCCGCCCTAGCCAGCTCCAGGCCGAAGAGCTACACTCAAAGCTGGATCTCGATTACCCATGACTGCTTCGGCTTTTCCCTCCATGAATTCGAGTGGGTGGACCTCCTAGAGCGCACCGCAGAAGCCAAGACAAACTCCCCGCCCGAACATATCAAGTCCTACCTAACCCAACTTCCCTGTATTAAAGGTACTGATACACCTTTAGTCACCCGTATTATCCAAGCAATTTTTTCTGAGGGGCACTTCGGGGTCAACCTCTACGCATTTATGACCCTTCAAGAAGCTTACCCAGAGCTCATCCCCGTCGCTCAAGCCCACCCTTACCAGATTCCCTTCCAAGAAGACGATAAGGCCTTTAAAGAAGCAAAGCTGTTTTGCACCACAACCGACCGCTTCCTAAAGAGTTACCCCAAATGCCGCACATCCCTCGAGTTTCGTTATGCGTCTAACCTCAGTGATAAAGGCCTAGAAGCCACCCTAAAGAAACACCCCATCCTAAAAATCCTCAAGATCGACGCTTGCACAAAACTCACCCCAAAAGCTCTAACCATTATCGCAGAATATTGCCCTCAGCTAGAAGTCCTAAATCTTTCCGAAGACGGATTCTACTTCACTGAGCCTCCCCATCACTTCCTCACCGACGTAGGCCTCCAAGCACTCGCTAAATCTTGCCATAACCTAAGGGCCCTCAAGCTAAAGCACTGTAGAAAGGTCACTGACGCAGGCCTCAGCCCCCTCTTTTCAGCCAACCCCCACCTCCAAGAACTCCACCTGCATTACCCAGGCAAAGCTACCGGCGCTTCCTTCGCCCAACTCAAGCAACTCGTAGTGCTCAATATATCCGTGATGAAGAACGGATTCCTCTCTCTAAACCCTGTCCAAGAAATGATCAAGCGCTCCCCCCTGCGCTACCTAGCGCTTGCTAGCTGCGATACAACAGCCGAAGAAATTAAATTCATTGCACAGCACACACCCACTCTAGAAATTGCTGAACTCATGACTGATGACTGTCTAATCGGCCTACATTTAAACCTAATAGACCTCTACCGCAGCTGGCCCAAGCTCCAAGCCCTATCGATGAACCGCCTCCCTTATTACAGCAATCAAACAGCCGCAGCAATCAAGCAGTTTAGCCCAGAGCTCATAATCACCAAAGGCTCCCTAGGCGATCATGGCCGCTACGCTAAGCTAGACAGCAGCTTCATCAAGGTTTCCCCCTGGGCTGTTCACGGATAAGGGTCATACGGCCTCGAGAACCAATAAGGCCCCATAAAGTACTGGGGGGGTAGCTCCTGTTCCACCTTAGGCTCAGGCGCATCATACCCAGTTGCCCGCAAAACCTCGCGTGCCTGTACCCAAACCCCCCAAATTCTCCGAGGGTCATCTCCAATCTGGCGCAGCGTCTTCTCCGCCAGAGCCCTCTGCTGCTCATCTTCAGATTCTATTAAAATCTCAGCCCACTTCAGCCCACAAGTGGGGTTCACCTCAGGATCTTGCAGTTCCCGCTCACACACCTCAAATGCTAAAGACAGTGCCCGCTCATCTTCAATTTCTACCAGCATCTGTATCACTTCCATAGGTACATAACTGCGCCTGCCCAATGCAAGCAAAGCCTGGATTCCCGTTTCAGGCTCCTTATAGAGCAGCCTCTTAATCACCGCCCGCTGCTCTTCTACAAGCCTCAAGTCCTCAGAAAACGCCACCTTCTTATAGGCATTAAAGAGTGCCTTTTGGTAAAATTTAAGCTCCCCTCCCTTAAGATAAGACGTTTGCGCCTCAAGCAAATAAGTAGCTTTTAAACTATCTAGGTCATCCGTTTTTTTATCGGAAATAAACTCCACCAAACGCTTTTCAAGCGAAACCCCTGTCCCCTGCTCTGCATACTTCCTGCGCAGCGTAACAATATCCTGGCGCTCAAGGTGCACGAGTATAGGCCCATAATAGTCTAGGCGCTTGCTAACAGCCCGACAGGCTTCTATTGCCTGTACTCGCTGGGCTTGCGCGCTGGTTCCTCTATCAATCGAAGGCGACGGTGTCTTCATAAGCCCGCAAACTACCGCCACATTCACGCCCTGTCAATTCTTACAGAAAAGACCTAAGCCTCACCTTCTCCATAAGTGCAGATCATCTCCCGCACGCCCTCGTGTGCGCTATTCTGTCCATAATTAGATAATGTGGCAGCACTATCCATTATCAGCAGCACACAGTCAATCTTAATGGAAAAACTAGACCCCAGATCCCAATAAGGGGTTAATCTAGTCTATTGCAAGGCCTCTTGACACCAAGCCTGGACAGCCCCTTGAGCAATCCCTCGTTGCTGTGGATATAAGCGAGAATCATTGGCAAAAGGCATCATCAATTCCTGCCCAATAGCCTTTATAGCTACATTACTGGCATCCAACATCATTGACGCAGCCTTAAATCGAGTATGGATATCAAGTTGCTTATCTTTAGCTGTCCTGATGCATAAGGTTTTAGCAACTTCTTTATCCTTATCCCTTCCAAAGTTTAATAGAATACCAGCAGATTCAAGCCTCCAAGATAAATCGGTAGCCTCGTCTTCTAACAAACCCATACAACTCTTCAAGGCAACAGATCTAACATTCACTAACTCTGCCTGAGCACTCCATGCTACCTTCATGCTGAGCAAGGTATTGCCCCCAAGGCGCAATAGCAATTCATTGGCTCTCAGCCGCTTACCAGTGAGGATCCTTGTTCTTTGCTGAGCAAAAGGAATACAAAATTTTAACGCACGCGTTTTATCTTGCGTACTTCCAGATTCTAGTAGCCTCTGGGCCGAGTTCAGGCGCCTATAATCTAAAAGGTCCAGATTCATTTTGATCCGCTTAGATCCCTCTTTCCTAAGACCTCGAGCTTCTCCTCCATCAAGAAGAGGTCTTTTACCAAAGCGATTAGAAATAGCGTTATCCATACTGATTAATTATTTGTGTTTCTTATATTAATAAGAGCCCCAAAATCAGTAGGATATTCCTCAAAACTACAAAACAAGCCCTAAAAACACATAAGTAGCTTATAATGAAGGGATTAGTCTAAAATTAATTATGTCGAAGAAATTAAAGAATTTAAACATAAGGCCTCCCTTATGTCGAAAAAATCGAAAAACATCGACATAAGGAGCCTCTATCTAACACCTTCACGCCTTCTCCCAGTACATCACAATCTTGTTGTAAGGCAGGCCAAATCCAGGCTCCCCTTCTGTCCCATACTGCTGCTGGGCATTCACAGCAATATCCTCCAAAAATGCTTCCTGGAGCTCTTCGGGGATAGGAATGAGGCACGGCAACCATCCCTTTACATAATCTTTAAAGTCTTGTTTATCTTTATAAAACGCTACTTCAGATGAAGTCTCCAGGTAGAGCTCACGTAAACCAAGCTCCTGGGCAATCTCTGGGTACTTTTCCGCGGGGACCCAATGCTTACAGACAGCCGCATCTGCATACGCGGCCCATTTGGGGGAGTAGATAACCTCCTCTAGGACTGAGTAGTAAGGAGAGCACTTAGGAAAGGTTAGGATTAGCAGCTTCCCGTTTTTCTTCAGGGCCTCAGTCATATGTCGAAGCGCAGCCTCTTGCCCATGCACCCAATTCAAAGAGCAAAACGCAGTGATCAGGTCATATTTTTTATCTGCCTGAAAGGTCTCTGCAGCCCCCATGCTGAATTTCAAGTTAGGGAACTCACCCTGGGGGTGCACTTCTTTAGCGCATGTTATCATCGCAAGGGAAGGGTCCACCCCTTCTACAAAACCCTGGGGGACCTTCTCAGCAAGCCTCTTAGTAATCTTACCATCTCCACAGCCCACATCCAAGATCACTTCATCACTGCGGAATGCATGAAGCTCAAAAACATCTTCAGCAAGCTTGTATTGTACTGAAGAGTTCTCCTTATAATGCTTCGCATCAAGGTCTAGAGAGACAGTATTTTTTTCTTCGGCCTGCATTGTTAAACTCGTCATAGCTAGGGCTAATAAAATAACTTTTTTCATTTCAAGGTTTTAGCTTTTTAATATCTATAGACATTACTTGCCCGTATTGTTTACGGCCATAATAATATAATGCTAGGACGATTCTTAGCAGTAGATCTTACCCTGTCAACCGATTCCCTTTAAGAACCGTGCAAGCTCCACATAGCCATGCTGAACACTCCATTCTGATAGAGTCTTCCCTGCAAACCCCTCAGTCTCAAGGTTAAAGCTTCCTTGAGCGATTACTTCCTTAAGGATGTCCTCCTTACCGAGTAGCAGGAGCATTTGCATGTAGCCAGCGGCTAGCTGTCGGAGGTTCCCTCGAAGTGTTTTATTCACTTCCACTGCTAGATCGATGCCTTCTTTAGTCAAACGAGCCTCCAAGGCTTCACGCTTTCCTAATTGAAGGGCACTCGGCATACAAGCTACAGCTCGCGGAAGGTAACCTACCTTACAAGAGTCTATAATTTCCTGAACGATATCTATATTTGCCTGACACAGTGTAAGCTCGATTTCGTCTTGCTTACCCAATAAGCAAGCAAGCGTTATAAACGTTTCAAAGACTTCAAGCGCCCCAGCATTAAAGTATTTCACCGTATCTTTTACGATATCAACTCTTACTGCCTTAAACTCAGCATCCAGGGCATTCCCTTTACCCAAGGCCACAATCTGTGTGCCCAAAGCAATAGCATCCTTATACGATCCGTACTTCAATTTTTGAAGCACCAAAGGGGAAGAAACCACCCTCTCGTTTTCGACGACAGCCCATTTCTTCAATACGCTCTGAGTGGCATTCGTATCCAATTGTCTCGTAGTCACTTGAGCAACTACACCGCTTAGTGTATTATTTGTGTCCATAATAATTGATTGTGCCCCATTAAATCACTCAATAAGGAACTGTCAATACTACAGTAAAACTACCAACCACAAAGCCTAAAAAGACCAACTAACCGCCAATCTGATTAAGAATAGGCCAAAAAAACTCACCGAGTGCAGTCGTGACTGTGCTCAATTCTAGACCGTTCCCCTCAAGTCCATTTTTTCTTAAAAAGGCCTTCCATTGTATATCTTTATCAGCATTAAGTGCAAAGGCTTCGGTAAATGCTACAGGCATTTCTTTTGGAAGATCTGTCCCTCGCCTAGTAAAAGTGTTCTTAATTGCCTTACCTAATTGAGTTAAATTTATGTCAAACTTCCTTATTAAAAACCATAAGTCGTAAAAATCCTTCATACGACTATTGTCTATGTCTAAATACACCATAGCCTCTAGCTTTTCAGCTATAACTGTATAAATCGGGTACGTATTTAAAGTAGGCTTTTGCATCCCCAAAAGAGAAGGAAATTCCTTCTTCTGGGCTTTAGGAGTTATCACATCTCCAAATCCTATATCAATCTTCAGTGTAACTCTGGCTCTACCTAATTTGACAAATTGTTTTAAGCGTATACCTCCATAGCTTTGCCCTTCACGGATAGCTTCCCCCTTTATAGATTGAGTTTCAAACCTAAGACCATCCTCCTTACAGGAAATGGAGCTTATTTCTTTTACAATTTTTTCAAGAGGTTTAATTTGATGAGCAACCTCTCCCAAAAAATCAACATCTCGAGTAGGACGGTGAGGGTCTTCATCCCACAAGGTAAACAGAATAGCTCCCTTCAAGAAAAACTTATCCTTATACGAAGACACACTTAAGCGATACAAAAACCTCTCAATAACATACCTATAGAGCACAGCCTCCACTTCTTCGCCTTTGTCTTGAGCTAGATTCCTTAACTGCTGGTATAAGGACGCCTCTAGATTTTTTATTATCTTCCCCATGAGTATTTCTCAAAAACTAAAGCATTTTAACAGACTGCCTCAATGTAAGGCTTCATCACCTTTTGTACACGACATATTTGTGCATAGTAATGAAGTTCCTTCAATGTAAATAGTTTTTTACTCAAGCCATCTCGAAGCGCTTCAAGTGCAACATCAGTTCCAATCTTATTTCTATACTTGAAGCAATCGGCTACCGTTTTTGCTGCACAATAAACCCTTATTTGTGATCCTTGCTGTGTTACTGTTTCAATACCCTCTGTCAAGGCCTTGCCTGAAAACCTCATGACTCGAATGGGTGGGTAATCAATCTTAGGATGCTTAGCCCTACGATTGACTGCAATCCACACCTGATAAGGGTTCTGGGTTGTCATATCATAAAAGTTCAGGGCAGAAAGCAAACAAAGTGTCGCATGCGGCACTCTTTTACATATCTCTATATAGCTTTGCCTTTCATCAAATTCATACTCTATAGATGCGTAAAGCCCGCGCGAGAGCTTCTGTATCTTGCCTTCTTGCTCAAGCACATTCAGGTAGCAAGCAGGCATAGCCAATTTATTTAGATCCCTGGACCTAACAACGCCTGATCTCTCTACATACTCGAGTACCTGTTCCTTGATTGATTTCATAAAAAAAGGTTTACATATATAATAATATGACAACCTTATTTTATTTTCAAGTTAAATAAAAAAAGGACCAAAGAATAATTATAAATTACTCATTATTAATTACTTAAAAAAACATAAAGGACAACATAAACTACTGATTTCTATGTTTCTTGACCGACCAACTGTCTCTCCTTAGAATACTCTTTCTTCCATGCCTGCGCCTTTCGGATCTCGGTGAATCCAAACCATTAAAGTCCATGTCTCTTAAAATTGCTATAGCGCACTACCATCTTCAAACGGCCGGGGTTACCCGTGTCATCGAGAATGCAGTGCTTGCTTTAGAAAGTGCGGGGGTCTCTGTAGTTGTACTCACCGGTAAGCCTTATGAGCGGGGGATTATTAAAAACACAGTCCTTGTTCCCGAACTCGCCTACGGGGCTAACACGAACCCACAAGTGCTAGCAGCAGCATTGCGGCAATCAGCAAAAAAGGCTTTGGGTCATTTGCCAGATGTGTGGCATTTTCATAATCATAGCCTCGGTAAAAATGCAGCCTTTGCCGAAGCTATCGCCTCCTTAGCAAAAGACAAGACACCTATCCTTTTACAAATTCACGACTTTGCTGAAGATGGCCGCCCTGCAAACTACCGCTTCCTAAAGCGTAGCTTGCCTGTCCTCTACCCTCAGGCAGACCATATCCACTACGCCGTACTCAACGGGCGGGATTATCAATTTTTACATTTTGCAGGCATCCCCAAAGAGCGCTTGTACCGTATCCCCAACGCTGTTGTCCTGCCCGAAGCCTCTAAAGAGATTGATACCCCTGCCCTCCTCAAACAACTAAACGCAGAAAGCCTCACGCTCTATCCCACACGTGGTATCCGGCGCAAAAACTTAGGGGAGTTTTTCTTATGGGCCCTCTTAGGCCAAACAGGGGAGCACTTCGCCACCACACTTACCCCAGAGAATGAAATCGAAAAAACTTTCCACGAAACGTGGGTTCAATACGCAAAAGAAAAAAGCTTGCCCATTACTTTAGACATTTGCACCAAGCATCAACTCTCTTTCCTAGAGAGCGTACAAGCAGCCAACCTTACATTAACTACAAGCATCGCAGAAGGGTTTGGCCTAGCCTTCCTAGAACCCTGGTTACTCGGCAAACCCCTCAGTGGTCGCAACCTGCCTGAAATCACCGCAGACTTTTCAATCGACGAGGTCCACCTAGAAGACCTCTACGATCGCCTTAATGTCCCGCTAGACCTTATCGGGGAGGAGCCCCTAAAAGCAAAGCTCCAAACGGCTCTAGAAGCTTACTACCGCAGCTACGCAGAGGCCTTGCCTGAAGATGCCTGTGAGATAGCCTTTAAGGCTATTGTTCAGGAAAACTGCCTAGACTTTGGCCGGCTAGATGAAGCCCTACAACGTACTGTTTTAGATCAACTCCAAGACTCGCCCGAGCTCAAATCAGGGATTACCCCTAACACGCTGAATAAGGCAACCCCTCAGGCCATAAAAACAAACCAAGCAGCGATCCAAAAATACTTCAGTCTAAGTGCCTATAGCCAACACCTCCAAGAGATCTACCAAGAACTCGCCGCGGCAAAGCCAAGTACGGTAACCTTCCTCCCTCCAGAGGCAGTCCTAAATCAATTCTTAGACCCCCGCCGCTTTTGCCTCTTGCGCTCCTAGGTGCTACAAGCTAAGTTTCAATCAACAAAATTTAGCATTATTATCTATGTCATACGCATCCATCATCCACCGTCTATGCACACCTGTTAAGCCCCAAGCAGCTAAGATCAAACCAAAGCTCACCGCGCTTTCAGGCATCAAGGCCGTTGTTTTTGATGTTTACGGGACGCTTTTCCTTACCCAAACCCTCGCCGAAGGGCCAGAGTCTGCCATCCGCAAAACGCTCGAGGAGTCCGACTTTACGATGAACGCAGCCGCTCAGGAAACAGCCTTTGCAACCCTTTTTAACGATCACCTACACGCGCACCAAGACATCCGGCGCTCTCAAGGTGTTGCGATTCCAGAGGTTGATATCTGCGAAGTCTGGACAGACTTTCTCGAAGAGCTCGAAGCCTTTGAAATTATTAGTGGCGCAGTCACCCCTGCCTCGGTCAAGCGTACTGCACTGGAGTATGAGTGCCACGTAAACCCAGTCTGGCCCACACCTGCCCTAGATGAAGTCCTCCAGATGCTTAAGGAAAACAACTTCGCCCTAGGGATCGTTTCCAACGCTCAATTCTACACCCCTATCCTGTTCGAGACCTTGCTCAGCAAACCCTTCGGGGAACTCGGTTTTGAAGAAGCTTACACCATCCTCTCTTACAACCTAGGGGAAGCTAAGCCGTCTACCCACCTCTTTAAGCTGTGTGCAGATAACCTTAAAAAAGAAAAGGATATCAACCCAGAGGAGATCCTTTATGTCGGCAACGATATCAAAAAAGACATCATCCCTGCTCAAAGCATGAAGATGAAAACAGCCCTTTATACCGGCCATGCTCCAGCTCTAAATTTACGAGAAGACGACCCCGAATGTGCCGGCGTTAAGTCAGACTTAATAATAAACTCTCTTGAGCAACTTTCAGAGTGCCTTATCCACTAACATGCTATCATACTACTATGCTAGCATAGTACTGCGTTAGTGCGAGTTTGGTTTACTCTTCCCAGGAAGTGGAGGCGTTTGGTTCCTCAGGCAACGGTGCAGTTCCTTCAAGAACGACACAGGCTTTGTCGAGGTCTCCAATAATCTGGAATCGTCTTAGACCATTTTCCTCACGGATCCCTACAAAAAGGGTCAGAGGCACATGCTTTTCCCAGCGGTTGAAGTACGTAGTGTACTTATGCTTAAGGTCCTGGGAAACTTTCGCGATATTCTCGCTTAAAGAGTCTGTGATCTCATAGACACTGATGCCTGAAGCACGCAAAGTATGGCTCACTAAGATAAAGTAGTAAAGGTAGCTAGAGATCGTAACGGCAGCGCCCATCTTGTCTATGGCTTCGTGCAGTTCGCGTGCTGCAAGCACAAATTGCCGGCCACTAGGGCTTTCCAGTGTTTTAAGTAGGGCCATGTCACTCGAGAACTTGTTCTTAAGGACTTTCCTTATAAACTTGCAGTCTTCTTGAGTGAACGTCTGTTCTGTGTTGTTGCTCATGAGATTATCCATTGAGAGTTTTAAATCACTTGATGTACTGACGGATTCGTTATTTTGGAATCTCCCGTTCTTTCCTAGTAATCGGCTCATTTTTGGATTTTTTTAGTGTTTACAGACTTTTTTTCTTTAATCAGAAATCGATTTATCAAAACTATCTAGTCTTCCTTATACATTGTTACTAAGCATCTTAGCAGACAGGATGCCAACTTGAGGCCTGCAAGTACAAAGCGTGCTTTACTTCGAGAACAGGGATCCATTATAATGCCTTAAATGTCTGAAATTGCTCTTATAGAAACAGACTCTTTCGAGGTAGAATCCTGCTTATTAGGAGAACGCCTAGACTTGCGGGCTTTAGCCCGGGAGGACCTTATTGACACCCTACCCTGTACCTTAAAACTAAGGGATGGAGGGGTTGTTGTGCTTTATCGCTATGGGGCAGCTGTCTTCTTTAATACGAGCCCTGAGTGCAAGGCCGAGCTGATCGAGACCTTAACCCCTTTTGTTCAGACACCTATGGAAACACCCCTTTCTGAAAAGATGGGGGTACGCATCCAAGAAGGCTTGCGGCACGAAACCGTCTCAGGCAGCACGATGACCTTACCCGAAGCGACTCCGAAGCGCTTGCAAGTCATTGCGGATGTGCTGGCTAAGAGTATCGTCCTGGATGCGTATGAGGCCCGTATTGCGGCGCACTTTGTGCGTATTGAGCCTATTGCACTGCGCCTGGAAGAAGGCCACTACGGAGGGATGCGCGCCAAGGAGGCCCTGAAGCATATTGGCAGTGCTCTTATTAGTGAGCACCAAATGGTGGGGCGGGTAGAAATCTCGGAAAAGCCTGAGGTCCTCTGGGAATCCCCTGAGCTAGAGCGCTTATATGCGCGTTTGAGTGATGAATTTGAGATTGAGGACCGCTACACCGCTCTGGAGCGCAAGCTGGGTCTAATCTCCCGGACTGCAGAGACCTTGTTAGAACTGATCCAGGCTAAGCATAGCTATAGGCTGGAATGGTATATTATTATACTTATTGGTGTTGAGATTGTGATTAGCCTGTATGAGCTATTCATCAAGCTTTATTAAAAAGGAGCTTTACACGGCTTTCTTACCTACTAAAAAGGTAAGCACAACACACGTAATCAATCTAACAAGAAAGCACATCAATTTATGGAACTCCCTTCTGTATCTATTTCTGCCCAGCCACTAAGACTCACTGAATTATCAGAAAAACCTAAGATAAACCTAAGGGAAGGCCTTGCCTCCTATAAGCACCAGGTAACCCAAGAAGTAACCAGGCCACTAAACACCTACGCGGTTAGACAAAAAGAGCAACCCTTGATTGCCAATAGGCTTGAGTGGTTTGAAAGCCTGCCTCAAAGCTATAGCGTGCAGGAAGAAAACGGTTCCGTTGCGTTTTCAGTGAATGAACCTACCGGGAAGGCAAACTTTAATGCTTTATTTAGCCAAGATATAGAGGCTATTTGTGAATTCAAACAAGGCCTCTTTAGAAACCAACGTTTTGAAATTTTTAGCTCGAGAAAATTTTCTAAAATAGAAGAACGCAAGTTAGGTATTGAATTTGAGATGCTCAAGCCTGCAATGGTCCTTGATCTTGAAGCGATGAAGTCATTACCTAAAAATAAAGACTGCACCACCAAACAGGTTACCTCTGAAAAAGAATTTGCGACCTGGCTACAAACTGCGTATGATGGATTTGGAAGCTCTAACCAAGCCTTTCATACCGACATAACCCCTCTTTTTACAAAAGGGATTACGCCAGGAGATACCCATGCACGCTTCTTCTTGGGGCATAATAAAGAGGGCGTGCCTACAACCTCACTCATGCTCCTCTTGGGTAAAGAAACTACAGGCCTTTATTATGTCTCGACACTAGAGGAGTTCCGTAGACAAGGCATGGCAGCTACAGTCCTACAAGACGCTCTACAATTTGCGAAAGACGCAGGCAGCAAGAGCGTTATTCTTGATTCAGAAAGTGATGGGGCTACAAATCTTTATAAGCGGCTTGGGTTTGAGACGAAAAGAAGCTACTACCTCTACGAATCCCCGATGTGTACCGTTTCCGGGGCCTAAGGTATAAGCCTGATGCCTTAGAGTTGCTAGCTTTGTATTTTATATTAGGATGCTTTGTATGGACAGTGTACAAAGACCTCAGACTTCGGCTAGTGCTATAAGGGAAAGCAATAGAGAGCTTATCTTGCGCAACCGCATCGCTTTTGCAAATCTTGCAGGATTCTACTATGCAAAACTCGAAGAGCGCTGGGGTGAAAAAGTCTGCACGAGCCATGCGATAAAGTCTGACTTGATTCATTCGGGCATGAACCGCGTGATTACCGATGAGCCCAATGGGATTGTGACTCTTGCTTCGCGCTTCAGTAAGGTTCATTATACAGTCTGCATCCCGAAGCGGTTAGACCTCGAGAAATTGCGCTGCGGGGGCTTCAGAAGGGAATCCTACTCTCGGGAGATGGCTGTAAATATAGAAGACCTCCCACCTTTAATAGGGTGCAATAAGGATATAAGTATTAACACGGTCAAGGCAGATGCTGAGCTTAAAGAATGGGCAAAGCTAATCGCACTAGGCTATAAAACCGACTTCTTGATGGATGGTGAAATGCGCACCGCCTTGAAAGAAGACAAAGGAAATTTACTTTTGTATTTAGCTAAAGATAAAGAGCAAGCTGCTGCAGCATCCTTCATCTATATACACGAAGATACGGCTGTTTTATACCTACTAACGACCCACCCAGATATGCGCCTAAAGGGTATTGCAAAAAGCCTTATTACAGAAGCTATCAAAACGCTCAAAGAGAAAGGTGTACGACGCCTTGCGTTTACGACTAGCGGTCCTCAAAGTTCTTCTATTTGCGCAAAATACAAGTTCTACCTACTGAATGAATACTACCGCTACATTCACCCCATCCCACAGCATAAGCTGCGAACAGCTGACTACCGAGGGTTCTAGCCTTGCAAGAAGGAGGGTATTTCATTAGACTGCCGGGATGGACTCAATACTTACCCCTTCTCTAGAGAACCACCACCCCCTAGCCTCCAATAATGAAAAAAACTGGATGCAACAAAACCGTATTGCCTGGGCAGTACACCCAGATTCAAAACTTACCTACAGAAGCTATGTAAGTACTTTTGGCAACAGAGCCCACCTGATTAAGAGTCCTGAAGCGTTTTCTGCACTAAACCGCTTGATCACTAATGATGTGGAAGGCCTACGCTACTTCAGTGATGAGCTGCAAAAATGTTTTTATACGGTTTGCTCTGAAAACCCTCTAGAGAAAGACAAGCTCCCGGAGGGATTTACTCAAGGAGGCTATTCCTGGGAAATGATTGCGGATCTAGAGCAATTAAAACTATCCGAAAACCTGGTAACTCATAAAAAAGTAAGTACCCTACTAGTCACTACAGAGAAACAGCTAGAACACTGGACTCAAGTCGTAGAAAAAGGCTTTGGCTTAAGCTATAGCCTCCGCGATGATATTGAAGGGATTTGGAAGGCTGATGGAAAGCAGGCTTTCCTCTTTCTTAGCTACTGTGATGATGAGCCTGCGGCAGGCTGCAAAATCTATATACACCAAGGGGTGGCCGCTGTCTACGGCTTTGCCACGACTCCTGGAAAGCAAAAGCAAGGTATCGGTAAGAGCCTAGCCCTAAGTATAATCCAGACCCTAAAGGAAAAAGGCATTACCAAAATAGCCCTGACTACAGACAATAAAAAAATGAAAGAACGCTATGAGGAGTATGGTTGCCGCACCATAGGTGGCTACCACCGTTACGTACACCCTCCCCAGATAACGATCAACCCTGCTATTTCTGCTTTTGGCTGCCTCTGTTCTTGTAAACAAGCAGATAATAAAGAGTGCTGCCGGTCTTGCTGAATAATGTAAAGTGGCCGGGTTCAGGTGTATCTAGTATTGCCCTACCTGCCTCCAGCGCTTATAACATTAAAATCTCTTTGTTTCTACTATGACCACTGCAGACTCTACGATTAAAACACCGGAAGACCTTTTTGCGGCTTTTGAAGCTTGGGGGATTAAAGTCACTACACATAAGCATGAAGCCGTCTTCACGGTTGAAGAATCCAGCAAGCTAGACCGAAAAATCCCTGGGGCGCATACCAAAAACCTTTTTATAAGGACTAAAAAAGGCGATAAGGGAAACTTCTACCTCGTGGTTATGCTCCAGGACAAATCTTTGGACCTAAAAGCCTTCGCAGAACAATTGAGCGAAGGTAAATTCTCCTTTGGTTCTGACAAGCGCCTGATGGCGAAGCTAGGCTTGACCCCGGGCTCGGTAACTCCCTTTGGGGTTATCAACCCTACGGCCCAAGACGTGCAAGTGATCCTGGACGCCGACATGATGGAGCATGAGTTGTTAAACTACCACCCCCTAATCAATACAATGACCACCACGATTAAAAACGCAGACTTTATTAAATTCCTAGAAAAAACCGGGCATAGCCCTAAAATACTTAAACTACCTAAGCGATAATTATGGACCTCAAGATACCAGCCACCCTCAATAACTTCATTCAACTAGGGGCAGCCATCCCTGAGTACACGTATGAACGCCTTAGCAATGCGCATGTATTTCAGTCCCCCTCCGGTTTCTTAGGGATTTATAACCGGATTGTTACTGACGATGCAAATGTCGTTAAAGGGCTACAAGAGCGTTATGCAAACTCGATGTACAGTGTCGTAAGTATGACCGATAAAGCGCTGCCTTTGGAGGCCTTGGGGTTTTACCCGGGGACGTTAGTCTGGGAGATGCACTTGGACCTGGAACATGACTTTAAGGGCATTGCCTACAATGAAAAGATTGCCACCCAAATAGTTAAAGATGAAGCAGGCCTTGATCAGTGGACTCAGGTTGTGGCAAAGGCCTACGGCATGCCAGAAGAAGCGGCATTGCGCGAGCTGCGATCTTATTGGAAATCAGCCTCAGAACGGTTTTTATTTGTGATGGCGATGCATGAGGGCAAGGCTGTTTCAGCCTGCGGGGCTTTTCTTATGGGAGATACTGCAGCTATCTACATGGCCGCTACCCTGGAAGAACACCGCAAGCAAGGCCTGGGAAGCGCTGTAGTGCATACCCTCTTGAGCACCTTGAAGGAAAGAGGCATACGCAAAGCCACCCTGCAAGTTAAAGAAGAGGGCCTCCATGAAGCTTACAAACGCTACGGCTGCAAAGACACCCTACAGTACTACCAGCACATGCACCCTCCCGGTAAATAGCTCACACGAGAAGTATAACCCCAAAATACTTAAAGAATAACGATGGAACCCCAAGCACTCAGCAGTATTGTTCACACAGAAACTGAACACCCCCTTTTGCAACCTGAAGAACAAGGGGTGCGTAGCGCTCATAGAGTATCTGATGCAAAAGGTACGCCACAGTACTATAAGCATGCACACGCTTTTCAAGCTACAGCATTGGGCACAGGAAAAATCAAACCTAAAACAATCAGCCAGGTTGCCAATAATATGTCAGACTGGTTTGCAGCCTATCCTGATGATTACCGTGTGACCCCTATCAACCAGGGCTTGGCCCTGCTCGTGAACGACAGTAAAGGGAATGCCTATTACAACACAGTCTTTAATGTCACAGCTGAAGATATCCGTACCCTAAAAAAGGATTTTTTCCAAAGACATAGCTTCTTTATTTGCAACACACAGGCATTAACGGAACAGGACGCTAAGGATTTGGGCCTTACGCTTTATGATCAGGAACCTGAGATGTGCCTAGACCTCACAACATTTGCCCCCAAAAAACTTCCCCACGAGAGTAGTATTAAAGAGATCAACACTCAGGAAGACTTTGAACAGTGGCTAAGCGTGTTTCGCGAAGGGTTCATCCCGCCTAAAAATAGTGACCTAGAGGCAGACATCCGTCCACTGCTTGCTCATGGAACCCACCCCCAGGCAACACAAGGCCCGCACTTCTACCTACTCTACGATCAGGAAGTGCCGGCGGCCTGTGGCCTTATGGTATTGGGGGAATGCACCGTAGGTATCTATCACGTAGCAACCCACCCTGACCACCGCAGGAAAGGCCTAGCCACAAGACTGATGACCACCATGCTCACACGGGCGAAAGAGGCAGGGTACCAGGAAGCGTCCCTCATCGCAGGGAGTCGTGCGAGCCAAAAACTATATGAGAATATGGGGTTTAATGAGACAGTAAAGTATACTGTTTATCATTCCCCAAAGGTGTATCCGGTTGCGTTTAGCGCTTAGTGGGTCGAAGGCTTTGAGGGCATTACTCAAACTAAGAGTCTTCCCAAACTTTCTGGCAACAGACTTTGTTATCCTCGCCTAAATAATATAAGCCTTCAAGACTCCCTTTAATCGACTTTAACCCAAAGTGTTCTTCACTCTCGAACTTAATTGGCCAGGATTCCTTCGGGAAGAGATTTTTGAAATAAGAGAGGTCTTCTTCATCAGGAGGGAAAGGTAAATAAAAACATAAAGCTAGATTCTCAAAAAACAGAAAAGGCTGAAGATAACATATCTCCTCAGATTTCATCCAGTAAATATATCCACCATGTTTTATCTTGTCATTGGTTTCAAAAGTTGTCCTTACTAAAGTCTTATAACTATCTACATCTTCTTGAGTAAGTGCAGGCTTAACTTGATCCTCTATACAATCCCCCATCGGAAAGTACCAAACAGGATATTCAATTAAGTCACTTAACTTTATATCATAAATTTCTTTAAGCATTATTTATTAAAAGTAGCTAATCCTTGCCGTTCATAAAGCCAGTATCTTTGTGCCACTCTTCGAGAAGCTTTTGATCTTCTAGTGTATTTTTTGCCCTCTCAGCAACCTTTGGCGATGGGTCTTGTGTGAGTTTTTCTACCAATTTAGAAGGAACCCAGAGTCGAAAAAGAACACTTTCTCGATTTTCTTCATCTTTATCGTTAGCCAATTCTTCACAGAGACTTTTGTATAAAGGCCATAACTTCTCCTTTAACTCTTGTGCATGCTTTGTGATCAAAATCCACCTTGGATCACTTAACTCAACTCCATCAGGAGTGTAAATAGTATATTTTTCTGCCGAATACTCCCTGTATTCATCGAGCGATTCAATAAAAAATGATAAACTTTTCTGATCTCCTAAAGAAAGTCCCATTTTTTTACAAAGATCAATATCATTAATCAACAAAGGTGCACTACAATCTTCAAACCCACAGACGGCCTCTGTCTGACATGAAGCAAAAGGGCCAATACCTTTCTTCCAGACATACTCTTGAAAAATAAGGTCACCTATTTCGAAAACATCATCTAAGATATATAATAGCCAATTACGTGAATCCATCATAACTTATTGCCCTGCTCTAAAGGTAAATTCACTAAGAGGAATGTGGGCTTCTGCAGATCTTTTAGAAACAAGAATCCCACTCTTATTAAAAGCTTTACCATTTTCCATTTGGATTACATATGGTTTTTGTTGATATGGCAACTCACTATGAGGCTTTCCTGGCATTACCCTCACTGACTTATGTGGATTTTGTGGATGTACAAAGATAATACCTTCTGCATCTTTTTTAGCAGCACTCCTCACATAGTTCTTCGGAATCCCTAATCTGTCGAGGTTAAAGCGTCTTAAGGCACGCACATTCAGGTAGCGCTGGAACTCATGCTTAATTGCCCTTCTAACACCTCCAGAACGTTTCACTGCTGTTTTTATACCCTTGCCTCCTCCAGGTAACGGTATCAGCCCCCCTAGCAATCCTGCTACAGCTACTACTCGAGACACTTCATACCCAGTGATTAAATTCGTTCCTGTAATTAATTCCCCTAGAGACTGCATCGTCCCCAAAACAGGTACAAAATCGATTGCAAAGGATAAGCCTTCTTTGACTCCATCCCAGAGAGCTGAATCTTGATCAATTGCCTGAAGCGCTTCTGTGCGTGCTTCTGGACGGTTATCATAATACTCGGCCAAGCAATCCGTGTAAGCCCCGAGCGCATCTACGAACGGGATCTCTCCTGCTGCCTCCATGGCTTTAAGCGCTCTTAGCCGTTCTGTGGCTAGGGCTAGCTGTTGGGCATTGAGCTTTTCAACTTCGGCCTGCATATAGGCCATACTCGCTAGGAGGTCTTCGGCTACATCGCGGCGCTCATCCGCTTCGGCCTTGGTGTTATTTAGGACAGCCTCTAGCGTGCTTTGGAAGTGTAGGCTAGACCCAGGGACCCCAGCAGCTATAGCTACCTGGCGATGTTGATCGACTGCTGTAATCAGGCTATGCGCTTCGTTATATTGGGCTGGAGCTGGATTGCTAGTATATGCAGATAACGACGTTTCTGCACGTGAGTAGTAATCATTATAGGTAGAAAGCGCGACGGCTGCCTTGCTTGTAGGAGCATCACCTAGGCTCACTGGTGCGGTGGTAATGTTTGTTTTCACAGGGCCATCAGGATGCATTGTTGGTGCACCAGTCGTCACAGTGACTTGGGATACAGTCTTTCCGGCAAAGCTTGCGGTGGTGGCTACAGCGGTTGTCGTGGCGCTTGTTGTTGTAACCCCCTTGCCTTCGACTCCGCCTGCTTTCACTGCTAGGCCTTCGCTGCTTGTACCTGTAGTTGTGTTATGCGCCGATGCGCTTGTAATGCTGGCATTACCCATAGTAACGGTTGTTACAGAAGCGCTGCTGCCATTACTACTACTTGTTGAATGGCTCGAAACACTAGTGTTACTTATCGCTGCGCTCGCTGCTGCTTGTGCGGCTGCGCCTAAGGCTCCGGTAACGCCCCCTGTCACAGCACCTATAGCAACAGTGGCCGCTACTGAAGGGGTTGCAGGCGTTGAGGGAGCGGGTGCACTGCTCGTGTTTGATGAGGGGCCCCGACCGCCTCCAACAGCTCCTCCACCTGCAGAACCGCCTCCGCCACGAGACCCTCCCATGTTTGTCATTGGAGCACCCCCTCCAAAATGACCACCCATGCCACAAGAACTGCCGTAACCGCCACGGCCACCCATTCCTCCGCTACAACCGCCACCGCCTCCGCTGCTGCCGGAATTTCCGTAGTTTACTAAATGCCCAGCAAAGAGTGCGTCATTCTTTTTGCTTGGGAAGGCTTCTTCATCGTGGCCTCTTTCAGAAACTTGGGTAGGAGGAAACGCAGTGGGTGTATTCGGGTCGGCTATTATCATAACAATGTATTACTTTAGAATTAGATTTTAATGCTCTTTTAAAAAGAGTAGGCACTAGAAGATGGTTTTTTGTTCACCAGGTCAAGCGGTTTTTTATTACAAAAATTTAAAACCTTATCTAAAAACCGTTAGGGTTTTGCGTTCCACTAGAAACCATCAAGGCTTAGCGCTTAGTGGACGGTCTCTAAAAAGTCCTTCACTAAAGGGAAAACCTCAACGCCTGCGTCTTCTAGGAGGTAGTGGCCTGCGTCGGGGAAGTAATGAACCTTTGCGCGGGGGAAGCGTTCTTTAAACCCTTCCAGGAAAAGATCATCAAAACAGAAGTCTTTACCGCCCCAGCAGATCAACATGGGCTTGCCTTTAAACAAGGATAGATTCTCCTCAATCGTGACCATGCGCTTGTAAGACGGGTGGCTATCTGCCATGGGGATGTCTTGCACGAAACGGGCTGTGGCGATGCGAGTCTCCCAGTTATTATAGGGGAAGCAAAACCCTTTGCGTACGAGCGGGTCCATCTTATTGGCAACACACATGTAGGTCGCCCCAAGTGCAAAAGCGTTAAAACCGCGGATCATAAACTCACCCAAGATGGGGGTGCGGCATAAATTAATACGCGCAGAAATACGATTGGACAAAAAGCCGGATGTATTGGTTATGATGATACGCTCTACACGGTTGGCAAAGTGTTGCGCTACGCCAAAACCGATAGGCCCTCCCCAGTCATGTACCATGAGGTGGAAGCGCTCGAGCTTGAGGTGCTCCACTAGGCTAATGATATTATTGATGTGTTGATCGAGCGTGTAGGCGTAGTCCTGGGGCTTTTCGGAAAGTCCACAGCCGATATGGTCTGGGACGATGCAGCGGAACTGCTTGCGAAGGGCCTTCACGGCATCCCGATACAGGAAAGACCAGCTTGGGTTCCCGTGGAGCATAAGGATGGGTGTGCCCTGCCCTTCGTCCAAGAAATGCATCACATGCCCGCAATCCAGCTTGAGGTAATTCTTCGGTGAATTATGGAAGGGATACAGTGCGAGCAGGTCTGATGGAATGGTGTACATGGGAAATTTTGGAAAAGCTTGGGTGGGTTGCTTAGGCCTGGAGGGCTAGCATGATACTGCTTAGGCCGCTGCCTATGCCTAGGAGGGCTACAGCATCCCCGGATTGGATGGCGCCTGTCTCTAGGGCTGTGGCTAGCGTAATGGGTAAAGCAGCTGAGCCGGTGTTACCTAGAGTCTCGAAGGTAGAGAAATCTTTTTCAACATCTAGGCTGAGGGCTTCGTACAGGCGCTTGGCGTGTTGCTTGCCTACTTGGTGACAGATGATGCGCTCGGGTGTGTCTTCGTTCCAGCCTGTTTCTTGTTTGAATAAACCCCAGTTCTTTTGGGCCAAGCTTATACCGGCCTCGAGCAGACCTTCGGAATCTGTCTGCATTTCTAGGCCGCCTTCGGATGCGTTGCCCCCTTCACACAGGTGATTGTGGCTAGAGTCCGTCTGTACGACTGCTGCAGTCAGGAGGGGTTTATCTTCCTTGAGCAAATCCTTATGACATAACAAAAGCGCTACGGCCCCTGCCCCAATGGTTAGGTTAGAAAAGAAAGGCTTGATGGACTGGCGGTCGATATCTGCATTGAGCAATTGTTGCAAGGTGCTCTCGATAAGTTGGCGGCCATTTTCACCAGAGACGATGAGCGCTGTTTTGATCGCGCCGGACTCGATCATGCTGGCCGCTAAGGTGACGCCGTTTAGAACGCCTAAGCAGGCGTTGGAGACATCAAAAATCTGGGTATTTGCCCCGAGGCCTAGTTGACCGTGTACGTAAGCTGCCGTTGCTGGTTCCATACGGTCCCTGCAGACAGCACCGTGGACGAGCAAGTCGATCTTATCCTTGGATAGAGAAGACTTAGCTAGGAGCTTTTCGGCGGCACTGGCGGCCATGGCTGAAGGCAAGGTGTCTGCCGGCCAAAAGCGGCGCTCGCGGATGCCAGTCATGAACTCTAGACGGCCTTTGGGGAGCTTGAGGCGCTCGTATATTGGGGAGAGTTGTTCTTCTAAAAACTCAGACGTCCAACACTCTGACGGGAGTGCATAGTCAATCGACTCTAGCGCTACGTTAGAAAATTTCATTAGGATTGTATCGATTCTTTCGCTACAGCACTTACGACTTCTTTGTCGAAGTAATTCATATCCATACCAGCATTCACGACGATGCCCTGGCCTGTAATGCCACTAGAGCGCTCACTCAGGAGGAATAAAGCGGTATTGGCGACCTCTTGGGTCTCTAAGGCGCGTTTGCGTAAAGTGAGCTTCTCGGCGTAGAGGTAGTTGTCTAGGTAGCCAGGAATCCCCGCTGAAGCGCTCGTTTTGAGGGGGCCGGCGTTAACGGTGTTAAAGCGCACTTCGGTATCGGAACTGAAGGCTTTGGCCAAGAAGCGCGTGGTGCTGTCTAGCGATGCTTTAATGGGGGACATATAGCCGTAATTCTCGGCTGTAACTTGAGACGAAATACTAATCGCTACGCACGAAGCAGTCTTACTTAGGTAAGGCTTAAAAGCTTGGGCAACCTCAGCAAAGGAAAAGCTGGAAATCGCAGTGGCTTGGAGGAAGTCATCACGCTTAGTTTGATGGAAGGCCTTAACACCTTCGGAGTAGTTTGCAAAGGCTATGCTATGGACGATGCCGTCCAGGGGTGCGTATTCGGTCCCAACTTCTTTGGCTAGACGGGCGATCTCCTCCGGCTGCTCAACATCACACAAGTAAACAGGGCGATCCCCTAGGAGTTTCTTGAGGCTATCGCGGCGTTCTTCGGAGCGGACACTATAGATTACCGTGGCGCCCTCTTCTTCTAGGGTCTTGGCAATATGCCAGGCGACGCTCTTGCGATTCGCCACGCCCATTACTAGGAAACGCTTATTGTTGAGGCCTAAAAATGACATGAGGCCAAGTTAGGCAGTTTTGTCAGCTAACACCAGCGCAAACTCAACACTGAGAACGAGTTTTCCTTCTTTCTTAATGGTCCCACGCATGAAATGGAACCTACTGACGGACTCCTTCATCTTAACCTCGATATCGAGCACGTCCCTGGGTGTGACCATGTTCTTGAACTTGGCCTCTTGGATGCGGGAAAGCAGCGGGACTTTTTCAGACATGCCACCGCCCTCCTTCTTGAGGCGCTGGGACATGTATACGGCTGCGGTTTGAAAGACAGCCTCACACAGAAGGACCCCAGGCATGATAGGATTGCCTGGGTAATGCCCTTCAAAATACGGTTCTGTGGCTTGGACGGTGCGCCGGGCTGAAGCAGACTCCTCCCCCACTTCTACCATCTCGTCTATGAATAGAAAAGGAGGACGGTGCGGGATTGAGTCGTAGATTTCTTGCTGGGCCTTAGTCCGTTCCATTGTATTAGTCTACTTTCTCTTCAGCAGCTGCCTTATACTTGTTATAGTCAGCCAGAGCTGCTTCATAGGAAGACTCGTGCTTAGCGTCTGTTTGGATTTCTTTGTACTTCCTGGCAAGCGCAATAAAAACAACTTTCCACTCAGGGTCTTGTGAGAACTCTTCGGTCAAATGAATAATGGCCTGATAGAACTTACGCTGCCCAGAACTACCATCCACTGCGTTGTAAAGCTTAGCAAGCACTTTACCTTTTTGTACGGCATCAAGGCCTTCTAGTTTTTGAAGATCTACAGTATGGAAAGTAAGCTCACCGGCCTTAAGCACCATTAATAACTCACTTGCATCCTTTTGGGCAGCCATCAGTGTAGCTCTGGGACTGAAAGGGCTACCGCTCACACTTGCTGAACGCGCTCTCAACTCGCTATCCCTCATTTGAAGAAACTCGCCTGCTTTGAGAGGGCCATCATAGGGGCTCATCCCAGGGCTTTTAAGGCTAGCAAGATGTTTTTGACTCAGGTTCATCAGCTTGAGGCGAGAAGGTCCCTGTGTGGGTGAAGTGATCTCAACCTCTTCAGGCTCGTTGTTTGTCGGTTGAATGCTTAGTCCACTAAGATTTAAGTTTATTAGATCTGACATAGTGCTTGAAAGGTAGGATGCGTATTATTCTAGTGCAAGCTTAAATAAGTAAGTATTCACTGGAAAAAATGCACACATAACATCAGTAGAGAAATAATTGGTGTGGATAAATATTAAGAGGGTTCCATCGAAAAAAATTGACTTGAGAGAGGGAGTTTAATATAAATAAAAGAACTTCCGCACTCACCCCTGACCCCTTAAACACTCCATCCCATGCCTAAGATAACCGTAAAGCCGGCCTTCTTTTTAACCTTTTGTATCGCGCTGTTGCTTGTAGCTGCCCTTGGATACACCGCACACCGATCCGAACAAGATCTACTGAGATCTGCACAACAAGAAACAAATGCTAAAGCTGCGCACGTCCAACAGAAATTGAATGCGCTTAATCGTGAGCTCGAAAATTTACGCAGCTCCCCAACTTTAGAAGAAACTTTACATGCGAAAATTCATGAAAAAACGGATCTAACCAAAAGTGGGTCGATCTTAAAACAGTGGGAAAAGCGATTTGGAAGGGTCGCTAAAGCTGTTTTTACCGATAGCCTTACTTCGGGAGAATTAAACCTAGTGTATGAGGATGGAACCTTGCTAGGTCAGGTAAAGTGTAACGATGGGGTTGCGATGGCAACATCACCAAAGATGTTGCGTAATGCACCCTATGAAATGAACAAGCAATTGTTCAGGCAATTATTAGAGCAGGCGCAATCGAATAAGCTAGGGATTAACTTTCTAAATACGCTGGTCATGGGAGAGACCCCTGCGGTGCAATTTGGGGCAGCCGTCAGTGAGAAAAACGCGGAAGATAAGGAAGCAGCGCGTGCGGCGTTAATCCTTAATGTGTATACGGAGTCTCTGACAAACCCAAATATGGAATATACCTCAGGCCTTCCCTTAGTGGAAGCGGTTGTAGATTCACGCAAGGCGATACTCCTAGAGTCTGATAGCGATGCCCACGCAGGGGTCCCTAATGACTTAATGGCGCTCACTGCCTCCGGCCAATCCGGCATTGTTAAAGATAGCAATACATACTTCATTAGCTCTAGCCCTATTTACCCAAATACTGCTAATGGGAGTTATTACTGGGTGTATGTATCAAGCATCCCGCAGTCATTACTCTTTGCACAAGCATTGAGCTACAACCCAGGCATGACTGCATTACTACTTAGTCTTCTTGCAATAGCATTTGCGCGCTTATGGGTGAGTGAAGACTCTTTCAAAATCACTTGGGCGGCTAAAGCAATCCCTCAAGCAGAACCAGCGACTCAAACCGAAGAGCCTGCACAGCCCCGCCTATCTTTACGCCAACGCCTATTAGGTTTAAGTGAACGCTTGGCAAAAAGAACCAAGACACTCACTCCTCCGTTTGAGGTGCTCAATATTAATATCAATGAGCCTAGTGAAGAAGCCCAACCGGAGCAACAACCTGAAGAGCAACCGCCAGCCCCTACTCCTGAGCCTGAAAAACCTCAGGAGCCTCAAGGAACAAACTTCCTAAATTCTTTAAAAGCTATCCAAGAGCAAGCCCAGCCGCTTGAAAAAACACCCATCGAAAAGATGAGTGATACAATGGAGGAGATCCAGCGCTCTAATGAAGCTACAGCCGCTACGGTTCAGCAGATCCATGAGACACTCCCTCAACTGCACCCACTTGCTTTTGAGGCCGCGATGGAAGCTGCACAATCTTCACAAAATGAAGTACGCTCCTCCCTCATTGCCAAGGAGTTTATGGCCTTAGCGCAGACCTCTGCCAAACAGCACCCTGAGGTACTGCAGCACATTGAAGGACTAGCCAGCAAATACCAAAACGGCACAGCACTATGCGAGCAGGTGTACGCATGCCTCGAAGAGCTTTCGAATAAGGTAGATAAGATGGATTCCCTCTCTCGTGGGATGACTACGGCCTCTGAGCAGCAAGATACCTTGATTGAGGAAATCCAGCTACTAATTACTCAATTAAATACTTTAGCAGAAGAAGGCCCTGACCCTGAGTGGGAGACTACTCAAGCGCGTGTAGCGCCTAAGACAGTAGCCTTTAGTGAGGAGTACAAGGAAAAGATCCAGTCTCTCTTTAAGGAAGAGCCCCAGACCCCTGGAGAAAGCCCTTTGATCCCCAATATGGCAGGCCTTACCCCGGGGTTAGCCAGTAGCCTCGCTCAAGAGCCTCAGCAAGAACAGGCCCAGCCTACGACTCCATTGCAAGAGCCTACCTTTGCCACAGCGGGGCAGACTACAGCCGCAAAAACAAGCCCAAGAACCCCACCCCTACCCGAAGAAGAATTGGCCACCCAGATGGATATTCAGGTAGAGGTACTTAAAGAAGCGATTGACTCCTACGCTGAGTTTAGCCGCAAGAGCTTGTAAGCAGTTAATTCCTTTTAAATTCAACAAAAAGCTCTCTTTATTTAGGAGGGCTTTTTTATTATCGTCTAGGAAGCATTAATTTATACCCAATCTACAGGGTTTACTTGATTCTAGCCCCACTTCCCGTAGTGTTGGCCTATGTCTAAAGATCGGGAGTTTGTCCACTTGCATGTGCATACTGATTATAGCCTTTTGGATGGGGCTTGTCGGATAGATCGGCTGTGTGAGCGTAGCGCAGAGCTAGGGATGAAGGCCCTCTCAATCACTGACCACGGAAACCTTTTTGGGCTTACAGAATTCTTTAAGACAGCCAAGAAGCACGGGATTAAACCGCTGCTGGGGTGTGAGATCTATTTGGTCTATGACCACAAGATGACTGAACGCCCTGGGCGTACTCAAAACAAATACTACCACATGGGTTTGCTCGCGCAAAACCTGACGGGCTATAAAAACCTGACCAAGCTCGTGTCCCTATCCCACACTGAAGGGTTTTACTATAAACCCCGGGCTGACATGGAAGCTTTGGCTAAATACTCTGAAGGGCTGATTGGCTTTACAGGGTGTTTGAGTGGTGTGGTCCCGCGGCATCTGCTAAATGATGATATGGCAGGGGCTAAGAAAGCGCTACAGGAGTTTATCGATATCTTTGGGCGAGAACGCTACTTTGTGGAACTACAGGACCATGGCCTACCGGAGCAGCACAAGGTGAATGTACCGCTCTTGCAATTAGCTAAAGAATTTAACCTCAAGGTGATTTGCAGTAATGATGTGCATTACGTCAATAATACAGACTGGGCACCACATGACTCTTTATTGTGCATCCAAACAGGTGCGAAGCTCGTTGATGAAAAGCGTATGCGCTACCCGGCCCGACAGTTCTACCTAAAGAGCCGGGAAGAGATGGAGCAACTTTTCGGAGAACACCCTGAAGCAATCACCAACACCTGTTGTGTTGCAGAAATGTGTGACCTGCAGCTACCCTTTGGAGAAAATCATTACCCCGTCTTTAGTCGTGAGGGAGAGGTAAAAGCGCGCTTTAATAATAACCGCGAGTACATCCAAGAACTTTGCGTACAAGGCCTCAAAGACCGTTATGGGGTTAACTACCATAAACCTGAAGAACATACTGAAGATCTTGAGCTTGCTAAGACCTTAGCCCAACGGCTTGACTACGAGCTAGACACCATCGAAAAGGCAGGGTTTTTAGACTACTTCTTGATTGTTTGGGACTTTATCGACTGGACACGAAAACAAGGCATCCCTGTAGGTCCTGGACGAGGCTCAGGAGCAGGCTGTTTGGTTGCCTATGTGCTGCGGATTACAGATATTGACCCACTGCGTTTTGGTTTGCTCTTTGAGCGTTTCCTTAACCCAGAACGTGTATCCCCACCGGACTTTGATATCGATTTTTGTATGCGCAGACGGGGAGAAGTGATCGAGTACGTACGCGAAAAGTACGGGAAAGACTCAGTCGCTAATATTATTACTTTTGGAACCTTTGGGGCGAAGATGGTCGTGCGCGACTTGGCCCGGGTGAATGACATCCCTTATGCAGATGCGGACAAGATCGCTAAGATGGTGCCGGATGATTTGGGTATTACCATCAAAGGCGCCCTTGAGAAAAGTACTGAACTGAAACTAGAAAGTAAGCGTAACCCTGTTGTCCATGAAATTTTAGACCAAGGGCAGATCATCGAAGGGATGGTGCGTAACGTCGGTACCCACGCTGCGGGGGTTATTATCGCAGACAGACCGCTGACAGAGCTCGTGCCGGTGACGCTGCAGGATGGAGTCCTCACGACGCAGTACCCCAAAGACCCGGTTGAGGAACTGGGGCTGCTTAAGATGGATTTCTTGGGGCTAAAGACCTTGACAGTCATCTCCGCTGCAGAGCAAAACATCCAACGGATCGCAGGGCAGGAAAACTTTGACATCGAAGCAGTTACCCTAGAAGACCAGACGACCTTTGATTTATTAAATGCTGCAAAAACCGTCGGGGTATTCCAGCTTGAGTCCGGAGGGATGCAGGCACTCTGTAGGCAATTTAATATTACTACAATTGATGAAATTGTAGCGCTTATCGCTTTGTACCGCCCGGGGCCGATGGACTGGATCCCGGACTACATCAAAGGAAAGAAGGACCCCTCGACGATTAAGTTCCCCCACCCGCTCTTGGAAGATGTGTGCCGGGAGACTTATGGGGTGATGGTCTACCAGGAGCAGGTAATGGAGGCCGCCCGTCGTATCGCAGGGTATACGCTAGCAAAAGCGGACCTATTACGCCGCGCGATGGGTAAAAAGAAAGTTGAAGAGATGGAAAAGCAACGCCAGATCTTCATTGAGGGAGCGGCCGAGCATAATAATATTCCCTCGAAGAAAGCAGCAGAGATCTTTAGCATACTAGAAAAGTTTGCGGGGTATGGGTTCAATAAATCCCACTCGGCTGCTTATGCTATCTTGGCGTACCGAACTGCCTACCTCAAAGCGAACTTCCCTGTGGCCTTTATGGCTGCGGTCTTATCAGCGGAGCTGGGGAATGCGGATAAGGTAGCCCACTTTGTCGATGAGTGTGGTGCCATGAATATCCCGGTGATGGGGCCTGACGTGAACGAATCGCGCGAGCACTTTACCCCGGTGAGTGATGGAGACACTCAGACAGGCTCTATTCGTTTTGGGATTTCTGGGATCAAAGGCGTGGGCGATGCTGCGGCTGCAAGTATCCTTAAAGAGCGTGATGAGAATGGGGCGTTTACTGACTTTTTGGATTTTGCAAAACGGATTGATACACGTACAGTAAACCGACGTGTATTAGAGTGCCTGATACGTTCTGGAGCTTTTGATGCCTTTGCCGTAGACCGTGCGCATCTATTAGGCTCGTTGGATACGACTTTGAGTGAAGTGTCCTCCCTCCAGAAAGACCGTGAAGCGGGGCAGACTTCCCTCTTTGACCTTATGGGGGATGATTCTAGTAGCGACGGAGGAAATGCCTTAACCCCGATCAAGGAAGAGGGTGAGCCTATGAGCGTCAAAGATAAGCTGCAGCATGAAAAGGAATTGCTTGGGTTTTATGTCTCGGGGCACCCGATGAATGCCTTCAGTGGGTTTGCTGATGAACTTGATTCGTTTGATGAAGGTGACCTGCAAAAGCTGGATGATTATGAGAGCTTCCGCCTGTGTGGTGTAGCCTCAGCCGTGACTAAGCGTCTTTCTAAAAAAGACAACCGCCCGTGGGCATTCTTTACCTTAAGCACACTAAAAGGCAGCTACCACTTGAATATTTTTGCAGAAGCCTTCGAGCAATATGGATCAAGCCTTGAGGACGGAGAAACACTCGTAGTGGTTGGATCAATCCGTAACCGTGACGGGGAAGTACGCCTGAATGCAACCGAAGTGCGCCGTTTGCGGGGGGCCGTATCGAGCCTTATTGAATCGGTGCATTTTGTGTTAGATGCTGACCCAAGCAAGGCAGACCCATTCCTCGAGAAGCTGGCAGACTACCTCCATAACAACGAAGGTACGGTGAGTGTGAGTGTGTCCTTCCAATTTAGTGATGGGAGGCGTGTCCATGCGGAGCTAGCACGCTCGTTGACATGCAGGCTAGACCCTGAAGTATTCCAGGAACTACGCAAGGACCCGGCCGTACTAGAAATGAAAGTTAAAGGAGCCCCTGTGCCCGAGCCTGAGCAACCTAGATGGCGACGTAAGCGGGTTGAAGCTTAAGCCCTAGTCCAAGTCTTCCCCTAGAAGATAGGTGGCCTCCCTATCCCCCCAGTCTAGAAGCTTCTGGCGCAACTGCTTTGCTAAATCAGGATTTGATGGAGCAATACAAACCAACATAGTTGTCAGGGGGGACCAATAACCCTTGTTGTATGTAGGAGGACCTGGATCCACAAGATACTGGAACCTAGATAACAAGCAAGGCTCTTCAGGAGTGGATTGCGACAAGACGCTGTCGTAATAGTCCAAAGCTTCTTGATCTGTTAAGGTTCGTTCCCTGACTTTATTAAGCTTCTCTAGGTAGGCAGAAAAAAACCTCTCATCTTCTAGGTTGGGTTCCCCATCAGCAAAAAATCTTAGTGCACTACTGAGCAATGGGTTGTTTCCCGGGAAATGCTGCCCTTGATAATGCGCTTTATAAGAGCCATAAAGCAACTGCATTAGAGCAAGATCTCCTTGATCGTCTTCAGCTATATTTTCATTTATGAGCCTAAGGGTTGATTCATATACGGCTACTGTCTGCTCACGTTCCCTGTTCCTACAAGTAAAATCACAAAAGCAAGAAAAGTTGAAAATCAGGAAAAAGATCTCTTTGGCAAGAAGCGTATGTAAAGTCAACTCTTCCAATAAAGTATCAATTTTACTGATACGACCCTCTAGAGTGCTTAATGAACCTACAGAGGAGAAAAAACCAGGGCTTATGTGTATATGATGCGCATAGAATATGCAAAAAAGGTCCCTTAACTCACCAGAAAAATGCCAGCTTAAGACCCTTTCAGAAAGATCATAATAAAAGGCCCCAAAACCTAGATCAGAAAAACGCTTTGGCCGGTTCGAAACCCACTGTAGGAGCATTCTGGCCCTCAAGCTCTCCGTCAAAGTTCTATCATTAAAGACTTTCAAGGTGAAATCAAAGAGATGGGTGTCGGTATCTTTCTTAACAGAATTAGAAAGACGATAAACCATCTCTCCAAGCTGCTGGATGTAACATTCTTCTGTTTGAGAAGTCCTCCCATAAGTTGTATCTTCTCGCACATGAGTAAGTCTAGAAAAGTTTTCTAATAGCATTCCTAAGTCATCTTTTAGAATCTTAAAGATAGGATGATCTACTTGAAAAGAATATCCTATGAATGTATCTGGGGTGGATTCTTCAAGATGAATGGATAAGGTAAATGGAATCCCTCTTTCGAGAAAGCTTACAAATTGTGCTACGAGAGGGGGCACCTCTGTTACTTGGCGCTGTACGAGGGATCGAGAGACTGCTGCTGTAGGCTCGGTAGCATTAGCTGTATAGGTCTGCCTAGGGGGTTGTGGCTGAGCGGGTTGCTCCCCTAAAACTATATGCGACTGTGCTTGCCCCTGAGGCAAGGGGCCTGTGCTACTAATATCCATAGCTGAATGGAATTAGTACAAGCAATCAAAGTCAATAATAAAACAATCTTAAAAAGAAGCCGTCCTCTGAGGTAGATTAGCCGCAAACTCACTAAAGAGAGCTTTTACCCTCTCTGGCTTTTCTACCCAGGGAGCGTGCCCTGCCCCTGTGATGCAAGTTTTGGTGATGTTCTCGCGTTCAAAACGCTCGTCTTTGGCAAACATACTGTAAGGGGTGATGTAATCATACTCCCCACCGATGATGAGTGTTTCAACGGATTGCGGGATCCACTGGGCGTTGTAATTCATTTCGATAGCCTTGTGCTGCCACCACACTGCTGCCTGGTAAACGATATGAACCTTGCCTAAGATCTCCGCGCCTTTGGCCAAAGTTTCTTTAGGGAAATAGTAAGGCATGCAGGCCTGTATTGCTTGCTCAAAGGTTTCTTGGCTAGGGTTAGCGTTAAAAGCTGCCATGTCTTCGGTAAGGTCCGGGAGCTTATTCTCCATTGCTAGACGTGCGGCCTCTTCTAGCCACAAGCCAGGGGTTGTATTCATGATGACGCAGCCAACCAGTAAGTCCTCAAGCTCGGAAAAAAGTAAAGGAAGCATTCCGCCGAATGAATGCCCTACAAAAACAGGGTTTTTAACGCTTTTAATAAAAGGGATGAAAAGCTCAAGCCATTGATCGTAATCATAAGGCTGCTCAACTGCGTGCGTACCATTACCCGGCAAATCTACCAGCGTAATATTGCCAGGCACATCAATCGCCTCGATAAGGCCATTCAGGATAGAAGAATCCCCACCTGGGCCACCGGGGAAAAAGAGCCAATTCAGCTCGGCATCTTCAGTGTGTACGACACGGTTTAGACGGATATTATCCTGGGTAAATGCGTAGTTTTGCATACTAATAGAGTATCCTGGGCCCTGCTCTGCCTAAAGCAAGCCTGTTTTCAGTTGCGCCTAAACGCCTAAAGGCCATGATGAAGGCTATGAGTGAAGTGCAGGACTTAGTAGAAGAAGCAACATTTGAGTTTACCCTGGGCAACAATGATGAGGCCCTCGAGAAACTGCAAGCCGCACTCACGCTAGATGCGAACTCCTTTGAGGCCTGGCATGCACTGACGGAAATTTACTTCTCTATGGGGAAGCTCGACGAAGCCCTTGAGGCCGGCGAAAAAGCACACTCGATTAGCCCTGAAGATGTCCATATCAACACCAGCCTGTCTCGTATCTGGGTCGAGAAAGGCGATAAGGAAAAAGCCGAGCACTTTGGCGCACAGGCACGGATGCTTGGCTGGAAGCGGGAGATCAAGGAGAAGAAAGACGCCTAAAAGGCTGGCTTCTCACCCATAGTTTTCGCAACTGTCAAAAACTAGGACCGTAGGCTCTCTAGGTTTAGATCCTCTAGCGCTAACGTGCGGTATGGGCCTTGGGGTGTTTCCTGAAAGTCTCCTAGGGCCTCTTCTGCAGTAAAATCGTCCTTATCCCACGCTACTAGCTTTTCCATTAGCTTTACTGCTAGGGCTGAACGTGTAGGAGCGATGCAAAACGCCATACTGAGCATTAAAGAAGGCATCTGGGTAACGCGCTTACCAGACTCTTCTTTATTCTTAGTCAGGAAGGAAGGTTCTTTAGGCGCAGAAGCAGACAGGACCTTCTCATAATAAGCTAAGACCTTGTCATCCTCAATAGAGCCCTCTCTTAATGCATTGAGCATTTTAACATATTCAAAAAATAGATCTTTATCTTCTGTAGAAACGTGCTCCCCACACATCCGCTTTAAGGCTTCTTTGAGCAAAGCATTTTCCTCTAAAGGAGAGCCTTCGTAGTGAACTTGGTAAGACCCGTATAATAACTCAGCTTGAATGAGTTCTTGTCTCAAACCTGCATCTACTTCTTTCAACAGATCCTCTTTCGCAAAATTATAATAATCCTCATAAGCTTTTCTTGAAACTTCGGGATTACGATTACGACAAGTAAAATCCCTATAAACGGACGGCTCGCAGATAGCATTCGCTTGAAGAGGAAACGGCTTCTCTTTGTTAAGCCCCCCAGCTTTAGCTAAGGCATCGTGTAAGGCATCGATTTTCTTTATCCGACCTTCCAGTGTTTTTAATGAATCAACCCCTTCGAAAAGATAAGGATGGTGATGCATATCATCCGCAAAATAGCGGAGGTAAAGGTTATGCCACTGTGGGGGCAACCCTAGATCAAGAATAGATTCATATAAGTTATAAAGAAACGTTCCCGTTTGTTTTTGACTATGGACGAAGGCAGTCGTTTGCATCAATAAAGTAAAACGTCTCTCTTCTGGTGTGAGATGCGGACTCTTCAGTAATTTTAATGGCAGATCAAAATAATTAGGAGACGCTACCCCTTCATAAAACAAGAACTCACCAGCCTCTTTTATATATTCAGCGGCCTCATCACCCTCTAAGATGTAATCGCAATTTGTATCCCAGATAGAGATTTTTTCGATCCTGGAAAAATCCACACGCTCAAGGAAATCATCCTTAAATTCAATAAAAAGAGGATGATCTGTCCTCAAGGCCCAAGATGAGGAAGGTCCAAAAAACTTAAAATTAATAAATAGTCCCTGATCTATAGCGTCACTGAGCTGCTGCCTCAAGGAAGGGCTTGCTATGCTCTTACGCTCTACTAAAGGCGTTTCAGCTGCTTGAGGATCGGCTGGAGCATTCGCTTCGTACTGACATTTTGGGCTAGCTGCCTGCTGTTCGTTTGTAGTAAAGAGAGGCTGCTGTGCTGCGGGCAAAGCGCCTTGTGTACTGAGTTGAGTGTCCATAATTACCCCCTAACTATGGACACCGGGAAAGGCTTGTCAACAAGCAAGTGATACAAGGAAATCAAACAAGCCCGCGGAGGCCCCCTTGAGCCTTTAACTGCTTAATCAATAAGCGCATGGAGCGGCGGCGGGTAACGTCTACTTTCTCTGAGGACTTGGGCTTTTGAGCTGCCTTGCGCTTTCGGATCGGCTTTCCTGAAGGCTTTAAGCGCTTCGTGTGGTAGCGGAACAAGATACGCTTTTTTAAGGGGAGATTACAGAATAAGTTTTCGTGGTAGATTTTGGGAATGGTTGAGAGGTATTGGGCGGAGGATATAGGGTCCATAGACTAGGAGCTTAAACGTATTAAAAACAAAAGCCGAGTATTTTGCATATATAAAGCTAAATATACTGATTAACAACAACTTAGACATAATTAGGCCCGTTTCAGCTGAATTTTGAGTAAAAAATATCAAAAACAGGGACCGTCTTCTTGACATTGGGGTGGCATTTGTTCTAAACTCCTCACCCTCATTCTTATGAAGAAAAAACCGAAATTCTCACTAGACTTTGAGAAACCGCTGCGTGAGCTCGAAGAGCAATTACACCGCTTGCGGGACACCTCTGCAGAAAATGACATCGATGTTTCGAGCGAAATCGAAGCGATCGAAGCAAAGCTGGAAGAGACCAAGAAAGAGATTTACTCTGGCCTAAGTGCTTGGCAAAAGGTGCAGATCTCTCGCCACCCGGAGCGTCCACAGGCTCTAGATTATATTAACGAGCTTTTTACAGACTTTCAGGAACTTCATGGAGACCGCCTCTTTAAAGATGACCGTGCTGTAATCGGTGGGACGGCAATGTTTGAAGGTAACCCTGTAATGGTATTAGCCCAACAAAAAGGCCGTAATACCAAGGAAAAACTTTTGCGCAACTTTGGCGCCCCTAGCCCAGAGGGCTACCGTAAGGCCCTCCGCCTAATGAAGATGGCTAATACCTTTGGCCTGCCTATCGTGTCCTTGATCGACACCCCAGGTGCTTACGCGAACGTAGGGGCTGAGGAACGCCACGTAGCTGAGGCGATTGCGGTTAACTTGCGCAGCATGAGCCAACTTGCTGTACCGATTATCGCAGTAGTCCTAGGTGAAGGAGGATCCGGAGGCGCATTGGGTGTTGCCCTAGCCGACAAGGTACTGATTTTTGAAAATGCTTATTACTCGGTAATTTCCCCAGAAGGTTGTGCAGCAATCCTCTGGAAAGACCGTGCTTATGCTCCAGACGCGGCTGAAGCCCTTAAGCTGACCGCAGACAAGCTTCTAGAATTTAAGATTGTAGACCGTGTTATCCCTGAGCCTCTCGGAGGAGCGCACCTAGGCCCACAGATGGCTAAGGACAACTTGCGCAAAGCCCTCCTTGAAGAGCTTGTGGCCATTAAGGACACCAAAGCAGACAAGCTTATTGACACACGCTACCAAAAATACCGCCAGCTCGGTGTGTTTGAGGAGAATACTGAACTCCTAACTGCTGAGGCGGTTAAAGAAGAAGTTGCTGAGTCTGCTACAGCGTAACAAGAAAGCCTTGGATTGGCCTTGAACTTCACAGGGCTACCTTATTATATAGGCCTACTGATCTATTTTATTTTTACATTCATCAACCATGAGCCACCGTCCCCCTAAGAAGAAAAAAGAATCTGCTGCTGCTAAACACCCCGTTGTGGACCTACGCCAGCAAGAATCCGAACCCATGCCTTCAGCAGAAGAGCGTCTTTGGTTATTCTGGGATAAGTATGGCAACACCTTAATGACACTGTCACTCGTACTCGTGGGGGTTGTGTTAGCCGTCCAGGGTTACATGATGTGGGAAAAGTATGAGGTAGAGCAGATGCAGATTGCCTACCAAGAAATTTCTAGCGAAGAAGACCAAATCACCTTTGCGATGACCCATGAGGATGAACCTTTGGCGGGTATGGTCTTCCTAGAGCTTGCGGATAAGGCCTACAACGAAAAGGACTATACCGCTGCAGCCAAATACTACGAAGAAGCTACAGAAGCCCTCGGGGATAACCCTTTAGGTGCGCGTGCAGCGTTGGGGCGTGCAATCGTATTTATTAATGAGGGTGACCTCAAGGATGCGAAGATCATCCTTAACGCCCTCCTCCAAAACAAGGCGACCTTGAATGTCTACCGTGCTGGGGCAACCTACCAACTAGCAGCTTTAGCTGCAGAGGAAGGCGATGTGGGCCAAGCCACGGCACTAATCCACCAGGTAGAAAGCATCCCCTTTAATGGTATCTGGGCCTACAAGGCAGAGATCCTAAAGAAGAACCTCCCCGAGACGCACTAAGGCCTCTTAGAGCTGCCCTGCTGAAGGGCGCTGAATTGTGTCCGGGCCTGTATCACCTAAGACTTTGTGGTAGGTACCGGTGAGCTTGTCCTTTTCGTACTTAGCCAAACCGCTCTTGGCTATATTCTCATTGCTGAGCAAATCCTTAGTTTTACCCTCGGTATGTTTGGTGCCTAAGTTCGGGGGTAGGAAAACCTTACGTACAGGCTGCCCTGTCTCGGGGTGTTCCGTCAAGCTAGCCTCCGAGATAGACTGAACCACCTCAAAGCAATCCCCTTCGGTACCATCGGGGTTAATGATCTGGTAAACATAAGTCGGCATAAGAGAATAGACTCTTATACTAAGACAAAAGAGGGTGTTTGTCCAGAGAATCCCCCCCCTACCCGTTTACAGTAGGCCTCTGTAGTCGTGGCGCTCTTCGATGACTTTGCGGTCTTTTAGTGCTAAGGCTGCTAGGTAGTTCTTTGAAGGGATCTGCTCCTTTTCTAGGCGAGCAATTAGAAGCTTATTTGCAGGGCTATTTTGCCTCTTCAAGTAAGCAATAAACCGATCTAGCACGAACGCCTCACGCATTACCATTTCGGCACAGCCTTCGCTTGTCAGGCTTGCTTTAATACTAAGGGGAAGGCTCCGACTCCTAAACTTAGCTAGGCTCTTGTAAAGCGTTGTCATCACACTCAAGTAACGCGCGTGGTTTAGTTTTGGATACTCAGGTGTGCCTTTTTCTATTTCTGAGACATACTTCAAAAGAGCATCTACCAGCACCTGATACCCATGGAGAGTTAGGTGATTTAAACTCTTAAGGCTTAAGAGTGAATTCAGCCCATTCCAATCATAAAGGATCTCTCCAGCCCTGAAGTTATTTCGAAAGGCAGGAATGGGCGTACTGCAATATTCTGTCACTAAACTATAGATAACCTCTTCGATAAGATACAAAGAGCCTGGAGACTCCTCTGAAACAAACTCCCAAAGGCCATACCCTATATCAAAAAACTTTTCAACTAAACGAGTATAAGTTTCATCGTTAGCAAGGTGACGGTTACAATCAACTAAATGTATCGTTAAGTTGTTGATTGAATGAACTGTATCCGTAGACATAGACTCTTCCAGCAAATTAAACAGTCGAAGAGCCTTCTCCATGGGGACAGACTTCTTTTGAGCAGAAGAGAACATTCCCCATAGCTTATAAAGCCCATGGATAATAAAGTCCTGTGCTCTAGGGTGCCCTCGCTGGCTCTCAATCAGGTCGATCAGCAAAAGAAAAGTATGAAGAGTCACCACCTTGGCATTCAACACGAGATCATTGATGATATCCTTTGTGATATTAACCCTAGGGTGAGTAGCCGAAGCGGCTTCATAAAGGGCATGAACCCACTTCTGAACCTCAACAAAAGGTCTCTCTTCAGCGATAGCCTTTTTATAGGCCTGGCGCATGGCAAAATAAATAAAAGACTGACGCTTCGGATCAATCTCAAGGCTGAGCTTCGTTAAAGCCTTATTGAATGAAGCGATGTAAGGGAGCTTTTCCTTATCTGTCAGGGGCTTACGCAGGACTTCATCATCCCACAGAATCCCTTCGATCAAAGCAAGGAGGGACTCCTTTTCGGCCATTTCTAATAGAGGCTCTTCGAGCAAACGAATACTAAGATTAAGCCTGATTTTTTCAGTGAAATCCTCAGTAGAAACAATACTCTCTAAAAGGTTTATCAAATGGGTAATCGCTTGCTTACGAATCCCCCCAGTTGCACAGAACATTGGATTGCGATAGCCCAAAAGCCTTACATAGCTTTTTACTGCAGTATGTTCCGACTCAAAAGTAGCCTGGTAAATAGCAACATTAAGCAAAGCCTCTTGAGCAATCTCTGGGTAAGGGACTTTTATTAGCTCTTTAAATACATTAAAAGCCAGATCAAACTCTTTTGCTTGTTTTAAGGCTTTTGCGTAAGCGAGGTCTGCACGTGCCTTCTCTAGGGCCTGATCCTTCTGTGGAACGTTTGATAAGTCGAGTGCTTTTCGCTCAGGAGCGGCTCCAAACAGCCTGCGGCGCACTCCGTCTCCTCGACGACCTGTCTTGGACCTCTCTCGAACAGGTGTTCGACGTGTCTTGGCCTTCTTTTGAATAGGTGTTAGTTCTAGCAAATAATCGTTAGGCGAACCCAAACGCTTGTTCGGGTTTGGTGGTGGCGGTGATGGGAAATCCATAATGTTGTGTGTTACGTTTCTTCCTAAGCTTGCTTAGAAAAGCGAAGCTTCGGTGGAGGCGTATTGTCGGCATAAACTTTGAACGCCTTAAAAGGATTCTCTTCTAGAATGTGTACCCCTTTTAAGCCTTTAGTACCTAAAATCCCTTCAATAGAGCTTTTTAACTTTCTGTTCTGTAAAGGGCTGTATTTATCTCTCCCAGAAGGCTTTTGATTTTCAGGAAATATGAAAACGGGTTTGTTCTTAAAGTTACACCTTATGAAACTACCTGCATTAAATTCTTCCAAAATCTGAGGGCTAGCTAAAAGGCGATCTACCGCAGCTCCTAAGGCATCAAGTGCTTTTTGCGTAGGATCATCCTCCAAAATGAGGGCCTCTTTTACATCCCAGGCCTCAAGCTTTCTGTAGATCGCTTGGGCAACTAGAGTATCCCCAAATAGTCTATATTGACTAGGAATATCCTTTGCAGGCGTTGTCTTAGGCAAGTAAGGAACAATATATATGGTACGTCCCTTAAAGCAGCAACTGGCCACCTTTTTTTGGCTGAATTGCTCCTGAATGACGCCTTCTCGAAGAAGCCTCTCTAGGCCGTGAAATAATCTGTTTGTTTCGCTGCGGTGTATAATACTAGTATCCATTGTCCCGCCACTATAGATAAAATCTACGCAGGCGCAATAAAAAAGTAATATAAAATTATCAAACCGATTTCCGGAGGTCTCTTTCTCCCCCTGGGGCAGATATCCGTCTCTTTTTAAGAGGCTTAAGCTCTTGACTATCAGTAGCTTCCTGCTTTCCCCTCATCTTTGCAGACATGGGGGTTGATGAGACCGGCTCAGCATGCTTGCGCTTATTACCCTGAGTCTCTCGCCGTTCAAGCTCGTCCAGCTCAAATCTCAATGTGTTGAATCTAAAAGTAGGTTTAGGTGTGTCCATAACAGGAATTATTCCATACAAGATACTGCGTATAAGCAAGCAAGAAGGTCGCCCGTGGTTGACTTAGAAGGACTTAGGCGCTTAAAATAACCCACTTAATACCCGTAATGACAACCGCCCAAGACCCACTTTTACAGATCAACAAGCTCTCGATTACTTTTCGGAATCGCTTTGGGGAAACCTCAGCTGTGCGAGATTTGGACCTTAATCTGGGCGAAAATGAGACTGTGGCCATTATTGGGGAGTCTGGCAGCGGGAAATCAGTCACGGCTCTCTCTTTAACAGGGCTGCTACCCGCTAAGCCTGCGTGTGAGGTCAGCGGCGAAATCTTATATAAAGGAGAAAACCTCCTGGAAGCCTCGGAAAAACGTTTACGTAAATTGCGCGGAGAAGCGATTGCCTACATCTTCCAAGAACCCTCCACCTCCTTAAACCCTGTTTTTACCGTCGGCTACCAGATTAAGGAAGCTATCCGGGCACACTTACCTAAAGAAACGAACGTTCATGAGCGTGCGATCCGCGCCCTCGATGAAGTCGGCATCCGTGAGCCAGAAGCACGCCTCAAGGCTTACCCTTTTGAAATGAGCGGTGGGATGCAACAGCGTGTGATGATTGCCATGGCCCTAGCCTGCGAACCCCGAATCCTCATTGCAGATGAGCCGACCACCGCCCTAGACGTGACCATCCAAAAGCAGATCATTGACCTGCTTAAAGACATTAAACAGAGGCGCCAAATGGCGATCATGATGATTACGCACAACTTTGGGATCGTCTCGGGCTTTGCGGACCGGGTGATTGTCATGTACCGCGGGGAAGTGGTTGAAACCGGGCCTACGGAGGAAGTCCTGAGCAAACCACAGCACCCTTACACACAGGCTCTGATTGCGTGCATCCCCCGCTTAGGTGCCAAAAAACGGAGGTTAACCACCATTAACGCGGAAATGATTAAGCAATGAGTGAGCTTCTTTTAGAGGTCAAAAACCTGTCTGTCCACTACCCGGTTAAGCAAGGCTTCCTGAAGGCAGATAAGATTTTCAAAGCTGTAGACGATATTTCTTTTACGATCAAAAAAGGGCAAACCGTTGGCTTAGTGGGCGAATCGGGTAGCGGAAAAACCACTACAGGGCGTGCTTTAGTAAAACTCGCCCCAATTACCAAAGGGCAGATCCTCTATGCGGGTGAAGCTATTACAAATCTTTCCTTAAAGCGCTTCCTCCCTTACCGCAGGAAGATCCAGATGATTTTCCAGGACCCTTATGCATCCCTCAACCCGCGGATGACTGTCCAAGAGATCATTGCAGAGCCCCTCAAGGTCCACTTCCCCCACATGAAGCGTAAAGACCGGGTGGAACGCGTCTCGGAGCTTTTAGACAAAGTGGGGCTAAGCCCCAAGTGGCGCTCGCGCTACCCGCACCAATTTAGCGGAGGCCAGCGCCAACGGATCAATATCGCACGTGCCCTAGCCTGCGAGCCAGAGTTTATTATTTGTGATGAGCCTGTGAGTGCGTTAGATGTCTCCGTACAAGCACAGATTGTGAACCTTTTACAAGATCTGCAAGAAGCGCATGAGCTTACCTATCTATTCATTGCGCATGACCTTGCTGTTGTAGAGCATATTAGTGACTTTGTCCTCGTGATGACTGAAGGCAAAATCGTCGAGCAAGCGGAGGCCGAGGCGATCTACAAGCACGCTGAACACCCCTATACGCAAAAACTGCTCTCGGCTGTTCCTGTATTTTAAAAAACCCTAACCCCACTACCCCTATGGCCAAGAAAGATAAACTCACCCTAACTATCGACCTGAAGACCTACCTCCCGCTTATTGTGATTGTAATGCTCGCACTTATTGCAGGCTGGGCAATGACCCCTTGGATGCCTAAAGCCATGGGTATCTTCTTGCTCTTTCTCGCGCAATTTAAACTGTTCGACCTAGAGGGGTTTGCTAAGGGCTTTGGGGAATATGATTTAATCACCAAAAAGTTCCCAATCTATGGCTATGCCTACCCTTTTATAGAGGTTGCCTTAGGCCTTATGTACCTTGAGGGCACCCACGTGCGCCTCGCGGCTTGCTTAACGCTGATCGTCATGCTCAGCGGGGCCTACAGCATCACCATTGCGCTTAGCAAAAAGAAGAAGCTAAATTGTGCCTGCATGGGAACCCTCCTGAAGCTTCCTTTGGGTAGCATCAGTATTGTTGAAAACGTGGGGATGAGTGTGATGGCGGCGATGATCCTGCTTTAGTCTATTGCACAGACTAGAGCCTCGATCTGCTTCATTGACAAATAAAGCCGACTTTCATCGCCTAAAAAAGTGCTAAAGCCGTAATGACTGTAGAAGGCTACCGCTTGCTCGTCTTTAGCATCCACCACTACAGCCATAGAACCTACGACTTTACTTGCTGAAAAACTACGTGACAGCGCATCGACAAGGAGTGCCCCTCCAACACCCTTACCTTTAAACTGTTTATCTACAGCCAAACGCCCCAGTAACGTTGCAGGTACGGATTCATAATCTGGAAAGCCTTTAAGCAAAGCCGCAGGGGCCTTGTGCAGATCAATCGCAAATGCGGACAAGGAATAATACCCCAGAATAGTACCATCAGGCAGCGCATGAACAAAAGTACCTGCAATGTGCTTTTTGAGATTTTGCCTAGCATATTGCTTTAGATAAATGTCTAAAGCATCCACACCACAGGAAAATAGCTCACGCTTATGCTCTTTATTCAAGAGCTCGATGTCGGCCTCTTCAGGAATCATTTATCCGAGCCGTTTCTTTACTAGAGCCTTATTTTTCTTGAAGGCCTTTAACAGATTTTCATTCAATTCAGGCGAATCCTCAGTTATTGCCTTGATAAACAACTCACTGTCTTTTTTAGAAAGCGTCATAAGCTCTTGATCCTCCCTTACCTGCTTGGCTTTTTCTACTGAAGCCTCGCGAATAAAGTCACTCACGCTTACATGTAAAATTGCCGCAGCCTCCTCTATCTGGCTGTCTTGATTTGGCGTCAGCCTCAGATCCCTGCGGCTTGTTTTGGCTCTTTTACTATTCATACCCTAAATGTATGTCATTTGTACGTACAAGTCAAGAGGTTTCCTTAAATACTTGATAATTTTAGATCATTTTATTATCATTAAGGGTATGAAAGCTATTAGAATTCTACCTCTTTTAATACTCCTCTTGGGCCTTGCCCAACCTAGCTATGCTGGCTGGGGTGACTGGTTTGGCGGAGGCAGTGCCGAGAAAAAAGCGACGGAAGAGTCCGTCAATGCCCTAGTCGGGCAACTCGATGATGCGCTCTCTGGCTACATCCCAGATGCTGGAAAAGTTAAGGATATTGTCGGCCAAGTAAATGACCTCTTGCCTGCGATGAAGGATACCGACTTCTTCGACAAGCAAAAGCTCACGAGTTGGTTAAGCACAAGCCCGGTTAACGAAAGCAAAGTACTTATGGCTGCCCTCTACCTTAAGGAGTATTCGGATGCGATGACCCCTGAGATGAAGGCTAGCCTCAAGCAGCTGATGGACAAGGTAGGCCCCATTGTGCGTGGCTACCTAGACCAGGCCTTGTAAGCTTAATAGCCATAACCATCTGACCCATCAGAGGTATTGCCATAGCTGCTGCTGTTAGCATAGCCGTAGCCATCCGAGTCGTCTGAAGAGTGATAGGCTTCATCCTCTGAGGCTGAAGGAGTCCTTGGCTTTTCCTCTTCGTCAGAGGAATAATAAGAGCTCTCTTCTTCTGAGGAGGGCTCGGGCGTTGGCTCTTTAATCTCAATCTTTGGATGAGTACGCTGTCTTTCAAGTTTAGCAGTGAAGCTTACCAAGGTTTCTTCGCCATCTTCCTGAAGCTCGTTATCATCCAGAGCACTCTCACCACCTTGACGAAAAGAAAGGACTACATGAACCTTATTGTCATTCACAGTTTTAATAGTGAACTCCTCTAGGACTTTTACCTGAGTACGACGTTTCTCAACAGCTGCCTGAAAATCTTGGATAAGGGAGAAATTATCACGACTAAGCTCAGCAAGGTCTTTTATCACCACCGTGGCCACAAAACTCCCGCGCTCAATAAGACTAGGGCCTGCATCTACTATAATCGCATTAGACTCAAAGAATTCAGGTGCTTGATAGTCTGCGCGCTTACGCTTACCCCATTGCTGCATCGGTGTTTGTACCGAATAACCGAAAATACATGCCTTGTTAGGCGCAATAACGTGTTGCTTTAAGTCACTTTCAATGACTTTAGCAAGGTTAGTTAAATTATCTAGAATGATTGGTTCCATATCCACTATCTTGTTGAATTATTTCGAAGCAAGATAATGGAATATATAGGTCTTGTTCAATAATTAAGGTGTCGAAAGAAATAAAGAGATTCTAAAACTATTTACCTAATGGCTTAACTTATTGAAAAAGACCATCATACACATAAAACCAACTATAAAAAAATACAGCACCCAGGCTTCTGAGGGGGCTTTTGTGGCTCAGGGGCTTCTGGTTGAGCTACAGGCGGGGCATCATCAAGAGGAATCTCCTCCATATCTGTAACCTTATAGCGAGCGCCTTGTAGCCAGTCAGACACGCGTTTGGTGAGTGCTTGATCTACGCCTTCATCTGACTCTAGGCGAAGCTCTCCCTTCCCTAGGTTAGTGATTGAAATCTTAGGCTTAGTTGGTGTATCTATCCAAAAAAGCTCGTACTCATGAATGGAATGAGGAGCAAGTGCGGATTTACTCTTAAAATCTGTGCGTAAAAACTCCATCAGACCATCACTATTGCCTGGGAATTTAGAAATAATAGCTACACGTGAATCCATAGGGGGTATCTCCTTTGTTGAGGGTTGAACAAAGGAGACATCCTAAAGATTTTTGAAGAACCCCACAAGAGTGAACTCAAAGGGCGTTTATACACCCCACAACAAGCTAGACCCCAGCTTTGGTTTTATTGTGCGTAAAGTTTGTGCACTCGACCTCAGCGTAACCGCGCTCTTTTAAGGCCTCCATAAGTTCATCAATCAGGTTAGGGTTAATCGCATAAGGCTTCAGCTCGACATTTTTGTACCCCAGAAAGCGCCCACTTGCGTAATCTACAAAAACACCTTCAGTCCGGTATTCTTGTTTAAGAGGGCCGTTAAACGGAGAAATACCGCTAGCCTCATTATGACTAATATGTACACAAGCAATCAACATACGATTAAACGGCTGCATTTCAACTACCTTACAGTTTGAAAAGTAGTAGTAGTGAGCAGCATCTGTGCGTGGGTTGAAACCAGCGTCAAGGTCTTGTTTAACAACATCGACCAGGCTCTGGCCTTCAGGAACATTTAAGCGTACAGTAGAATCCATATTAATATAACAGTGAAGGTTGATAATGTAAGAAGCCGTAACTGTTATAAAATTACCTCTCCTTGACAAGGAGAATGCCCTAAGGCCTTACTCTACAATACCTTCGTCCATAAAGTCGAAGATTGCCTCTACGAGTTGGGCTTGCGGGACATCTTTTTCTGTGCGGTTGTTCAAGTCCTTAACTTTGACTACGCCCTTCTCGAGCTCTTCGGTGCCATAGATCAGCGCAAAGGATGCTCCTAGCTGAGTAGCCTGCTTGAACTGCTTATTAAAGCTCATGTCTTTAAGGACGTACTCCACACCAAGGCCTGCCTCACGCAAACGTGCGACATCGCTTAAGCCTATCTTTGCGCTGGCTTCATCACCAAAAACGGCAAAGAGCTCTGGCTTATAAATGTAGTTAGGCAGCAAGCCTTTGTCCTCGAGTAGATCACGCAAAGTCACATCCCCCATAGCAAACCCTGTCGCAGGAACACCTTTGCCCCCGCACAGTTTCTTGACGAGATGGTCATAACGACCCCCACCTGCAAGCGCACGGCCTTTGCCGGAGAACTCAAACGCCTCAAACACAAAGCCTGTATAATAAGCTAAGCCACGCACAATGCCTAAATCGATCTTGATGTAATCCATCAAACCCAGAGCCTCGAGCTTACCTAAGAGAGACTTCCAACTATCGAGGCGCTCGGTTGCTTTCGGATGTTCCTTACAAAAAGCCTCTAGGCCATCAAGGTCTTTAACATCTACAAGCTCATGAACGCGCTTGAGGAAGTCTTTCGCCTTAGTGCCAAAGAAAGGTTTAAGTTTTTCTACCAAAGCATCCGGCTTCTCTCGCTCGAGCTTGTCAACAATTAGCAAAACCTCTTGGGCAGCTTTAGCATCAATGCCGAGGTCTTCTAGGAAATAGACCCACAAGTCCCGATCACTCAGGCGGACCTTAAAGTCCCGCATGCCTAAACCAAAGCGCTGGAGCGTATTAATCAGCAGGCCGATAATCTCGGCATCAGCCCCAGGGCCTTCTTCGCCTAGAATATCGACGTTAAATTGATAGAAAGAACGCAAGCGCCCTTTCTGGGGGCGCTCGTAACGGAAATGCTCACCTATGTTAAACCATTTTATCGGTTTCGGGAGCGCATTCGCCTTAGCGCCCACCAAGCGGGCCAAGGACGGCGTCATCTCGGGGCGCAGCGCTACCGCACGGCCGCCACGGTCTTCAAAACAGAAAAGTTGTTCCTTAATCTCCTCTCCAGATTTTTCAGTAAATAACTCAAGTGGTTCTAGCACAGGAGCATCGTACTCTAGAAATCCGAATTGTTTAGCGCTTAGGCGCCAGCAATTGAATATGTGATTACGGATCGAGCAATCTTGGGGATAAAACTCACGAAATCCCGGTAAGTTTTTAAACATTATGTGTTTAGAATCTTTTAGCTATGTCGTATGAAAAAGTATTAGGATGGCGCATTACCCTTTAAAGCACTTAAGTTCAAATTCTTAAGCTCTTCTTTGAGTTCTTTACCCGCTTTAAACTTCACTACGGCGCGTTCTGGAATAACAACATCGTGCTGAGGTTCATTAGGGTTGCGGCCAATCCTACTTTTCCGTACTTGTAACTCGAAAACACCAAAGTTACGCAACTCAACATTCTTGCCTTCTGCAAGTGCCTTGAGTATTGCATCTAGCGTAAGCTGAACAGTTTCGCGTACTTGCTTTTGCGGGAACTTTGTTTTTTCGTAGATTTCTAATACGATATCTCTTTTAGTAAGATTACCCATTTTCTTGACCTATTCGATAAGGTTTGGATTCTTGGAGTGGTAAAAAAAGATTCTAAATCCTTGGTATAAGGAAAAGAATCTACAATAATACTAGAGTTTATGAGCGAAAAAGACAAAGATAAAAATCAAGAAAACGGTAATAAAGAAGAATCAAAGAATCCGTTTGAGGAATTGCAAAAGCAATTTCAAGAGCTATTCAGCAGCCCGAACCTCAACGTCAAGCTCGCCCCTCCATTTGAGACAGAAGAATCACTCGAGGAAGTCGTTGAAGAGCCCGAAAGCGACGATGAAGCACTCAAGCGCATCACGGAGTTCAATCTCAAGCCAAAAGAGATCCGGGACTACCTAAACCGCTTTGTTATTAAGCAGCAAGAGGCCAAAAAGGTCCTGTCAGTATCCATTTGTGATCACTATAACCACGTACGCCAGTGCCTAGAGGACCCCAAGCTTTTGGAGCAGGAATATAATAAGCAAAATATCCTCCTGCTTGGGCCTACGGGGGTCGGAAAGACCTACTTAATGAGAAACATATCCCGACTTATCGGAGTTCCATTCGTTAAGGCGGATGCGACCAAGTTCTCTGAAACCGGCTACATGGGCAGTGACGTAGAAGACCTCGTACGGGATCTTGTAAAAGCAGCTAATGGAAATGTGGAGTTAGCCCAATACGGAATCATCTATATTGATGAGATCGATAAGATCGCGATTGACCCGAGTAGTAATGGCCGCGACGTCTCCGGGCGTGGGGTACAAATTAATTTGCTCAAGCTCATGGAAGACTCTGAGGTAAACATCTTTAGCCCGAATGACATGATGGCACAAATGCAAGCCGTGATGGACATGGGCCGGGGTAAAAAGAAAGAGCAAAAGAAGACCATTAACACACGCCACATCTTATTCATTGTGAGTGGTGCCTTCGATAAGCTTGCAGAGTCTATCGAAAAGCGTGTGGACCAAGGGAGCTTTGGCTTCGCGAGTAAGGGTAACACCCCAGACCCAGCGGCTACGCACAACTACTTAACCCAAGCCATCTCGACAGACTTTATTAAATACGGATTCGAGCCTGAGTTTGTGGGACGTTTGCCTGTGCGTGTGGCCTGTGAACCCCTGCAAGAAGATGATCTTGCGCGTATCTTAAAAACCTCTGAGGGGTCTGTGCTTAAGCAGTACCGTAATGACTTTAAGGGTTACGACATTCACTTCGATATTGATGATGAGTCTATCCGTGAGATTGCTAGCCAAGCAGCCCAAGAGCAAACGGGTGCACGTGGGCTAATGACGGTATTAGAAAAAGTTTTCCGTGACTTTAAGTTCGAGCTGCCCTCCTCTGCAATTGAAGAGTTCTCTGTAAGTAAGGAAACGATCAAAGACCCTGCAAGCTGCCTAAAAGGACTCCTTGAAAAACATGCGCACCTGCAAAAGGATGTACGCCTAGATGATATCAAGCGCTTCTGTACCTCCTTCCGTAATCTACATGGCTTTGAGTTGAGTTTTGATGCAGAAGCGGCTGACTACATAATCCAGCTCTCTATGGATGAAGACCGTACGGTACGCTCGGTTTGTGAGCAGCGCTTTAAGGACTTCGAGCATGGGCTAAAAATTGTGTCTCGCAATGTCGGGCAAGATTCCTTTACTATCGATAAAACCGCAGCAATGGACCCTGAAAAGGCCGTCTCGGACTGGGTGGTAAAAAGCTTCGAGGATAAAAAGGAAGAAGAGGAAAAGCCAAGCGATGACAACAAAGACACTGATAGCGAACAAACCTAAGGGTGTTGCGGTGAACGCCATGTTCACCCCAGTGGCGAAGCGCTATGATTTAATGAATCATATCCTAAGCTTTGGGGCAGACTTCTACTGGCGGCGCTGCCTAGTTGCTGCGGTTAAAGCCCAGCAGCCTAAGCGTGTAGTAGACCTAGCTACGGGCAGTGGTGATGTGGCCTTTGCCCTGAAGCGCGAGCTTGGGGATGATGTCGCTATCACGGGGCTAGATTTCTGCCAGGCCATGCTTGATGAGTCAAAACGCAAGCGCTCTAAAAATAAAGCCTTTAAGGATATTAGCTTCAGTTGGGGAGACTGCCTAGACCTCCCCCTTGAGGATAACTCCATTGATGTGCTGACAATCTCCTTCGGCTTGCGTAACCTCGAAGACCGCCACAAGGGCCTGATGGAAATGAAGCGCGTCCTTAAGCCAGGCGGAAAACTCTTTGTGCTGGAGTTCAGCCAACCCTACAGATGGTTCAATCCGCTTTACAAGCTCTACCTAAAGACCTTCCTGCCGATGATTGCGCACCTGTTCACGGGCAATAAGCAAGCCTACGAGTACCTATCGGGCTCAATCGAGCACTTCCCTAGCCGAGAGCGGATCGAGGGCGAGCTAGACCAAGCAGGCTTCAAGACGGTACCGGCCCTACCACTGACCTTTGGTGTAGTAGCGATGCATGCGGGTGTAGCCTAAGGGGCTACATAATGGAGCAGCCGGGCTCCCTCTCTAGTATATCCTTATAAGTGTCCCCACTTTTATCTTTAAGCTCTGGGTCTGCTCCAGCCTCTAGCAAGGCATCGATCATTTCCTGATTTTTATTTTGGGCAGCACAGTGTAATGCAGCCCACCCCATTACAGCTTCCTTAGCATTAAGGTCTATGCCATAAACAGGGTTTAAAAGTAATTTAGCCACAACAAAACAATCACCTGCCAACACAACATTTAATAAAGGCACACTAGCATGTGCTTCATCAGCCTCATATACGTCTATAAGCTTTTTTATAGAAGACTCGCGCAATTCTTGAGAGAAATCCGTTCCTTCTGAATCAGCAGCAAGCAAGGCATCCACAATCTTATAATAGCCACCTTGTGCAGCAAGGTGTAAAGGTGTTTCCCCCTCACGATTAACCCCATTAAGCACTGCGCCACGACTAACTAATAACGAAACTATTGTTGGCTTGTCATAGAATGCTGCATAATGCAAAGCCCGATTACCCTCATCGTCCTCTGATTCAAGCTCCACCTCATAATCATCTAGTAATGCTGCAACAATCTCTTTAGATCCAGAGCATGCAGCATAATGCAATGCTCGTGTTCCATCATTGTCTGAGGCTTCTCGTTGAGCACCTTGTTCTAATAACAAAACCACAGTCTTTAATTTTCCTTCTTTCGCTGCGTGATGAAGAGGGCGCATACCTTCAACATCCACGGCCTCTATTTGGGCATTATGACTCAAAAGAATTTCTACAATTCCCGAATTATCTTTCTTAGCAGCCTCATGAAGAGGGGTGTTATTATTATGATCCGCAGCATCTACCTGGGCTCCACGCTCTAAAAGAAACCTTAAAGCATCATGACATGCACCTATTACAGCATAATGCACTGGAGTGGAACCTGTCGATTCTTGAGCCTCTATTTGGGCTTTATGTTTTAGCAAAACCTCTAATACACTGACCTTATCCCTGCCTGCAGCATAATGTATCGCCTGTGCAGAATTAGTAGTATCTACTGAAGAAACATTAGCTCCCTTACTCAAAATAAAAGAGGCCATCACTGCATCTCCTAGAATCGCTGAGTGAGAAAGGACTGTGAGTTTGCTAGCATCCACAAGCTCTATACCTAAACCTGCATCCATAAGATCACCAAAGAGCCTCTGACAACCTAAATGCGTTGCCATATGAAGCAGGCTCTCACCCTTTTGATTTGTAGCTTCTAAATTAAGGCCGTATGCTTTTGCATGAGGAATAATTTGAAATCTTTCTGTCCTATCAGCTTCAACCAAGGACAAGAGCTGAGCACATTCCTTTACTTTCCCTGTATCTAAATGTCCTTTAACTGCACCTACAAAGCTACCCGCTTCCCACAATCCTTTACTCCAAGCATTAAAGGCGAATTCACAATAAGGCAGGCCCTTATCTCCTCCTATCCTAATCACAAATGATCGTAACGGCTTGCAGCTGAACGCGAGGCTCTGTAGCCCACTCCAGCCTTCTTGCAGAATGACTTTCTCTGCAATAAAAACTAGGAGTTCTTCAGGCAATAAGGTTAGAAGCGGGCTGTCCTGTACGGTAACAGTGCGCTTATTCAACTCTCCCTTAGAGTTGGCATCTTCTTGATTAAGAGGCACTAGAGCACTAGAAGCCCCAGCTGTTGTGTGTGTTGGTAAAGCAGGCATATCGAGATAAAGATATTTCTTTACCATAAGAGCAGGCTGCCCCCGAGCTGTCAAGCGTGTTTAGGGACCTAATTAAAGGATTTCCCGCAACCGCAGGTGTTATTTGCGTCTGGGTTGATGACCTGGAAGCCTTTGCCATTGAGGCTGTCATCGTAGTCAATGGTGATATTTGGGATCTTCTCGAGGCTCTTGGTATCTACCACGAATTTGATGCCACTGTCGTCCAGCTGGGTATCCTCAGCCGTAGGAACATCGAAGCTCATCCCGTACTCTAGGCCCGAGCAGCCACCCTTCTCTACAAAAAGACGCAACTGCAGCTCCTTATCCTCGAGCTGTGCGTACATGCCTTGCAGTTGTTTAGCGGCTTTTTCCGTGAAGTGGATCATATAAAACAAAAGCCTAGGACATAAAAAAAGCCCTGTCAATACAGGGGCTGTTTGTCTTGCAGCAGGAATCATGCTTATTTGGCCAAAAACCTAAAAAAATCTTGTTTTTTTATGCTTTTTCTATTATATTACTACCGATGCCCAGGAAGAAATGCATAGTCGATAACATCGAATATGAGCTGGTCCGCGTTATTGAAGAAGGCGGGATGGGTACGGTATACGAAGCCCTCCAGCAAGGGATCGATAATTTCTCGAAACGCGTAGCGATAAAGGTCATCCGAGAGGAGTATGCCTCAATCCGAGAATTCCGGAAGAACTTCGTGGGCGAAGCCCGACTGGTTGCAGACTTAATCCACTCCAACATTGTTCAGACCTACCACCTTGGAGAGTCAGACGGACAGTACTACATGGTGATGGAGTATGTGGATGGCATTACCCTAGAAGATTTTATTGTGGCGCACCTCAAAACGGAGCAAGAGATCCCTGTGGATCTGGCTGTGTTCATCATGTCCCGCATTGGGCGGGGGCTGGCCTATGCACACCAAAAGTGCAACCCCAAGGGAGAGCCGCTAAATATTGTACACCGTGACGTAAACCCAAAGAACATCCAACTTTCTAAAAAAGGAGATGTAAAACTCCTGGACTTCGGCATCGCGAAGGCCCTGAAGCTGATGTACAATAAAGAAGGCGAAGTCATTGCGGGTAAGGATGAATACCTCTCCCCAGAGCAGGCAAACCGTGAAGTAACCGACAACCGGGCAGATATATTCCCCTGTGGGATCATTCTAAGTGAGCTTGTACTGGGCTATAATATCTTTGAAGGGAAAAGCTCTGAAGATACACGTAAAAACATCCGCAAGATGCCCATCCCTAATTTTTGTGAGCTGAGCGAAAACGTAAATGAAGAACTTAACGCAATTCTGCAGCATGCCCTTAAGCGTGATCGACGCAAACGCTACCAAAATGCTACACAGCTCTTTACAGAAATGGAGCTTTACCTCTACCGAGACCGCTACGGCCCCACACACGAAAAACTTGCTGAATACCTAAAGGACCTCCTTGGCGATAAAGGCGAAACTGCCAGTAAGCGCTGGAAGAAACAGCACACACCCTCTTTAACGAAATAATTTATGGACGAAGGCTTTAGACAAACTCAAGAGCAACGCCAGACGATGGTCCTGGCGCCTCAACTGCGCCAATCCCTCAAGATACTGCAGGTGCCAGCGCTTGAGTTGCGCAATACGATCCTTGAGGAGCTCGAGAGTAACCCTACCCTTGAGGAGCTCCCTATGGATGGCGTGAGCATTGATGAGGAGACTACCTCTAAGGACACTGAAACGGAACGGCACGAAGAAGTAGGCCTGGATGAAAACTTTGAAGTCCTTAAAAAGCTGAGCGAAGACTGGGAAGACTACTACACCCAAGAAAGCTCTCAGTATACAGACACCAAAGAGAGCGCAATTAAGCGGCAACATTTTTTTAACTCATTTGTGAGTGAAACATCCCTAGAAGAGCACCTCATGGAGCAAACGAAGCTCTCTGAATGTTCTGAGGATGAGAAGAAGGCTATTGCCTATCTGGTGGGAAGCTTGGATGACCATGGGTTTCTGACTGCTACCTGGGATGAAATCGCAGATATGACCGAGCTACCTGTAGAAACCGTCATGTCGGCCTCAGAGGTACTCAAAGGCTTTGACCCCCCTGGTATTGGATGCTCGAACGTACAGGAAAGCTTGATGCTCCAATTACGCCTTAGAGGAGATGAAGAAAGCCTTGCTTACAAGATCATCGACGAATACTACGATTTACTTTTGCGCAGGCGTATCCCTGATCTAGCCCGCAAGACAGGCACCTCTGTGGATGAAATCCAAGAAGCTATCGAACATATTTCTGCGCTAGACCCTGCCCCGGGGCGTGCATTCGGGGAAGACACCAACTCTACCATCACCCCTGATATTTGTATCGAAAAGATTGATGGCGTTTGGTCAATCCTCCTGACGAGTGACTATATCCCCCGTTTGCGCATTAACCCGATCTACAAGAAGATGATTGCTAAGGGCACCCTATCCTCCCAGGAGAAGGAGTACATCCAAACTAAAATGCGCTCGAGTAAGTTTTTAATGGGGGCTATTGAACAGCGCCAAAATACTTTAGAGCGCATTGCCAAGGAGATCCTTAAGTTCCAGTATGAGTTTTTTGAAGAAGGCGTCAGCAAATTGAAGCCCCTTACAATGAATGAGGTAGCTGAAGTGCTCGGCGTACACGAAACCACGGTCAGCCGTGCGATCGCCAACAAATATGTCGAGACCCCGCACGGGACCTTTGAGCTACGCTACTTCTTTACCTCAGGCTACCAAAATAGCGAAGGGCAAACCGTTGCCAATACCAGCATCAAAGAGAAGATCGCCGCCATCATTGAGGCCGAGGACACAAGCAAGCCCTACAGCGACCAAGAGATCGTCAACATCCTCCAAGAAAAAGGGATTAAAATAGCGCGACGGACCGTTGCAAAATATCGCGAAGAGCTGGGGATTCTTGCGACGAATCTTCGTCGTCAGTACTAGGGCGCTTCTGCTCCACTCTTTCGAGGAATTCTACCAGGTTCTGATACTCCTTATCATTAATAGGGCAACGCGGCTTTCTGGTGGATTCCTTTTCAAGAGAGTGTTTCAAGGCACCGGTATAGCCCTTAGTAGAAATAAGCTCTTCCTCCATCTTGGCTCTGTTTTCAATACTCAACTGAAGATACTTAGTAAGCCCTTGGTGCTCTGCTAACACTGCTTTGGCCTCAAGCTGGTCTGCCTGCACTGCAGCTAAACGAGCCTCGAGAGGGGCAGCTAAGGCTTCTTGGCTCAGGTTGCTAAGCTTCAGGATAAATGCCTTTAGGTCATTCAGGCCGTCAAGCTCTTGCAGGACCTTAACCTGTCTTTCCTTTAATGCAGGCTCCTGCTCTTTTAGGGCGACTAGCTCTTGCCTGTCTTGCTTAAGCATAAGCAAGGGCTTTAGCGCCTCTTCATTTTTGGCGATTATCTGCTCGAGTGCCTTTTTGTTAGCTTTAGAAGTGGCATCTTCATGCCTTAGGGCCGCCATCCGATCACGAATGGAAGACAGCATGATGTAGTGCTCTTTGGTAAATTTCTTAGCAGGAATAGCCTTCAGGGTAGGAATCAACAAAGCCCAGTCTTTTGCAAAAGCATCTGTAAAGAATGAATACGAAAACAGTTCAGAGAAAAAGGCTTTAATATTTTTAAGTGCCCTAGGAGTCTTTTTGTAAGCCTCTCGCAGTGCTTTTATTTTAGGAGAGACAATTCGTTCTTTAGAAAGCTTGTAACAACGCTGGGCCAAGGGATTATTAATGCGGGATAAAAATATACCCATTGAGAATAGGTTTTGAGCAGCTGCAAACTTAGCGTTTTTAAGCCTAGTACTCTCGTAAGGCTTTTGCACGGAACCTGTCTTCTTTCCTCGTTTTACTTTAGGGAAAACATCAGGCTTAAGCCCCAGCACCTTCTCGAAAAGATCAATATAGTTCTCCTTAACCAAAGGTAGCAGATATTTTTCAAAAAATTCGGTAAAATACCTTCCATAGGCTCCTGATACGTCTTTATAGAAAGGGGTTAGATAAAAAAGGAACTGGAAGTCCTTTGCTAAGGTAGTCAGAGGCGCCGTAAAGTTTTTCTCGAGACAATCTAATTTCGGCAGGACGATCTTTGCTATATTTACTAGAACCCAATCTCTTATTCCCAAGGACTCAAAAAGGACCTCAGCTGCGGATGGGTCGCGACCCCAGATAACTTCTAGATGGCCTGCAAGTATTTTTATTAATTTCTCGACCTCTCCTTGCTGTACCAAGCAATAGATAGGCCCTTGCAGGTCTTTATTGAAATAGTTTGCAGCATAGACGGGATCATGCTCCCAGAACGTGTTAAACAGACGCAAGGATGTATTAATCTCAGCTAAAAGGTCGTCACCCTTTTTTGTTTTAATTGACTCTTGGAGGATTGCCCTGAGGTGTTTCTCAAAGGTTTCTTTAGCAAAGTCTAAATCTAGGTCTATAAATGAAATCAGCAGATGCTCAAAAAGATCGAGATCTTCTTCTTTTTGAGTCTTCTTCATTTTAGCAGCCACTTGCTCAACGAGCTTTTCCATGAAGGGCTTCAGCAGAACAAAAGAGTCCGCTACCCAAGGCTCTGGGCTAGGCCCTTGAGCAAGGAGATTCAGCTTATTAAGGACGACCTGGACGCGTGCGTGCTCATCGTTAATACGCTGCTTGCGCTTTGGGTCGCTAGAGGCCCCCTCAAAGACTTTATCCCAATAGGCTGGCATGTATTCTTTAAGGCCTTCAATAACACCCGTAACGTAATAATTATGACCCTCTCGAATGGCTTGCGCACAATACTCCCAGACTAAGGGGGTTGCTTTAGTGCCTATACCCTCAGACTCTAGATATGCTAAGGCGATCGTACTGGCTATTTGTTGGTCAAGGACATCCCCACTTTTAGTAACTTCCTTAAGGAAGAGGTGGTTTTGTCTGGCTAAGTAAGGCAGTAAAACCTTATGGAATTTATCCTGATCGATTGTAACCTCTTCATGAAGCCTCTTGAGTTTGTCTAGCTTTTGTCTATCGCCTTTGGTCTTATCCTCTCCTTTAGCTTCAAGGGTTATCATCTTAAACTTAAGATCTTCACGCATGCGGGTAAGGATCTTAACCACCTCCCAGGCTTTAATGACTTCACCTAAATCACTGTCTTTACTTAAGTCTTCAACAAATGATTGAAGCCTTGGGCGAGTTTCTATCAGTAGCCTATTAACGCGCTCTCGCTCTTTTTGGTTAATTGAAGATCCATGCCCTGTGAGGCATGTTAAGCAATACCATGGGGTGTAGTCTCGATAGGTCTTTAAGTCGTGCTCCATCATGGGAAGAAGCGCTAAAGCTAGATCGAGCCTTTGGTAGGAAACCTTAAGATCAGATAGTAACCTATTGAGGCTCCCCACGTAATAGACCGACAAGGAATAAAGCTCTTTGCGTAAGCGAGGGTCGAGGACGTCCCTTAAGGTGTTTTTCTTAATCTTATTGGTAAGCCAGGGGAGAAGCGTTACAGTCATAACCTTAGGAACGCTATCCACACTTCCTTTTGGGCCTTCCTGTATGAGGAAATTAAATTTAAAAGCCATCTCCCAGTAGGCGAGGATTCTTATTAAAGCGTCTTGACGAAATTTTGGCTCAAATTCATCTGCCTTATCAAGGATGCACATATCCATACCCAGCCCTCCATTTACGTATAAGGCCAGGAGCTTTTCTTTCATGTCATCAACACCTTTAGGGAAGGTAAACAAGGACGGGAAGACGGTTAAACGTAAAGCCTCATGAATAGAATTCGTCATTACATCCCGATCTAAACTAGCGATGAAGGGCACAAGCTGTTTATTAAAAGCCTCTACATGGACGTTATGCTCGTAGGCGTATCCCCAATGCTCAACCATACGCATGAGGTTAATGCTTTTCAGCCCATCAGAGTGTTTAGAAAACTTAATTGTCAGAATATCTCTCTTTAGGAACCCATTAAGGTATAAACCAAGAACCCCTTGAGGGTCTGTCTTCATGTGGCTTTTTTCAATTTTGAGCAAAAGCTTCTCGAGCTCTTTTAGTGGCTCCCCGATCATAAGCTTGGGAAACTCAATCAGGGTGTGCACAAAATAAGGGACAAATAAGTTATTAAATGCATCCACATGGCACTCATTCTTATAGGCTGAAGCCCAGTGACTCAAAAAGCCCAACAGAGTCTCTTGGGTCGGCGCAAAATCTAGAGCACCAAAATGTTTAGTAAAAGTAAGATAAAAACCTAGATAAACCTCTACATCTTCATTACCAGCAAAATCTCTTAATTTATCTAGCTGGGCTGCGATGCTTTCTGCATAACGCTGTGCTTGGGCGTCATCTTTGCCGTGGCGCTTCATGTAATCAAGCTTGAAGCGTACGCTCACCCAAGGGTCTTGAGAATGCCAGAAATCTTCCCAGACCCAGCCCTCTGGAAGCGTTGCCCAAGACTGAGCGTAGGACGTCTCCCCCGTTTGAGGGTTCATGCAGAATCGATACATCTCGGGCTGATGAGGGTCTAAGGGGGCATGCTCCATCATCACTGCCGAGTTTTGGTACGTAATCTTCCGATCGCTTACCTTAAAACCATCCCCCAAGGGGCTCCATAGGCTCGAATCATCTACTACGCGTTTAGGGAACTGAAAAGAAGGTTCCCCCAGCTCGCGTACATTGTATTTCTCTACATGCCGCCTGGTGTTTCCATTTGCCTGCCAATTCCCCAAGTCATATTGCCACATTTGGCCAATCGACTCACGACTGAATGAGCTTGAAGAATGAGAGGGTCCTTTTTGTACGTCCATGAAATTAGTTTTAGATAATCAGTATATTACAGTATTTTAGGAATATGGATGCTCAGCAGGCCTTAAGCAACAATACAGTCATCCGGGGCTCCTTCGTCTTCCTCAATGGATCCGTAGAAGTAGTCTGTAATCTCTCCCCAGAGCTTTTGCTCCTTCATCTTCTGCTCTATAATCTGGTCTAAATAGTATCCGATTAGCTTAGTCAGCGCCATTGTGTAGATAGTAGGCGCCTTAGGCCATGAGCCCAGAATAGTTTTTACCTGCATAAGGATCTTATATTCCTCTAGCGTGTAAACTGGGGAGTGCCCAGCCTGCACTCCGAGGGTTCGAACCGTATAGGTATTATCTTTATTTTGAGTAAACTCAATCTCTCTACCCGCTCGTCTACTAATGGTACGGACTAAGTCTTGGTTGTAGACATTAAAGCAGTAATCAGGGTCACGAGTATAAACAGAGAGCAAAAGGTCTGAAAGCTCCTTCATATTCTCTATGTTTTGGGCCTCATCATCAGTCGAAAGCTCTTTCTTCAAAGTTTGTACTTTGAGCATGAGCCAATCTTTAGATTTGTTATAGATCAGCCCTGCAAACTCATCATTAAAAGGGAAAAGAGTGCCTGCTATCTTTGTCAGCTCAGCATAAGGAAGCGGCTTCTTCTTCATAACAACCTCCTGGAAAGCATCTAAATAGCCCTTGAAGTTATTATCATAGATTTTTTTAAGGGATTTAAGCTCTTTATCTCTACCTACGCCCAGAAGCTCGATCATGGCATCTAGCAGCACCAGTATGCAGCTCAAATATTCAGGGCTATCAGGCTCGAGTTTTGATAAGAAATACTTCAAATAAGGCGCTACTACATCATTAAAAATATTTCGGGCCTTATCCTTATCAACAGTATAAGTCTCCTGAATGACTTTGATGACCAGCTCAAGAACCTCTAAAATCTCTTCTAGCTTCTTAGACCTTGCTTCAAGCAACGGTTCTTTTCGTCGTATAAGGGTTTTCTTTTTCTGCTCAAGATTTCTCTGATCAGTAATTAGCTTTTTTCTCTGTGCAGCTGCTTTGCGGCCTTTGGCTAAACCTTTAAGAGCCCTTGATTGCACCTCTATCTGCTTAGTTGTAGTATCAATGTTTTCTGAGAGAGTATGCACTGTATCAACCAGTTCTTTCGATTCTCTGTACAACACACCCAGTTTCTTAGCCAAGCGACTCTGGAAGTGCCTTGTCAATGGCGCTAAGAGCTTGTGTATATTTGCAATATCATGGTCGTGCCACTGAATTGCGTGTGCAAAAAGCAGGTTAATACGCTTAATGTCTCCTTCCCAGATCAGTCGGTTTTCTCTAGTCAACTCCCCTGGGCCTGTCAGCCGCTTTAGCTGGCCTTCCCAAAGCTTATCTGCAACCGTAGCTAGTCTCTGGACGGTGCCGCGCGCCTTGTGTTGGGCATTAAGAAGCTCTATCTGGAGGGTCTTCCAATAAGAACTAATGCTGTGCTCGTTTTCAATAAAGGCGTTAAGGTAACCAAAGAGCTTCATCTCTTCGGATGTAGCTAAGGAAGCAGCTTTCTTTCCTACAAGAAGTGCAAGCAGTTCTTTTCGGTGAGAAGCCAAATACGGCTCATAGCATTTTTCAATGATTTGTCCTAGCTTAGCGACCGTCTCAAGCTGCTTCTTTACCTCACCACCAACACCAGGCAGGTTCGCGAAACTAGCGTGCCGAGACCACTGAGCAAGCAAGTGTAACACGAGCACACAAGAAGCCTGCTGCTTAGACTCTTTACTTGAACGCAGGGTACCATAAGCTCTCTGAAACATTTCCTTAACCAAGAGGTAATCATCCTGGTCCGTCTGCTGAAGTTCCGCAACCACTCGGAAGACGTACTGATAGGCATGGTCTTGACAGATTTTCCTGACAACTTCGCCCTTCTCTTCATTCTTATTAGCCATGAGCCACTTCATAATAGCCCATAAGCCTACAAAACCACTACCCGCATCTTCCTCATCAAGTATCTTGCTGTATCCGCTAACATCAGGCACATTCTTTTTAAGGAAGAACCTCAGATCACGGATGGTCTTCTCAACGGAGGCCTCTCTTTTCTTCTCTGGTAATTTCTCTAAAAGCTGAAGGGAACGAAGCAAGAACCCCCAAGAGTCCAAATGCTGATACTCACGCACCCAAGACTTAGCTAGCTCGTCATTTTGAAAGTCTCCATGATCAAGCCTAAGAATGATATCCGCTCGATATTTATTTGCATAAATGTTCCAGAAGCGCCTCAACTTTTCACTCAAAGTAAGCTTTCCTTCGCTCTTAAGGAACTTAATGCTCTCCCACAACGTAATTAAATCATCATTAAGCTTCCTTATTGTCCACAGGTAAAGGTCCGTCTCCCTTGAATCAGGAACGCCAATTTCTTTAGATTTACCTGAGAACTCTTCATTCTTATCCAAGGCCCCTTCAAGCTTATCCAAGGCCCCTTCAAGCTTATCCAAGGCCCCTTCAAGCTTGCGTAAGATTTCCTCAAACCTAGCATCTTGCGCTACAATATCGTCTGTAAACGCTGTAAAGTCTGGCACATGAGCAATTAGGAATTTCTTTAAGTCGTCAATTTCTTCATCTGCTGTCTCAGACTTACTCCTGAGTATTTTTTCGGACCTTATATAATCAAGTAAAATAAACCAAGCATCTAGGTCTCCAAAATTCTTTAGACGGCGACGGAAATAGAAGTTTATCTCCCGAGCAAGCGTCTGGCACTGTTTCCGAAGCTCTTGGTTTCCTTTTTCTTGAGAAAACGTATGGACTTGAGGAAGGACCTCCCCGATCAATTCTGTCCTTATCAAGCCCCAATCATCAATCTGATCCTTCTCAAATAAATGAATAAAAAACGGAATAAACCAGTTATTAAAAGGCTCAACAAGGGACCCTCTCTCGAGATAGGCTTGCTTCCAAATATAAATAATCGTCTTTAAGTAGGTTTTCCTTAAAGACTCGTTGCTAATTAACTCTACACACAGCATAGAAGCACGCGTAGAAAACTCTACAAAGTGAAGCCTTTTAGTCTCATCAACAACATTGTTACTTTTATTAGCTACTGTGATCCTTTGGAGGTTATCTAAGAGGCGACCCTCTTTGGTAATGAGCGAATTTCTCATCACTTCGATAAAATAAGGCATTAATTTCCTATCCAAAAAGGAGGTATCGTATTCATTACCATAGACACATACCCATACATGCGAGAGCCTAGACAAATAACCTACCTTATACCCACCTTCACACGCATCGACCCCATACATCAGAAATTCATACGCAAACCTTATTACATCCTCTCGAATAGCTTCTGGGGCGTGCATCTTCCTAGTAAAGTAATGGTCAAAAACTTGTGCTAAATATACCAAAGTCTGGTTTGTTGGAGAGATTATTCGTTTTTCAAGCACATCAATAAACACCGGAAGTAAAAGCTTATCCATAAAGCTCCTTCCTTTTTGCCCTTCGTAAAGCGAACACCACTCACACGCAAGCTGCTCTAATAAAAACTGAGCATAAGGCCCCTCTAAACCACTAGCATAAACCTCATTTACCTGGGAAACAGCCTCACGCGTCTCTAAAGTCCCCCAGACCCAACCTTCCTCAAGAGGTTTCCAGGACTGGGAATACGCTGTCTGACGCGTCTGAGGATTGATGCAAAGGCGGAACATCACAGACTCATGCGGATCTAGCGGGAGCAACTGCTTTACCACAAGGCCACCCTGGTAGTTAACCCACCGATCTCCATTTTTATACCCAACACCCAAAGGACTTATAAACTCCGAGTTCTCTGCTAAGGGCTCAAGGAAACGACGAGGAATTCCATGGGACCCACGCACGTCATAGCGCTGCATAACTTGCCGCTTTTTATCGTCCGCTTGCCAATAAGTACCTAAATCATAGCTGTTCATGACCTCAAGGTCCTCTTGGGTGAATTTAAATTTGGTGTGGCTAGGGTCCTGAGGGAATGTATTAGCAGATGGCATAATAAGTTGTGTGTTAAAAAATTTTTAAAGAAAAAGCCCCATAGCGAAACAAAGGGGCTTTTAAAGTTATTGTTATAAAGGAAAATTAATGACCTAGAGCACTCGCATAACGGAGCGGCAAAGAGACCCTGTAAGAAGCATCTAATTGTATATCAGTAGATGGTGCACTCGAAGTAGAGGTTTCAGGCAGCAAAGCATTGCCTAAAGGCTTTTTACTACCAGCAAGCCTGTAAAGCACAGCAATTTCTTCAAGCTTCCTTCCAGATTTCTCAAGGTTCTGCTTAGCAAGGGTAAAAGTATGGATGGTCTCTGGACGAATGTGGGCTAAGTGTGCATGCTGGCGAATACACTCGATAGTTATCGGCAGGTCTGCCTGGTTTATCTGAAACTCTTCAGGGTTATTAAACCTAAGCTCTTCATTTGCAGCCAAGTCATGCTGCATAGCACCTCCAGCATAAAGCGGCTTATCATTCTTCTCAAAGGACTTGCCTGCAGCATAAGCCCGAACAAGGATACTCCGAGCCCCTAAGGCTTTGTAAAACCCAGAAAAACCTTCCTTGACCGCTGTATTATGGATGTACAAGCGAAATCGAATTTTCTGAGGAGACTGGCTAGGCGTTTCCTGAAAATTCTGTGCACTTGCTTTAGCTGCAGCAGAGGCTTGTATTGCTGTAGAATTATCCATAATTAGTGTATTCTAGAATTAACGTATTGCTAATAGTTAAATCAGCAGCGGTAGAATGCATTGTCTAGAAAATAGACACAAGTAAAAACACTAGTATTCAAACTTTACATAAATTAATATTTTAGTTATCTATCAGAACAACAATCATGCTTTTAAAGTCTGACTTCTTCCAACGCCCCACCCTCACTGTAGCCGAAGAGCTCTTAGGTCAAATCCTATGCCGCGAGAAGCCTTCAGGCGGCTCTGTACGTGCGGTTATTACCGAAGTGGAAGCTTATGATGGGCATGATGATAAAGCCTCTCACGCTAGCCGTGGAATAACCCCACGTAATGAGATTATGTTTGATACAGGGGGCTACTGGTACGTCTACCTCTGTTATGGCGTACATTGGATGCTTAATATCACTACTGGAGAAAAAGGCTACCCAGCAGCAGTCCTTATCCGTGGGCTTGATATTATCCAAGGCCCCGGGCGTGTGACTAAGCAACTAGAGATTGATAAGTCACTCAACAAAAAGAAAGCAAACCCCAACACACAGCTTTGGATAGAAAGCTCCCCCATCTCTATCCCCCAGAAAGCGATACAAAGAACCCCGCGCATCGGAGTCGATTACGCGGGGCCAGAATGGTCTCAAAAAGACTATCGCTTCGTGCTCAATACTTAGGCAGCTGCCTTTTCTTCTTCAGCGCGGTGGAATACTGGGCGCATAAAGAAGGTAAGTACAAAAAGCAAGGCGGCCGCTGCGAACGTAACCCAAGCAATTTCTGTAAAGAAGTCTGCATAGACAGACAAAGGCGCAGCCTCTCCAACAAGGTCGTCTGTTGCAGTCATCTTTGCAATCAGGGCTGCAAGGTATTGTGCAAAGGCTAAGCCCATGAACCAGGCCCCCATAAAGAAACCACGCTGCTCTTTGGGTGCTAACTTCGTCACCAAGGCAAAGCCTACAGGCATCATGCAAAGCTCACCTAAAGTATAAATCGCATAAAAAAGCGGAATCCAGAAAAGCTCGAGCTTCCCGCCTTCGGGAACAACTGCCGTCTTACAAGCCAGCAAAACATAGGCCGCACTGAGGAAAAGAAAAGCAATCACGAACTTCATTGGGTCATAGGGCTCTTTATTGTGCCGCGCCAACCAAGACCACGCACCTGCTAAAACCCCACCAAAAAGAATCACAGCAATGGCGTTACACATCGCAAACCAAGGTGTAGGCACTGCCTCTAGGCCCACCCAGTTTAGAAACCCAGCAAGATAGCTTGGGGCTCGATCTACATGGTATTCGGAGAGGATGGTCAAAGACGTAGCCTGTTGCTCCCAGCATGCCAAGAAGCACAACATGAAAAACATCAACACCATCAATGAAAAGATATTCTGGCGGACTTCTTTTGTGTGGGTCAAAGCCAAGTAGGTCCAGTAACCCAAAACCGCAACACCAATAACAGGTAAGGCATAACTAAGGATTTCGTTACTATGAATTAGGAAAGAGGACAAGGCTGCTATAGCAAGTACTCCTAAGGCAACCCACACACGGTAAGAGATACCCAAATGTGTCTTCTTGATTGTATCCTCACACGGAGGGCGCCCTTTATCCTCAAGATATTTCCCGCCGAAAATAAAGATCAGCAAACCAAAGAGCATACCAAAACCAGCCAAACTAAAAGCTGAATGCCAGCCATAGCGGGTAGCTACGTAACCACATGCAATGAAGGCAAACAAAGAGCCTACATTAATCCCCATATAAAAGATGGTATACGCAGAATCTCTGCGAGGGTCACCGGGTAAGTAAAAGTCCCCCAAGAAAGAAGTAATGTTTGCTTTAAATAAGCCCGTTCCTGTTAGCACAAGGCCTAAGCCCAAATAAAGGGGCATGACTCCAGGGATTGCCAAAACAAAATGCCCGCAAGTGATGGTAATGCCACCAATAATAATAGCCTGACGGAATCCTAGCAAGCGGTCTGCTAAAGCCCCACCCCAAATACCGCCGAGGTAAAGTAAGGTCGCGTAGGCACCAAGAATCATATAAGCCTCCCCATTGCCCCAGTTTAGTTGGGTTACAATATAGAGCACTAACAAAGAGCGCATGCCATAAAAACTAAAGCGCTCCCACATCTCTGTTAAGAATAGCACAATCAGTGCTGCAGGGTGTTTATCTGGATATGTTTGTCCTTTTATCATGAGTGTGCCGAGTGTATACACACACCCACACCCCTTACAAATTAAAAATGGCCAGAGAAAGGGAACCCATTCTTACTCACAACTAACCAACACGCCCTCTTCTATTCCTAAAAGCATCTGGAACTCTGCCCAACCTTCTTCATCTGGGGTAGGATAAAGTGCAGCCACCATAGACTCTAGGAGCGCAAGTTCTAAGTTTTTACCCAAAGAATACTTCTTTAATAAAGAAGTAAAAAGCAAACGCTTCTCGTCTATTTTAATAAATGGGTCATCAAGGACCTCTTCGATCCAACGCGCAAAGTCTTGCCCCACGGGAATATCATAATCCTTAAAATAAAGCTCGCGCACGTACTCATCCATAGAGTCCGGAGACCTCCCCTTCTCATTCTGAGGAAGGGCCATAGTCAAGTGGTAACGTGCCCCAGAGTAATAGTGTTGATCTTCCTGGGGTATCTCATCAAGTGCTTCTTTAATACTCTCTATAGCTACAGATAGATAAGGAACGCCCCACTGTAAGGCAACACGCGCCCATTGTGCTGCATTTAAAAACCTTGCTTGCTGGCTAGAGGACGGTATCTCGCCACTCCAGTACGCATTAACAAGCGCCAAGGCACAAGCACCACTCCCCAAGGTTGCCCCCATAAGGTAATAATTAAAATTCCCAGAAAGCTCACCCATTTTAGCATAAGCAGGCAAGTAATGCTCTATAATAGTCTCAGCCTCAATTGCATGCTTGTAAAAAGACTGGGCAATCTTGGTGTCACTCTTTTCGTAGTATTCGCCCAGACGATAAGCCGCTAAGCCATAGGCTGGCGCCCCCTCAGGGGTTGAGCTTAATGCTTTTTCATACCACTTATTAGACTCCTCCTCAAAAGTGCCTTCAGTCTCCTTAAGAGCCATCTTTTTTGAGCGGTATAAATCCCCCAAAAGGATGCAGGCAAAGGGCTCTTTAACCTCTGGAACAGCAGCCACACGGCGATAGTACTCTGCAGCCTCGCGCCACTCCCCTTTTAGTTCCTTTAACTGCCCTCTTAATAAAGGCAGCTGGCATTCCTTGATGCGCTGCCCCACAGGGTCTTTCTCTTGGGTAGGGAGCTGGAGCACCATACGCTCAATAAGAGTAGCTGCCTTATCCTGCTGCCTTTCCTTAATGAGCAACTGCACTCGCAAGACATCGTTGCTAAAAATCTCCTTATTCTCTTTCACCCAACTTACAATGTGGTCAAAAAAGAAAGGATTCGAATACGCTTCGAGCAAATTGGCCCGCTTATTGTAAGCAGATAAGGGAAGATTAGACTGAGCAACAAAAAGTTCGCTCAGTACGCCTGAAAGTTCGGGTTCAGAGATAGTATCCATAGGAGGCAGGGAATAAACTGCGGCTGAGTGTAGTTCCCTACCCCCTACGAAGCAAGTCAATTAAGCTTTAGACAGTCGCAAGTTTCCTCCAGTAAGGATACTCACTATAATGTGGGTCTTTTTCCTGACAAGCAAAGCCATTGTGATAAAGCGCTAAAACCTGCGTTGCTACCTCTTCAGGAGAACACTCCAATAAAACATCATATTGAGCCTCAAGGCTATTCTGCCCTAAGCCTGCTTCTTTCATCTTAAGTTCAAAATTCCGTTGCTCAACTTCCTGTAGCTTCACCTTTCGCTCCTCAAAAGCAGTCAATTGATTGCTCCAGCATTCTGTTTTAGCAATTGCTTTTAAAAAAGAAAGGGAGCGAGACGATTCATTTCCAGACATTAAACACCTAGCAGCGTAAGCACGACTGGCCTCGCCATCCATTGTCTGGGCAGACATCACGCCATACCCTTCAGCACAAGCCTCAGCCTCTGCTCGGATTTGTGCCTTTTGATCAGCAGTTAAAGAGGAAAACGAATAGCTTGTAGGAGAGTCCATAGTTATCTTGTATCATTAAGTTGAATCATCATAGTACCCCGAATAGGCACGCGGTACTAGTTATCCAGCAAATCAATCTAGGTCAAGCACCGACTTTTTTACCTCCTGGGGGATCTCCTCATCCTCCTGAAGGAGCTTATTCCAGAGGTCTTCTTGCCCTTTCTCCCTGAAGACAGGGGTCATAACATCAAGCTCGTGGTCTTCGAGAAAGCGCTCCCAATCTTCTCCTACACGCCGAAACATGGCCTGGTGATACTGCTGGGCAAGCATCGTAGGTACTAAACTATCTTCACAATCCAAAGGGAGCATCAATTGAGTAGAGCTCCAATCTTCAAGCATGTCGGAAATAGCATCTTGTTTATCATCAGACGTTAACTCTTGCTCATTATCCAAAACAAAAAGCTGATACACCGCCTCATAAAAAAGTCTTAAATCACGAGCACATACTACGCGGGACTCAGGCGACATTTCTTCACTAAAAGGAGGCGTAGCCAAGGGCAAAAGTTTAGCAGAAAACAAAATTACTCTTGCCTGCCAATAGAGTACTTGATTTCCCTCAATACCTCCAGAAGACTGCAAGCTTTTGACTACACGCTCACAGATATTGGTAGTCTTTTCATAATTATTAAGAGCCATAGCAATCTCCCCAAGGCTAGACGAGATATACAAGGCCTTAATAGAATCTTCTTCTAGATCAACAAGGCGTCCCTCAAAAAGCGCCTCAGCCTCCTGGAGTTTTTCTGGATCACCTTCATTGAGGATCTCTCGGGAGAAAAAAATATTCTCTTTAACACAAGTGCTTACGATTGCTTCAATCGAGCTACTAGCAGGGTCCATAAGAGTATTTAGATAAGTTTACACAGTACTAAAGCAGCACTGCGTAAAGCTAACCTACACGATATACTGAAGTCAAGCCCCCTAAGCAGTGAGCCACTGCCAGAAGCTATAATGCTTGCTGTGCTGGCTAAGGATATTCCAGGCACGAGCCGGGTTTTTCCAGCGCTTATAATCATTAGGGCTATAAATATACCCACGCTTTGCAAGCTCAGTGATCACTGCATCATCCCCACGCTCAAGAGCCGTATCCAGAAATCCCTTTTCGTCAGGATTCCCTGCTTTCATTTTGTCTAACAAAAACTTAATGCTCTCTACATTATTTTTTTCCCTAATGGCTTCGTACAAAGGATGACGCCAATAGTGTTTACTCAACGCTCCAGGCGCAAAGGGTTTGAAGGCCCCACCCTCATCTGCCAGAAACATTGCCTTTTCAGCCGCTCCTTGTTCAGCAAGACGATTCACTAAAGTTTTGCCATTTTTATCTTTTAAAGCCCCATATCCCAGTTCTTCAGATAAAAAGCGGATATATTCATGATTTGGGTGTTCATGCATTAAAGCATCATACAAAGGAGCGGCAAATAAGCCTGAAATAACAGCCTGATCTCCATCTTCGCTAAGGTTCAATTTACGAAAAGGAAAACCCTGCTTTTTTAAAGCCAAAACAACCTTACCATCTTTAGCAGACCTCTGACTAATAAGTACATCAATCAAATGCTCCCCTAAGGAATTCCCCACAGTCTTAGAAGCCCCTAACTTAAGCAGAAGCGCACAAATTGAGGGCTTATTTGCATGCGCTGCTTCCCACAGAGGGGTCTTGTAAGTAAACGCATACTCTCCAGATAGAGCATCCACTGCAACACCCTGCTCTATCAAGTGCTGGATGAGGCCATGCACATGAACATCATAATCTTGTGCCCCCATGATTGCTTGGTGAAGAAGATCCGCCCCAAGGTTTCCTTCAGCCAACTGTTCAGGGGTCAAGCGCTTTAACAAAGCAGCTGTACACTCACTAAACATGGATCTATAAAACCGGTATTCATTTAAAGAACGAAGGTCTGCCCCCATCTCAAACAATTGAAAAGCCCATGCTTGCCGCTGTTGTGCAGCTAGCCTCCGGTCGGGTATAACCTTTGAAACTAAAGCACACAAAGCCTCGTTAAGAAATGCTTGCGACAGAGGGAGTTCACTCTCAAGCACAAGGCGTTTAAACAAATCCGGATCGCAAGCAATAATAGCCTGCAACACTCCTTCATCAAAGACTTCAGGGTTTTTATTTAAACAAGCCCTTAAGACCTCAGGAATATCCTCAGCTTTTTTAATGTCCTTATAATTACTGAGCAGATCCATCAACGCTCTGCGAAGAATAAACGGGCTTAACAACTCTGAATGGTCAACAACGAGTTCCTTAAAACGGTCCATTCCATGAATAGCTGTTTCCTTAAAGAAATCAGTCTCTAAAAGGATCCTATTCTTCAGCTGCGTACCTAGCTTCTGGAAAAACTCAATATAGTCCATCTTGCTATCAAAGCCGTAAGCAAGCCCCAAATACCAGTTAAACCCAGAGATTTCATTTTCCCTTCCGTAGTCACCAGCTCCAATGCCTTTCATCGGATGCCCCATTTCCAATAAAGCTAAAGCTGCCTCATGATTATGGCATTCCAAAGCAACTTTGAGCAAGCTCATAGACTTAGCTCTGCCACCCGCTTCTTTCACATAGCTAACCTTCTGCCCTAAAGAAAAGCCATACTTCTCAACTAAAATACGGATAGCAAGAGGCACTTCTGGGTTAATCTTTGGATAATTCATACGGATGGCAAGCCGCTCCCCTGTGCTATCTTCCGACAATTCATTCGCTAACTTAAGTGCTTTAACATAGCCTGTTTCTTCCTCAATGGCACGAACGCTTTTACGCTCTTTATTAATAGCATAACACCCGCCTACATCTTCCAATATCTCAACTACTTGCCAATGCTCACCTTTCAGCATAGCAGCCATATAGGCGTTATTACCCTCTTCATCTTTTAGATAGCAATCCCCTGTATCTAGAATCTTCTGGATATATTTTTCATAAAAGCCTTCTGTAGCAGAGTCTCTCAAGAAAACTAGATCTTCTGCATGCTTGGCATAACGCTTAACCTCTCGTTTTAATTCTTTAAAATCTTTTTGCGTCTTTTCAACGAGGCTCGTCCCAGAAAAACACCATCCAGTCGAAAACTGTGGTGTAAGCACCTCCCAAACCGTAGATGCCTTTGGGTGCTCCCAAAAAGCCTTAAGCGCCTCTTTGCTTGAATCCCCTTTCGTAGGGTCTTTCAGGTTATAGCGAATAAAATTGGCGCCATCGCCCACAAAGGCTTCTTCAAAGGCTTCTAAAAGTTTATTCAAAGCAGACTCAGCTTTTCTGAACTGCTTTTGACTCTTTCGAATCTCACCTGCAAACCTATCAAGTGTCCCCATAGCCTCTCTCAGGCAAGATACTCGCTCAACAAAAGAAGCCAGCTTCATGGCATCGGTAAGATGCTTATCAAAATCAAATACTTCCCCAGCATAAAACGCCTCTAGGTATGCACAACAAAGGGTGTACCCCTCCTTTGTACTTGTCATACCATGAAGCTTATACCGGTACTCCCCTAGATCAAAAAGTTTTAGTACATGCAACGAAACCTTCTCTTCAAATCTTGTTACAGCCTTTTGAAGGCTCAGCTTGACAGCCTCTATATCTTTTTTCCCAGCATCTTCTGCAAGTTGCTCCTCTACTTTGTTCGCGTTATGCTGATGAAGCGCATAAATCTTCTCGTCAATAAAATGCCTAGCAGCGTTCTTCGCTTTAACAAGCATTCCTACACAATCAGCGCCCTCGCCCTTAATCTCAGAGGCTAAGTTTTTGTAATCTACACACGGGCTCGTCTTATTCGCTGCTACGCGTTCGGTAAGCTTTTTCTCGAGCCTCTTTTTGTTATGCGCCTTCTGGACACCCCGGCCTAAGAAACAGTAATCCGCATACGCATCCTTTAAGTCTTTCAGCAACCCAGCCTCGCTAAAAGGATTCTCCCCAAGCTGCTGGATTTGAGTTTCTATCTCACCCTCACTTAAAGAAGCCTGGGTATAATTAGACCATGTATTTACTGCAGTATCCATGGTAAGAATGGAAATATACTACAGCCCTCTGGTCAAGGGCAAAGCCCTACTCTACCTCTGTATAGCGAGCTTCTTTACCCACCAAATCGAATTTAATCGGGCATCCCTTCAGGTCGAAGGCCTCAATAAAGCCCTTCTCGAGATAGCGGCGGTAAGGCTCCTGCAGACGCATCGTCTGGTTACAGAAGATCTTGATCGAAACCGGAGCACAGCCTGTCTGCAGAGCATAGTAAACCTTAAAGCGCTTCCCATGTACAACCGAGGGGGCCTTATAATCCATCAACGAGGTGATGGTCTTATTAATCTTACTGGTCGAGAAGTTACGGTTCATGCGCTCGTAAACGCGCTTAGCCTCATCCAAAATAGCATTCACTTGGTAGCCATCTTTGGCCGAGGTAAACACTACTTCTGACTCTGGCAAAGAAAATAGCTCTTTACGGATTGCCTTCACAAAGGCTTCACGGAACTCTGCCTCATCTTCAAAGCCATCCAAAGGCTCACGCTTAAATTGCTTCAGGGCATAATCCCACTTATTAACGACGACAACAAATCCCTTACCTGCCTGAGAAAGCGCACCGGCTAGCTTCTTGTCTAGCTTTGTCACCCCATCACGTGCATCCAAAACCAGGAAGACTACATCAGACTCTGTCATAGCAGCCTCACTGCGTACTGCCGAAAAGAACTCTACCGAAGAGTCCATCTTCTTACGGAAGCGCAATCCTGCTGTATCGACCAAAGCAAAGGTTGTCGTATCGCCTTCTACGTTGGTGTAGTCCATCTTCACAGTTACAGCATCACGCGTCGTCCCAGGGATCTCGCTCACGATCAAACGGTCTTCATCAAGCAAACGATTGCTCAAAGAGGACTTCCCTACATTAGGCCGCCCTACAAAACAAATCTTGATTGGCTTATCTTGGGCGTAGCGGCGCAATTCTGGCTTAGGGCCTACGTGCTGGGCAATATGCTCCTTAAGGTCTTCAATCCCCTTCCCATGCTCGGCAGAAACCCCAACAGGCTCCCCAAGGCCAAGCTCGTAAAAAGCATCAATACGCTGCTCATGAGCAAACTGGTCGACCTTATTGGCTACAACGATCACTTTTTTCCCGCTAGAGCGTAGTTTCTCGGCCACTACCTTATCCTGCAGGGTACAGCCACTCTGGCTATCCACGACTAAGAGGATCAAGTTGGCTGAGGCCAAAGCAAAATCTACCTGCTGAACGGTCGCATCCGTCAAAGCCCCCGGAGTCATCCCAGGTTCCATCCCTAGCCCTCCTGTATCTAAGAGCATGTAGTGCTTATCAATCTCGGCAGAAACGATATCACGCGTAACTCCAGGCTGGTCGTGAACGATCGACAAGCGCTTACCTACCAAGCGGTTAAACAAACGGCTCTTACCCACATTTGGGCGCCCTACCAGGGCAACGTGTTGAAATGAATGACTCATAAAGGGTGCCTACAGTAACAAATAATATACCTATCTCAAGCTTTATTTAGGCTTTATTTAAAGGACCTTAGAGCCCCAAAGCCTCCCGGAAATCCGCTTTTAGACTCTCGACAGCATCCTCAGGGATGTCATCTTGCTCAACTCGATTAATATACCAGGTTAATAATTGATTCATCCTAGAATCAATATGCGGGTTACTTGGGTAAAGCTCACGCAGCTCAAATAAACGCCCTAGTTCCGTTACCTTGAGAAGATCTTCACGGTTATTTTTCGTAAGGAAAAAGTCTCTAGAATTCGAATATTGAACTAACTGAAACTTAATATCTTTAGAAAGATCTTGCTCCATTTCAGAGATAAGGCATTTCACCCAGCCTACAAACTTTTTTTGGTCAATATTAGGATAACTTGACTTCCCATGAAACTCGAGGTGAGTATCTTCCCAATTGTTTAAAAATCTACTCAAATGATACCAAGTGAACTGACGAAGCGTAGTATCAGAGGCTTTCACATGCTTCTTGTAGGCTACCCAGGCATCAAGTACTCCTTTAGCTACCTCAACGCCCGCAGTTTCTCCTACAAAGGTCTTACCTAACCAAGGATCACAATACACACATACACCATCCGCAGAAAGCTCAAGAAGAACATGGGTGTCGGTAAATCTGTCACTTGGTTCTACTAATCTGATTTTTAGGCCTTCAATCTCCCACTGTTGTGCAAAATAAAAGCAGGCTAGACTTGAGCGATAATCGCAGTTAGCCCCTCGAGTCATTAAGGACCTAACAGCCCCTGATGCAACTTCCTCAACTCCAAGTAAACCAGGATCAAAACAAACATCATTCATAATCCCTCCAGAGTGCTCAAGCACTTCTAAAGGACCTGAAGTTTCGTAAGAATCGGCATTAATGACATTAGACCATCCGTCTGTATGCTTAAGGTCCTCAACCCTATTACAAGTTCTACCTACCAAAAATCGAGATACTTGCCCAATAACTCTATCCGAAAGGGCGATCATTTGCTCTTCCAAGGCCTCCCGCCTTTGGCTAATCCTTAACTTATTTTCATCCAAAGGGTTGCAAACCTCCACTTCCTCAAGAGGGCTGCAGTGGTCTGCCCAATTCCCAATTGAACATAATTCTAGTATGCTATTATACGTTGTCATTTAATAGCCAAAATAGCTATTAATAATGGTTTTGCAAGAAGATTATTGATAATCCTAGCAAAAAAGGAAGCAATACCGGTCTAAATGCGTCTGAACGGTAGGGGCAAAGGCAGGTGTATCCCAAATGTGAAGCTGTGTATTCATAAGAAATACACATAAAAACACCTATTTTAGGTAATTCAAGCCGAAACCCCCTGGCAGCGGGTCTCTAAAAAGCGCTCCATACGCTCGGTTGCCTTTAGGATATTGTCGTAACTGGTCGCGAAGCTTGCCCGGATAAACCCCTTACCCCCTGAGCCAAAGGCAGTTCCGGGAACCACGGCCACTTTCTCCTGCTCAAGTAAGGCCTTGGCAAAGTCCACCTCACCCATGCCCGTATCCGCAATCGAAGGAAATGCATAAAAGGCCCCCTTGGGCTTATGGCATTTCAGGCCCATCTTATTAAAGCGCTCTACGATACAATCCCGGCGCTGCTGGTAGCGCTCCTTCATAAAAAGCATATCGTCCTGCCCGTGGCGCAAGGCCTCGAGTGCGGCCTCTTGACTCATAATCGGTGCACACAGGATGCCATACTGGTGGATACGCATCATCGCATCGATTAAATCCTTAGGGCCACACGCATAACCAATCCGGAAGCCCGTCATCGCAAACGCCTTCGAGAAGCCATGCAAGAAAAGCGTTCGCTCACGCATACCTGGTAATGAAGCAATGGATACGTGCTCGCCCTCGTAAGTAAGCTCAGAGTAAATCTCGTCACTAATCACAATCATGTCTTTCTCTTGCGCAAAGGCTGCAATCTTTTGCAGTGTCTCGCGCGCGACAGTCCCCCCGGTTGGGTTCGTGGGGAAGTTTAGCAGTAATGCCTTACACCCAGGCTCCCAAGCTTCAGCAAGTGCTTCTGCAGTCATGGCAAAAGCATCTTCGGCCTTTGTAATGATAGGTACGGCTATCCCATGGGCCAAAGTAATGCTCGGGCTATAAGAAACATAACAAGGCTCGTGATACATCACCTTATCCCCGGGGTTGATAATCGCGCGCAGGGCTGTATCTAAAGCCTCAGACACACCCACAGTGACTAGTATCTCGTCCTCAGGGTCATAACTCACATCGAACAGCTCTGCTACATAATCGGCGATTTCCTCACGCAGGGCATTTAGGCCACGATTATCGGTATAGCTAGTCTTGCCTTGCTCGAGTGCAAAAATCGTTGCCTCACGAATGCCCCACGGGGTCACAAAGTCAGGCTCTCCGATACCCAAAGAGATGGCATCTTTCATTTGCGCAACAATGGCAAAAAAATCCCGTATCCCTGAGCGGGGAAGCCCCGCAACATGCTTAGCTACAAACCGAGACATAATCAGAAACTCATACTAGGTTTGTCAGTTAGTGTTTCCTCACCCAATAAATACCCCTGTTCTTTATAAGCACGTAGCATAAAATGGGTGGCCGTAGACAAGACCCCAGGCAAGGTTGACAAGCGCTCAAATACATAAGAGGCCACATGGTGCAACGAGTCCGCACGCATAAAGACCAAAAGGTCATACCCCCCAGACATGAGGTAGCAAGACTCTACATGATCAAACTGACTGATACGTTGGGCTAATCGGTCAAAGCCACCTTCGCGCTCTGGGCTAATCTTCACCTCAATCACCGCATGCACTTCTTTGCCCGCGATAAAGTCTGGATTTAAGATTGGGCGCCACCCGAGCAGTACGCCTTCTGTTTTAAGTTTTTCGTACTCAGCCTCAACCTCCTGGCGGCTTAAGTTGAGAACCTCTCCTATCTGAGCTGTTGTCAAACGCTCACCTTCCAAAATTAGTTTCAGTACAGGATTCATGGTGTTTTTTCAAAATAAGTTTATCAGGACCCTTCGGTTTCTGAAGTACCCCAGAGGTAATTAAGAGGGTTAGTTGGCACATAGTCACCGAGCCCCCAAGAACCTTCTTCGGTTTCACTATCAATCATAATCGAAGCAGTAGGATCACCTTGAAGCGTTACTCCAGCCTTTGCCATTTCTTGCTCAGAAACAGGAGGGTACTCACGCTTATCATAGTCAGCAAGGTCATCATTTTTTGTACTAGCACTATTCTGCTCCTCTTGCTTCTCTTCCTTACGCTGGAGCTGGGCAGCAGTCCAGAACGTACTCTGCTCTATAAATTCTTTAGGATCAATATTGGGAAGAGCAGGGGCCGGTTTTTCAATTTCTCCCAGTTCTTTATCTTCTTCCAGCTCTGTTATAGATTGATTAGGAGAAGGCTTAGATTCATTATGCTGCTGCCTAAGCTTTGCTTTTGCCTTATCTTCCTTTTCTTTGCTCTGTTCGGCTCTATAAACCGCCTCCACATGATCTTCGGCCTCTTTAGGCATCACTATGTCTTTTTGAGTGATTATCCAATCCGCGGCAGCCTTGCGTAAGTTTAGCGCTATCCCTGCCATCTCTAGATCTTTTCTCAAGATCAAGCTTGCTAAGTTTCCTAAAACAGCCGGCAAATCATTCATCTCAAAGATTAGTCTTAAATCTTTAACCAAATTTTTATAAAGCAAACCTTCCTCACACTGGTGATATTTCGCAAAATACCGTATATAGCTTTCAATATCTTTTGTAGTGAGTGGCTTATTCCCACGAGATTGTGCAAAGCTGACCAAGTCCCGATTAAAGCTATCCACACTACGCTCTCTAGCTTCGACCCCAATAGAATCGAAAATCCTCAAAACCGTTTTATAATCAAAGCACTCGAGTAATTCTTTACCTGCGCGACGTTCTTTATCATACACCACATCTTCAAGAAGCCCTTTAGTCACGCTAGCGTGTTCAATATCCATAAACACCATGTGGGGCAATGCCATCATTAGATTATAATCAAAAACTTTTCTTTCACGACTCAAGCTACTGAATTGAAGCAGAGCATCATTAAAAGCACCTTTATCCTTAGCCCATATTAATAAGCTAAAAAGTCTTGGATCCACTACCCCATCCCAGTCAGACTCTTCTAGCTGATCCTCGACGGCCTTCTCTATTACCCTATCTTCAATCAAGAAGAATAAAAATAATGCCAAATCCCACTCCTTCTTGCCGCAAGCAATATCACAAAGCACCGCTAAAACAGCATCACGCAAAGGCGCATCCTCTTTAAGATGAACAAGCATCTGAGCAATCTTCTCTGCCCGAGTATCCCAAGTATCCGTAGCTACTACTGCCTTACAAGTTTTATCAATAGTATGCTCATACAGCATCTCGCGCTTAATGTTTTCTTCTCCATCAAGTTTATTAGCAAGGCTCACTATATCAAACAACTCTCCCATGAGCTTAGCAAGATTATCCTCTGGAACTGCTTTGATTGCCTTTTCGGCCGTCTCATCAATAAATTTTTGCCAATCAGCTACTTTTTCCTTAGGGGCTGGCTTAGCTTCTTTTTTTACCTCAGGGGCTCCAATCAATAGAGAATTTGACGGGGTAAAATATAGGCTCTCATTAAGCTCTTGTCCTGCCAAGCACTCCTCAATATAAGCCACAGCACCTGGGTCTTGTAACGTTTCGGGGACCTTGCCTCCTCCGGCTCGCAGCTCTTTCAAGCGCTGCCTATAAACTTCGCGCAGCTGTTTTAAGGATTCTTCCTGCCCCGCTAAATACCTTTCAGCATCACGCTTTAGCTTTTCTAGTGTGGGAATATTAGCCGCACTGCTGCGCATTTCCCCCATGATAAGCATCCCCAGGTCTTTTGGCTCTAAACTCATATCAAGCTCAGGCCCCTGAGTGTTAGGTGAGGTCACCTTAAAGCGCTGCCGAACAGCTCGGGCCCTCACTCCCTCAGGCGAATGCTCTACAGGACTATTCCTACGCATATTGCCGTAAGAAGGGTATAAGCTGGGCCGTGTATTAATATTTGTACGACGCTGCCGAGTGAAATCGTCAGGCCCCTCATCTTCAAAAACTTCCTTAACAAACCGCTTAACACCGTTTAAAAAATCCATAGCTAATAAAATTCTAATTTTGACTAAAGGACTTGGCTTCCCAAAGCTGGGAGAACCTTCCTAGTTAACAAAGCAGGCTTCATTATCGCAAAGCCTCCTCGCGTTGCAAGCCCATACAAAAAGCCCCAGGAATACTGAGATCCCAAGGGCTTTTGCAATTAAATTTAAGTAAGCCTACTTACCAAACGAAGCTTTTATCGCCTGGTACTCTTCCTTAGAAATAAACTCCAAGGTCAAGTTCCGATAAGAACGCAAGGTAGGTGGAATACCAGGAGGGTACTTACCCTTCTTGAAGTCATCTGAGAAGATCCAGTGACGTTGGGCTGATGTGTGGATCTTCCAGGTAGCAAGCTCCCAGTTGACCTTACGGTGCCATAAGGCGATCACTCCGCCTTTAATATAAATATCCTCTCCACCCCAATCTTCTACCAAACGAGGTATGTTCTCTACCCCTGAAGAATTAACATCATCTTCAGGAATTCCTTGTGACTGACCATTCCAAGGGAAGTTAGGATTATTATACCCCCCCACAAGAACGGCTCCTATAGTAAGGTCGCTATTCACTTCTCGGTCATCACGGTCGTGAGTATCACTCCTATCATCATCCCAATCCTTAGAAAGCAGATAGATAGAATCCGCAGCCAACACACACGGCGGATTGTCCTTACGCTCCGTGTTAAAATCACCCCAGATGTACATCAGCCCATTGGTAGCTACTGACAATCCATCTTTTCCATCCGGAATTCTTTCCCCATTCACGATACGCAGAGCCACCGACTGATTTTTATAGTAGTCTTCGCTATCGTACTTATAGGGCTTCCCTTTTTTATCCACTCTTTGGATCTCTACATAAACAGACCCATTCCAATCGCTACCCATTTTTTTGCTGACGTTGTTAAGGTCAGTAATATCAAGCTCTATAATACTAATAGGGTCTACGTTCTTATAGCGCAGAGGGTCTGTCATCTCAATCCGGTCCTTATCATTAGGCTTCATGGTACGAATTGCATACTTGTCTTTACCAGGCTTATCCTTATCAAAAAGCTCAATCTTTTTGGTGTCTAATTTTTTACGACTCCATTTTGTAATAAGGTGCTTATCATCATAGCGTGCATACTTAGTTCCTTTTTTAAAGGCATAAGCCTCCACCTCAATATCATCCTTATCGTCATGAGGGACTTCTATATAAATATAAAGACCAGCCTTGCCTGCATACTTTTCAGCTTCTATCCAGTCTCCCTTGTAACCATCCTCACCCTTAGCCCGCTGAGGTTCTATCAAACTATGGATAGAACCATAGTTTGCAGCAGCCTCATCAATAAAAGCCGGCATTGAGCGTGAGAGGATATCATGAACGCTCGTCTTTACATTACCATTCCAGCGATTAATGGCAACCTGTCTCCAATTCTTCATATCACTCTCGTAATACTTCCCATCATCAAAGGTTTTAACCTTACCCTTTTTATTCAGTGCCCCTGAGTTATCCTCGTCTCTATAAACATAAAGCTTCCCTGCTACCATGAGCTTATCTTTATAGGTCAGACCATCGTTACCTCCCGTTAAATAGTCGTTGTTCACCTGAACAGGTCCTAAGATCTCCATTTCCTGCCCTGGAGACAGGCGTGACTTTACCCCTAATAACAGCGCATAAGAATAAATAGGCACATCACGGATCTGAACAGAAGCTTTTGCATACATCGTAATAGGTTCTGGTAAGCCAGGCACTTTCTGCTTAAGTTTGGCCAAAACAGGGATCTCGCGCACAAAAGCATTATGCCCGCCTTCTGGGTCATGCTGATAGAGGCTAGATTCTGGATCTAAATAAGTTATCTTCTTAGGCCATGCAGGCAAAGGGCCCGCAACTAACTCAGCATTGCTAGATTTAATTCCGCGTGTCTTAAAAAAATCAACAGGAGGTTTTTGTAGGTCGGTTCCTTTATCTGTAAAAGCATCACTTCCTAGATTACCTTCATCATCCAAGGCATAACGTATCTGGGCCATTCCATAGTGCAGTATTGACTCCAAATTATAAACAACTTCATTACGCCCCTCTGCCCGATAAGTAGATTTTGTCTCTAGCATCACCGCAGAGACTAAGGACGCTGAAACAATCCCCACACCTATCATCACCGCTAACATCCATGCTAACGTAGAACCTCGTGCTGTCTTAATGCTCTTCATAATACTTATCGGGGTGAAATTACTATATTATACTCCTCTTTGTCTTTATTGCTACTTCCCTCAGGGGGCAATAAATCGCCGCGCATAATAATCATTTTATCAAAGTAATTAAAAAAGATACCATAAGGAACCGCCTTATTAATCTCTATGCCCGCACCCGCGGTCGGTTTAAATAGAGGGGTCGAGGGGCCTATAAAGTAATCTTCATCTTTCTTTGCATCAGAAGAATGCTTGCGCAACTTACTGACACTAGGGAGCAATACATCCAACTTTTCATTAGGATCTACCGGGTTTTTAAATTCTTTTATATAACGATAAACAGGCCCATTCTTACCATCTTTAAAGTCTTTGTAATAACTCACTGTTCGTGTCACCTTCCCCGTTCTTGGGTCCTGATAGAACAACACCAAAAAGTTCCCAATCATTCCATCAGTCATCTCTTCATCCCGAAGATCAATCTTAGCATAAAGCCTAAAGTCATAAGCATCTACTCCATCTATGATCATTTTGTCGCTAAACCCTCGCTTAGACTGGGTCACATCTAGCTGTAACTGGGCCTTCCCCATCAAGCGTGCACTTTCCAGACCAAAAAAGGTAATCCCTGTGGCCACCAAAGAGAACACCGCTAAAGACACAAGCAACTCCATCAAGGTGAACCCTCGGCTCCCTTGTTTTCTAAGGCCACAATTCTTGCTGTTAATAGCGCACCACATAAGATCTAAATACGCGAATACTCGCTTTCTTTTCTGAAACATCAACACGCTCCGAACTAATCTCGGGCTTCCATTTATAGTGAACGATAATCTCGATACCAGGAATACCGTCTACATTAGGAGGGTCTCCTTTAGTTGTAGGTGGTTTCCCTCCTCGTTCAGGGAAATACTTAATATCGATATAAATTTTAACAGGCACCTCGCCTTTAGCTCGAACCATCTTTGTCCACCTCTTCAGTGGGATAGACTGTAGTTGCCCATTTTTATCCAAGAGCTCTATAGAGCCATCAAGCTCAGCATATCCACTCAGCGGCATTGTGCGCATCTGCTCGACATAGACCTGCACATCCCGGAAAGGGTCATTCGCAGCCGTCAGGCGGTAAGTCTCCCGCAGGGATGCATCCATCACCCCGATGACACTCATAGATACAATCGCAAACACAGAGACCGTAAGCATCATCTCTACAAGACTAAATGCCTTATTTTTACGCCACCCCCTTTGAGTTCTAAACATGGGACAAACAAGTTGTTATTTGTAAGGTGCTTACGTTACTTTTTTAACGAAGCTGCTCGTATTTATATATAATAACCTATTATCCAGATATGTCAAAACAAATACCGCCTCAAATACCCCATCCTTCAAAAAACAAGGCAATTAATATTAGATTATCTAATAATGCCTCTTAAAACAGGGAATTTAGCCATTTTTAAGAGAAAAAGGCCCGCTGCTTGTCAGAAATAGGCATATCCACCCGCTCCATCACCTGCAACATATCCTCCCAAACAAGCCTCTTTGTACGTAAAGTGTTGTTACGCAACAGGTAAGAGGGGTGATAGGTAATCATAAGCGGGGTCTGCTCGAAATCAAACCACTTCCCCCGTACATCTCCCATACGGCGCTTTGCATCATGCCCCAATAAGCCATTTACCGCTGTAGACCCCAAGGCCACAATCAGCTTTGGTTTTACAACTGCTACCTGTGCCCGCAAATAAGGCAGGCAAAATGCCATTTCTTCCTGTGTAGGGGGGCGGTTTCCAAATTCTGTAGGCATTTCAGGGCGCCAATTCATGATATTGCCAATATACACATCCTGGCGCTGCAAACCCATTGCTTGGATGATTTTGGTGAGCAATTGGCCCGCTGGCCCAACAAAAGGCTCCCCTTGGACCTCCTCCTCAGCTCCCGGGGCCTCCCCACAGAAAAAGACATCCGCATCAATATTTCCTACACCAAAAACAACCTGCTTGCCTGGCTTCACATGCTCCTTGCACACCGGGCAATTAAGCACTTTTTTCTTAAGCCAGGCATACTGCATCGCTTTATCTCCGTCAGGCAAAACAACCTCCTTAGGTGCCGGGATAGGTTTCCCTATTGGAGCAGCGGCCTTTTTCTTAGCCTTAGGTGCAGGCTTTTGAGGGGCCGCCTGCTCAATCACAACAGGCTTAGGCCCTACCTTTTTGCGCAGTTTCTCGAGGGTCTCGTCCTGGACATAAACCCGCTCAACCCCTTGCTTTTTAAGGAATTTGAGTTCTTCGACAACTGCATTTAAAGCCTGATCCATAAGTTTAAACCTAAGGTTTTTATAAAACATGTCACGCTTTTGATGATTTTAGTTTGAAGAAACAGCCAAAACTCTCCATACATATCAGTGCCGATCAATCTGGGGGTGTAGCTTAGTGGATAGAGCAGCGGTTTTCTAAACCGAAGGTCGTGGGTTCGACTCCCACCTCCCCCACACCCCGATGCGCCCTCTAGGCTCATAAATCCTTGCTAATCAAAAAACAGTAAGGTTTTCTCAATAATTTATTGAAAAATAGCCTAAATTAATATATATTAGCTTATCGTTATACATTAATTACTTAGCGTTTACTAAGCTAATTAAGGGGAGCAAAACACAACAGGAAGAGGGCTATGGCTATTCAAGATTACCAGAGGGTATCTCTGAGCAATCGTGCACTGGAGATCGATCAACTAACAAATAAAGTAGGCGTCATGCGGGGGATGAAAGCCTGGGCACCTACGTTCACCGAAACCCAAAGAAGAGAGAACCGGGCAGTAGCTGAAAACCTCAAGCAAGCCCTTAGGGAAGCCTATGGCTCTGATGCAGCAGAAGCAGCGTTTAGCTCTGTCCTCAAAAAAGATCACGCCAGCGGAAAAAAAGTAAAAAGCCGCCATGTAAAAGCTGCTATCAAAGAAGCCCAAAAACATGCATACGCCAAAACAGGTGAAGCCTATGGACTTAAATATATGGGAAAGAGGGGCTCTATCGAAGAAAACCCGCTAGCAGTCAGAAGGTCTGGGGTTGATTACGACACCGAGGGTATAAAAGAAATTGGCCCCTACATTCACAAAGGCACTAAAAGAAAAGGCCGTGAGCCCGGCTTTGAAGGCGCTAAACGCTGGAAAGCCTCTGACACAGAAAAGCTCTTTAAGAAGGGCCACAAGTTCGCACGAGAAGCCGACTTGCTTCTAAACGACATGCTCGACCTCGATACGGTCAGCCCTGTTCAAAAGCAAGTCAAAGACAAAGCAGAACAACTTGGCATTACAGACCGCAAAGAATTACTCACTGAGCTAAAGAAAGACCCAGAAGTATTTCAAGTAATTAAGAGACACATTCAATCCCTTGAAGCAAAGTTCAGTAAAAAGCATTATGTAAAGTTAGACTATAAGGAATCCAAAGATGTCAGAGGGACAGGCCTCTATAAAAAGACCGTTAAAATCCCTATTGAAAAGGCCAACAACTGGTTCCACCGGTTCTTTACTAAAGCGACAGCCTATGAAACAAACCTGAGTGCTGTTCGTGAATGCCTGGCTAATGACTTAACACGTGCCTTTGGTGTGTTTTCTCAGAAGCTCAAGCTTGTTCCCTCTCAGTACAGTGACGGGACCCCCAAGCTATTACTCGACGGAACCCACATGACTGGCCCGAACGGAGAATCTTTCGAAGATTTCGGCGGACGCATCAAAGATGGAGTTTTAGTAGACAAAGACGGTCAATCAGATAGGAGTGTTAAAGACCTAGGTAAATACAAAATCTTCATGCTGCTTTTAGCTGATCGTGATGCCCTCGGGTCTCGCGGAGATAACAAAGGGCGAACAGGCAACCTCTTCGCTGGGATTGATCCCGGGCATTCGCTTGAAGACGAGGCAGACACCCTACTATCAACAGACCTCATGTCTTTCAAGAACGTCCATTCTGATTTATCATTTGATCAGCCTTCCAAGCTTATTGATAGGGTTAAAGGCGGGTACAAAAACTTTACCATCTTTGATGACACCCCTTATCTAGAAAAAATGGAAGGCGTGCGTGAGCTCTTCCGTTTGCGTGAAAGCGGCGCAGACCTTGATATTTTTGATCAATACCTAGGTGTTTTCAACGGCAAGACGCATGAATTAGATTTCTCAGAGCAAATCCATGCCATGAGAGAGCGTTACATCGCCCGCCGGGACTATATCCTTGATGAAGTCTTTGCCGAACGACTTAAGTTCATAGACACCACCGAAGCAAACGCAGACACAGCACTAGCACAGCTCGATAGTGCTCAACCACTCACGATTGTGGATGGTCTAGAAAAACTCACGAGTAAAACGACACTTAAGTCTGCTAAGGGTGAGGTTGAACTGAACTTCCTACAAACAGTAAAACGCCAAGAATGGCATATCTCACCTAACACAAGTGGTAATATCACCTTGTACACCGAAGGAAAAAACTTAAAAGAAGTGGAAACAGCGCTACGCGGGTTTATTCATAACACAGGCATTAATGAAAAAGTTGTTATCAGCAAAGGGCCAAAAAGTATGTCTGTAATTATTCGTAAAGATGATATTGAAGCAGTAAGCGAAGCATTCAAACATGAGAATGTAAAAATATTCAAAACGGAATAATTCTCCTGTTACTAAAAGTTATTGCTTCTTATTCATTTAAACTCTAGGAAGTAGGAGCAAGCTTCAGCTGTGTTATGCCCACATCTTCCCTAGAGTCTCAAATCACCGCGCTCGGAAAGTCTATATTCGAAGACGTCCAAGCAGATAAAATCTCCCCACTATCTCCGGCTTACTATACCGATAAGCTTATGGAATGGGCCATGGCTGATGAGGATTTCCGCGTCAGCCTTTTTCGTTTTGTCGATGTACTCCCCTCTTTGCGTTCTGCAAACTCAGTCACTCAGCACGTAAACGAATACTTTACCCCCCATAAAGACAAAATCCCTAGCATCGCGCGCTGGGGCGTAGGCCTAAACGCAAGCAACCCTATTGCAAAGATGATGGCACCAGCAGTCCGTATGCAAATCCGTACGATGGCTGCGCGCTTTATCCTGGGGGAAACACCTCAAAAGGCACTCAAAAACATTCGCAAGATCCGCAAGCAAGGCAAAGCCTTCTCGATCGATCTACTCGGAGAGGCCGCCCTCAGTGAGATTGAGTCCGAGCGTTACCTCGAGCGCTATATCGAGCTTATCCACTCACTCAAAGATGCTTTTGTAGGCACGCCCGAAGGTAAGCCTATCGTGCCTAATCATCCGCTTGAAGCTACCCCGCTTAACGTTTCAGTTAAACTCACGGCGCTTTACTCCCAGACTAAAGCAGTTAGCCACGAGAAGTCTGTACGTATTTTGTCTGAAAGGCTCGAAAAGATCCTGCATGAAGCCAAACAAGCTAATTGTTTTGTGAATGTAGACATGGAGGACTGCCAAAGTAAAAACATCGTTTTGGATGTTCTTAAAAATGTTTACACCTCAAGCGCTTTTAGGGATTACGAAAAACTCGGCATGGTTTTCCAGGCCTACCTCCATGATACCGAGTCTGATATTCATAGTGCTCTTAGCTGGATTAAAACACGCTCAACCCCTGTCACTATTCGTTTAGTCAAAGGCGCCTACTGGGATACCGAGACGATCCTTGCCAAACTTAACAACTGGCCACTCCCCGTCTGGCAGATCAAAGAAAACTCTGACGCTAACTACGAAAAACTTTCCCGAGTCCTTCTAGACAATCATCAACACGTCATTCCCGCATTTGGCTCACACAACATCCGCTCGCTTTGCCATGCTATTAGCTATGCAGAGTCCTTAGGTTTAGACAAAACCGCCTATGAACTCCAAGCACTCTATGGCATGGCTGACCCGATCAAAAAAGCTTTCATCTCACGCGGTTTTCTTTTACGCGAATATGCCCCCATCGGAGAACTCATCCCTGGCATGGGCTATCTCGTACGCCGCCTCCTCGAAAACACCTCTAATAAAGGCTTCATCCGCCAAGGCTTCCACGAACACGAAGATATGACCACCCTTTTAGCAAAACCCGAATTTGATACAAGCGACACTGGCGAACAATGCCTCCCTCAAGCCATTCGCACCCAGTTCTTTAATTCTCCCCTGCGTGACTTCACACTCAGTGAACACCGCGAAGCTTTTCAAAACGCCCTCAACGAAACAGAGGCTGCTTTACGCAAAGCCCCCGTACAAGTCTACCCTATTATCAATGGTGAAGAGCTCTCGAGCCGCCAGATTCACGAGTCTAATTCACCTCAAGAAACGCATTGGATCCTCGCCCAACTTCATATGACTAGTGGCGAGCAAGCCCAACGCGCCCTCGAAAGCCTGAATGACTACTTCCCCACCTGGCGTGACACGAAGGTCGAAGAACGAGCCGAAGTCCTTTTTAAGACCGCAGAAGTACTCGAGAGCAAACGCGAACACATCAGCGCTGTTATCATGCTCGAAACGGGCAAGCCTTGGGCAGAGGCTGATGCGGACGTTGCTGAGGCTATAGACTTTCTCACCTACTACGCCCATGAAGCCCAAAAGCTTTTCCAGAAGCAAGAATTCTGCGAGCTCGATGGCGAGGATGACTTTTTATTTTACGAACCTCGGGGCGTCTGCCTAACGATTGGCCCTTGGAACTTCTCTCTGGCGATCCCTTGCGGGATGTTCTCGGCGGCTTTGGTCACCGGCAATTGCGTCATCATGAAACCTGCCGAGCAATCCAGCCTGGTTGCTTGGGAGCTCTTCAAAGCCTTTCAAGAAGCCGGCATGCCCCCAGAAGCTGCTGCATTCCTCCCTGGCTATGGGGAAGAAATCGGCGCGATCATGGTCGATAGCCCACTGGTGAGTACCATTGCTTTTACGGGCTCACGTGCTGTTGGCCTAGAGATTATTAATACGGCATCCGTCGTGCACCCCCAGCAAACCCACGTAAAGCGTGTCATCGCCGAGATGGGCGGAAAGAACGCCGTCATCATCGATAATGACGCTGACCTTGACCAAGCCGTTAAAGGTATTGTGTACTCGGCCTTCGGCTTTGCGGGGCAAAAATGCAGTGCTTGTTCGCGGGTGATTGTTCTGGAGGAAGTGTACGAACGCTTTGTAAAACGCCTTAAGCAAGCAACCGAAAGCATCGTCACCGGCCCAGCAAATGATTCTGCAACTTTCGTATGCCCAGTCATCGATAAAGAATCGCACACACGCCTCCAAGAAGCGATCGCCTTAGGCAAAAAAGAGTGCACACTCCTAGCACAAGGCCCCCTCCCGGAAAATGCCGACAAGGGCTACTATATTCCCCCTACCGTATTTACCGATGTACCCGAAGGGCATGCGCTCTTAACAAAAGAATTTTTTGGCCCAGTCCTAGCTGTTACCAAAGTATCTGACTTTGATAGCGCGCTGAACGCTGCTCAAGACTCTGAGTATGCCTTGACTGGAGGTCTTTTCAGTCGTAGTCCCCAAAACCTGAAGCGAGCCACTCGTGAGTTCCGCGTAGGCAACCTATACCTCAACCGCCACTGTACTGGTGCTATGGTTAACCGCCAGCCCTTCGGTGGGGCCCACATGTCCGGTGTGGGCTCCAAGGCGGGCGGGCCTGACTACTTACACCAGTTCGTGATCCCCCGTGCCGTGAGTGAAAATACGATCCGACAAGGCTTCGCCCCAATGGAGGATTCTATCTAAGTCCAACCGTGGCCATCCGCTTTAAAGCCAAGACGCTCACACTGCTCAAACTCTCGTTACCTATCTTCACGCATGAGCTGAATATCACCATTGGGGAGCAGGCGACGCTCCGTACGCGTGGCAACAGGCGCTGAATCCAGCACTAAAACTCGAGGAACATAAGGCCCTTTCCTTAAGAGCTTAATCAAGTTCTTTTGTTTTGCCTCCTCAGCAAGCATCAAAGGCGTCTTTCCTTTCTCATCTTTTGCTTCTAGGCTGGCCCCACGCTTTCTCAAAAGCTTGGCTATATCCAAGACACCATTCGATGCTGCGTAATGTAAAGGCGTCCTACCTTCATTATCATGAGCATCTATACAAGCACCTGCACTCAGCAAAACCTTAACATACCCTCTGGACCCTGAGTTCACAGCATAGTGCAAAGGAGTCCAACCATCGTTATCACGAATTTCTAAATCAAATCCTTTGCTGACTAAAAAATTTAAAAAGCTCTTGGTTAATTTTTCATCAGTTAAAATAGTATGCATGAGCGCAGTACCGTCCTTCTCTTTAGCATTAGGGTTTGCTCCTGCAGCTAACAAACAGTCAACCAAGGCCTCACCCTCCTCATCATAGTGCTGAGCCGCATAGGTTAAGGGCCTCACACCCCACTTGTTCTCAGCATTCACATTAGCACCTTGTTCTAGCAAAAACTGAACCAACTCTACATAACAAGAATATGCCGCCATATGCAGTAATGTCTGATTGGACTCGTCAGGATCATGATAATCAAGGTCAAACTTCGCCTCAGCAATAGACTTTTTTAAATCCTCTCCCTTTCCAAGTAAAAGAGCAGCCTCCATTAAATCCACAACAGACTTAGTATATTTTTCTTTTAAAAACTGAGCAATTAATGCACCCAAATCTTTGGCTTTATTTTCACTCCCCCAAGGGAAACGCTCAAAAAGCCACTTCACAGCAAACAAGCCTGAATCATGTCCTCTATCAAGTTCATCTACTAAAAATGTGCTAAAGGCAGGGCATAACTTCTCCATTTCAGTAACCCCTGTCCATCCTCTCTCATAAGCAACTTCTGCAAAAGCTGGGTAAAAAGGATGTTGGGAGCTAGCCGTCTGTTCAGCCACCTCACGCCCAGCAAAGGAGCCTTGGTCTGTATCATTTGAGGTATGGGTTGGTTGAACAGTGACTACTCCAATGGTTTGACCAGCTGGAGACATTTGAGAAGTTAGCATTTGCATAAAGTCCTTAGGTAAGCTTTTAACACGATTTATACGGTAAGACGCCAGTACTAGCACCTTACCCACGCTCTTTCAAGGCTCTAAAAAAACCTATGCCTGACTCGGGTTGTAATGCCCGCCCCGGGTAGCTCCCGCAAGCGCCATCGCCTGATTATAAGAAGACCTCACACTTTTAAGAAGCACCGCCTCAGTCATATGCCTCTGAGCAATACGATCTTTCAACTCTTTTACATAGTCATTCTCATCAGCACCCTCAAAGGCAGACTGGCGTAAATACTGAAGCATCTTATTAGCATGCGCAGAGGCATCAGTTTGCTGACTAGAGTGAACTCCTGGATGATCTGCCGTAAAGGTCACCTTGCCTTCAGCAAAGTTCTTAAGCCACTGACGTACCGCCCCTTCTTCATGAGGAGTTAAAGGCCGTTTGTCTACAGAAAGCGCGTATTGTAAAAGCATCGTCTCTGACAAGACTCTAACCGCTGCGGTGGGGTTACACTGAGGAGTAATTTGGGTATCCATAACACTTTCCTTTCTGGTGATTTTAATACTGAAGAAATGAGGTAACGCCTGAAGCTTAATCCTCTACTTAAATGATAGCAACATTAGAAATAGGCACTTTGCTTAGTTGCCTATCTCATTCTTTTCAGGACCATGATGATTGCCCATCCAGCCAAGAGCCCCTGAAGAAAGAAGCATAGGCTGTATCATTAAAAGTCTTACAACCAACGTCTTAATGATTGCGAACTGCCCATATGCCCATATTCAGTCACCTCTATGAGCCTGAGGGCTAATATATACGCGTCTCTAGCCTTCTGAAGAGGGGTTCTCTCTGAGCTAGAATGGCTAGCTATGTAAGGAATGTAAGAATCTAAACCAACCATATACTCTCTCTTCTTATCAGACTCAGGGCTGTCAAAATAGTTAACCGCCTCAGCCGCACGTTCAGCTGCAGCCAAATGTTGGTGTACACGTACATCTTCATTAACTGCAGTAAAGGTAACTTGACCTTCAGCAAAACGATGAAGCCAGTCTTTTACAATAGCAACCTCATCTTCAGTCAATCTATTGGCCTTGTTACCTGATTGAATAGAACGCACTACTTTCTCATTCCAATACAGTGTAGTTAATAAAGCATCAACAGTTGAGCAAGGGTTACAGGTAAGCCCGTAGACAGGTGATTTACAATCCATGGTTATTGTTTTGTTACTATACAAGGAATAACTAAGGTAACATAACCTCAAAACTGCGTCAAAACAAAACCCGTAAGCCACTATCAATAAGCTATTTAAAAAATAACTAAAAATCACAGGAATAATTCCCCACCCCAGGTCTCTTACTTATATACATACCTAAATTAATAAATACCCCAATATGACAACCCCAATACATAACACCACAGCCCTAAGCAGCCAAAACAGCATCCATACAGCTTTAGAGACCCCACAAACTCAGGTCTCTAAAGAGGTTAAGGAGCAGCTCCTAAGCGCTCCATTCAAGGCCAAGCAAACGTCCAAAAAGAAGGGCTTTTTCTCCCGCGCTGTTTCTGTGGTGAAGTCTCCTTATACTTTAGTCAAAACAGTAGCTAAAAAAATCACTCAAGCCCGTGGTGCCTTTTTTAAGACCAAAGAAGTCCACCAAGAAAAGGCCCATAAGCTTGATGCTGAGATTGCTCAAGAGTTCCTCATGCCTTTGTTCGTAGCTAAGTATGCCTACCATAACGAGTCCGAGTTTCTCAGCCTAGACAATTACCTAAAAGCAAATAACCTCAGCTCGAAACACCTTCAAAACAACCACTTCCAGCTTACCGAAAAGCGTAGTGAAATCCTCGCCATCAAAAACGCGATGAATGAACTAGGCTTTATGAACATCCGCCTAGAAGGCGAAGGCGCTATCATCGACAAGACAAGCGGCTTACGCTTCACGATCCTTGAGGATGAGGCTGGCAATATCCACTTAGGCTTTGGTGGAACAACCGCAGGAAGCAGCAAGACCGGTATTTTCAAGCAACTCGTTGCCGACATCGATCAATTCACTGGGGATATTCCTTTGGCTTACACCCAGGCCGCTGTAGCCCTTAAGTTACTCAAGGACCGCCACCCTGAGAAAAACATCATCACCTCAGGCCACTCTTTAGGTGGTGGGCTAGCTCAATACGCAGGGATTATGAACGACACACCTGTCTATGCTTTTAATGCCGCTGCCCTGGGGGTTGAAGCCATGCAGATGCTCGCCAAGGCAAGCAAGCTCAACGAGAACGTGCGGGAGCTTACCAAACAACTTTCTATCCGTCATGACTTAGTGAGTGACTTCCCAGGCTCTCGCAAGCTCGAGAAGCTCCTTAGCTGGTTTAATATAGGCAGCCCTGCAAATCTAGGGGAGCGCTACGTAGTTAGGCCCAAGAGGAAAAGCACTGACCCACTCGAGCGCCACAGCTCATTGACACTTATAGAACAAAATTTAGGGGTAATAAAAAAACATAACAAACGAGAAGCCGCAGCTGCTGCTTAGCACAGTGCACTTCTTAAAGGGTATAAGAGAAAGCTCAGCTTGGGGAAGCTGGGCTTTCTAGTTTTTGCTATTCCTTAGAACGCCCTAACATCCACAATAGTCCAATACTCGTCACACTCGACACGAGCACCGAGACAGTCGCAATAAAGGCGAGCCCATGGTTCTTAGCTAAAAAGCCTGCCACTAAGAAACCAATGGCCGTGGCCACCACCACCGGGAGGGCATAGCCTAATTGGGTTTTGATGTGGTCTACCAAATTGCACTGGGTACTAGTCACCGTCATGATTGAGGTGTCCGATATAAGCGACAGATGATCTCCACAGACAGCCCCAGAAAGAATAGCACCAAAGACAATATAGATAACAGGCACCTGCTCTGGCGTAATGGGTAAACTCTGCCCAGTAATAGCAATCGTCATAGGGATGGCAATTGGGATCATTACCGCAGAGACACCCCAAGCTGTTCCTAGGCCAAAGCCCATAAGTGAGCAGGTCACGAAAAGCACTACTGGTAGAAAACGTATAGGGAGCGCACCAGCTGCAGCATCAGCCAAAAGCTGGCCTGTTTTTAGGTCATCCCGCAGGACATCCCCCAAGGTCCATGCTAATAATAAGATAAGGACTGCCGGCATCATCAAGGCCACCCCTTCCTTAGCCAGGCCCCAAAGGCGCTTAATAGGGAACTCTCCTATCGCTAGATAATAAGCAGCTGATACGACCAAGCAAGATACCCCAGCCGTAAACAAAGCCCCCTGGAACTTCATGCCACTGATGATGCAGCTTAAACTCACTACACTCAACACACACACCGGCAAAAAAAAGTCTAACAGCGCACTGCGGGTCATCTTCTTAGGAATCTCATCGGTAAAAGCAGTGTGGTCTGCATACTTTTTATCGATGCCCAAATCCCCCGCTCGAGCACGCGCTTCCCGGCGCTTCATAGAGCCAAAGCTTAAGCCAGAGCGCACCACAAACCAAACCGAGACAATCAGCGTCATCGAATAAAACAAAAACGGCAGTATCCCAAAATAAACACTCCCCGGCTCAGCCAATAATACGGTAGAGTCCGCAGCCGTAGCACTCACGCCACTCTCCGTCAGAAAACCAACCACCGCAGCTGCCCAACTCGACACTGGGCACATCAAAGCCAAAGGGCAGCCCAAGGAATCTACCAAGTACGCAAGCTTCGCACGCGGGATCTTCATCTTATCAGTCAATGACCGCATCACCGAGCCCACCGTAAGCGTACTCAGGTAATCATCAACCATCAGTATGTGGGAGAAAATCAAAGAAGCCGTCTCGGTATCACGCTTATCTTTAAGGAAAGACCGCGTAAGCTGGATACACGCCTGAATCCCTCGAGATTCTTTAACCATTTCAATCACAACCCCTAAGAGGAGGATAAAGGTAAAGATCAATAAATTATCACAACTCCAGAAGCTCCCTGTTTCGATCCATTTGGGCAAATTTAAGTTCCCAGATAGCAGCCCCCCGACATGCCAAAAAGTCTCCCCCAAAGCATAGTCTTTAGCAATAAAAGCCGCCACAAACAGTCCAACGAAAAGCGAAGTAGCAATCCGACGGGTCACAAAGCCCAAAATCAGCACAATAAGCGGAGGAAGCAACGATACGAGTAGCATGTATATTCTATTAAAGTAAGGGTATCATCCTGGGGATTTCCAGCAGGCATGTCGAACTCTGTTTCATACGACCCCGCAATATCCTTGCCTATACTCAAGAAATCCTTATCCCTTATCCCTTATGCTAAGAACGCATCATTGCAACGAATTGACACTCTCTTCTCAAGACAAGGACGTCACCCTTATCGGCTGGATAGATGCCATCCGGGATCACGGCGGGCTCCTCTTCGTAGACCTACGCGACCGCGAAGGTATCACTCAGATCGTATTCGACCCCCAAAATAGCACTTACGCTAAAGAGCTCGAGAGCCTCAAGCCAGAGTCAGTCATCGGTGTAACTGGGAAGGTTGCTCCACGCCCGGAAGATACGGTTAATAAGAACCTCCCTACCGGTACACTTGAAATCGTTGCAAGCACGCTTACCATTTACAATATTTCCCAAACACCGCCCTTCCCTTTGGATGATGAAAAGGCCGACAAGGTTAACGATGACCTCCGCCTGACTTACCGCTACCTTGACCTGCGCCGCCCCAAGAACATTCGCCTCATGCGTTTGCGCCATAAGGCCACCCAGTCCGTCCGTAGCTTTTTTGACAGCCAAGCATTCACCGAAATTGAATTACCCGTCCTTTTCAAAAGCACTCCTGAGGGCGCCCGTGAATTTCTGGTACCGAGCCGCCTAAACCCAGGTGAGTTCTATGCGCTGAGCCAATCCCCCCAGCAGTATAAGCAAATGCTTATGGTTGCCGGTGTGGAGCGCTACTACTCTTTAGCCCGCTGTTTCCGTGATGAAGACTTGCGCGCAGATCGTCAGCCTGAATTTACCCAGATCGACATCGAGCTATCCTTCATTGACCGCGAAGATATCTACGCACTGATCGAGGGCATGCTCAAGAAACTCTGGAAAGACACGCTCGATGTAGACATCCCAACACCTTTCCCACGCATGCCCTTCCAGGAAGCGATGAATTCTTATGGTGTTGATAAGCCCGATACCCGTTTCGAGCTAAAGATCCAAGATTTCTCTAAGACTTTCGAAAGCTCTGAGTTTAAGGTATTTGCCGGCGCTGTTAAAAATGGCGGTGTTATTAAAGCCTTTAATGCAAAAGGCCTAGCAGATATCACCCAAGGAGAACTCAAAAACCTAGAAGAAATCGCCAAGACACTCGGGGCAAAAGGCTTGGCCTTTATTAAGTCCGAAAATGGCGAGTGGAAGTCCCCTATCCTCAAGTTCCTCTCTGAAGATGAAAAGGCCGCCCTCAAAGAAGGCCTCCAGGTCGAAGACGGTGACTTAGTCTTCTTCGCGGCCTGCGAGTGGGAACGTGCCTGCGCGATCTTGGGGCGTATCCGCCTAGAGGCGGCACAGCTCCTCCAAGCCCGTAACAAGCTCGAGATCCCGGCTGACCAGTACAATTTCCTATGGGTAACAGACTTCCCCCTCATGCAATATGATGAGGAAGCAGGCCGCTACATAGCCTCCCACCACCCGTTTACTTCTCCGGTGGCTGAAGACATCCCACTCCTAGAGACAGACCCTAAGGCAGTCCGTGGACAACACTACGATATCGTACTCAATGGTGTAGAACTCGGTGGCGGAAGTATTCGTATCCATAACCCAGAGCTTCAAAAACAAGTATTTGAAAAGGTACTACAAATCCCTGAGGACATCGTAAAAGAACGCTTCGGCTACATGCTAGAAGCCTTCAGCTTTGGTGCACCTCCTCATGGGGGGATCGCGTTTGGTCTAGACCGCATCGTTGCCCTACTAGCAGGCACGACCAGCATCCGCGAAATCATCGCCTTCCCCAAAACGCAAAAGGGGCAAGACTTGATGGCAAAGAGCCCAGGGCCTGTGTCCGAGCGTCAAATGCGCGATGTTTACATCGACAGCACTGCTGAGCTCGAGCCTACCGCCAACGGCGTCTAGATCTTCTTCCCAGCCTTGAGGGCCTCCAACGGGGACTTCCCGACTAAGGGAGGTTTGCTCTCGACCATGCCTAGCTCATAGAGGTGTTCAATCACATGGTGGGCGACATGCTCGTCGCTATATTGGGCCAAATTATGGATCAACTTAATCAAGCGCCCCCGCTTTTTAGGGCAATCTTCGATTGCGCGCATGATCGATTTGGTCACCTTTGCCCCATCGGTCCCTCGTAAAGAGCGCCAGGGCTTAGAGGTTTCATCGATAATCACCTTCTCATAGAGGTCGCTCGCCATCTTAGAGAGCTTCTTTTCTGTAGCAAGGGGGATTCCCAGCTCCGGATCCCCGCCCAATACGTATAAAAGATCTGCAAGGTGCTCTGCATCAGGCTCTTCCAGATGATCCTGGGCTTCCTGGGTCAATTCCTTAGCCCGTTTAAGGATTTCTGGGGCCTTAAGCCTCTTTTTCGGGTCATCCTCCAACAAAGCATCCCTAAATTCGTGAACTGCGTGGTGGAAACTCTCCTGACACTTCTTTTTCTTTGGCATAGCTGTATCTATATTTAACAAAATGATACTAAATTATCTAAAAAAAGTCGATATTAATCCCCCTAGAGCCTTAAAATTCAACTTAAACACCTTTCATACAAGGACTTAAAAGACAGCCTATTAGAGTCTTGACATATGATACTAGAATCTTATAAATACCCACTATCAATAAACACAATCTTTCAGCACAATGGATAACAGACTTACACAATTCAGCCTCAATACAGGCCAATACAGCGACGGCAGCAAAAGCCCCGAGCGCCAAAACTCTGCATTTATGGGCAAAAAGCCTAAAGGCCGCGTCAGAATGTTAGTAGGGACCACCCCACGCGGAACAGTGCAACGATCCGGCACACCTAAGACCCGTCGCTTTAACAAGGTTGTGCATATTGACCCACAAAGTAGTAGCCTACCTAAGCTCCCTCGAGCCAAGCCCATCACACGTGAGCACGCTGCGACACTATCAAGCTCTATGCCCACATCATTTAGACTCGATCTTGGCAAGCTCGAGCAATCACCTCTTACTCCGCGTCGTTTTACTGCCAAAGATGCCAAAGAATCGCTTTCCAGCACAAACAGAAGGGCAAAATTACGTTCTATAAAATCAGAAGAACCTTCACCACGCATTACCCGGCAGCGTTCTGATGCCTTTTCAGAGGCTGATGATGCCCCGGACTCGGACTCTTCCCCTCTCAGAAAAGTAAAGAGCCTAGATGACAACAATATAGAGTCAGGCAATAGCACAGAGCCTTTACGTAGGCGCGCCATCACCGAGATGACTTTCGCCGCCCCCGTTTTTGGCAAATTCCCTAAAAAGCAAATCTCTTTCAATGAAAGCAGCACAGCTCCTAGCTTAAGGAAGCAGCACACTGTTCCAGCTATTCCAAATTTTGAAAGAGCACGCCTTGACAGGTTAACCACTTCTACAAGCCCAACAAAAAAAGACGCTGAGGGTTACGCTAAACGACACCAAGCCCTGTCTCCACGCTCTGCAGAAGTGCCCGCACACCTAAGGTCACTCGAATGCATTGCTGCACATATTAAAGAGAACCTCTCCACAAAGAAAGAAAGCCCAAAAGGCAGTGCACGTGGAGTCCGCTTGAATTCAGCAAGGAAATATCTTCCTACGGCAACACGCAGAAAGCTTTTCAGAGATGGCCGTGTTTTAGGCCAAAGGGACTTCAAAAAAGACCCTAGCCTACAAGAAGCACTCAGCAATCCACTCCAACAAGCTGCTCGTCTATTTGAAAACGCTTTCAGCAGCTGGGATTATCCTATTCTGCCACATGAGGCATTCTCTATGCAGTTTATCGACAGGAACCTTGCAGAAGATGAAGGACGCGCTGATGAGCAAAGTTCGGAAAAAGGAAAGGTTAATACCGTTTTATTTAAAGAGTATAAGAGCTTAGATGGAAAAACCAGCACACGAGTCCTTAAAGAAGAGCTAAAGCTTAACCCAGAGCTTGAGCAAGTAAGGCTCCTCGAAATGGACGCCAATAAGCCTATGCTCTTGCAGCGCAACCTTGCTTTCCATTTAGTCTGTAAGTTTTTAGACGTAAACCTATCCCCCGAGATAGACGCAGGCATCCACCACAACAAGCTTCATACAGTAATGAGTGTTGCTCCCGGGGAACCAGGGACTGGCAATAAAAAAATGAAGCGTGTTTACTTAACAGGCCAGGAAAAAGCCAGCCTAAATGGAATAATCAATGAGATTAGCCCTGATGAATTTGAGAATATCTGCGAAGAGAATTACAACTTAGTAAAAGCCCGCGTAGAAAGAGACCTCAACGGAATCGTAAAAACCTATGCTGATGGAACGCCTATCATCACTTATAAGGCTAACATGCCCGCACAGCGTCCTATCACTGACCCTCAGGAAGAGGCACTTGTAGAGGCTTTCGACCTCTTACAGGTCCTTGACTATCTTTTCTGCCAAATTGACCGTCACCTAGATAACTTATTTGTAGAAGTAGAAGAGGACCTCGATAACCCAATTGTTTTCGATTCTAATGGCTTTGAACGAGGGGACCCTCGCTATAACTTTAGTCAGCTAACCGGCATTGATGGGGACTTTGCCCTATCTCAACTAGCCTACACGCCTGAATTTTTAGCCAAGAGCTTCTTCAGTAACTCTGCAGGACTCCCTCCTAATCCGAGTGAATCCGTAATGAAAACTGTCGAAAAATTGGGTAAAAGCTCTCAGTTCTCTAAGACACGTTCACGGGCTATAGCCAACCGCTTGCTAAGCAATGAGACTATCTATATTCTCGAAGTTCTCCCAACACAATCCGTTTCAGAATGCATTGAAGCTATCAGAGAAGGCGCTGAGGATGCACAGAAAGCTGTAGACAAGAAAAAGAGCAAACAGCCTATCATAGACTTATTTAATAAAGTCTTTAAGTTCTCGCCAAAGGTCACCACGCATATAGAAGAAACTGAAGGCAGGGTTTTAATAAACTTGTTTCATGAAATCCGTCAAATCCCTGACACTAATGACCGTACAGCTAAAACCTTCATAGAGGCATTTGATCCAGATCAGGCCATGAAGCTACAAAAAGATATCCGCGCTAGCTTCCCTAAATCACCTCAAGAGGCTGCCATATTGTTCAATAAATACGCAAACGAAGATGTTAAAAAATTTATTGGCCACAAGAAAGACATGATCCTCCAAGCCATTTTTGATGAGCTATCATCTCCTCAGGGAATGCAAATCATTAAAGGGCGCGGATGCAGTACGCTAGCTCACATTCTTAAAAACCTCGGCTTTAACTACCATGTTATTGAAGCTGCTGAAGCACGCTACGATTATATCGTAAAGCACTTTAAGCAAGTACGCGCTGGAGAATTGAAAGACATTGCAGAATCTAACAAAAATAGCTATGCCTTCCGCTTCAAAACGCAGTACGAGAAGAATGAAGCCAATGCTAAGCTTATGGGGCCAAAAGACTTCGAAAAAGAAGTAAGTCTTCCTCCTAAAAGCAAAAGACCGCGCAGCAGAAGCTACAATTTGCGTAAAAGCCTTACTGGCTTAAGCAAGATGAGTCTCGGAGGGCGTAAAACATCCCCCCAAAAGATCTCTAAGGGATTGTCCACAGGCCACTTAAGCGACTAGAGGAACTAGCACCTCATTTTTGAGCCTTTACAAGGCCCCTTCTTGTTGATAAAATAATACCAACAAATAAACGGGTATTATTATGGAAGGGCCACGTAAAAACATAGGGGCACAGGGGGCTAGTCAATCCGAAGGATCCCACTCACCGGATGCTGCAGACTCCAAAGGTAGGAGAGTCTCTCTAGTTAAAGGAGGAGGCTCCAAGATCAATCTTGCTCAACTCAAAGCTGTTGCCAATGCGGAAAAAAAATATCCCAAGGATCAAAATCCGCTAGCAAGCAGGATGGTCAAATCCCCACGAAGAGATACGGGGCATAAACGCGCTCTGTTTGCACAAAGTAGGTCAACAAAGTCTCAAAGCCTACTCAAGGGCACCCTACAACGAGAGACCTCTAAGAAAGATATAGAACGGCAAGCTTCTAAAAAGAGCCTACCACAGGAACCCTCAAAGACAGAAGTATCAGACCCCAAACAACTGTCTACGAGGACATCTTTACCTTCTATGCCTAAGCTCGATACTCGGCAAGCCTCAGAAAAAGAGCTATCCGCACAAGAGCAAGCCCCCGCAGGGCCACGCAGCCTTAGTACCAGCCCAGAAGACGCTATACAGAACCCTATCTTTATGGATTCGCACGCTCTAGGCTTAATTGCTATTCAGAAATGGGGGTATTCTGACAAGGTTGCCCAACTTATGGGTGATTTTAACGATACTAACCTTATTGACTCTAAGCCCTTGGGCAGCGGCAATATTAGTACCGTCTACCTTAATACTTACAATACAAAAGAGGGCCCCGTACAAGTTGTTGTAAAAAAAGAAGCTGAGCTGGCCTCCGGAACAGAACAGGCAGCTTTCCTTGGTATCAACATCAAAGCCCCTAAGACACCACAACGCAACCTCGCCTTCCAGCAATTTTCAGAAAAGCTAGGCCTTGGTCTTGCGACAGATACCCACGTAGGAGTCTTCGAGCGTACTCTTGCTACTGTTATGAGTCTTGCCGAAGGGGAACCAGGCACCGGTGCCGCAAAAATGGAAAGAACCCTGCTAGGCGAAACTGATGAAGAAAAAAATCAGCTCGAAGCCCTAGATATGACTTTTAGAGAACTCGGGGAAGACAATTTCCTAGATACTGCAAATCAGATGGGCCTTACCGCGGTCCAAGTCGAAAAAGACGAAGCAGGGAATATACGTTTTGATGAAAACAATAAACTTATGATCTCTCATGAGGTCCACGTATCCGCTCAAAAGCCGCTAGCAGACCCTAAAGACCCAGCTTTAATCAACAAGCTTAACCAACTTCAAATCCTCGACACCCTATTAAGACAATCTGACCGCCACCCAGGCAATTATTTTGTCCTCGTGGGCGAGAATGGGGAATTCCAAGGCATCACAGGCATAGACAACGATTTTTCATTAAGTCAAGAGAAGCTCACCCCATCCTCTCTTGTCTTTAGTGACATCGAAGACGCCGACGGAAATCTCGTTAAGCGCAATTACAGTAATGCAGCCCTACTCCCTATCGATGTAGATGAAGCAACTATGGCCGCCTTTGAAAGCTTGACGGATGAGACTATCACAAGCATCCTCCAAGGCCTAGATTTCGAGCAAGAAGTAGTCGATGCAACGCTCTTCATGCATAACGAAATCAAGAAGCACTTTACTGAAGTACGCGAAGGAAAATTTGAAGGCCAAGAGCCCACAGAAACGAACAGCTACGCTAAACGGTTTGAAACACTCTATAACGAAAATAAAGCACGTAACATAATCCCTGTTCCAACAACGCCTGCAAGGGCTCGCGCCAAATCCTCTCCTTTAATGAGGCGTGTTTTCCTTCAAAAGACATCTTCCTCACCTATCTAATAAAATCTAATTTATGGACCCACTATCTAGACAATACAATTTACCTGAAAACGGCTTTCACAATGGGCTCGCCTCAAATGCGCCCAATTTTATCAAAGCCCAAAAGGAGTTTACCCGCTTAACCCACGGGGTACTCTTGCCTATCCCTAAGGACATTGAGGAACAATTTACAAACCTAGGCAGAGACATCTTCGGAACATCCTCCAATGGGAAAACACCCAGCCTCTACAATATTCAGTCCTTTATCGAAGGCCTCGAGTCCAAGCCCACCAAAGATTTTGTCTTTATGGGTGTAGATGGCCACGGGATGAACTCTAATGCCATGCATTACTATTTGGCCAGTGGCTCTTTAATCCTGCTTTTGCAGCGTGAAGTCAATCCCGAGAACCAAGTAACAGAGCTCAATACTCTAAAGGGAGCTATTACAAATATCTTAAACAAGATCGAAAAAGAGCTCCCCGAGCAGACCTCCTCAAAAATTTTAATCGTAGAGAGTGACTTCCACCCAGAGCTTTCAGGCTGGAGGTTTCTTGACAGCGAACATCCGTCTCCCAACCCAGAGGCCTGGGTACGTAATGGGCACGACATCCTGTCACCGATGTTCCTGGCCGCGCTCAGAGAGCTTAAATAGGCTAAAGAAACTAGAACTGGGGCGTAAAGCTGGAAGTCTTCCCGGCAGTTGCCTTCATGTTCTCTCCGCAAGACCAGCGGTCATCATTAATCAAGAACTTAAGCTCTAACCCATTTTTGCTTGGGGCTTTCTTGCTGGACCACACCCACTGATTTCCGCCTTCGTTCTTCATGGGGGTACCACGGTCCCAACTTAGGCCTGAGCCTTCACCACGGATAAAGAGGTTATTCCCCCACCCAACATCAATAGTCGCGACAAGTTTTGTAGTCTTGCTAGCACTACTACCGCTACGTGAAGTTTTAGCAGCAGTCTTTTTCTTTGGCGCAACTTTCTTGGCAGTTGTTTTCTTCTTAGCAACCGCTTTCTTTTTGGGTGCTGCTTTTTTCTTAGGGGCAGCCTTACGAGCTACAGGCTTTTTAGATGCCGTTTTCTTTGCTGCTGGCTTCTTTTTCGCCGCAGTCTTTTTCTTAGGAGTTTTCTTAGCCATGAGGGTCAGGGTTTAATAGATAAATACAGAGGAGACTCTATTCTCTCGAAAAGGGGAAATCAAGCCCAAAGAGAAGGTCAAAAGTAAGCGACTGGCCCTTTCTCCCTACCTCACATGCAGCCCAGGATATCCTGCCTCGAGCTCCTCCTTAAGCGTTGGCATATTCTCCTCCCTAGTAAACCAACTAGAATCTTTCAGGGTCTTACACCTTTCCCCCAGTTCAATCCTTTTTAAGTAAGGCGATTTCCGCACCAAAGCCACTACATGCTCACGCAGGAGGGAATCCCCATTATCCCCCACAAGGCGCATCTCCCTGAGCTGCTTAAGCGACCCTTCGGGCAATTGCCTAAAAGCTTGCCCCGTCAATCCAGCAGTTAGAGTAGCGTGCAAAGCTAACTCACGCAGGTTTAAGGCCGCTTCCAAAATAAAATGCAAAGCCTCATCATCGAAGGCATCCCGCGGCGCACTTAGTGACAAATACTCTAGCCCCTTAAATCGTTCGGCAGATATTCCTACTAGGTCACTCAAAGTGATTTTTTCTTCCGCCCCAAATACAAGATTCAGGTCTATTTTCCTAGGACGACTCAGGCGTCTCAACAACCTTAATACACCCGCCTTACTCGTAAGATCATTTTTTTGAGTTCCCCACGGACGGGTTACATGAGCAGTCTCTAACCCCACAGGGACCTCCCCCCAGGCCGCTTCTGTTAAAAGTTCCATCCCGTCTAAACGAATATGTTTTAGGTGAGAGAAGGCCTTTGTCAAATAACCAAAACAAAGATTATTAAGCTTCCGGCAGTGCCATAACTCCAGCATCTGAAGAGATGGGCAAGCAGGCAAAGGATCCCACCCATGCGCCCCAAAAGACTCACTACAAAGCTTCAAACCTTCCAGCTTAGGCATTATGCTCAAGATGCTACCCAGGCCCTTAAAATCAATAGCAGGCAAATTCCACAGCTTTAACTCACGCATTGTAGGGATGGGCTTAAGGCCCTCAAGCCCTACAGCAGTTAAGATAGCCTTTTTAGGGCCAAAACTAGCAGTAAGATTCAGTCTCTCCAAAGAGCACGCATTGGACAGCAAGCCCTTAAGCCCTGCATCCGTAAGACGTTCTGCATTTTCCCATTTCAGTTGCTTAAGCTTATTCAAAGCTTCAGGAGGCAATCCCTGGAAACAAGCCCCTGTAAGTGTCTCAGTACCTGAGCCAAGCTTAAGGGTCTCTAGCTGAAGAGCCTGCAGCAATACTTGCTTAAGAGCATTATCTGACAACAGACTAAATGTTGTACCAGCCCTATGGCGAACCTCTAAATATTTAAGTTTCGCTAAAGTCCCTGGCTCAAGTACCCCATCTTCTAGCTCTAAATCGTGACAGTAATACTCAAGCCATAAAGATTCAAGATTCCTAAAACCACCTTCTGCGATGACACCCAAGATAGGACAATGAAACAACTCTGCTTTTTTTAAGGCAGGAGCATTCGAAAAGAACTCTATAGTCAAATAATTATCGGCAAGTTTTCCCGTTAAGATCACTGTCTCCAAGTTAGGGAAACCTGTAATACCTCTACACGCTAAAGCCTTTTCTTCAAAAATCGTTTCGCAGTGAAAATCTCTAAACTCAAAATGCACCAAAGTCTGATGCGCCCGCTCTAATAACGTAAACAAAGTTACCTCACTCAAATGACTCCCCTCAGGCACTTCCATCTTAAACACCTCTAAAGCACTTAAAGCCTCCTCAGGCAGATGATGAAACGCCTTATCAGTAAGTCTAGGGCAATAACCAAGATCCAGCTCTTTCAACTTATGGCAACGGCTTAACAAAGCCCAAATCTCTCCATCACACAAGTTTCTACAATCCGAAAAATTAACAGACTCTAAGTCTGCAAGCACACCTTCAGGAAGACTCCGAAAGACATTCCCAGCCAAGATCGTCTCATTATAATGCACATCAAGGTGCGTCAGGTTAGGAAAGGTTTTTAAAATGGCCAACAAGCCTGCATCGTCCAAACCTTTCCCATGGATCATTAAGCGCTTAAGGCTTTCCACAGGCTTTTTAGGCAGCTGATAGTTAACCCCTTCTGGGTAAACAAACTCTAGCTCTTCAAGCTTAGGGAATTTCTCTAAGAGAGACAGCAAACCTACGCTTGTTAAGCGGCAATACTCAAGGCGTAAGGTTTTAAGACCTTCAGGCAGTGGGCCTGAAACCTTGTCAAACACATCTAAAACAAACGCCTTACCCACATAAGCTCCAAGAGTATCAAGCTCTAAAACTTCCAGCTTAGGCGCATTTCTTAAAACACCCTCCAATCCCGCTCGAGTAAAGCTCTTACAGCCTTTTAGGTTTAGGCTTTGTAAAAAACTAAACACATTTGAAGACAAAGGCTTACCCCAAAGATAGGCAAGGTCTAGCAAGGGACCACTCCCATGATCACGTTCAAAATCACAAAAAATGCCCCCAGTAAGAAAACTACAGCCCTCTAAATTTAAAGAGTAAATAAGAGGATAAACACCCAAGGCACGATGTAAATGCTCATCAGCAAGCATGTCTCGCCGCTCAGGCGTAAGCACCGAGAAATCCAAATAAGAAACACGGTAATTCTGAAGCTCAACTTGCTCTGACATAAAAGCAGTCCAAAAGGCTTCAGGCTTAGCAGACGCTAAAGGCGCAGTCGGCTTAGGCTCCACAACCCTACGTATTTCAAGCGCAGTACCAGGGCTGACCCCCTGAATTTTCTGTTGCTGTAACACCCCAAGCACAGAGGCCGAAGGATTCTGGCCTTGTTCATATTCCTTTACATACGTAGCAAGCAAGCTACCCGGCTCCCGAACAGGAGCAGCTCTATTTAGATTGTCCATAACTAGATATTTTTAAGCAATCACCCCGGAGGCCACAGCATCGCACGCCCGCCCAACACATGGACATGCAAATGAGGCACAGTCTCTCCCCCATGGGGACCGTTATTGATTATAATACGAAAGCCTTCTTCCAAGCCCATCTTTTTGGCCATATCCCGCGCAACAAGCAGTAAATGCCCGAGTAATGCCGCATCCTCTGGCGCAGCCTCACCCACGCGGGCGATCACCTGCTTAGGGATCACCAACAAATGCGTCGGGGCCTGGGGGTTAATGTCTTGGATTACGATGCATTGGTCGTCTTCAAATTCAATCCCTGCAGGGATTTCACGATCAATGATTTTTTGAAAAAGCGTTTTATCTGACATTTATTTATAACACTAACAGGTTTAATTGCATGCTAGGAGAAACCACCCCTTTACCAAGGTTACGGGGCACAAGCCAAAGCGCAACATGCTGCTCTATCATATCAAGCATTTCCCTGTATTGCCCACGGCGTTTTTGTGTCCAACGTTTTCCTGGCGGGCAAATAAAGTCTTTAAGCCCCGTTACGAGCAATACACCTTCTTTATAACCTGTAAGGTTTTTAAGCCCACGCACAAGTTGTACGCGCACCCATAAAGGCCCAAGGTGCAAGTCATTAAGCTCGAGATGGTAGAAGCCGGCAGTCTCCTTATCCTTAAGGTGCAAATTCAGCAGCATCTGGACTGGGTCGCCTAAGGCGTCCTCCTCACAAGAGCCTGTTTTTTTGCGCTGAAAATCCAATGCATGACCGATTTGGTCAGACACATCTGGGTCACTCCCGGTTGTTAGGGTTAACAGGGAGTTCAAGCAGCGCAACTGCTCTACATCCTCGTGAATTTTCATAGCTTAAATGGGCCGCGTTGAATAATTAACTCAAATTAACTTCAAAGACTGGATTTCTTGCTCAAGTTCGGCAATATCGCGGAAATCTTTATAGACGCTAGCAAAACGTACGTAAGCGATTTGATCAATCTCTTTTAATCCCTCCATGATTAACTCTCCTATAAGCGCACTCGGGACTTCGGTATCACATTCACGCTGGATAGCCTCAATCACACGTGAAACAAGGGCATCTATCTGGTGTGTCGTGATGGGGCGTTTATTGGTAGCGCGGCGTACACCGAGGCGCAACTTCGCTAAATCAAAGTCTTCCCGCTCGCCATCACGCTTCACAACGACCAGTTCTTCACCAAGAACTTCCTCTGTAGTTGAGAATCTATACTCGCACTCAAGGCATTCTCTGCGCCGACGGATCCCTGAGTGATTTTTCCCTGAACGGGTATCCACCACTTTGGTGTCTGAAAAGCTACACTTGGGACAACGCATGTAAGTAATTAACAGATGAAAATTATCTGCTATACCCAACTATTGCAAGTGTAAAAATTTGGGAGTTATTGCCTGCGCAAAGACACAGGTGAAGAATCTGCACTATCCCAATCTGCCTCCAAATCAGGAAAGGCATTGCTCAAGGCATCTCTTACATTACGCAGAATTTGCAAAAACCAATGCTGCTCTTCTTTTTGATCAGGCACTTTCACTGAGTGCTCCCCCAAAACAGCCTCAGCTGGCTTTTTATTATCTAAATAGTGTAGCTCAGTCCCTTGAGCTGTTTGATCTAATCCTTTAAGGTCCATAATGTAGATTTTTTAAGTATTTTTGAGTGTAATAAAAAAAAGAGAGCTTCCAATAAAATTCAGCCGTATTGCTATTTATCTTTCTTTGTGCTTAATATCCTCTCGTTATGCGTATAGCCCTCACTGGTACCCTTGGCTCTGGGAAGAGCACCGCCCTATCTATTTTTACTGAACACGGCTTTTCAACGATTGATTGTGATTCTATCGTTAAAGAGCTAATAAATTCAGATCTCCCTACAGGTCAATCACTTAAAGACCACTTCGGCAAGGAGATTTGCAAAAGCGAAGATCTTATTGACACTCGGGCCTTAGCCGATATCGTATTTAATAATCCTGAGGAGCTCAAGTGGCTTGAGGCCTTGCTTCACCCAAAAGTACGCTCCGTATGGACTTCCCAGCTCGAAGAGCATCCTGATCAGGATTGGGTCGTTGAAATCCCCCTGCTTTTCGAAAATCACTTAGAAGACACCTGGGACCACACCGTTTGTTTACTCACTAACGATAAGATTCAACTCGAACGCCTAGAAGCCAAAGGCTACACCTTAGAACAAGCACAAGCTCGTATAAAACAACAAATGCCTAGCGAAGAAAAAGCCGCACGTGCGGACTTCGTCATCACCAACAACGGCTCTCTAGACGCGCTCAAAGAACAAATAATAATTTTAATAAACTCTATTATAAAACACTAAAACATGGAAACTGAAACAGACCCAAACCTGTACTACGAACCTTCAGCATCAAAAGCGGCCAAGGCCAAAAAAGAAAAAGAAAGCAAAGAAAGCGCAGCCAAAGCCGAAGACAAACCTGCTCCTAAAAAACCACGTGGCCGCCGTCCTGCCCGTAAATCAACCCCCGCTGCTTCCATGAACGAAGAAGAAAGCCCTAAGCAAGAGAAAGAAAAAGCTCCAGAACCTAAAGCAGAGAAACCTGCCTCAGCAGAAAAGCCTGCACCTAAGGAAGAAGCTACAAAAAAAGAAGATACTTCAAACGAGGCCCCCAAAGAGCAAAAGCCAAAACAAAAGCAGCAACATAACCGAAACCAACAAAAGAAACAGCAGAAAAACCAACAACAAAAAGGCCGCCAGCAACAGCAAAAACAACAAAAAGGCCAACAACAAAAGAAGCAGCAAAAAAGCCGCAAAGGTAAAGGCTCTAAAGACCCAAGTGGCGTAGAGCTCGGCAAACTCCCCAACTGGGAAACTTTTAAAGACAAAGAAACCTTCGACGCGTTCATCCAAGAACACACCTTCGAAGGCGAGCCTCTAAACTTTAACCACTACTACGAGCTCCCATTGCTTGAGCTTTACGAGCAAGCTAAGGCAATCGGTGCGGCCAAGGAAGATGAGGCCCCTAACCGTAATAAACTCCTCAAGGCCGTCCTCCAAGCGGCTTTTGGCAAACAGCAGCCTATTCAAATCACAGGGGTGTTCGACAAGTGTGAACGCGGCGGAATCCTTACTTACGAGGCTGACAATTACCGCGTGCGCTACCACAGTGCCTACATTCCTGAAATCCTCGTAAGCCGCTACGGCATTAAGCGCGGTCAGATCGTAGAGATCACCGCCCACCCGCCTCGTTTTGATGAGGCCGAATCTTGCCCATTCGCCCTGACGGTTAATACCATCATGAGTGAAGCGCCCGAGAGCAATGCCGACCGCGTACCGTTCCACGAACTCACACCTTACTACCCAACCGAGCGTTTCGTACTCGAGCACCCAGACGAATTAGCTATCGACAAAAAATGGGATAACCTTTCGATGCGTATCGTAGACCTACTCACCCCAATTGGCCTTGGCCAACGTGGGTTGATCGTAGCGCCTCCACGTACCGGTAAGACCGTACTTTTGCAAAACATCGCTTACAGTATCCGTGAGCACCGCCCAGACGTACACTTGTCCATCCTCCTCATCGACGAGCGCCCCGAAGAAGTCACCGACTTCAAACGCAATATCGATGCCGAGATCGTAAGCTCCACCTTTGATGAAGACGCCGAGAATCACGTCCACGCAGCCGAGATGCTCATCGCTAAATCGCGCCGCATGGTCGAGGCCGGCAAGCACGTCGTTGTCGTGCTAGACTCGATCACCCGCCTAGCCCGTGCGTACAATACGATGATGCCTAGCAGCGGAAAGATCCTCTCTGGAGGTGTTGAAGCTAACGCACTCCAAGGCCCGAAGCGCCTCTTTGGTTCTGCCCGTAATATCGAAGGCGGTGGTAGTTTGACCATCCTTGGTACTGCACTCATCGATACAGGCAGCCGCATGGATGAGGTCATCTTCGAAGAATTTAAGGGAACCGGTAACATGGAGCTGCACCTAGACCGCAGCCTGACAGACAAGCGTATCTTCCCAGGCTTCAGCCTAGAGCGCAGCGGTACCCGTAAGGAAGAGATCCTCTACCACCCAGATGAGCTCCCCAAGATCTATTCATTGCGTCGCGCCATGAAGGGTGTACCACCTGTAGAAGCAATGGAAATGCTCATCCAACGCGTGAAGAAGACACCGTCTAATGCGGCCTTCCTAATGGGGCTTAACCGCTAAGCATCACTCGGCTACCGCGTGATCGCTACCCCAAAGACACTTGAGCAAACCCTGGTGCAGGCGCTCCTAGAAAAGGAGCTCTTGTATCCTTTTGCGCTCGAAGAATACCAGAACACGCCACAAGAGCCCGATGCTCCGGATTGCCTCCTAGAAGCCCTCGTCCTCAAAGGTTTCTTAGAGGCTGCCGACATCGATGCACTCACCCAAGAGCACTACCAACTCCCCTGGGTAAATTTAAACGAGCTCACGAGCGCTGCGCTGGAGGCTATGCCCTATACAGAGGCTCTCCAACACAAGTGCTTCCCTCTCTACGAGACCGAAGACACCCTCGCCCTAGCCATCACACACCCCAATGCACTCCCTAAGCTCAATACAAAACCCATTACTCCGTATCTAGCTTCTGAGGCTGCCATCATCCAGGCAATCCAACGCTACTACACCCCTAGCCCCACTACTCAAATCACCTTCACTACCGAGACAATCTCCTTCGAGGATGAAACACCCCAGGACATCATCTCCACAGCTGAAGAACTCATCACTACGGCCTACCAAGCCCGTGCCTCGGATATCCACCTAGAGCCTTTAGCTAAACGCCTGCGTATCCGCTTCCGTATTGATGGGGCTCTCCAGGAATACCCACACACGCTCCCTCCAGAGGCCTGGGCCCCATTGCTTACCCGTATCAAGCTCATGGCCCGCCTAGATATCGCCCAAAAGCGCCTCCCTCAAGACGGCCGTATCGCCTTTGCCAATAAAAACACACCGCTGGACCTACGCGTTGCTACACTCCCCAGCCTCCACGGAGAGGCACTCGTCATCCGTATCCTGGACAAGGAGACACTGAACAAACCCTTAGCCTCCCTAGGCTTCGACCCCGAGGATGAAAAAGCTTTCGAGCGCATACTCACCCAGCCTGATGGCTTATGCTTAGTCACCGGCCCTACAGGCTCAGGCAAAACAACCACGCTGTATTCAGTCCTCAACTACCTAAACAACCCCGATCGTAAAATCATCACCATCGAGGACCCTGTCGAGTATCAGATCCTCGGCATCAATCAAGTCTCCGTGAAGCCTCAGGTCGGTATGACTTTCGCTGCAGCCCTACGCGCAATCCTGCGCCAATCCCCAGATATTATTATGATCGGGGAAATCCGGGATGCTGAAACAGCCAGAATCGCTATCCACGCTGCCCTCACAGGCCATAAAGTCTTTGCGACCCTCCATACCCGTTGTGCCTTAAGCGCCCTCACACGCTTATTAGACATGGGCATCCCTAGCTTCTTAGTGGCTGCAGCCGTACGGGCCGTCCTCAGCCAACGCCTCGTGCGCAAATGCTGCCAAGCCTGCCAAGGGGCGCAATGCTCAAGCTGCAATCACACCGGTTTCTTAGGGCGCCTAGGCCTCTTTGAGCTTCTGGTTATAGATGAACAGCTCCAGGCTCACATCCATAACCAAGCCACCCCCACTCAGCTCAAACAAATCGCCCAAGCCAAAGGCCTAAAAACGCTACAAACCGACGGCCTAAACAAAGCAGCCCAAGGCCTAACCACAAAGGAAGAAACCCTCGTTTGCTATTAGAGGATTAAACAAACACCACATCCGGGCACTGTGCTTTGATACCCTCCTTATGCGCCTCTTTTAGGTACTTATTATGCCCTAAAGTCACCCTCTCAAGCTTCGGGCACTTAATATCAAGCTTCCCTCCTTCAGGTAGGAATTCACCTTTATACCCCAAAGACCTACAAGAAGTAAGGTTCAAACTCAAGAGCTCTGGGCAATCTAACTCAAGGTGCGTTAACCCATGCCACATCGAAATATCTAACACCTTCAGTTTTTTTGCTTTGATATTCAAAGCCGTGTTATCCTCCCAACCAGGAAGATTCAACACTTCCAACTTAGGGCACGCCTTAAGGATAGAAGCAATCTCCTTAGCTGGCCTGGTCAGCGATCCCTCAATCGTCAGCTCCCTCAGGTGCTTACAGACTTTGAGCACTTTGGCCATCCCCGCCGAGGTCAGACAACTCTCTCCATTATAACTCAAAGAGGTAAGCCTAGGAAAATGCTTCACAAGCTTAAGCAAGATAGCATCATTCATAAATGACATCTCCCTCAGGTCTAAAGACTTAATACTTTTCCTAGGATAAGCATCTCCCTTAGCAGTTGATACAAGCCGTTCACGCACAGACTTCTTCTGCTTATTCGTTAAGCTATTAGACTGCGTATTATTCTTGTAAGCAGCTAACAATTCCTTGTTTAAGGCATCCGCAAGCGTTTGTTCTTGTTCAGTAAGCTGGACACCTGCATAGCTAGCAAGCGCCCCTGTCAGTGGCATTGATCCGTCCATAATAAAGCCTAAATGACGGATTAATGAATTCCCTTAGTGTCCACACACACACGAAAGGGATCATTACGGTAAATCTGCGCTATTTTATCAGCCTTCTGAGCACTAATAAAAACAACCTTCTTCTCACCGCCAAAGAGCCCAGCCCCCTGGGTTTTCATGCCCTCCAAGAGCTTGTTAAAAGCTTCATCAGCTAGCCTATTTACTTCTAATTGCTTGGTATTACTTTGTATGTCCATAATTATAATAAATTTACCCCACTGTGTTAGCCCCAAGGCCACCCCAGGTCAACCTTTAAGCACCTCCCAATAAAGCACTTACACTATCACCCTTATTGCCTTGCAATTATAACAAAATTTCCCTATCATTAATGAGTGCAATACCAACTCAAACAATTGCTCGATACTGTTGTGAGTTCGGGCGGATCCGACCTTCATCTACACGTAGATAGCCCCCCAGCAATTCGTGTGTCGGGGCATATTCAATTCATCGAAGGCCCCAGTCTCACCACCACTGATACCGAAGGTATCCTCAAAGAACTCATTAACGAGCAACAATTTGAAACTCTTGAGTCACGCGGGGCTATTGACTTTAGTTTCGTGCACGAGGGGAATGCACAGTTCCGTACCACCGCCTACAAAAGCCGGAAGCACTACGACATCGTCCTACGACAAATCCCCACCAAGGTCTATTCAATGGAGGACCTTAACCTCGATGTCGATGTCTTCATCCCTCTACTTAAGCGCACCCAAGGTCTAATCTTAGTCGCCGGCCCCACAGGTTCCGGTAAGACCACTACGCTCATTTCCATGCTGGACTGGATTAACCACAATCTAGACCGCCACATTTTAACTATTGAGCAACCCATTGAATTCTTCCATAAAGCCGATAAAGGCCTCGTCAGCCAGCGCGAAGTCGGGATTGATGCTAACTCCTTTGCTGAGGCCTTAGTCGACGCCCTTCGTGAAGACCCAGACGTCATCATGGTCGGGGAAATGCGCGACTTAGCCACGATGGAGTCCGCCGTAGCCGCAGCCGAGACGGGGCACTTAGTTTTTGCTACGCTACACACAACCGGGGCCGCCAATACCGTAGACCGTATCTTAGGCTGTTTCCCGCCTGAGGCTCGGGACCAAGTCCGTACGCTACTAGCCGCCTCACTGACTGCTGTTATTTCCCAACAACTTTGTCATACGATAGAGGGCGGTGTTGTCCCCGCGTATGAGATCATGATTGTGGACACTGCTATCTCCGCACTCATCCGCCAAGCCAAAACTCACCAGCTCAAGACGCATATCCAAACCGGTAAGGCTCAAGGTATGGTCACGCTCGATGAATACCTCTCCCTCTTGGTCAAACAAGGGATCATCGCCGAGGATGAAGCACTGCGTAAAGCTCAAGACCCCAAACGAGTCCGCGCCATTCTTAATGATGAAGCGTACACCCCAGAAGACTAGCTCTCGAGCATCTAACCAAAAGCAGGCTGATACATCATAAAGCCACCAACCTCTACTCGATGAAGCACTGGAGACACAGCCTCTTCCTCACGTGGACGAACAGGTAGACACTTAGAAGCCTTCTTAAGTGCCAGAGGAGGTACATTGTGCTTCGTCTTAGAATGTATCAACCTCAAGACAGGCATCTTATTAGAAGCATTGCGCAAAGGACGCATATCCGCGCTTACCTGCTCTACCCTAACCATTCCTTTGCTTGAGTCCTGATCATAATACTGCACCGCACCGACTCCGCAGCGTTTCTCAAGCTCTGCTACTACAGCAGGGCTAGGCGGCTTCCTAGAGGCGCTATTATTGTTATAAAAGTCAACGTACTTCAAAAACTTACAGTGCTTAAATAAGCGTACAATCGTCTCATCACTAATATCACCACAATAGTCCAATTTAATCTCTTTGATCGAATGACGTAAGCCATTTTCTTTCCAGAAATCGATCAGCTCATTCATATGGCTGTCTGTGATATTCGTACCAGAAAGATCCAGCCTACGCACTTTACCAAAAGCCTTTACAAGACCCAGAAGGTCATCCACATTATCTAGCGTATTTCCGTGGCTGTCTCTAGGCACAGTAAAGCTCATTGCAAGATACGCATTCCGCTTACGGAATTTTATCTCAAAAGCATCTAAAGCAAAGCGGTGTTTATAGCTTAGCTCCGCACTCTTTACCTCCCAAGGCTTTTCCTCAAGCTCCAAACGGATCAATTTTTTGGTCATGCGCCCAAATTTCAGCGCATCACTTCCGTAATACTCCTCAAAAGCCTCAATCAAAGCCTGCTTATCCACCGCATTACCAAGGTCACAGTCAAAGAAACGAATGGTCTTTAAGTTTTCACAGTGCGTAAGGAAAAACAAGATAGACTCCTGGGTGATGTTGCGACAAAGGTCCAGGTTCACCACTTCCACGTACTGACAAAGCTTATTGTTAACCAGGTGTGTGATGATGGCATCCACATCTATATCACTAATCTCTGTCTCCGAGAGATCCAACTCACGCACCTGCCCGAAAGACTGAACAATCGTCACGACATCTTCACCACTTGCTTCAAGACCAAGCGGGTGGTCCATAACACAAAGCTTCAGCTTATCACTTCCATAAGCACGCTCCTTCATTGCCAAGGTCTCTTCCTGAAGAGACGCCTTGTATGCAGCAGCCTTACGAACCTCTACACAGCGTCCCACTAAAGGGCCGTTATGTTCTTTCTCAAGCCTTAAGATTGAGGATCCTTCAGGTAAAGCAACCCCCGCAGGTAGATTTGTATAAACTTCCATCGTCATTGTGTGTTAAGCCTCCTAGCTAAGATTAGCCGTTTTTACTAATGCTTCGTGAACGTATATTACGTGGCCCACGCGGCGTTGTTACCAAACTACGATTCGGGCTAGTAGCTGTAGAAGGCCCTGTACTTGAGGATAAAGAAGCATTCCCAGACATACTCGATGAAGTTGTACCACGTGGTGTATTAGTCCGACTATTGGAAGAACTCGTACTACCAAGCTTCTTGAGGGAATCTGTACGGGGCAACATCCTATTAACTGCCTCCGAGAGCTTCTTGAGAGACTCATTACGGCTCAGCTTAGAAAACCTACTTACAACTCTTGCCTTCTTTTTTAGGAAAGATCCTTTTTCACTGATAATAAAGCTACAAGCATCCCCAAAAATATGCCTGAGTGCTCTTTCTTCAGCTTCTTTAACCCATGAGCAATTCTTTAAGGTTAACTCTTTCAAGCAAGTCCCATGGAAAATGCGACCGAAACTACCGCCAATGACATTCACGTCTAAAGCCGCACAGCCTGACATATCCAAGGCCTCCAAGTAACGGAACCCACCATGGCTGGAACAGCAAGTCATTAAGTTACTCATAGCCCTTGATGAGAGCTTACAACCTGCCAGGTTCAATTGCCTGTAGTGGCTAACACGCTGAATTATATCAATAAAGGCTAGGCTTGCATCTTCCTGCTTCCAGTTAAAGTTGATCGCTTTAGCCAACTCAAGCGCATTAAGCTCCTCAATCTGAGGGCACCCTCTGACCTTAATTAACTGAATTGCTGGACATTTTTTAATTAATTCAGGCAACAAATCCTTAGTTACTTGGGTACAGCCAGATAAGTCAATGTCTGTCAGAACTTCAATGCCGCCTACCTTAGTAGCAGAATCAATTAACTCGATCACTTGCTCATTAGTAAAAGCAAATCCTGCAAGACTCAAGGTAGAGTAGTAGCTATACTTCTTAAGAAGCCCGATGATATTAGGCAGATAATCTGCCCAAACAATAGTTAGCTCTTGAACTACAGTATTAGAACTATTCGAATCAAAGATACGTATAACCGTCTTTTCAAAATCATTGACCAAAACCTCTTGCTCAAAATTAGCATTAGGGTGTTGCTCCTGAAGCTCCTCTAATTCCCGACTAATAATAGGATTAGCCACCTTGCTCTTAAAGCCCTCAGCACTTAGATCGCGTCGGTAAGCCTTTGCTACTCCCGTTTTCTTAGCCTTCCGCATGTTTTCAATATAAGGTTTTCCTTTCTCTGCTGCTTCCCTCAAGCGTTCTTCTCCCTCACGCTGTTTAGCAGTCTTCACTTCAGCCTTCTCAAGAACCTTTGGCTCTTCAAGGGGAACTGCTATTGGCTCGCTAAAGAATAGCTCCAATTCTTTTTTATCCAGACCACAATCCGCAAGTATTCTTGAGTAGCTCTCTGTTGAAGATGCATCTGTACGTGCAGTGGTGGTAATCGCAGTAAAAGCCATCTCTTGGTTTGTCTTCAAATAACAACTTCCGACAGTTGCTAAATCACTTCTCTCAGAAATATAACTAAGACTCCCAGTGGTTCTTCCAGAGTCACTACTACCAGTACCTCTAGAACTAAGGTTCCCAGAGCTAGATTTAGATAAAGTAAGAGGTGGAACAATAGATGGCCTACGTGAGTGTGAGTTTACTGATGCGTCCATAATTGATTAAAAATTAGATATTGTTGTATTAAAATTAGTTAGGGTAACTATACTTATTAAGAGGCGATAATCAATAAAAAATTCCCAAAAAAGCACAAAAAAGAGAGCCCCTTTATAAGGCCCTCTTCATCAAAGGTTTATAAACTAATTAAACTTTAGCTTGCTCAGCAACGGCCATAAAAAGCGCCATCAATAGCCCCAAAACGAAGCATTTGATAAGCCTAAAATTCACATTAAGCCTGCTTAACTGTGCTAAAAGAGAGGTCATATCCTCGAATTCTTCCCGAGTGAGCTCAATTCTTTCCTCCCTAATGGTCCGCACAGCCAAAGGCTGCGCACCTCTTCTTTGAACACCCTCCGTTCGCCGGAAGTAATAATCCCTAACTTCCTGGCTCTTATGGCAATAGGTAACATGAAGCAAGTCCCAAGAAGAACTCTTCTCGACTAAAAGCCCCAAAATACCAGGCAGGTCTCTATTTAATTCGATTGAGTGTACTGTAATACGATCCATAGTACGGCAAGTACTAGACCCAAGCTGCCCAACCGTCAAGACCTCAACTTTTAGGGCTGCTCTTTAGAAATCGAGGCAGACACCATCAATATCATCAGCAAGCAACAGAAGGTAAGCAAGCTCACCTTATTCAGCATCGCCTGCTCAGCCCAATCACTCTCGCGCAAGTAAGGCTTCAGCTGTTCATATTTCTTTTGAGTGAGCACAATACGCCTGCTATAGCCAGCCAAGCGCTCTACACGCTTAATATTCCCACAAAAACACGGCTCCTCAGAAAGCTCCTTAACTCTATTTTCATAGTACTGGAAAACATCATGGCCTCTAGGGCATTGGTAGATGATAGAGATAACAGCAACACGCTTCCCATTAATACACTCATTCTTATGCGCTACATGAACCCCCGGGAACTTACGTGCATGCTTGTGCATAACCTGGGGTAAACTCCTTACAATCGGTGGCAACTCCATCCCTAAATATCCCAACGGCATTCCAGGGCATTCAGGTAACAGGTAAGGTAAGAAAGCACTAAAGCCAAAATAGCTATAACCACGGGAATAGCCAAGGTCACACAAAGCCCGATAGCATTACCCTCATGCGCCTCAAACACATCCCCAAGCGTTACATCAAACCCTGGCCGATCAGCCGCACTCACCAGTGGCTCTTGCCTAACACTACGCTGATGAAGCTCGGTAGCAGGCTCATCCCCAGAAGACTCACGCAGACGAGCCTGCCAAAAGAACTCACACCCCACTTCTTCCTGCTCAACTCTCGGCGTAGGCTCAATTAAACCTACATTCGTATCAAAGCTTCCACTACGATCTTTATTTACTCCATCCATCTCAACACTGTTTAGAGGACCCTGCCATAAAGCAAGCAATAATAGTCAGTATAAAAAAGAAAATAACCGCCAACTGAAACTCATCTTTCACAATATTAGCCTCCAGAATGGATCTAACATGCTCACGCAAAAAAGCCGTCTGAGCCGGGTCCAAAGGGATGCAACTGAACCCAGAATGCATTCCAATAGAGACCTTCCTGCGCTCACCCGATGCAAGCTCTTTCGTGCAAAAATCATCTCCCCCAGAAGAAGAACCAAACCAAATTACTCTATCGCTTCTTTCCTCATGCACGTAAACGGTACGGCACCCAAAAAGCCCTCTAGAAGAAATAAAGGGAGCACTGAAATCAGGTTGATCCGGGGTATACACTTTCAAGTCCAAATAACCAAGAGGGTTAGCCATAAAAGATAAAGAAATTAAGGGTTAAGATAAATAATTACGCTAAGCAGCAAGCTAGGCAATCCTACGACTCGGGTCAATTTCTAAATAATCTTCTCAATACCAATGCCCTTCAGGTCTTCCCTATAGCCAATCAAAGAAATAATCACAGGCTTTCCATTTTTTGGCAGTGGCTGGGTAAGATCATAGGTCACCTGACACACATCTCGCCCATTAATCATTAAAAGATCCTCCTCCTCTTCCTCCTTATAATGCGCCTGCAAATGCCAAGCCTGAACAGCAGACAGCTCTCCACAATAGCGCCCTTGCCCAGAGAAAAGATCTGAGCCTTGATCATCCTCCTCCCCTAAGTAACCCGTCCAAGTGGTGGCCTCACTACTCACACTCCCAAGATCCGAGAAGAAACACATAAGCCCTAGAAGTGCTCTGCCCGACGAGAAGCCATGATAAATATCCCCAAAAAGATAATCATGCTCGTTAAGCAATAAATAAACTGTCGAGTCTCATCATAACGCCCAAGACACTCTCTTGAAAAAGACAAGTCAGGCTGAGCAACCCTGCGCTGAAACAAAGCAGCACCCTCCCCCTGTTCCAAACTTGCCTGAAAGCGCTGGAGAGTATCCAGATCCATAGCATGAACCCGAACAAGCATGAAACGCCCAGGCTCAAAAGGCATAACGCCCAAAACATTTACTGGCCCTGAAGACGGGCCTGCGCTCAAGTCCTGGCCAACTGGTAGCAATAACGCACAAATTAAACGCGTATCCATATGACTACCCTAAACCACACAGGTGGTTAAAACTATCCAGCGCATCATCACTTCCACAAATTACATCGGTCATGTCATCTATATCTGACAAAAGCCAAGCAAGTCCAATGGTCGTAACAGTAGATAGCGTCAAGAAGGAAAACGTCACAAGCCTTCCATCCCAGGCATTATTCTTCAGCTTTTTAAATTGGGCTTTCAGTCCTTTAACCTCCTGCGTCAGCTCTTCCACTTTCCTCTCTAAAAGCGCATACTCCCTCACTGCCCCCTCGGACAGGCTACGCCTATGCAAGCTAGGCTTCTGCCCTTTGACTTCACGGACATCACCCTTCATAGAGATTACCGTCTCCCCAACAGAGGTCATGGGAACGTAAGTATGTTCAACCAATTGCGAGCTTTGGGAAGATTCTGTACTACCAATTTTATTGTCCATAATATCGGCTACAGAACCAGCTAAGCCCGCTAAAGTCAAGGCAAGAGCCTATTCCTTCACTAAGAGCCTTCCCAACAAAGAGCCTGTGATGAGCAAGTATAACACCAAGATCACTTTCGTGCACTGCGGAATATCCTTAAACCAAACAACGGTCTCATAGACCGGGTGCAACATCCCCCACTCTCGCCTACGCACTACCGTTATCTCCCTTTCTAAGTTCTGACTCAAAAATCTCTGTGCTTTAGCTAAATCACGGTCTGCCTGCTGGCGAGATTTCTCTCGCATCCCAATCCGGAAAATTAAGTCTGCCTGAAGACTTAAAAGTGTACTCCTGCGCTTTTCCGGCAAACTGCCATCTTTTCTTAGTACTTTAATTTGCGCCAGGGTATCCTTCAGCTCTTTAATCGGGCGCTGATGTATCGCGATGCGCCAGCACTCAAAAAACGACGGGGGGAGTGGGGCCCACTCACCGTTCTCATCACTCTTAAGCGAGTCTGCCCAAGAAACCAACTGAAGATCCATAATAAAAGCCTAGGTAAACCTCAAAGTCCGTTAAAGCTCGCCTGATTCGGAAACATGCTGAAACACTAAGAAATACAAGAAAATCAGAAGCAAGAGGTTCGCTGGCGGGTGACATAACATCTGCCCAAATGCACCCAATAGCGATTTCTCTTCACTCACTTGAGGTCGAACCACATCCCGTGTAACCGGCGCAACCCCACTAAAGGCTATCTGCTCAGACGGAGAAAGTAAGGCGAAGCCAGGCACCTGCTCATCAGGACCCTCTTCATTACGCACATGCAGGACTCCCCAATCACTAAGCACCCTATTGCCATTACTAACTCCCGAAAGCGCATCAAACATATCAAGCGCCCTTCGGCTATCATCACTCAGCTCACCGTCAGAGTCATCACTAGAGACACTACCAGAGGAACTACCAGAAACATCCTCCGCCGGCACATTCCGACGAACAGGTTCTGGGGAATCAAACAACCCAAAGCCATATCCATCCGAGTCATTATCAGAGTCATCAGAGCTGTCAGAGCCATCATCATTTTTTTTAATCAACTTCACTAGAGCATCTAGTTTTGCTAATTCCTCTTCAGAGGGATGCCCATCGCGTAATAGATTAATATACGCCAATAACTTTCCCTCAAGACGACCTATTACTCTCATCAGCTCTTCTTTAGCCTGATCAAGCTCTTCTTGCTCAACATTCTCTGGACGTAAAGCAGTAATCTTAGACTCAAGCGCCTTGACCCCATCCAGAGTATCAGAAGGAAAAAGATCCCCTAAGTCCTTATATAATGAAGCTGCTTCTTTTCTCTCTGATTGAGAGAGACTCACACCTTTCTCTATGAGCACACGAAGATAGCGAAAATTTTCATTCAGATTATTAATCGAAAATCGCTTCCATTCTTGGTTAATTTCCATTTGCTTCGCACTCAGAGTACTATCTTCACCAGGCTTATCCTTAAGGCATTCTCCCCTACAACCATCATCACAAAATATATGAAAGCAAAGTTCCGAACCGTCACTCTCGTCACCAGAGTCTTCACTCGCCCCTTCTATAAGAGACCTAACTCCCTCGAGTACTTCAAGATTCTGCGCCACCCCTGCCTTATAATCTGCTGGCTGCGTAGGGTCTTCCAAAACCTGCCTAGAAAGGGTCATGATTTCTTCCGCTTGAGCATCACGCTGCTCAACAGTACGACCATCAAACGACGGCGTTTCATTATCCGGGTCCACAGCACGTGGAACGACAGGAGAAGCAACAGCAGAGGTATTATTCGAGTCCATAGCCAGAGACACTAGCCCCAGGAATACCCCCCAGTCAAGCTAAGAGCTTGCCTAATCACCCAAGATAAAAGTCATCCCTCAATAATGCCCCTGGCAACGCCAAGTATACACCTCGTTAATAACCGCAATCACATCGTTGCGCCCAAGCTCAAGCGCCAAACCTATCGGCCTTTTATTTTTATAGCGCGCTACACTCGGATCAACTCTATTATCATAAGCTAATATCCCTATAAACTGAATCCCAGCCCCATACTCGATAGCAGTATACAAAGGCGTAGACCCCCAACTCGCCTGCGCATTCACATTAATCCCCGGGACTCTCAACAAAAAGCGCAACATAGCTATATCATTACGAATCGCCGCAATATGCAGGAGTGTAAAAGCACACTCATCATTTTTTGGCTTAATACCAAGCGCCTCATTCAAGCAACTCTTCCCCGCTGTATTCACATCAACCCCACCCTGGCTTGGGTCAAACACCGCAGGCACGACAATCTCTCCATGATTTTTAATAAAATTCTTCAACAATAAATAAGCATACTGCACATCACGCTGCCTCAGTGTATGCGCAATCTCCTGCAATCGCTTTAGGTACTCAGGCGTATTAGTATGCTGACATACACGCTTTGCTCGCTGCGCTTCCGGGGAGCCTACCTCCGTCGCCTTACGCTTCCGTAACTCAACCGCCTCACCGGGTAATTCTCTTTCTGTATATCTATAAGTATTGTCCAGGTCCATACCACTGTCCCCTTCTTCATAACGCGCCCGCTTACAGCCACGCTGCTCAGGTTGCTGGGGCTGTAAATTAATCAAACTCATCGCAGGTGAGAATCCGTCATGTCTATAAATATCCATAATAGCCTACAAAAAAGGTTCGCACTCCATGCAAGTCAATAGTAATGCTTACCCCTCAATGATAACCCCACAACCATCAACACCCTCAATTATCCCTTTCGTCAGCACCCTGCTGAACGAGGCCATCAACGCGCAAGCCTCCGACATTCACCTAGAGCCTTATGCCGAATGCCTGCGCATCCGTTATCGCGTCGACGGGCGCCTGTACGACCTACCCAATACAACGCAAGACCTCATCGAGCCGGTCGTCAGCCGCATCAAAGTACTAGCCGGGCTTAACATTACAGAGTCTCGGGTCCCTCAAGACGGCCGCTTCTGCTGGGAGGCCGCGCACGAACGTACGGTCGACATCCGTGTATCCACCCTACCCTCTACATTTGGGGAAAGCCTCGTCTTACGCATCTTAGATAAATCCGCTAGCAATTTAAAGCTCGAGGCCCTCGGCATGCCGCCCCACGTACACAACCGCGTCCAGCATACTGTAGAAAGTAAGCAAGGCCTCTTCATTACCACAGGCCCAACAGGCTGTGGCAAAACCACGACTCTTTATAGCGCAGTCAAAACGATTAATGACCCTAACCGCAAAATCCTCACCGTAGAGGACCCGATCGAATACGCCCTAGACGGCACCCTCCAGACTTCTACCGACGAGGCCATCGGCCTAGACTTTGCCACCACGCTACGCGCTTTCCTAAGGCAAGACCCCGATGTGCTCCTAGTCGGCGAGATCCGTGATCTCGAGACTGCCCAAATTGCCCTACAGGCCTCCTTAACCGGTCACTTAGTTTTAAGCAGCCTTCATACCAAAGACGCACCCTCAGCCGCAACTCGCCTGATCGACCTTGGCTTAGAACCTTACCTCGTAGCAGCAGGCTTGCAATACGTTTTGGGCCAACGCCTCTTGCGCCGGATATGCCTACACTGCAAAGAGTATTACCAGCCGACTGACTTGATGCTCGAGGTCACCCAAATCCCCCGAAGCGCAATCTCTCAAGAGGGCTTTTGCCGCGGCACAAAATGCTCTATGTGCAATTTCAAAGGTTACAACGGGCGCATTGCGCTATTCGAATCCATGCCTATTACCGATACTTTGCGCGAAAAGATCACCCAAGGGGCCAGCACCCTAGAACTCAAAGCCCAAGCCCAAGAAGAAGGCATGCGCACCCTACGCAACGAAGCTATCAACGCCCTCCTAAAACACCAAACCAGCATTGAAGAATTTATTGAGCACATTTAGCTCCCCACCACTATGCCTACCTACAACTACACTGTAATCACCCCAAAAGGAAAGACTCAATCCAGCAGTCTAAAGGCCGATACAGCAACACAGGCCCAAACCCACTTATCTAAGCGCAAGCTCATCGTCACACACCTAGAACTAGCCCCCTTTACGCCCGAGCTTCCCAAACTCCAATGGCCCCGCCTGAGCCGCAACAAGATCACCCCACTCTCCCCCCAAGCGCTTTTACAATTCACCCAAGATTTGGCCACACTCATCAGCGGTGGTCTTTCGTTAGACCAAAGCCTAGAGACCCTCAGCACCCAAGAGAAGACCCCCAACACCCGCGCACTCATAGCAGACTTGTGCACTAGCATCCACTCAGGCCAACGCTTCTCCCAGGCTTTAGCCAAGCACCCCAAAACCTTTCCCGCACTCTACCGTACGCTGATTGAATCAGCTGAACTCGGGAGCGCTCTAGATATCGTCCTCAAACAACTTGCCGAATTTCTAGAAAACACTCAACGCACCCAAAAGAAAATCCAAGCCGCACTGATCTATCCCAGCATCGTGATGAGTATCGCTCTACTCATCGTAGGCTTACTCGTCGTGTTCGTCGTCCCCAAGTTTCAAACAATTTTTGCTGATGTCCTAGGGGGTGCGCCCTTACCCTGGCTCACTCAACTTATCCTAGATTTTAGTCAAAACATCACAAGCCTCCTGCTCCCTCTAGCTGGTGGTCTTATCGTACTCGGGTTCAGCCTGCGCTACATTCCTTTCATAAAGCTCAAGCCCACCACCGATCGCCTTGCTCTACAGCTCCCCCTCCTCAAAGACCTCATCACACAAAGTAACACCGCCCGCTTCTCACGCACCTTATGCGTCTTACTCACTCACGGCGTGCCTTTATTGGAGGCCCTCAAGATGAGCACCCATACCGTAAGCAACCACTGCTTCACGATCGCATACACTACAACTCATCAAAAAGTCCTAGGTGGCCTTCCTTTTTCTAAGGCTTTAGCGCAACACGCAAGCATTCCCCCAGCAGCCATCCGCATGATCCAAGTCGGCGAGGAGACGGGCCAATTAGCGCCCATGTTAGGTAAGCTAGCCACCACCTACGAAGAAACCCTCGAGAGAACCCTCAGCAAAGCCTTAACCCTCCTAGAACCCACCATCATCATCCTACTAGCCATCACCGTAGGCACCCTAGTAATCGCCTTATTCCTCCCACTAATAGGAATCATAGAAGGCTTAGCCTTATAAGAAAGAAAGAGGGACAAGTCACTTAATATAGCAGTAGTGTTCCCCCTTCCCTTATCCCCATTCCCTTGTCCTTCGAAGCTTTAGCGAAGTAGGAAGCTTTAGCGAAGTAGGATTGACTAATTCCCCACTCTCATTCTAAAATCACCCCATGTTTGAATCCAGTAATCCTGCTCTTAACGAGAACACTTTCTCCCGACTAGAACGCTCTGCAGCTGCCAACAAGATGACCATCGGCGGCTCCGCAATTAAGACGCTCATTCTTTTAACACTCGTATGCCTCTCAGGGAGCTTCTCCTGGCAGTACATGCTCCAAAACCCTGAAAAAGCCTACGGCATGCTCATGGGTGGCGTTATCACCGGCCTTGTCTTAGCCATGGTGATCATTTTCAAGCAAACACTCGCCCCCATGCTTTCCCCTTTGTACGCCTTAGCCCAAGGCTTCGTACTCGGCGGGCTTTCCGCATCGATGGAGGTTATGTACCCCGGCATCGTTGTCCAGGCTATCACACTTACATTAGCCACCCTCCTAGCGATGCTCAGCCTTTACGGCATGCGCATCATCCAAGCCACCGCCAAATTCCGCGCCGCTCTCTTAGCAGCTACTGGCGGCATCTTCTTGGTTTATATAGCTAGCTTCATCCTTGGGTTCTTTGGTGTGAGTGTTCCTTTCATCCACAGCGCTACCCCAATCGGCATTGGCTTTAGTCTCATCGTAGTAGGCATAGCCGCTCTAAACCTCGTCCTAGACTTTGACTTGATCGAGCGTGGTGCTCGCGCAGGTGCGCCAAAATACATGGAGTGGTACGGTGCCTTCGCACTCATGGTCACGCTTATTTGGCTCTACATCGAGATCCTGCGCTTGCTAAGCAAACTACGCAGTCGCTAAGCGCTGCGCTAAAGCGCTCATCACCTTATTCGCGACGATCACACCATAGTTCATCGTCCCCAACCAGCCGGACATAATAATCCCGACGGACCCGGCATGGTAGAGCCCAGGCACTTCTTCGGGCAACTTCATAGAGGCCGCAAGCCCTTCGAACTTCGTCCCGAAAGAGGTCCCGCCTTCATGGCGCACATAACGTTTCATAGTGCGTGGTGTAGCTGCCTCAACCCAATCCACCTTACTGCGGATTTCCGGCACAAACTTTTCAAAGCTCTTCAAGGCGCTTTCAATTAAGCGCTCCTTATGGGCTGCATAGGCCTCATCCGTTAAGCCTGCCCAATCACTCCAGTTCGCATTCATCGAGGCCACCACCGCATAACGCTCTGTCGGTCGGTGCGCACGCATTTCTGGGTAATAGATCGAAAACGTCTTACTGCTAGTCTCAAAATCCAAAAGCTCTTCACTAGAGAAGTGCTCCGCCTCCGAGGTAAAGATCAAGTCCCCCACATCCGGTAAGGTCTCTCCCTCACGGATCCCTAAATACACCTGGCAAGAACTCTGGCTCACCCGCACCGCTTCCACCTCTTTGCGGTAATCGCCTGACACAGCCTCCGGGCTCAATAGCTCACCCACTGTATTCTTAATATTCGCGTTCGAGATAACAGCCTTACACGCAATCTCGCGCCCATTCACACGCACCCCACGCACGCCTTCAGGCCCTGTCAAAATTTCCTCCACCAAACACCGCTTGCGGATTTCTACGCCGTTTTTAACGGCCTCATCCACCATCATCCCCACAATCGTGTCAGACCCCCCATGGAAGATATAAACCCCATCATTCATGAAGTTCGAAAACACAATCCCGTAGGTAATCGCCGGGTCATCCAAGGTCGACCCATTGGAGTAGGCAATCGCCTCCATTAACAAACGATGCACATCATCACGCCCCGGGAAGAACTCCTCAAAAAGCTCACGGGTCGTGCGCGTGTCTTCATCATAAAAGTTCATCCCCTTCAGGTGTGCATAAAACGCAAACACCTGCTCTTGCTCGATGCCAAATTCCTCAACCAATAAGCGCGTGAAGTCTTCCTTATCGAAGCTCGTCTTAATATCGAATTGCGGATTGATGAAGCGCAGGTCCTTAAGCGGTACAATCTTGTCGGCAATCTCCTGCGTCCAATACTTCCTGCAAGACTTTTTCATCCCCGAGGGGAAGCCATGCAAAGAAATATCAAAGATATGCCCGCCCTTGCGCTTAAACCAAGTCGCTAAGCCCCCATACTGGTAATGATGCTCTAAGACCAAGACCGAACGCCCTGCCTTAGCCAGCTGATTCGCAGCCGTAAGGCCTCCCAGCCCACTGCCAATCACTATTACATCGTAGCTATCTGCTACACCTTTAAGGAAATCCCGCGCCATAGCCCCCTATTAACACAAGGGGGCCCATTTCGGTCAAGAATTTTACTCGGGTACTACCTTCTCACCCGCTTAGACAAAGATTCACCCTTCGTAAAGCTAGCCTTACGCTTACACGCAGCCTTACGCAGTATAAACTCCAAATCCTTCTTCGGGAAATTCTTTGCAATAACCTTCTCCATTTCTGCACGCATCGCTTGTGGCATAGGCTGCTTCCTCGCCTGCTCCAAACGCCCCCATGCATGCTCAGCATGTCTAGGCCCTTTCTGCGCAGCCTTACAGGTCCAATAAGCACCCATTGGGTAATTGCGCCATCCATTAGGAAGACGTCCTGCACGCCCATCAAGATAAAGCTGCCCTACCCAACTTTGCCCCTCTACGTCACCTAGTTTAGCTGACACAGTGAAATGCTTTGCTGCCTGCTCAGGGTTTGGCTTTTGTTTCTTCCAAGGGCAATGCGTTAAGGCTTCATGCCCTAATTTATTAGCCTGTGCAATGGCCTCTTGAGATTCTCTCCAGCACACAATGCGGTTCAGAATGCTCACCGCATACTTATTGCCTGCCTGCTCGGCTTCACATTCAAAACGGCTTTTAAAAGCACCTAGCAAAGGCTTTAGCTCAACCTGCTTACTCGAGAGGTTCTCTACCCGAACAAATGCACGCGCCAAACGCTGCGCAGCCATTCGCCTTTTACCCGTCTCACAACGAGCACTCAAGGCTGTGCTCGATAAACCATTCAAAAAAAGTGACCACTCCTGCACGACAGGATTATTCGTGTTTATACCATCCATATTAATCTGTGTTGTATCCCTTATTTAATTACAAGAGACCCCCAATAAACACAAGATCCTCAAATCTGTCAACACAAATAATAAAACAATATCAAGAGAAGCCCTCTAGCCCTACTGGTCTTGATTAAACTCTTCTTCCAGCCCACTCAGGCGCAACAGCTCCCTGCCTGCTTGATTGCTATTAAATACCTCTAGAAGGTCGTCTGTAGCCCGCTCCCAGTCATTACTGGTTATCAGCTCTCCAGTCTCTTGCTGCTTCTGTGCGGTTATCAGCACTGGGCCTGGAACCACTGCCAGCTCTTCTTCAGTCATGGGCCTGTTTTCAATCAAGCGCACTTGCCCCTCTGCCTCAGTATGGCCGAGTTCAGCCGCAGCCTTTAGGCAGAATAACTCTTGGGTCAAACAGAACGGGCGGTCTATTTTATGCCCTGGGAGGGAGGGCTGTTTTGCTAAAAAATTATAGATCCGTGAACAGTTGTAAAGCACCTCAGCCCTCATCTTATAATCCAAAGACACTATCGCTAATAGATGCCCATAAATATTAAGTGCATCTACATAATTGCACATGCGCATGTACAGGTTCCCAAGCGCAAAGATAGCAGGGATATATTTTTTGCTAGCAGCTTGTGAATACCAGTGCAAAGCCTTCTGCGTAGACCCCGCAACCAAAGGCTCGGCTTCTACGTCTCTTAAATCCCCTAGTCTCTCAAAAAATTCCCCCAATTGGTGCTTCTGCTGAGCAGTCCCAGTCTCTTTAGCCGCATCCACAAAACTACGGTCGTTATGACCGGCAAAGCAAGCATACCACATCAAGGCAGCCTCATCATTCCCTATGGACTGCGTAATAGCAGCCATCTTTAAGATAGCATAACGATGTCCGAGGTTAGCGGCCTGCTGAAAATAAAGCTCCGCATCGCGTCGGTTATTTTCTCCCTCAAGTATTTTAGCCAACTGATACATCGCCTCAGGGTGCTGCTTAGCAGCCACAGTCCCATACCAAACCTTCATCTCTTGATGATATTTACTCTTCAGCTCAGCAGAGGTCTCTTTATCATGCATACTTCGGAAAGTCGCCGCACAAGCCACCTGCGCATCAAAATGGTTCTGGTTCGCTGCTTTTACATACCACTCCAAGGCCTCTTCTTGTTTCCCAAGGGAATCACACCACACGCCCGAACAATACTGAGCTTTTACATGCCCACGATTCCCTGCCGCGGTATAAGCCGCGATCGATTTAGTACGGTACTCCTCTTTATTGGGGTGGTTAGAGATAAACATCTCTTTACAAAACACTCCAAGACCATACATTGCCTCTACAGACTGAAAAGCCATCCCTGTTTGGTACCACTCCTCAATCTTCTCTGGCTGGACATATTTTGTTCCCACAAAGGCGTTTTTCACTTCTTCCGGCAAGCTCCATTTCACCTGCATCGCTAAGGTCCCAAGCGGGCACACAGCATTAATGTCATTCAGATTAAGCGCTTTCTCGTAGTAGAATAAAGCCTGCATCAGGACATTAATCGCTTTTTTGTAATCTTTTTTATCTACTAACCCAAGCCCCTGCTTAGTCTGCAAGCGCCCTAAGGCTAACCATGCCTTCGAATGCCCCTGCTGCGCAGCCTTATAATAAATAGCCATGGCATCATTAAGCTTCCCCTCAGCTTCCCAAGCCATACCTAGGCGGTACTGCGCCTGCATATCGCCAAGATCACTGGCTCTACTATAAAAAGTCATCGCCTTGTGTGTTTGACCATTCTTCTCAAAAAGCTGCGCACGCTTAAAGAACTGCGCCCCACCTTCGGAGATGATGTGCTTAACCGCATTAGGGTCGAGATACTCTCCAGGAACAACCGTCCTTGATTCCTCTTTTTTAGCTTCTACGCCCTCACGATACCTAGCCTGCGCCAACGGGCTGATAAAACCCGAATCAAGCACTTCGACTGTTTCAAAATCACTTTCACTAGAGGACAGTACTTCACTGCAGGTCCTCAGTCTATTAGCTCCACGAGTATCCATAAAAACTATTTATCTAAAAAATTAAGAATTCATCAAAATATCGTAGTAATACGAAGCCGCTTCATAATTCTCATCTTCAATATCACTACAAAAAGACTCTATATGATCACGCTTGAAACTACCTCCATGAGGGAATTTATCTATCAATGCACTGAACGTATAAGAGCTCATCGTCTCATTATAGCTATCCACAAGCTCAAGCACCTCAGCATCGAAACGATTCCGCGTCCACTCACCCTCAGACGCCTCAATCACCACTGGGGCCTCAGGCTGCTTAGGCACCTCAATCACCACTGGCTCAGGTTTCTTACCACGTGGGCTTACGACTGGCCCCTGCCTCAAGTCATCCAGGGCTTTTACTAAATAAAGCTTTACCTCAGAGTTCTTGGCTCCTGCCTTTTCAGCTCGCTTAAGCAAGGCAACCGCCTCAAAACGATTATTCCCCTGCTTCGCATAAGCAATACCAAGCAAACCAATAGCTTCAACATTCCCAAAATCCATCGCTCTTTTAAAAGCCTTAAACGCCGCTGGGCCATTACCCGCACGCTTGTAATCAAGCCCTTCGTTATAGAAAATTATACCCAAGCGCTCGGTCGCTGTAAAAGAGCCTAGCTTCGCCGCATCCAGCAAAACACGTTTAGCCTGCACCATCTTCCCACTATTCTCATGTCGCGTTGCTAAACTCAAAGAATAGGTAACGGTCTTTTGTCGCTGCTGATTAACAAGCCTGCTCTCCATTTCTTCATCAACATACTCTGCAAACGCATCATTCCCTTCACAACGAAAGTGTTCCTTAAGCGCTTCCAACTCACGCATAGAACTCTTCGAGGTAAAAGAAATACTGCGGTGCCCTTGGCGTGTTCGGGTTTTTACACCTTGCTCCGGGTCATTTTCCTTATTCGCACTCCCTATAAGGCCTGCCGGGGCAGACTGTTGCTTATAAAAGGGATTATGCTGAGTCGATGATGATGTGTGTGAAAAGCTATTTATTTCCATAGTCGTACGTTGTTAAACTATCAATTGCAGAAATAAAATGAACTATTTCCATAAAAAGTCAAACGATTGTCATACTGTAGCCTAAGCTCTTCAAATCAAGTGCCTTACCCACCTGACACATCTTATTGTAGTAGTCTCCAGCCTCCTTATTATTGTCCTGGGCGATCTCGTCACAAAAACACTCTGCCATGCACTTCAACTTCTCTAAGTCGCTCTCCCTTCCCTGGCAAAAGAGCCCTAATAGTTCATGAAAGGCCTCTTCACAGCCCTCGTTAGAAGCCAAAGCATAATAATAAGCCGCACTCCCTCGGTTCTGCGCACCAGCCAATACACTATAAGCATCCGCCACAAGCTTGTAGGCCCAAGGGTATCCATTATCCCCTGCTTGTAAGCCCCAATGGCTGACATGATCCATTTTTTCTTCAGCAGGTAAAGGGAGCATCGTATACAACTCTGTTAAAACAAATTGAGCATCCGCATCATCCAACTCCGTAGCAACGACTTCAAAATACTTAATAGCCTCCGGGATTTCTTTCTTTTTCAAATGCAAGCGCCCCAGTGTCTTATTCGCGCGCGCTTCTCCATTTTGAATCGCAATCGTGCTCCACAAACGAGCATCCATAGAAGGCCGCTGGCTCGGTATCTGTTTTTTCAAATAAAGCTTACCCAAACGCCACGCAGCCTCCGCATAAAGATCCCCCGCTCCACCGGTACGACTTATTACGTTATCAAACCACTGCTTAGCACCTGCATACTGCTTTGTCTTCACGCAACAGCACCCAAGCAACAACGTAGCCTCAAGGTCTCCCTGCTTATCCGCAAGTCCCAGATAGTAGCGTGCATTCTCGAAAAGGTCTGTATCCTCTAAGTACCCCTCAAAGTAAAGCTCCCCTAAAAGACGCTGCGCCACGCTATGCTCATCAGCTATCTGCTCTAACCAAGCCTTTGCCGCAACGGGATTTTGGGCGTAATCCATAGACAGTATCCCAGCCTTAAGAATCGCTCCCTTATAACCAGCCTCAGCAACCTTCGTATAAAGCTCATAAGCCAACTTTTGCTCACCTTTATTCTCATAATCTCCTGCTAAACCAAAGCGCACCTTCGCTAAGGCTGCACTTACTTCATCAAGCACTGCCTTAGACCTACTGACCTTCTTGCTTAGTATTTTTACCTTCTCAGCAGTCTTTTCTTTTTTTTGCTTTAGGCGACCCAGTTCTTTCTGATCAAGGTCTTGGCCTTCCTGTATCCAAGCCTCAAGATCATGCTTATAATCAGTAGATACTTTTAAATCTTTTTCTAGTGAAGCAAGCGCCTTAAGCTCCATACGCTCTAGGAATTCATAACGCATGCGTGCTGCTTCAAGCTTCCCAGCAGCTTGAGCCTCCTGAGCTAACTCTAATAAATCCCGGCTGAGGTCCACACTCTTGTAGCTTTCCAGCTTACGCATAACCCAGTTATACTTAACGCCTTGCTCCAGCTTGAGTAACAGTTCCAGAATAGCAGCCTTACCTTCTTTAGGTAAGTGCACCTCTTTCGCAAATTTTTGAACAACATACTTAGGGCGTAATTCCGTGCTACGCAGTTGTGTGAGTGAGTCCGATCGTGTGAGTCGTGGTTTCATGGGTTGATTGTGTGTTCGATTAAGAACAAGCAAAATGCATACAATCTCCCCCTAAGTCAACCTAAAATCGATACAAGAATATCAATAAAGACCCAACCCCCTGCAAGTCAGTCATTTAAAGAATCTTTTATCAAAAGCCCTAATTCGAGCACTTACCCATAAGCTTTTCATAAGCCTCAGTAAGCTGCTCATCCGGAAGCACTCCTTTACCCACAACCGCTTCAGAAAATTCACGGATCTTACAACGCACCATAAGCGGGGTTTCAGTATTAGGAAACATCCGCAATAAGTCCGAATACGCCTCCCCATGCTCTAGGCTATCAGCCAAAACATAGTAATACGCAGCATACTTACGCATAGCATCTTCCTGAAGATCTATACAATGCGTTGCGATATACATATAAACCTCTTCTAGATCATAATCTTCGTTAAGGCACAAAACCACTTTCTCAAATTCACAACGTGTCAAATAAACCGCAGCCAACTTCAAGCGCAGGCCTTTACTTCCATGCAAGATAACCTGCGTAAAGTAAGACCTTGCTTTACGAGGCTCTCCCTTGTCCAAATAAAACAACCCAAGGTCAAACGCTGCTCTCATATTCCCCGCTGTAAATGCAGACTCACTCCACAAAGTTTTAAATCCTCCCTGGAGCTTTCCTTCCAAATAGAGCTTTCCTAAGCGCCGTACAGCCTCGGTATAATCTTCATCACACCCTTCAGACTCAGTAATAGCCTTCTCAAACCATAATCTAGCTCTTTCATATTCCTTCATCTTGACTAGCAAACGCCCCATGAGACCAAAAGCTTTCACGTCCTTATTCCTAGCCGCACGATAAAGATATTTAAACGCGAAGTCGAAATCTTCCGTATCACTTAACTTCCCTGTCAAATAAAGCTCACCCAAATTCCGCTGTGCAATAACATTCGTGTCTGTTATTTTTTCATACAATGCCCGAGCGCTTTCATAATTTTTAAGCTCCGTCTCCAAATGAAGAGCATCCTCAAGTGTCTTTTCCTCGAAGGCCTTCCTTGCGGATTCATTCGCCTGAGTAGCAGCATTCATCATAGCTTGCTGCAGGCGCTTAGCCTGGCTGCTTTTTTCTTTTCCAATAATTTTATAACAACGCCGTGCCGCCTGAAATTTTCCTTTTTGCTCTAAGCCTTTAGCTAAGTCTACAAAAAACTGCTTTGGGATATCAGCCTTACGCCCCTCTAGCGTTTTAAAGACGCAATCCAAGGGCTCCCCATTCAAACGCAAAGCCATATCAGTAATGGCTTGGGCCCCTTCAGCAAAAGGAAAGGGTTTTGCACTAGGGGATATTAGGTCACCTGTGTCCGATGCATCCACCGGCTGTGTCATCTTTACGGCTAAGTCCATTGTTGTATCTATTTATAATTAACTGTGTGTTTATATATAGAAACAACATGCCCCAGACCTATTAATAAGTCAATAAAAAATTAGTAAACTAATATCAAAACATAAAAGACTCCGTAAACCCTTACAAAATAACACTTTAAACTACTCCACAGCGGAAGCTACACTAAAGCTTTAGCCTTAAGCGAACGTAGACGGACCCTCTCCTTCGCACACCAATCCACAATAAGCTGACACTCTTTGGCCGAACACAACCTAATTGCCTCCTCCAATAACTCATCGACCACAGTAAGCCTCTCTTCATCAGACAAGAAGAACATCATTCGCTGCGCAGCCTCCCAATGCTGCTGCACCCCAAAATAACTATTGTTAAAAATCGCCCGATAGCCATCAGCCTGGGTCTTTTTCTCAACGCAATCCGAGGCTGTCATAAACAAAATAGGGACTCTGCGTACCAATTCAGCAATAAAATCCTCATGCTCATTATACCCATCCGGCCACTGCGTCTCCAAGAGAGCTGACCAAGCTTTTGGTTTATTCAATCTCTTCAACTTCTCTACATAGTACTCGGCCATTGTCTCCTCAGAGACCCCACACGCTTTGAGCTCCTCGAAGCATAGCATCTGCGCTTCAATACGTGCCTCTTCCTCAAAGAATTCTTCTGAATCAAACGGGCTCGCTAATATCTCAAAAAAACCAATAATAGACTGATCTCCCTCATAATCATTCTTAAGTAAATAAGCCACCTGTATCCGTCCCTCTGCTGAAACAGCGTCCATTTTCAATAAAGGCAGCAAAAGATAACTAAACACCCAATCCTTCAGGCTGTCATCTTCCCGAATTACCGCTTCACACAAATCTACCCTGTCTGCCTCCTCCCACTCACTATAAAATACAGCCTCAGTCACTTTTGTTAAAACGTTCGCTCGCCTTAGTTCATTTTTCCCAAAGCTTAACACCGTACGGATCGCAATAAACAACTCACGCTGCGGCCCATCAACACCTTGATCAAGGACTTTATCTATCAACTCCCAAGCAAAACGCATCGCCTCAACATCGAAAGAATGCTTAAGCACCCAAGAGGCCGCCTCCAAACGACACCACAGAGGCTCCTTCATAGACTTCATAACAGGGATACAACACTTCTGAATAAGAACGTTCCCCTTCTCTACAGAAACCTGGTCCCAACTCAAGAGCTTAAAAAATTGAATCAAAAGCAAGTTACAGTGCTTCCACTCAAGGTCTATACCTTTCAATACCGGATAAAGCAAACGCTTCAATAAGATCTCTTTCTGGATCGAGTTCCCTCCATTAGCTACCCCACGAACTGCCCTCATCAAATCACCAGCACCCATCTCTACACGATTCTCCATCCATGACAAAAGTATCCCCAAAGACACAGCTGCATTACTAGGCTCTTCAAGTTCCTCCCCTCTAAGTATCTTCGTAGCCGCTCGGATGCGCCGCTCCAGGCTCAAGTCCCTATTAGCAGCAATCTTGCGGTATCCTAAGTATTTTCCTCCTTCATTAGAGTACTTATAAATCGCATTAGCCAAACGCTCACACCCACCTTTTTCGTCCTTCTCTTCTTCCATCAATTTAAGGCAGGTCCAGGCCCTCAGCTGATTACTCCCATACACCATAATCGTGCGCAAAGCTTCCGCACGCTTGCACACATTACGGTCGTCATCGGCACCTTCAATAGCCATAGGAACAACTACCCGCCTCAAAATACTAGTCTTCAACTTCTTAAAATCACACAGGCACTTCTTTCCAGTAGCGTCTCGAAACACCACAGGATTAATATCTCTTTCATCAACACCTGTCAGGACGTCCATCACTCTTTTTAGAGCATCCAAACGGCTCACCCAGCCCATTCTCGTATTATGCGCCAACCCTAAGAGCTCTTGCAATCCTTCAAGTCGATTGTCCACGTTCCTACTCGAGAGCTTAACACCATACGCAAGCTTCTCTGATGGTAAAAGGTATCCCGTCTTCGAATATCCCCTCTTAAAGGCTTCACTCGCATCACCAAGTCGCTCCTCTAAAGAAGGTTCCCCCAAAAAAGATTCTTCCTCCTGCACCGCAGCCCGTATAGGGCTCATACCCCATTCATAAGTATTACTAATGACCATAATCGCGCAGAAGCCTAATTTCCCCCCACCCTCAGGTCAAAGAAAATCAACTACAGCTCAAAGAACGAAGACGGGCACAGTCACGGCGAAGTTCGAAGAACGAAGACGGGCTAGGCCTCCTGAGCAGTCAAGCCCTCAAACCAATCCACCTCTTTGTCGGTTCCATCTAAGTTCTTTTCCAGCACGCCCATAGCCGCAATCCAAACAGGGTCCTCTGGCTCAGGCTTACGGGCTTGGTGGATCAACGTGGCACTACCCTTAGCCTTGTCGACTTCTTCACTTGTCAGTATCTCCAACAAATAGTCTCGGGCCTTCTGCGCACGTGTACACTGATAGAGTAACTCTGCCGTAGGCACTTTATTAAGTTCACGCAAACGCTCATCCACAAACATGGTAATTAATTCATCAAACGAGGTATCTAGCGCAGCACCCAGCCGCTCTTTATAGGCATCGCCCCCATGGCTTAATAAACGAAATGCTGCTGTTAGCTTCCAGTTATAGCTCTCAAGCTCCAAGAAAAGATCCCACAGCGTTTTATGCAAAACGGCAAAATCTTGCTCCCTTAAAAAAGATTCTTCTTTTTTATCGGTATCTAATAAAGCAATCGACAAACCTAATTTATCAATCGGGATGAGTTTAGACACATCTTCTTCTTCCCAAAAGTACTTCACGACAGCCTGTTTGTCCTCAATCGCTAACTTAGGCAAAAAATTAATCAACCAATTCACACAAGCCGACTCTGTCCTACGCGGCGTGTGCAAAAGCGGCAACAACACATGCGTCACCATCCAATCATTATACTGCTCATTTCCAAATGCTAAAACACGATCCACTCGGCTTTTAAACAAGCTAAAAGACATATTCCCTCTTCCTTCTTTACGCTTCTTAAACATCGTCAACTGCGCAACCACCCTATTTTCTAAAGTCCCACACTCCTCCATTTTCCTTAAAGCCTTCCACTTTATAGGGTCCGAGATTTTTTCATTCTGCACTATCTTCCAATACCCCAAGGCTTTTTCTTTTGTCTCAGGCGCTAGGGAGAGAACAGTCGCTGCGCGTTCCAAATAAGTTGCCTCCCACACATTCTTGCCCCCCTTCATTAACACACGGTACGCTGCCAAACGTTTTAAACGACTCCCATGCTTAATAATCAAACGTACGGCCTCCTTACGATCCGCTGCACCTACCTTCAAGCTTTTCGCCACCCCAAGCAAAAATTTGTGAATCCATTTCTCCTGACAACTGACTCCAACAGCCTTCTTAATCTCAGTTTTATACTCAAAGGTATCTAAGTGCCTCAAGAGCGTCCCTACCGCCTCAAGCCGCTCACTCATCGGCCGGCCTCCATCAAAAGCAATCAGCCTATTATCCTTATGCGCTTGTAGGTATTCCTCCTCCGTTTTTGGCTCAGGCTTTACTTCTTTTTTCACCTCAGGGTTCGGGGGCGGGAGCATCGCTACCACCTCTTCCCAATGCACATCAAGGTACTTCTGCTTTGATTCAGCCTCAGGCCTGCTAGAGTTCTCCGTCTCTTCACTGAGCAAATCGATATAAGCCCCAAAACCCTCCTCATCACTCAAGTCAACCTCAGCGCTAGCAACATTATCATCCTCGTCGAAATCAATATCCTCAAAATAAGAGCGTATATGCGCTGCCTCAAAGTCATCCTCATCCTCCTCAAGTGACTCTAAGTACAACGCCTTAAGATCAAGATCAGTATCCAAATACTCATCCGTATCCGACCCCGAGGACCCATCCGAAAGCACCTCTATCTCACCACCAGAATCATAAGTCTCATGAAGATCAGTAAGCGAAGTAGACAAACTAGTAAGCAGGGGAGATTGAGCGGGTTCCATACCCCAGAGTTTATGAATCCTCTCTCTAACAGCAAGTCTTTAAGCGTGTACCCGCTGCAACAAACTCACATCCACCCATGCACTTTCCAAGAACGCTCTTAACATTACATAATAAGCCTCATCCTTAAGTAGCTTCTCTAAAATAGTAATATCATTATTAGCGAAACAAACGACAATCTCCTTCTTCTCCTGAAAAGAAAGCATACCATCATCCAAGGCACTGCGCAAGAAACCCTCTTTCCAGTCTCTAAAAATAGCAGGCACGCCTTCTCGAACAGCATAAGTCAACAAAGGTTGATTAGGCTGCGTATTGACTTCACTGCTTTTCACAAGGTACTGGTAAAAGCACAAACGCATCCGCACCTCATCGTCTAGATCAACATGCAGAAAGTTATTCGCTATGTACCCACTCACCACCAGGCCTAAGCATTTAGTCCCATACCAACACCACTTCCCTAAAGCAACAAGATCTTCCCCGCAGTACTGATTAAGAAATGCCTTAAGCACTCCAAAGCGTATCCCTTTATTCAAACAAGTGTCCTTAAGCACAAAAGTCATCCACAAATCGTAAAGCCCGCCTAACTCTTCGGGCATATTCAAAGCAATCAAATAATCCTTACGCCCCTGTGCCCCAAGCGCTTTAAGCAATTGCACCAAATAGCGGTGGCACACGACGCGCTCCCAATCCTCAATGCTATCGCCCTTACCTAACAGAAGCTCTATCGCTACCAGCTTTTCCAATCCAAGCGCCACATCGCCTCCGGTCTCTACAAACTTTCGGTAACAGTCCGCAGCTTTGATTAACCTCCCTTGAGTCTTAAATAAATCTCCAAGGTCTAAATTCGTCTTAAGAGACCCTTCACTCAGCTGCCGGATCAAAAGCCCCTTATTCTGCTTATAAGCTCTTCTCTGGGGTAATTTAAGCGCTAGATAACACTTCCCTGCCTGTTCTCCTTCATCATTCAGCACTGCTGCAAGCTTGCGGACAGCTCGCTTGCCTAAAACTCCCATGAGCTCTTCATGCTCCTGGGTTATTAAATGTAACGAAGATGGTTGAGCGCTAACGGGTATCAGGTCCATAGTTTTTAAATAATATAACTAGGGCGTATCGCCTAAACCTTTATTAGACAAGCTTTTTACTACCAATGATTTCCGTCTCTCACCTTCCCCCTTGACAGCTCCTCTCAAATACGTTTTTTTCACCCTATGGATCTTTATTTCTATTCCCATACAGCAGACACACAATTCAACGCAGCTCTAGCCGGAGGCAAAGAAGCCTTCGAAAGCTTTAGAAAGACCCTCTCCGAACACCCCGAGCGCTACGAAGGCCGTCTCAATATGTGGACCGTCAAAGCCCAGCTCGCAAACAAACCCCTACTAGCCCACTACCTAAAGACAGAGGCTTTTCAGCCCATCCCTCCACTTCCAGCATTTATAAAAACTGTAAGAGGGTATTTACGCCAACACGAAACCGCCTACCAAAGCCTTCACGATAGCTTCGGGGGCATCCCCATCCTCCCAGGGTGCAACTCAGATGCTTTCAACATCCACACACTATACCCCCCACAAGAAGCCCTCGACACTTTAAATGCTTTGCAATGCAGCTACAAGAAAGCGCCTATTGGCTCTATCCTCCAATCCTTGATCGCAGATACTGCCCTACGCTTCCTCGAGACTGTCCACCTCCCTTCAGACATAGACGACAACCCTTACTATGAGCTCTTCTCCCCTCAAGAAGAAGACACTCCTGCACCGAGCTCTAGCTTTTGGGAAACTGCCCACCGCTCTGCCGCACGCATAATCCCCAGCACGGAAGAGCGCTCCTTCCTACGCACCACACAAAACAACCTAAACACAACGCATCAAGTGGAGCTTGTCCCCTATAATAAGGATGATAACGACACGGGTTTCGTTCCCTCTTTTGTTCAACCATCTCTACACCCTCATAAGCCTTCAGAGTGGCACCACCAAAGACGCTGGAAGGCCTTCCAACAACAATATCACCAAAAGAAGCAATCCTCTCAATTGCCGCCCAAATCTCAAACAAAGAGCCAACCCGCTCTCAAATCGCCTAAAGTACTTCCCAAAGAATTTACCATCTTGCCTTCTTCCCCTCAATTGCCGCCCAAGTCTCAAACAAAGAGCCAACCCGCTCCCGAATCGCCTAAAGTAACAAGTTTCCTCACCCTATCCCTAAAAGGCAATAAGCCTCTCTTTAGTGAAGAAAACTCCCCTAAACCCCTTCCCACCCGTGCACGTCCAAAAATACGGATCCACCAATCAACTCCGAATCCCACAGGTCATAACATCTTTGAACACACTCCAGGAACCAAAAGACGTGTCGAAGGCTTCTTTGGCACCCCCCCGACGGACCCTGCCCTGCTTAACTCTCCCGTCCAGACACTCGTCGAGCAACAGGAAGAACAGTCCACTACACCCCCCAAAGGGCTCACCCTATCAGAGCCTCCTATGCTCTTAAAACCAATTGCTTCGCCTAAACCCAAGCAACGCATCTCAAAGCAAATCCCTTTACTAACTCCCGAGCAAAAGCTTCTGCGCACCTACCTCGGCGCTCCTCCCAAACAAGAGTCTCCTTACGCAAAAGCCCCCTCCTGGAATCAGCACCGTACGGAACTCTCCAGCAGTCCGGATTTATTTTTCTTCGAAGAAGATCAACACCTACTCGATGAGCAAGAAAGCAAATTACAGCTACAAAAGACCGTTCCCTTCCTTAAAGAAGAGTCTTTCACACTAGTAGACCCTGAGCTTATCAAATACAGCCCCGATCAACCTATTTTAAGTTTGAAGAATTTCGAGAATGACCTCGATTCCGGGAACAATTTCTCCGACTCAGACACTGAATATCCCTCAGACAGTCTTTTCTACTAATCGACACACCACAACGGCCTTATTGGATAATTCAGGGATCCTGTAACAAGGCCTTGAATAAGTCCTCTTATTCCCTTATCCTCAGCGCTAAGGTAACAGTCTATGGTAAAAACACACCATGGACCTTCATATACAAACAACCAAAGCTGAAATCCATTACGATTTAGCCAGCCTTGGCAATCGCCTTGCCCTAGAGCGCCTTCATCGCCGCCTCATGAGCGATGACCTCCAAGAAGCACACCCCGGCTATTTCAACTTACTAGCCAGCCGCATCCAACACGCTCAAAAGCACAAACTCCAGATACAATACTACCTCCTCTTCATGCAGGAGCGTAGCCAAAAAGCCCCCAATAGGGAACACTTAAGAAAACACCTAGACGAATTCCGCGCAACCATCTCTTGCTACAGTCCCTTCCTAGGCTGTTACTATTTCTGCGAAGGGTATTACTATTTAGAGGACAAAAAAGAGTCCACCAAGAGCACTGCATTCTTCAAGAAAGCACTTGAACAAGACTTCGAACAACCTACCCTATCCTATACACTAGAGCGCCGTATCTTCAAAAAAGAATTCCCCAAGGAGGACCTCCACAGCCAAGAGTTCAAATTCCGCTACCGGGGCTTTGCCGAAAGCGAAGAAGGTAAACAACTCGCCGCAGACCTCCAAGAAATAAATGCTCTACACAATCTTGCAAATAAATATAAGGACCCTCGCTCTCTACACGGGCTAGCCACCTATTACGAAACACAAACAACACTCCAAAATAAAGAAGCCCCCTTACGCTTATACCAAGAGGCAGCCGCACGCGGCCATTTCCCTGCTCAAGAAAAACTCCTCCTATTACTCATCCAAGAGACGTACCCGCTACACGCTCATTTTAGCATGCTCCAAAACAAATACCTAGAAGGCATCATCCGGGGTGATGTAGCTCTAAATATCCTCGTAGTCACCTACCTACGCCGCCTTCTAGATAAAATAAAAGAAAACAAAGACAAAACTCTACGAAGCACCGCCTTACCCAAACAATCCCTAACCCAATGGCTAGAGTTCACCAAAAACTCAAAATCCCCCCAAGTAAAAACCCTACACGAAGACCTAAAAGATTACTTATAATGCCCTCCCTCCTAACGCCGAACCATCCCAACAAGCATAGCAACAATACGCATGAGGATATCCCGACACTCGACATATAAATCTTCCCCAATCAATTGAAGCCTGCTGCATATATCAAGAACCCCCGCACATTCTGTTGCTGAACGCTTTGCCATTCGATAAAACCGCGTCTTCTCACTACTAGAATATTCTCCCGCACCTTCAGCTATATTAAGTGTTATCGACGTCCCTGCACGTAAAAGTTGGTCAGTAAGATAGACTCTTCCTTTGGGCATCTCTCGAGTAACTTTATCAAACAATTCCACTAAAGAAAGTGAAGCCTGATAAACATCAAGTTTTTCATGATCAAATGCGCGCACGTTTCCTCTTTTGACTTGGCTATACATATAAAAAAAATACCTAAAATAAAGAAGGAATCACAATAAAAAACTTCTCTCTTAAGATCAATTATCCTAGACATTTCTCCTCCCCTTACTCCTATCTCCCTTCCCCCTAATAAAAAAGACTTCTAAAATAATCAACCATGCTTCCAAACAACCTCCAGTCCCTCAAATACCCTCTCTCCTAACACCCCGTGGCATTTATCCTCGAGCCCCAGCCCGCGCCCGAGCCCGAGCCCGTTTCTCTTCCCACAACACTAGGCACTTCACCACCCCAAACAAAAATACCCTCCATTCATCCGAACCACCTCAATCAACACACTCATAGCATACTCCCACCAAGTAATCTGCACCTGCACGCCTTCTTGATGCTGCGCTTTATACGCACACCACAATGAATCCAGCCTAAAGGTAAGCTCTCGGGTACACTGGTAAATAGCTTGCTCGAGTCGGGTTCTATCATTCCCTATTCCATAAATAGCACGCCCTAAAATTCTCTCGACAAGGTCCCAACAGTGCCCAAGAACGATCTCCTTGAGTCGCTCCTCTTTAATGACATTCCCCACTTCATAAAGTATCACTAGGCCTTCAAGATACTCCGTCCCCCAAGTATGCTGATACCCTTCATTAATCGTAGCCACCAGTATTTCCAACCAGGTCTCGCTCGGGGCATACTTCCCCCAATCCTGGAACCCCTGCACAAGTAACTTCCACCGGCTAGCATCCTGAAGGTCCATCCCCCAATATATTTTCAGTTTTCCTAAAATCAAATAATAGGCCTTGTCTACATAAACAATACCCCGGGTCCCTAACTTTTCTTCAATGGCCCGCATAAAGTCTAACATTATCTGAAACCACGGGCCATAAAAAATCTCATTACCCTTTTCAAGCTGCCCAAAAAACTCTCCAGACACTCCCCCCAAAGCAAAGCTATCGATGTCTTTAACTAGCATATGCGCAATAGCCTCCCAAGAATCCTCATACCCAAGGTCAAACAGAGCCTTAACCAAGGCCTTCCCCATTGCCTTCTGGTCTCTAATCCCCTTAGCGCTGCCTCCTAACACCTCGCTCACCTTTTTGCGCAAGGCCTCATCAGGGCATTCAAACACCTCGTTTACAATGCGCTTATCTAAAGAAACCTCCATTACATGAGGTGCATGCCTAGTGCGACAGTGCCTCTCTCCCCCACGCCTCACGAGTGCCTGGGGGTATTCACAGTCATAATACGGCCTTGTCCGAGCAAAGGGGCATACTTTATCCATACCCCTTTATATTTAACAAAAGAAAACCACTTGGTCAATTCAGCACTCGACCAAGCTCTTTATTTACCTGAAATCACCAAAGAGCGAAAGATCAGCAAATAAAGTCCATATAATAACCCCTAACACCACCTGGCATTATTTACGTGAACGTGAGCATGCCCGTGAGCTTGCCCGATAATTAGGCTTCTAAAAATCCCAGCCTCTATTTCAAAAGCTCCAGGACGCTTATTACACCTTATCTACTCTTCTTCAGTCTTCTCCCATTGACGAACAACCCGATCAAACGTCTCCTCCATCATACTTGTATACCTATCCATCTGGCTTGCAAGCAATCTCCCAGGGTTCATAGAAACTAACTCCATCAAGAATTCTTTATAAGCCACAAAAAACTTATCTCGAAACACAACATCCACCTCGTACCGCTTTTGCACCTTGTAGTACTTCTTCACCTTTCGTATATGCTTATCCACATCGAAATACTTCATCTCCGAAGGGTACTCCAAAAGTTCTTGATACTTTTCGAAAATCATCTCACGAAACTCAATAACCTCAACAGAGTGCTTCGAGTACTCATCAAACACCTCAAGGAACACTTCCCGATACACATCCATCTCTTCATGGAGCGCTTGCATTGCTTTTTGGTACGCTTCAGTATCCAAGGCCTTTAAGTCCTCAGCCTCATTCTCCCTCATCTGACTTAAAGAAGCCTTATATGCTTTCATCGAGTCTTCCGCACGCACTTCCAAGCCATTAAACCGCTGAATCCAATCCTGCTGCGTATCTCCAGAACGTTTCGCCAAATACAAGGCCGCCTCCTTCAAAGCCCTGCCATCAGGTAAAGTCCTAATCTTCACCCACCTCACGGTTGACTTACGATCATTATAAGGCTCATATTCAATCACATCCAAGTTACGCTCAACTGGCTTAAAAACTGCCTTTCTACCTTCCTTTTCCCCTAACCATCTTATCCTACGCTCACTCCCCATATCCATCAGCTTTACTGCCGCTTCCTTAAGGATCCTATCTACAGTTTCCTGAGCATTGATAATAGGGGCTACTAAAAGCTGCGTTACCCCTCTTACCTGAGCACTGCTTAATCCTCGGATTGCCTCCTCAGTCTTCTCCCGCCCCAAAAGCCGGATAACTGCTTTACGCTTATCCGCATTAAAAAGAAGCTCGACCATCTTTTGCTCATCCCGAACCATCAGCAGATCTATCGCTTTCCCTGTCTCTTTACTATCTAAAGTGCGAATCGCTTTTCCTACATTCTTTTCTAAACCTCGGATTGCTCCCTTTATCTCTTCTGGCAACAAGAACCAAATCGCTTTTTTTATTTCATCACGCTGTGCATACTTCAAAATAATGTCTTCACACACAGCCGCCTGGCAAGCCTCCGTATTCGCCATAAAAGCAAGCATCTCTGCAATTTCCATATACCCGCGCGCCATAGCAACAGACGCACAGGTATGCAAAAACATATCAAGGCTACGGGTCCTCTTTTCTACCTCATTGCGCCCTCCAAACATCAGCGCCTTCGCAAGCTTTTCATAGCAATCCACAAGCTTTTCAAGCTCCCCTTCATAAGTATAATGAAGCGCACAACAGCGGAAAATCGTTTCATAAGCCTCCTTATTGGTCTGCTTCAAGTCAACAGCAACTGTCTCCAGCTCTGCCCAATCCTTAGGCACATCAATCAGGGCAGCACCCTGTGCCCCATCACCCTGAGTCCACATAAACGCCCAGCGCCCATAACGCACGGTGTTTTCCAAGTCTCCCATCTTAGCATGCGCTAAAGCATGATTCCCCAATGTCCCCTTAAGCTTCTTCTTTATCGGACCCCAGTAAGATTTCAATAGACCAAGGTCTATCGCCTCCAAACACATCAAGGCCTCCTCAAAACAAGACCGCTTAGCAAATTTTTCAGCATACTGAACCAACGCCCAAACAGGCCTCGTAATATAACCACTGTAGGCATCCTGATAGAATTTCCGGATCGCTTCTACACAACGTAACACACCTGCTACATCTCCCAGCTTTACGTAAGCACGCCCAATGTCAAAAAAAACAGAATTCTTTTCAATAGTATTCTTAATCTCTAGCGCCGCCGTCTCTTCTCGCTTAAGCTGAGGGCCATTGCGGCCGCTTTGCTTCGGGCCATGGCAAGACGCTTTTTTCTTATGAGCCTTCTTGCTTTTATTAATTTTTAAGCCACCAAACCCCGTCCCCTGCGTACGCTTCGGTTGAGGTTCAAAACTCTCACGCACGCGGTCATGGCATCGTTCTATAAAAGCCTTATCCCGCTCTTTTTTAGTCAGCGGCTTGCTTTGCTTAGGAGCATCCTGGGGCACAATAATAGTACTGCGCGCAGTCAGCCGGGTAGACGGCACCCGCACCCGCCGCTTCAAACCGCTACCAACTGGCACCAACCTCTGTATACTGACTTCAACTAAGGGCTGAGGTTTAGGTTCAGGCTGACACGGCGTAAACGTGACAGTCGGTGTATTATTCCGAGAAGAGTCTGCCCCTCCAATGAGAGAAACGGTCGGCGTATTACTCCCCAAAGGGTCAAACACAGTCGGGCGTGCTAAATGGTCCATATTAATTAGATGTTAAGTGTATAAAAACTATCTAACAAAACACCCCACCCCAGTGCAAATGCCAAAAATATTGATAACAACATTCCAAGTAGGAATAAAAGGGCTAAGGCGGGCGAGAGAGGGATAAGGGGTTAGGGTGGAGTTGGATGGAATAAAGGCCCAGTAATCGGGCTCGGGCGCGGGCTGGGGCTCGGGCTCGTAGATAATGCTAAATGGTATAAAAAGGAGAACGGTATTTATTCTAATGAAAAGAAAGCTTGCCCCTTGAAGTCGCCCAAGAGCCACAAATTAGTAGACGAAGTTAATATAACAGCTCCTAACACCCCTTGGCATTATCCTCGAGCCCGAGCCCACGCCCGAGCCCCAGCCCGATTTAAAGGCTTCTAAAATCCCCAACCCCCATCCCAACACCTCCAAGGCACCCAATATCCCCAATCATCTCCCCTGCTTCCCAAAAAAACTTCAACCTCAATAACAAACTCCCAAAAACCTTCAATCTCCCATCAACAATCACTCTCAGCCAATCCTAACGGTTTTTAGCTCGCCTT
>DFOT01000006.1 GCA_002376875.1 Opitutia bacterium UBA3534 | reverse complement strand
GCTCATACCTATCTAAACGAGCTAATGCTCGATCATAATAACGATCATACGCTAGTCTTGCCCTGCCTTCAACTGTAGGCTCATCACGGAACCTATTTAAAGAGAGCTCTAGCGTACTCTCATACCTTAAGTCTCTGGGGTCAACACCCGCACTTAAGGCGATCTGGCGCTGTTGATCCACTGTCTTAATCAGACTACGTGTTTCGCTATATTGGCCAGGGGTCGGGTTATTCTCATAAGTGGATAAAGAAATTTCCACACGATCATAAAAATCATTATAGTTAGAAAGCGCTATTGCAGTCTGCGAAACATCTCCAAAAGCAAAAGTCTCAGCAGAGCCATTTGGATGCGTTACAGGCGCACTTGTGGTGACTGTACGTTGTGATATTGTTCTGCCCGCCACTGTTGCTGTAGTTGCTACAGCTGTTGTCATTAGGCTTGTAGTAGTAACACCTTTTCCTGTTGCTCCAGCTGCCTGAAGGGCTATACCTTCGCTCGTTGTGCCCGTAGTTGCATCATGTACTGATGCTGTAGTGATACTTGCACCCCCTAAACTAACTGTCGTCACGGAAGCACTACTGCCATTACTGCTCTGTACTGAGTGGCTCGAAATACTGGTGTTGTTTACAACGGCTGTGGTAGCCACACCTGCTGCAGAATGCAAAGCCCCAGCAACCATCCCAGGGACTCCTCCTGCGGCACCTCTAGCAGCACCCAGGGCCACTTCAGTCATAGGAGGCACTTCGGGCGCGGGAGCAACGGGTGTAGCGGGCTCTGTTGTATCGGCTTCGTGTGATAGATCTCCATAATCACAACTGCTTCCTGTATCAAAAGAAAAATCCTCAGGGCAATCTAAGGCTACATCATTGACATCTACCCCAGCCATTTCAGCAGCACCTCCTCCAAAATCAGGCTCCGCCACATCTGCCTCTACCCCTGGGCCATTAAAAGCACCCTCAAATTCAGAAGTAAGGTCATAATTACTCTCACCACTATTAGCGTTTCCGCTACCACTGCTACTACCACTACCGCTACTACTACTACTACTACTACTACTACTACTACTACTACCGCTACTACTGCATCCGCTATCACCGCTGCTGCTTTCACTACTACCCGCATTTCCATAGTTCACCAAACGCCCGGCAAACAGCGCACTCCTTTTTAGCGAGAAGCCACATTCTTCTTCACAGTCGTTCCCTAGCCTTAATTCAGGGTCAAACGCAGGTACAAAATTAGGGTTATTAATTATCATAGCAATATAGTATTAAGAGTTATAATGAGAATTTAATGATCCTTGTAATAAAAAGGATGAAAGCCGTTAGACCGTAAAAAAACAACGGAGTCAATAGATATATTTCACTTTTAAAGAAAAAACACACAAACCACAGCCAGGCCTCTAAAAAAACTTTTAAAAAATAATAAAATATCAAAAACTCAAATATCCTTTATAGAATCAGTCTTACAGAGCGCCCTAACGGTTTTTAGATTTTTCCCAAATAAACCAAATTTCCCAACTGAGCCAAATATCCCAACCGAGCATTTGGCATTTTTACATTCCATGATATAATACGCCTTGTCTCTCCTACCGCTAGCCGACGAAGCCAGATTACGCTAGACGAAAGAGACAAGAGCGTCCTGCGAAGCTTTATGCGAAGCAGGAGAATATAATCAGCACCCAAAACCACCAACACCTAAAATAACTATGAAACGACTCAATTCCTTTTCACCTTTACCTACAGTAAAAATATCACAGACTAAGACCATGGATATCATTAGGCAAAATACCGATACCCTCATTGGCGAAGATGCCCTCGAAGAGCGCCTCAAGGAAGGCCGCCCCTTGCGCATCAAGTTTGGCGTGGACCCTACCCGCCCAGACCTCACCTTTGGGCACATGGTCATTTTCAATAAATTGCGCCAGTTCCAAGACTTAGGCCACGAAGCCATCCTCCTGATTGGAGACTATACCGCCACCATCGGGGACCCTTCCGGGCGCGATGCCACCCGCCCTCCTCTCTCCGCCGAAGAGGTTAAAGCCAACGCTCAAACCTACCTAGACCAAGCCTTCAAAATTTTAGACAAAAGCAAAACCACCGTACGCTCTAATAGCGAATGGCTGGGTGCGATGTCCGGGGCTGATTTATTGAACCTCTCCCGCAAAATGACCGTAGCGCGCATGCTTGAGCGGGATGATTTTTCAAAGCGCTACAAAGACCAATCCCCTATTTCCATCGTCGAGTTCCTCTACCCACTCCTCCAGGGGCATGACTCTGTGGAGCTTAAGGCGGATGTCGAACTGGGTGGGTGCGATCAACTCTTTAACCTACTCGTAGGCCGGGCCTTGCAAAAAGAAGCCGGCCAGCCCGAACAAACCCTCGTGACCCTGCCTTTATTAATAGGGCTCGATGGTAGCCGGAAGATGTCTAAAAGCTATGATAATTACATCGCTTTTAACGACACCCCTAAGGACATGTTCGGGAAGATCATGTCCATCAGTGATGAGCTAATGTGGGATTATTACCAACTCCTCCTCCTAAAAACCGAGGATGAGCTTAAGACCCTCAAGGCAGGACACCCGATGGATGCTAAAAAGCAACTGGCCCTGGCCCTCGTAGCGAAGCTCCATTCTCAAAAGGATGCCGAGCACGAACTCCAGCAGTTCGAGCAGGTATTCTCCCAGAAGGACCTCCCAGACGAGATGCCTAGCTTTAGCTTTAAGGACTTATCCCCTGAGAATGAGGCCTCTTTAATCCAGCTCATGGGGGCTACCGAACTATTCCCGAGCAAAAAAGAAGTCAAACGCCTCATCGAGCAAGGCGCCGTTAAGCTCAACGGGGAAAAGGCAGACAATAGCACGCTGACCCCGCCCACGGGCGATCCTTATGTAATCCAAGCCGGTAAGCGCATCTTTTTTAAGATTGTGAATTAATAATTGTAGCCACTGTCCCTTTTGCGTGTATAATAGGCACTGTGTCTAGGATTGCATCAACGTTCCCTCTCTTTACAAAAGCCACCAACTGGCTCAGCGAGAATAGCAGCATAGACCTTTTCCCCTTAAGGCACACCCTTAAGGATTATGACAAGCAAAAAGCGAAGGCCGATGCTAAAGCAGGACTCAATGTAGCCCTGTTGGATTTCCCACAGGCCATGGCCTACGCGATGATCGCAGGGCTGCCGATTCAATACGGAATTTGCTGTTCAGCCATTGCCTCAATCATCGGGCCTTTATTTGCTAGCTCACGCTTTGTGATGCTTGGCCCTACGAACGCGACTGCTATATTGACCCTCAGCTTCTTCCTGGGGCTCAACCTAGGTAAAGAGGAATCTATGATCGCTTTACCTGTGCTTCTTCTATTAGTGGGGGTATTCATGACGGTTGCGTCTTTATTCCGGGTTGCCTCCATCGTGCGTTTTGTCTCACGCAGTGTTGTCACCGGCTATATCACTGCGGCGGCTTGCCTTATTTTGGTAAACCAGGTGCCTCATTTATTAGGCTACCACATCCCGCGAGAAGCTACCTTGTTTGAAATCCTCCACCGTTGCATTGCCTTTATTGGGCATACGCAATGGCCCACGGTGGCCCTCAGTGCAACGACCTTAGTGGTCTATTGCCTCCTGAAGCGTAGCTTGCGGCATATCCCTACGATCGCCCTAACCCTTATGACGATGGGGCTTGTCGCACAAGGCTTCTTACACTTTGGCTTCGAGACAGAATTCCTTGCAAATGCCTCTTTCGAAAAGTGGGACTGGGGTGTAGGCGCTTTAGACTTTGCACTCATCGGGCAACTCGGACAACCCGCCTTAGCATTGTGTGTATTGATTATGCTTGAGAGCGCCTCGATCGCGAAAACTTTAGCGGCACGCTCTGGGGACCGCATCAACCTCAACCAGCACATGTTCAGCCTCGGGATTGCTAACACGATGAGTTCCTTAGGCTCAGGTATGGCGGTGTCTGGCTCCCTCACCCGTTCGATGCTGAATTTTAACAGCGGTGCGCGTACCCCTCTCTCGAGTATGCTCAGTGGCGTATTGATGATCATCGGCCTCTTTGCCTTAGGGCCTTTCTTGGGCTATGTCCCCCTAGCATCCCTGGCTACCCTCATTGTGATTGTAGGGGCTAGCCTCATTCAGTGGGACCAAATTAAGATCATGCTCAAGTCCACCCATGCGGATGCTTTGGTCTTCGCGCTGACTTTCATCTCGGGCCTTTTATTCCAACTCGAGACTGCTATTTACCTTGGGGTCGGTTTATCGATCGCTCTATTTCTCAGGAAGGCTAGTACCCCTCACCTTATTGAATATGCCTTCGATCAAGAAGGGCAACTGCGTGAGAAGCCAAAGGGGCATGTCGATGCGATTCCAGAAATCTCGATCGTCCACGTAGAGGGGAATTTGTTTTTTGGCTCTACGGAGATCTTCCTCGATCAGACTCGCTTGATTTGTGCAGACCCTAACCTGAAAGTCATTATTTTGCGGATGCGCAATGTGCACCACCTTGATGCAAGCTCAGCCATGGCCATTACAGACCTAGTGCGCTTTGCCCGGGAGCAAGACCGTGATATTATCATTAGTGGCGCCCTCCCCGAGGCCGAACGCATCTTACGCGACTCAGGGCAAATGGCAGTACTGGGTGAAGAGAACTTCTTCCCGCACATCCCCCGTAACCCTAATAAGGCTACGCGCTATGCGCTCAAGCGTGCGCAAGAAATCACCGGATGTAAGGAAGCCACGATCACGCTATTCATTGCCCCGACCGAAGACGAGCAACCTAAAGAAGAAGAGAATAAGCCTGAGGAAACGCCGCAGCCGTAATCACGCTTAAGCTGTTAGGAATCCATAGGGGCCCAACTACCGAGCGATGTAGTCAGAGAGTCGAAAGCCTCAGATTCCTTAATTTCCTTGCTGTCATCGATCCAGTCTTCATCTGACTCATCATCAGAGTCTATCTCAGCTGGGTGCCTCTTATCCTTATCATAGATTTTATTAAAACGATCTATGACTTTTTTTGTCTGGGCTCCATCTCCTTTTTCCTGAAATTGAATGACCCAAGGCTTAACTGCAGTTACTATCCGAGCTTTTTCGGTAAGCTCACTTGTCTTTTCAGCCACAGCCAAAAAACTGGCAAGCACTCGCCCAAGCATTGCAAGTGCGTTCTGAAGAAACCTTGGATCCTTTTCTTGAAAGGCAAGATTCACCCAAGGGGACAAGGCCTTAAAAGCAAAATCAAAATAACCTAAGCGTAGAACTTTTAGCCATACATTAACATCCCGAACATTCTTAGGCTGGCTACTTGACTCCATAAAGACACTGGCAGCAAAAACAATAAAAAGCTCTATAGAGTCAGGAAGATTTCCATATAAATTTAAAAAATAATATTGAGCTGAACTAAGTGCGTGAGCCTCTTCACCTCTTCTATACAAAGCCCTGGCCCAGTAGCGTGTATTATAAAAGTTTGCTTTAGCCTTAACCGTGTCATTCTGCATCGCTCGACTTATAAGATCGTCAGCTGCACCAGGACCTTTGCTCGGGCAAATTTGAATTTTAAAATGCCGGCTCGTGTGGGTAGATGAAACGTATCGAATAGGAGTAGAGGTAGCAGGGTCCATAATGAATGTTTAGTTTAAGAAACATTCAAGCTTTGTCGAGCATGGACTTTTAAAGCCTTATGAACCCTTAAAACTCAACCAATATCAATAAGGTTTAGCGGTTTGCTAAAACGTACCGAACATTCACGAGCAAACGCCCCACCTCTTTGGCCAGCATTTCTTTTGTCTTACCTGCATTTTCTTGGACCCATGGCTCTTCACCCTGGGTAAGCTCCCCAGACACAAGAATGTCCTGATGGAAAGGATCCGGGTGGTTATAGAAATTACGAACGTGATCCGTAGCCTCTAGGCCAAGCGTCTGTGGGTAATCATTGATTTCTTTAAAGAGCTCGTAGATAGCCCCCATCAAATATTCGGCTGCGTAGGAAGACAAAGAATCTTGTGCAAAGAGTGCTTCTGCGCGCTCAATAGTAAGGACAGGTGTGAATATCCCTCGAGCATCTTGCAGCAAGGTGTTTTCAATCTCCTTACGTCCGATAGGCGTACGTGCATCATCTGTATATACCTCTTTGTTATTAAGCTCAGCATCAAAGGTTGCATCCTCAAGACCTAGGAGCTCTCCCAAACGGTCTACAAGACTTATAAAGTCTTGTGTCTTAGCTTTCTGGTGTGCCTTTTTGTCTGCAAGTGTGGTCCAGGAAATCTTATTCGCGCGGTAGAACAGTTTTTCTAGCTCTGTAGGTTCCCCTTCCCAGTTATAACAATTTAAAGCATTTGCATCTTTATTTTTGTTATACGCAACAAGCGCCTCTTGCCCAAAAACATCCCTAAGCATATCCACATATTCGGCAAACTGTGCGGTGATATTTCCTTTTCCAGCCTTGGGTTTATATTGATGCACTCTGTAAGCCCGCATCAATTTTTCTTTAGCAACTTTATGTGCCTGAATCGTTTTATAAAGAGGTTTCCCGAGTGCTACAGTCCTGACTAAGCGCCCGCGCACCTCTAGAAATGCTTTGTTTAGCGCTTTGAGATCAGCCCTTGCCTGTAGCTTATCTTCCGGCTTTGCATAACGGACGGCCTGGCGGAGAAGCTGCCTTTGCCGCCTATCCAATTTTTCTTCAGTATAGATTTCTTCACAAACCTCAAGCTCTACACTGCTTTTCCCTAGGATGAACAAAACATCTTTAAGTTTATTATTCAGTATAGATTGAATCTTTAAGGCCTGAGCCTTTTTATCGTCTCCTTGTATTTCCCCTCCAATAGCCTTCCATAACTTAGACGCTCTCTTTTTAAGCAATGCTTCTGCTGCTTTTTGTTTATCTGTTAGAGGCAAGAAAGCATCTAGTAAAGTCTCGGTGATATCTTCGGTGGGTGCAGCAGCGCCTGTGTAAGTTAGGTGATCGTGCAACGCCTTAAGGCCTGGGTAATCACCATCTTGAGGCTCAGCAAGCTGTAGGTCTGCATCCAAGGCCTTTAAGCTACCCCAGAAGTCTCCCCACGACTGTCCGTGCGCAGGGAAAAAATAAGACTGCTCAATTTCATTTAATAATTTTTTTAAGAAACTAAGGTCTTTAAATACTTCCTCAAAAAGTTTTACCTGGTCATTACTAGCCCCCGGGGCAACTGAGCCCACAAGCTTATCTAGCCGCGCGCGGGTTAGGTGGGAAAGTTTATTTCTTAGAGAATACAAACTCCATTTTTTGCCGTCTCGCATACGCCAAGGCATCGCTTGTGCCGTCATTAAGCCTATAGTAGCATCCGAAATTTCTCGGTAAATCTCACCCACATAATGCAGTGAGCGCACCATTGCTAATCGATCAACAGGCCTTGCGAGGTCGAGATTTGAGTCAACAACCTCTTTGAGCACAAACTGCATACTGACCAAGGCAGTGTAGTCATAATAATAAGAAGCAAGACGCTCTAAATGAGGGCAAGCTTGTGCCCATTCATTATGCATAATCCGCTCTCCTGCCTCCAGGCGGTTGAGCAAACCTTCTAGTGCTAGGCCTTCTGCCCCAGATTTACCAATATCTTTTAGGGCTAGGTCTAAAAGTTGCAAACGATCAGGAAAGCACTCTTTATCGATACAATGCTTAACCTCATACAACTTACCCCATTTTCTAGGGAACTCATGAGAGGCCCGAGATGCATTATAAAGTAAGTTTAAAAAATCCTGACTACTCTCTTCTGTGAGGGGGGCTATGTATTGATGAACCACCTGCTTGTGTGTAGTGACTACCTGTGAGGGCCGTATCGGCAATGCACGCGCGCGCGCAGGCTCCATCACGACCTCTTTCAAAAGTTCAGAAAAAGAACGACTGCGTCTTTCAAACTCATTCTCAGGCATGAAGCCCCTCCACTGGGCTTGCCGAGTAATTAAGAGCCTGGTCATATCTGAGAGTCTATTACTACCCTGACGCAAATGCCTCTTCAGTCTTTGCTCTTCTCGTAATGACCCTTTACTCCAGAAGTCGTCTGTATGTTGTATTAATTTTTGATTAAGCGGGTGAAATAACATTTCCCTATCCTCCTTATGTGTTGTGTATTAATAAAGAAAAGGAATTGATAAACCCAAGTCAACAACAATATTGAAATATTAATTAAAAAATAGAATTTTTAATATTAAATACCTTAATTAACTGATTTACAGCTATTTAATAAACTAAAGAATACCTCCTAGCGGCCTACGATCTCGCGCGCTCTGCGCTCCTCAGGGTCTTGTTGCTCTTCTAGCTCCGTAGAACCCCGCAAATCAATAGGAGGAAATGAAGGATAGTCCCGGCCTGCTCCAGAGGAATAACCACGAGCAGGACTATGGTAAGAGTCATAGCCTGAGCTTGGCGTAGGAATACGTGCAGGGGCACTACGGCTCAAAACCCGCCTATGCAAAGACTCTCGAACATTACGGCCAGTAATGGGTATAGCCGGAGAAGATGTCCGTAGCGCTGGCGTTGGCGGAGGCGCTGGAATAGACCGCCCCGCGCGCCGCGGCAATTCAGGCGTAGAGTCACTTCCCTCAGAAGCTGACGTAGGAGCATCGCCATTGCCAGAGCGATTTGCAGCAAATATGTCTAAAAACTGTTGCCCCTGATCTATAAGAACTGCCTGAAGTGAGGCCATATCTTCACCCATATCACGTAAGTCAGAATAAGCCTCTAAAGAGTCAGCATATGCCATCATGGCTGCGCCAAGGCCTTGTGTGGCAGTAGGCCCATTGCCTTCAGAATCTGATGTAAGCACCTGCTCGCCCTCAGAACCTCTGGTGGCAGCTGTACTCTGTAGAGAGACCTGAGATGCAGAATCCTCTTCTGAATCTTGATTACGCAAGCGGAAATAATGCTCCCAAGACTGAAGAACTGCTTCTGCGGAGGCTTCAAGGTCCTGTGCAACTGTACGGTCATTTCCCGCTGAATTACTCATAGTGCCCTGTTCATCATCAGAGTCATCGATGATGCGTACGACCGCGTTAGCAAGAGGATCTCTAGTGTTTAAATCTGCAGGACGAGGAGGAGGTGCCATAATATTAGATAGATTTTTTACAGGATATTAGGATTTTTTCTCGCAAAATCAAGCAATCACCTTACTGATACTGTAAGCAGCTGATAACTAAAGGCTTCCATAAGAAGCAAAATACACTAACGCCCTATAGGGTCTTCTGAATTAAAGACATGAGCCGGGGGCACATGATTATCCTCAAGATCACTCCAGCCCTCCTCATCGTAATCAGGCGCTTCCTTCTCGTCCAGCACCACTGAGCTTTGATCACTCATCCTATTAGGATCAGGGTCTGTGAACCCCTCTTGCTCATTATCATAAACACCCTCTTCATCACTAAACTCTTGGGGGATTAGGCCTGAAGGGATACTTGGGGGCGGGACCGTAAGTACCGAAGTGCGGTGCACACCTAGTGTAAAGTGAGGAAGCGTGTCCCTATTTGGGAAGGGCGCCCACGTTACCCTACGCTGGATAAGGGGAGCTAAATGTCCTCCCAGACCTACAGAAGACTCGGTATCTGAACCAGAGGTAGAATCTGAATAGGGAACCAGTGGCGGAGGATGCAGTTCTTGATTAAGAGGACTCATGGTAAAAGCGTGTTTACCCTAAAGAGAGTTCACTGCTTGCAGCCTCGTCCACTAACCAGACTACTTTTTCAGCGAAGGCCTTGAGCACTTGCGAGGGAGCGTTCTTGGGGTCGAACTTACCCTCGAGTACTGTTTTCAGAGCCGCTGCCTTGCCCTTGCCGGTGACGGTAATCACAATCTGGGCACAGCGGCTTAGGCCAGCCTCGGTGATGGTTAGGCGGGGGCCCTTGCTAGGGACCTCTACCGTGGCGAAATTAGTGTCGACATCAGCGCCGATCAAAGGGCTTTGTGGAAATAAGGAGGCGGTATGACAATCGTCACCCATGCCCAAAAAGCAAACATCAAAACAGGTGCTTGGGCTAAAGCGCTCGTTCCAGGTTTCGTTAAAGGCCTGGGCTGCTTCTGCGGAGTTGCCTTCGGTCGGCCAGGGGAACAGGTGGTGATTCGGGGCCTTGAGAGGATCGAAAAGCAAGCGTTGCGCTGTGCCGAAGTTACTCTCGTCACTAGCCAGGGGGACCATGCGCTCGTCACTCGTGAACCAGTAGATGCGCTCGAGCATCGCTGGGGATAGTGCGGAACCCTCAGCCGCCCATTGGTAAAAAGCCTTCGGGGTGCTCCCGCCGGTGAGGCCTACGGAAATAGGGTCGCCCTCTTTCTGGACCATAGCCTCGTGCATGAAGCCGATCGTTTGCTGGAAGATACTTTCGAGGGAGAGGACACGGAGCTCACCGTAAGGCGTGGCTAAAGTGGTTTTGATCATGATGTGGTGGATGGTTGTTTTTATCCTATTTAAGAGTTATTTCAGCGCGTGTACACCCTTAAAAATAGTGACCTCCCTTCTTGCATTTTAAAACCCGAGCTCTCAAAAGAATAAGGCTTCGGATATTACTTCGGCGGTGGTGAGCTTGCGGATTTGGAGGGGGTAGTTGACTTCACCGCGGCCGAAGTTGGCGCTGAGTTGGGGGTGGCAGTTGTCGCCGGAATAGGTCCAGTCAAAGTGTTTTTCGTTGGAGTAAGACCAGTGGATGTCGACGAGGCAGGCTTGGGGGTCTTCGTGGAGGGAGACTTTTGCGGTACAGGGGTGTTTACTTTGTTGGGCGCAGGCTTCGAGGCTGCTGCGCATCCAGTTGAGGAGTTGTTGGGCATCGCCTGCTTTGCCAGGAGCGTGGGTGATGGTGACTTTTTCGAGGCCTTCGACAAGGGCTTGAGGCTCGTAAGAGCTTAGGAATTGGCCCATGGGTTGGCGGACCGTGAATAGGCGGGAGAAGGCAATGTCGCGCACTTTGTTGGCCTCGGGCCAGGGTAAGTCTGCGTAGCCAGGATCGACTGAAGAGTCGTACACAACGCGGCGGCAAAACTGGGTAAAGCTTAGGTATTGCTCGGCAACGCGTTTGGGGTCGAGGCGGTGAATCCAGTAGTAGGTGGGTAAGTCAGCCTCGAGCCAAACGGATACTTGGTTTTCTAGGAAATTAGCTTGGCTGGGTGGGTAGCCTAAAATGAGGGCTTCGCAATAACAAGATTCGCGCTGCTTGGGCCCGATGTAGCACTGAGAGAAAAGCTTACCCTCTAGCGGGCAATCGTTACAAGAGGAGGAGTCCGGACATAAGACAATGATACGACAGGGTGTTTTTTGAGCAAAGTCTACAGCGGTGTGGAATTGATCGAGTGCGTCTTGTTCGGTTGTCTTTAGGCCCAAGTGGAGAATCAGGTTCATCTGCGAGGCACGGTACTCTGCAGGTGTATCTTGGCCTTCGACTACTTCAGGCGCCCACATCCAAGCGAGTTTTTCGGTAACCTCGGACACAGGCATGACGATGCCAGGAAGGATGTCGAGTAAAGAGCGGGTTTGAGTACTCATATCGTTGCGGACTTACTAAGGACCAATTTTGCGCCACTCTTGCTTACTCCCCCACAGGAGTTTGTCGGCAGCTGTGGGCCCCCAAGAGCCAGCAGCATAAGTCTCTACGCCTTTGTTGCCTGAGGCTTGCCAGTGGTCGAGGATAGGGGTGTAGAGTTTCCAGGAAGCCTCGGCCTCATCCCCACGGATAAAGAGAGTACTGTCCCCAATCATTGCATCGAGGATCAAACGCTCGTAAGCCTCGGGCGTATTAGAGCCATAGGTTGTTGCGTAGCGGAAGTGCATTTTGACGGGCTGGATGCGGTTTTCCAAACCAGGGATCTTAGAATTGAGCAAGAGCGTTGCGCCCTCATCCGGCTGGATCTGCATCACGAAGCTATTACCTGCAAGGTGGAACTTGTCAGAATCGCTAAACAAATTCCCGGGAGGGTTTTTAAACTGCACCGCAATTTCCGTTACACGGCGGGCCATGCGTTTTCCGGAGCGTAAGTAAAAAGGCACACCGTTCCAACGCCAATTATCAATCGACAAGCGGATAGCTGCGTATGTTTCGGTTGAAGAGTCTTGGGGGATGTCTTGCTCTTGCAAGAAGCCTGGGACCTTTTCCCCGCCGATAAGCCCCTCGGTATACTGAGCGCGCACGACGTCGTTTTGCTCTTCATCTAGCCGTACAGGTTGGATTGCTTTGAGGAGCTTTACTTTTTCGTTACGGATATCCTCTGGGTCATTCGATACAGGGGGCTCCATCGCGATTAAGCTGAGTAGCTGCATAGTGTGGTTCTGGATCATATCACGCAAGGCCCCGCTTTGGTTGTAGTAGCCCGCACGGGACCCTACTCCGAGGGCTTCTGCCACTGTGATTTGAATGTGGTCTACGTAATGGTAGTTCCAGATAGGCTCGAAAATAGAATTAGCGAAGCGCTGAACCAAGAGGTCTTGCACGGTTTCTTTACCGAGGTAATGGTCAATCCGATACACCTGAGATTCATCAAACTGATCGCAAAGGATACCGTTAAGCTCTCGGGCGCTGTCGAGATCACGACCGAAAGGTTTTTCGAGAACGACCTTAGACATAAGCGCTGAGCCGTGATGGCGCCGGGACAAGCCACTGTGGCCTAAGTTCTCTAAGATGGGTTGAAAAACCGTAGGAGGCGTAGAAACGTAAAAGAGAAGTTGGAATTGGCGACCCACCTCGTCTTCCATTTTATCTACACGCTCGGCAAAGGCTTTGTAAGCCTCGAGGTCATCGTAGTTGCCTGAGTGGTACATGATGCGCGAGCCTAAGCGCTCCCAGATCGGGTCTTCAAGATCGCGGCGGGAATGTTGGGCGACATTCTCTTGAGCGAAAGAACGGAAATCATCATCCGACAAAGGCTTGCGGCCAAAGCCAATTAAGAAAAAGTCCGGAGGGAGGAGGTTGTCGACCTCTAGGTTATAAATTGCGGGGAGCAATTTACGTGCGGTAAGGTCCCCTGAGGCACCGAAGATCACGATGATGGTGGGTGGAGCACCCCGGTGTTTGCTTAAGCCTTGCAAGAAAGGATGAGACTCGGTTGTTGGTGGTTGTTCGGGTGGAGAAGATGCGGTCATGAGTGGGATGAAATGGGCGTATGCTTGCTCTTGAATAAGCTCACATTAGAGTAATAGTTTAGATGAAATTTTTCTGTTTTGCAAAGCCTTACTTCCACCACGTCAAAACGGAAGTGCTTTATGGGCTTATGGAGGGCCTTCAGGTAGGCTTTACAGGCGCGCTGGAGGGCTTGCTTCTTCTTGCCCCCTACGGAGTGATACCCGGGTACCAAAGAATCCTCCTTGCGCGTGCGAACCTCAACAAAAACAAGAACCTCTCCATCACGGCAGACCAGGTCGATCTCATCTTTGCCGGCACGCCAGTTGCGCGCAATGATTTTGAGACCGTGCTCCTTGCGCAGAAACCGCGCAGCCTGTTGCTCCCCATAGCGCCCGCGCTGAGCTGGAGTATCCAAAGCTAAATGAAAACGGTTTCGTATCCAGTTAAATAACATGCTCGACTCTGTTTTTCTTTATAAATAGAATTTTACCTTTCATAAAGGTTTTGTTGGTGAATTAAGTCAACAACGACCTCTTACGAGCCTCTTTACAAGATTACCTAACCATGCCTACTAAAACTGACCTTAGCCAACTTGACCAACTCAAGACCTTTACAACCGTTGTTGCAGACACTGGAGATTTTAAATCGATAGAAAAATTTAAGCCCCAAGATGCTACGACAAACCCTAGCCTCATCTACAAAGCTGTTCAAATGGAAGCCTACCAAGGGCTCTTTGAGCAAGCTATCTCTAGAGGAAAAGCAACTGGGCAAAGTGGACAAGCGCTTTTGAATAGTATTATAGACCAGCTCTTGGTGCTTTTTGGTAAGGAAATCCTGAACATTATTCCGGGGCGTGTGTCTACGGAGGTGGATGCACGATTGTCCTTTGACACTGAAGCAACTGCCCAGAAAGCACGCGAGATTATCGCCTTGTTCGAGCAAGAAGGGATTAGCCGTGAGCGCATCCTGATTAAGATTGCTTCAACCTGGGAAGGGATTTGTGCGGCCGAGCAACTCCAGAAAGAGGGGATTAATTGTAACCTTACCCTACTCTTTTCGCAGGCCCAAGCTATTGCTTGTGCGCAGGCAGGCGTGAAGCTTATCTCTCCTTTTGTGGGCCGGATTTATGACTGGTACGTGAAAAGCACCGGAAAAGAATACAAAGGCGCTGAGGACCCAGGAGTACAGTCCGTACAAGGGATCTATAACTACTACAAGAAATTTGGCCATGAAACAGAGATCATGGGAGCGAGCTTCCGCAATACGGGGCAGATCTTAGAGCTTGCAGGCTCGGACCTATTGACTATCAGCCCCGCTTTGCTTGAGGAGCTCCATAGCACACAAAGCCCAGTGGAATGCAAACTCACCCCGGAAGCTGCTAAAGCATCCGCTGTTGAGAAGGTAGACATGGATGAGAAAACCTTCCGTTGGATGCTAAACGAAGATGCGATGGGTACCGAGAAGCTTGCTGAAGGTATCCGCCTGTTCTCTGTAGACATTGAAAAGCTTGAAAAGCAGATCCAAGAGGCGCTTTAAAGGCCCTCTCGCGAAAAACTGCTTCAAAGAGGACTACCCTTGCACAGGAGTAAACTCCTCATCTAGCTCTTTGGAAGCTTGCTGAAGTAGGCTGTTGGAAATCTTGTTAATCTCATCTGTGGCTGAGGTAATCACCTCACGCTCTTGCTTGCTTAGGCCAGGAACATTCTTGCAGAACATCCTTAACGCAGTGGCTGGAGAACGAATATCATGGGACATCTGCTCGGCTTTTCTTTTTAGGGCTAAGGCATGCTCACGCTCGAGAGTCTCTTGGAGCTCTTTATTCCGAGAAAAAACTAAACCAATTAAGGTTGAGAAAAAGCACATATAAGCAAACAAGAAGATCTCGCTGGCGCTTAAGCTAATAGAAGGGACCCCATAAAGAAAGACGTAAAAACTTGCCCCTAAAAGAACGCCTAAAGGCAAGAGGATCACAAAGCTTAACCAATCTACCAGAACTGCTAGGAATAAAAGCACAAGAGACATATTCATCATCCAAAATAATGAAGCTCCATACTTGAAAAGCATGTAGGTAGTCAGGAATGGCAAACAATACATTAGAGTGAAATGCCAATAGAACGCTAAAGCCTTCTCTCTGCCTGCCCAAAACTCACTAAAAATCAACCCACTCGCTAATACAGCAGCCACAATACGTAAGATAACCGTAACACTATCAATTGATCCTTCAGGGGACCACATAAAGAAAGGGAACAGGTACATCAATAAAGCACAAACACCAAAAGTGACACACTGAGCTCCATAGGCCTTAACACGTTTTTGAGAAAACTCACAGAACCTGGAGAAACTTGGCAAGAAGGCCTTGATTTTTGAATTAGAAAAACGGGCAGATGGAGCTACTCCAGAAGCAGGAGCTTTATCCGCCTCAGACGGCTTGTCCTCTAAGGCATAAGCCGCAAAGAAGGCAATAGCACTAACAAGCATACTAGGGATCAAACTGTCTAATCCTGCAAACTCACCCACAAAGAAGGTCCAAGCTAGGAAAATAGAAAAACCTGAAATAGCACTGATCAAAAAGGTACGAATACTCGCACGTAACCCAAAGATTCCTGCAAATAAAGGAACCACAATAACAGGCCCCCAGAAGCTTAAGAAATTAAGGATAATGTCAATGATACTGGAAAAAGAAATAGCTGCAATAATAGCAAAAGCACCCAAGAATAAGCTTGTTAAACGGGCAATACGTAGCTCTGCCTTATCCGAAAGGGCCTTACCGCGAATAGGCTTAAGAACATCATGGGCAAAAGTAACACTTGCTGCATTTAGGTAAGAGTCTGCCGTAGACATGATGATAGCAAACATACCCGCAATAGTTAGGCCTTTTAAACCTTCCGGAAGGACTGTATTTACAACAAAAGAAAATGCGGATGAAGGCTCTACCGCTGGATCCAAAGCAAGTGCAATTAGGCCTATAAGACCAATCATCAATGCAAAAGGAGCATAAATAGCTGCTGTAGCATACATAGTCTTCTTGATGCGGGCCTCACTCCCAGCCATGAGCAAGCGCTGAGTAATCACAGGATCCAAAAAAGGAATGAGCACTATAAATAAAATAGATAGATGCCCCCACAGTACATCAGGATCGCTCGGCAAAGTGAAGTGAGTGGAAGGAACCGCCTCCGCAAGCCCCCAAAAGCCACCAACCTCACACAGACCTAGGTTACAAACAATAGGAATGGCAATAATTAAGACTAAGAACTGTATGATGTCCGTAGCTGTAACGGCGCGGATTCCTCCTAAAGAAGCGTAAACAACCATAGTGCTTGCCCCAAGAATAATGCCGTATAAATAAGAAATGTTTAAGAAATGATCACAAAGATAACCAATGGAAGCTACCTGAGCCCCGATATAGCCAACAGAAAGCAATACAGAAGCACACCCAGTAATAACCCTACCTGGCTTACCATAAAAGCTGTGCATAATATCCCCCACTGAAATCATTCCCTTAAAGGCTTCCATTCGAGGTGCTACATATTTAGCAACGATACACCCGCTTACAGAATTACCCATCCATACCAGAACAAAAATCAAACCAACATCGAAGGTCCTCTCAGCTATGCCTATCACTTCTTGCGCACCCACTAGAGAGGCAATCAAACTAGCCAAAATGGCAGAATTACCAAATTTATAATCCCCAATCGAGAAATCACGCATACTGATAACGCCACGACTGTACCAAATGCCTACAGCGAGCGTTAAGAGGAAATACCCTAGAACAATAATTAGATCGGTCGTACCCATATTATTAGTCTTTGTTTTTGAATAGAAATTATCGAAAAAAGACGAGATTGAAAGGGAAACTACTCTAGAGCCTGTTAGCAAGTAAAAAAGCCCCGGCTGAATTAATCAGCCAGGGCTTTTTATTGAAAAGGAATGGTTTAAGCGAACCTAGAGGCGGATTCCTCCTTGAACACCGAGACCGAAGGATGTCTTGCTCTTGAAGCTACCACGGCCTTTATCACCGTTAACAATCCAGTACTTGTCATAGGTAGTTAGTAGTACAAAACCACGTAAGAAGAAGGACTCACTAAAGTTATGCGTTGCGCCTAATGTCCAAAGAACGGACTGATGGTAAAGCGCAGGCTTGTCATAAAGAGCACCTAAGGAATTACGTAGATCATCACTAGCACGGTATTGACGCAAGTTGTAGCCAACAGAGAAGTCTAGCACAAGTAGGCCATCTACCCAAACATCCCAGGCAACGTGTCCGGTAATGTCAGACATGGAATGGCGTACGCCAATATCGAGTGCATCAATAGGACGCCAGTAAAACCCAGCTACAGGACGGACACGGCTGTCAGCACTGATGAAAGTTGTCCAAAGGACACCAATATAGGCACTGAAGTCAGGAATAGGAGAGAAGGAAGCCCCGATCTCACCCATGAAACGACCTCCTTGGCCCATGCTCCCGTCGTTAACTGCAGCCATCTCACCGATCATGCGAGCATAAGCGCCAAAACACTCATCAAAGTGATAACGACCAATAAGGTCTAAGCCCACACGGTGTGCATTATCAAAAAGTTTATCAGACGTACCTGCAGGAAGCGCAGTAGACTTGTCGTCATACTGGTAGCGAGAAAACTCGTAATAGCCTTCAACATCGAAAGTTGCTGCGTAAAGCTCAGAACGGTGTGTTAAGGTCGTTTTAGCACGGGTAACACCGATATCATCCTCAGTATTCGAACCTGAGGTAAAGCTCACGTCTTTCAGGTCATTAGCGAATATGTGACTGACGTCCTGAGTGAAATCAAGGTTAATGCCATCGATGGGGCCTTCGAGTGGAGCGAGCATATCTACAGCACTGGCAGAAGCAGCTCCTAAAGTAAACGCACCGAGGGTACAGAGTAGTTTTAGGCTAGTTTTTTTCATGGGTTGTTTGTTTTGAAAAAGGGTAAGATTTAACAAAAAAAGAGCAGGAGTTCCTTGTCAAGGGCTTTCGTAACAAGCCCTCACTAGGCTTAAAAAGAAAACGTCCTTCCTAGAAAATTTCTAGAAAGGACGTTGTTCAAAAACTAAAATAAGGGTTGATTACCAGCGGATACCTCCTTGCATACCGAGACCAAATGCAATGTTCTGGCCGGTAGAAAGAAGCTCTCTACCTCCAAGGTAGAAACGAAGCTTGGTGAGTGTAGACAACTGAACAAAAGGACGAATGAAGAAACATTCGTTAAACTGGTGAGTAGCACCCAAGGTCCAGATCCAACTACGGTGATACATAGCACCCTTACCAAAATCACCACCGTTAAGACCTGCTGGAGCTACTGCACTGTCAGAAACACGATACTGACGGAGTTGGTAGGCAACTGAAAGGTCAAAGACAAGTCTGCCGTCCATCCATGTATCGAGGTGACCAAACAAAGTAATGTCTGTTAGGGAGTGAGTCATTCCGAAATCGAAACGGTCATCGATAGTCCAGCTGAAGCCAACTGTTGGGTAAAGGCGGTTATTGTCATTAAGGAACTTAAACCACATTAACCCTAAAGAAACCATAAAGTTAGGGTTAGGTGCGAATGTCATACCTCCTTCAGCAGCGAAACGACCTGCGTTACGTAGGGATGCTCCTTGCATCGCGGCGCCTTCGAGGATACCACGAGCATACAATCCCCAAATCTGGTCGATATGGTGGTGGTAAGCACCATCAATACCGATGCGGTGACCGGCATCAAAAGTGTCGTCTACAAACTTACGGCCATTTGCAGTTAGGCTAGTGTTCTTATCGTTATAGTTGTAACGAGAAAACTCATAATAACCCTCTACATCAAAAGTACCTTGGAAAAGCTCACTGCGGTGATTAAGAGCAGACTTTGCACGGAAAATAGAGAACTCATCATTGTCCTCAAAATCAGCTATAGAACCATCTCTAAGATCTGCATCGAAGAAATAAGAAGCATCTTGAGTAAAGTGAAGGTTGATACCGTTATCAGGACCTTCCATAGGCGCAAGGAAGTCCAAGGCGCTAGCAGAAGCAGTTCCACCAATAAAGGCAGCGAGGGTAAAGAGTAGTTTTAGTTTTTGAGTTTTCATAAGCTTGGTTAAAAAAAGGGGGCTTGTTAAATGATCTGCGAGCCTAAGGTAGGACTAAGGGGCATTCAACAAAACCATTAAATCAAATAGCTATATGGTTTAAACAAAACTAGGCCTTACTTGTCAAGATATTCAGGAGAATAAATAACAAATTATAGATTAGTCTCGTCTGTAAGTCGTTTTTTTATTACGCTGTTATAGTTGTAAAAAATCCATGAAAGCTTTAGGCATCGATATTGGAGGCTCTGGAATAAAAGGCGCCCTTGTGGACACACTCTCTGGAGAATTAGCTACAGAGCGCTTTCGCCTAGAAACCCCCACCCCTTCAAGCCCTGAAGCCATCCTCCCACTCCTCGAAGAGATTGTAAAAAAATTCCAACACAGTGGGGTTATTGGTTGTGGATTCCCAGGCGTAATTGCTCATAAAAAAATCCAAACTGCCGCCAATCTCGATAAGCACTGGATCGGCACGAACTTAGGCCAGCAATTAAAGGAAAAGACAAACTGCCCAACCTGTGTTTTAAATGATGCGGATGCCGCAGGCCTAGCTGAGGTCCGCTGGGGTGCAGGCAAAGACAACCAAGGCACCGTACTCATGATTACCTTGGGCACAGGGCTAGGCACTGCTCTTTTTAAAGCGGGGCACCTTTACCCAAATGTAGAGATGGGAAGGATCCTCCTGAATAATGGTAAAGAAGCAGAAAGCTGGGCCTCTAGTGCAAACCGCAAAGAAGAAGACCTAAGCTGGGAAACTTGGGCAAGCCGCCTCAACGAATACTTGAGCCTAATGGAGGCATACCTGCAACCAGACCTGATCATCCTTGGTGGAGGGGTTGCTAAAAAAGCAGAAAAGTTTTTGCCGCTATTAAACCTCTCTACGGAAGTAGTTCCAGCCAAACTCCTAAACCACGCGGGGATTATTGGGGCTGCGGCTCATGCGCAGGCAATATATGAGCAATAGCCTCCTTTAGAGAGTCCATTACAGGGATACCCAAAGGTTCTAGGCGCTCGCGCTCGTAATAGCCGTGGGAGACCAAGATACAATCTGCCCCGATAGCCTCGGCGACTTCATAATCGTGATGGGTGTCCCCGATTAAGACAGCTTCATGGGCAGGATGCTCTAAGCGTTCGATCCGCGTCTTGGCCGTTTCAAGCTTGCCGCGACCATAATTATTATCCTGACCGTTAATCTCAGTAAAATAGTCTGTTAGCTTATAAGTATCTAAGTTACTCTCGAGAGTGCCTTGAGGCGCTGCTGAGAGGACACACTGCGACAAACCGGCCTTATTCACCAAACTCAACACATCGTGCGTGTCGTCATGCAGGCTACACTCGGTCACGCGGCCTTCGTAGTGGTGGTTGTAAAGCTTATGAAGGGCAGCAACTTGGGCAATATCATCAATATTAAGGCCCAAGTCTTTATAAAAAGCCTCAGCCGGGAAACGAAACTGCTGACGGTACTGCTCGACCGTGATAGGAGGCAGCTCATGCTTCTCGAGCATGAGGTTCAAAATTTCAACAATCAGCCAGGCATCGTTTAAAAGCGTGCCGTTCCAATCCCAGATGATGTGCTTATACGAGGAACTCATAGTAACTCTATCCTCTCTAAATTGAGACACCTTTGTCAAGTTTTATCCCTGATCAATATAGTTCAGGTAAACCCATTTGCAGGCCAAAAGACTTAATTGACGGTACGACCTAAGAGGCTGGACATTTTAAGTAAGTTTCACTACGATTTTTCCATGCTCAAGAAAGCGCTTAATACCCCGAAAAAACGTGGACAGGCCCTCGTTGAATACATCGTCCTGGTGGGCCTGATCTCAATGCTTACGTTGGGCTTGATTGTGACGTTCAGTGGTGAAATTGGTGACACGATTGAAGATGCTATTGATTCTACTGCTGAGCTCCAAAGACAAATGGACAAAGCTTAAGGCTTTCAAAACCAACCTATCTTATGAAAATGTTCTGTAACTTCTTTGCTAAGCCTAACTTTGGGCTTTTGCTGCTACGCATCCTGCTGGGTGCTATGATGGTTATGCACGGTGTGCCTAAGTTTTTAGGTGGCAGCGCGCTGCTGACTGAAATTGGTCAAAAAATGGCTGTTCTTGGTATCACGTTTGCTCCTTTATTCTGGGGCTTTTGCGCGGCTCTACTAGAGACCCTAGGGGGAGTCCTCCTGGTTCTTGGATTTTTATTCCGCCCTACAGCGCTTTTATTCGTCTTCATGTTTACGGTAAATGCTTACTACCTATGCAATACTGGGGCAGACTTCCTCAACGCAACGGCCTATCCTCTGGAAATGGCTATTGTCTTCCTTGGACTGCTCTTTATTGGCCCTGGAAAGCTCAGTGTTGATAAGGAATAATCAATTCAATTATACATTATCAATAAAGGGGCAACATTTTTGTTGCCCCTTTTTAATTAAGCCTTATTAAATAACTACCATGAGTACACTCCTAAAAGACTGCATACGCCGCTACCCTATCTTAGCACCCTGCGAGGAATCCATACAGATGAGCTTTGACTATCTTATGGGCGTGTATACCCGTGGTGGTAAGCTACTTATCGCAGGTAACGGAGGCAGCGCTGCAGATGCAGACCATATCTCAGGAGAACTCCTTAAAGGCTTTAAACAAAAGCGCCCCCTCTCCCAGGGATGGCGTGATAAGCTGGGGCATGAAATTGCAGATAATCTGCAGGGAGCCTTACCTACCATTCCTCTTTCGACCTTTAACGCCCTCAACACCGCTTATGCAAATGACTGCAACCCGCATTACATTTTCGCGCAGCTGACTTGGGGCCTAGGGATGACAGGAGATGCCCTACTCTCTATCAGCACTTCGGGTAATTCCAAAAATGTATTACTGGCAACACAAGTAGCTAAGGCTAAAGGGATGCATACTATTGGCCTTACCGGTGCTACTGGCGGAGAGCTTAAAGACATGTGCGACATCTGTATTTGTGTACCAGAAACAGAAACATTTAAGATCCAAGAGCTTCACCTACCCGTCTACCACATCTTGTGCTTAATGCTTGAGGAAGCCCTCTTCCCTCAGAACGCACCGACTGAGCAAACCACCCCAGTCCTAGGATAGGTAAAAAGAATGCGGGAATCTTTCTCTATTCCCTTACCTGCTGAGCTTGAAGCCCCTTGTAAGGTAATTGCTCAGCGCGTGGAAACGCTTGGGGGCAGAGCCGTCCTTGTAGGAGGATGTGTGCGAGACGCACTCTTAGGGAAAACGCCTAAGGACATCGACATTGAAGTATTTGGGGTTAGCCCAGACAAACTCGAGACTGCCCTCAAACAAGACTTTGCCGTAGACATTGTGGGAAAGGCCTTTGGGGTATTAAAGCTCAAGAAGCACCCGATTGATGTGTCCATCCCGCGCAGGGAATCAAAAACAGGACTCGGGCATACAGGGTTTGCGATTGAGGGGGATCCCAATATGAGCTTTGAAGAAGCTGCTGCACGCCGTGATTTCACGGTGAATGCGATCAGCTGGAACCCATGCACACAAGAGCTTATTGACCCTTATAAAGGGCAAGAAGACCTAGAAAAAGGTATCTTACGGCACACGAGCGACCAATTCGCTGAGGACCCCTTGCGCGTTTTAAGGGCCATGCAGTTTGTTGGGCGCTTTGAACTTAGTGTTGCCCCAGAGACTTTAGCCCTTTGCCAATCCATTGAGCCAGAAGACCTTCCTAAAGAGCGAATTTTTGAGGAATGGAAGAAGCTAATCCTGAAAAGTGTAAAGCCCTCTCTAGGGATGACCTTCCTTAAAGATTGTGGCTGGGTAAAGTACTACCCAGAACTCGAAGCCCTGATTGGCTGCGAACAAAACCCAGAGTGGCACCCTGAAGGCGATGTATGGGTCCATACACTCCACTGCCTCGATGCTTTTGCCAAGGAGCGCATCCATGACGAGTGGGAGGATTTAGTAGTAGGCTTTGCGGTTCTGTGTCATGACTTAGGGAAACCGGCGACCTCCTTTATAGATGAAAAAGGCTGCATCCGTTCCCCAAAACATGAAGTCGTAGGGGAGCACCCCACCCGATCTTTTCTGGCACGGATGACTGAGCACAAAGACTTGATAGAATCAGTCGTGCCGCTAGTCCTTACGCATATGCGCCCAGTCATGCTCTATAAAGACCAAGCCGGCGATGCTGCGATTAGGCGCCTGGCCCACAAAGTAAAGCGGATTGATCGCTTGCTACGTGTGGTAAGTGCGGACCTAGGGGGACGCCCCCCCTTCCCCAAGGGAGACTTTAAAGAAGAACAGTGGCTCCTTGAGAAAGCCGAAGCTCTTGAACTGAAGGATAAAGAACCCCAACCCATCGTACTGGGGCGGCACCTCATTGAACGCGGCATGAAGCCTGGCCCGAACTTCGGGAAGATTTTAGCAGCCTGCTTCGAAGCCCAGCTCGACGGTGAGTTTGAGGATCTTGAAGGTGGCCTTACTTATCTAAATAATCTTGAAGAATAAGGGCTGCTGCCTTGGAGTCTAGCTCCCCCGTTTTCCGAGCGGCTTGGTGGGCTTTGGTGGATTTAGGCTTTTTCTTAGAACCTAGAGAAGAGGCATGCTCGCTAGTGAGGCGCTCGTCGATGCGGTGCACCGGCAACCCAAAGCGCTCCTCAAGCAAAGCAATGAATGCATCCACTTCTTTAGCCTTGGGCCCCACAGAGCCATCCATGTTATAGGGATACCCCACTACTAAGGCAGCCACCTTACGCTCGGTAATGACAGCGGCAATGAAGTCTAGCCGGGCTGCCTTGGTAGGCTGGATGGCTGCAGGTATAGGCATAGCGATGCCCAGCTCGTCCGCGAAAGCCAGGCCGATGCGCTTTTCTCCGTAATCAATACCTAGGGTGTTCATACTTAAGCTTCAATTAAGCGTTTTAAGTTTAGACTAGCAATCTTATAAAAAACCTGATTAACTATAGGCCGTTATGATCCTCAATATTACCCGTCAGGAAGCCAAGACCCTCTCGCTGTTACTGTTCATCTTTGGATTGAGCGTAATCGGGGCAATGTGTTTCTAGAAAACCTAGAGCCTTGTACTAGGTAATAGCCCCTAGTCCTTCTTCACCTTCACCGTCTTTGTTGCCTCGTTGAGTGCATTCAATACGTTAAATAGAGAAGGTGCCGGTTTATTTCTCCCAAATAAAGGAGCTGCGCTTCTTCCTTGGGCCTTCCTGAGATAGGATAAAGAGCCTCCAGAACGTTCTTCAGTTTGTTGAGCTTTCCTTAGGAATAATAAAGCTCCCCCAGAGCGTTGGCCTTGAGTAGTGACACTCTCTTCAGAGAGATTAGATGTGTTATTGTTAGTGTGTGTACGGTTTATGGGTCCCATAATTATTTTTTGTTATATGATTAAAGTTCAATCTTTTGCTGTACTTATTACCTAATGCCTTTAGCTCTATTCAGTAAAGTTTTGGCTATTTTTGTGTGTTCGTTATCTTTCCCAAGGCTAGCAAGGCGGTTTCTATAGGCAGCTTCGAGCCAGATTTTTGCCTCCTGGTATTGCCCTAGATCTAAACAACAAGAGCCAAGGTTAAACATAATACTATTAAAATAACTCACGTTTACTGGGTCCTGAGTATGAAGCTTATAAGCATTACAGGATTTTTCCAAATAGTCTTTTGCCTCTGTCAACTTACCTTGAAGAATTAAAACACTACCAAGGTTAGAATAAGCCCCAGCGCGTGCATTTTCGTGTACGGGGTACTCTGCTTCATCCAAGAGGGCAATGGCTTGCTCGAAATAGGACTGAGCTGCTGGAATATCATCCCGATGGAGTGCTTCGAGCCCTTGGTCATGAAGCGTTTCAATAGGGTCTTCTTCCTCTTTGCCCTTTGCTTTAGACTCAACTAAAGGCGTCGGTGTACTTGCCGGTTTTATAGAAACAATCTTTTGTCTTTTTAACGGAGGTTCTTGTGCGGAATCCTCGGAAGAGACGTTTTGAGCTTGGGCTAAATATTGTCCCGCTATTGTAAGTGGCATAATATATTAATGTATAATTTGATTGATAGTACGTGTTATAGAAAATGGGCGACCATTCCTTCGTGCAATTGCTTCGTTGAGCATTCTCTGGGCAGCTTGAGGGCGACGGTGGTCCTTATTGTAGACTGCGCAAAAAGCTTCATAGGTTTTGCTAGCATAACGAATGATATTTTCATAGTCAGCCAGATCGTAGTAAACACGTGTGACTTTCCAACAAACAACCGCTAGCTTTAAGCTGTTACGGACTTGGTTTTGGTCTTGCTCCCTGCGGATAGCTGCTGACTCTATGAAACATACTAATGCAGTCTGGACTTTACCTTGCGCAAGGAAGGCATTCCCCCGCTTATTATAAGCTTTAGCCAACAAAGCGTCTACTAGCTCATATTTTGAGTGAACAGTCTTGAGAACCTCGAGTGCTCGCCCAAAGGCATGCTGGGCTAAGTCAAAGCTTTTTTCCTTCAAGCAAAAATCCCCGAGCTTAAAATGTGCTCGGACCAAAGGTTCATAGTTTTTCTTGGGGTCTTGCTTGTAGGCAGTTTCTAGTTTCTTGAAAGCTTTCTCAAACCAGTAAGTGGCATCCTGGCCCATAGCTGCCATATCGAGTCCAACATCGAGGTGGGCACAGGCCATTGACACATCCAGGCCTACACCCTTCAGCCAAGGTTTTTTCTTTGATGGTTTTTTGCAAAAACAGTTCGTGGAGGCACAAGGGCCTCCGTCAAAGAGAGGTGAAGAGATTCTCATGAAAAAACCTAGGGCTTAGTTACCTAAAGAAGAGATCTCAGATAGATTCTTCTGAAGAAATTTACTAAGGCCTTTGCCTTGAGCATCTGGGCGTAAAGAGCACAACAGATTGTCGGCTGAACTAAAGCAGGCGCGCATTTGAGCGAGCTCTTTTTTCTTCTTATGCTGTAAACCTTCTTTTACTAAGCGAGTGACGTCAGTCATGCTGCTAGAACGTTGCTGCAGACGAGTAAGTCTTTGATCAATGCTCAGTTCTGTCTGAATTTGAGTTGTTGAACGGCCATGGAGAACAGTAGCAGCGGATGTCTCAGGAGAAGGAGATGAAGGAGATGAGGATACAGGATTAGTAATTGTCATAACTATTTATAATGCTTGGATTCTTTTATAATTTTCGGCTGCTGATTTTTTTAAAAGGTTTTTTACAAGAGGGGTGAGTGAATGAGATTCCCCCTTCACGCAACTAAAATACGTGTAGGCTTTTTGTGCGTAGCGTTGAGCTTTGGCGTATTGCCTTTGCTCAAAGTAAGCATGAGCAAGCATCCCCTGTACATCTGCTCGGTCTCCTTCAGACAATAAGGAAAAACCTACTTTTTTCCAAAAAGACAGTGCTATCTTCAAAGAAGATTCAGCCTTTCCATAGTTACTATGGTTAAGATGACCAAAGCCTATTTTATGATAAATATTAAAAATATTTCTGTACACCGAAGCGACAAGAGCCTGCTCTTCTTCTCTTTTGCTATGCTCTAACCTTCCTGCTTGGATAAATACTACAGCCTTATCAATGTGCTTACGTGCAGCCTTTAAACCTTGCTTAACAATGTCTGGGCGCAGTTCCTTGAGGGCTGAAAGCATTTTAGGGTCTTCAGATGTAATAACATTAGCCAAGGAGGCTCCTAGGTTATTATTGACGTTGGCCAACGCAGCAAAATCTGTAGGCCCTGATTCTTTACCGAGAGCTTCAATGACCTTATAGATTGCATCAATCGATTTAACTATTTGACCTGATTTATTATACATTACAGAGAGCTCATAATAAAGGGATGAAAATTTAACTTTTATTTTGCCTAAATGTGAGAGTGCCCTCCTCACCTCTATTTCTTTTTCGAGGTAAACAATAGCTTCCGGTAGCTTGTCTTGCTCTACACAAAGAGAGGACAAGGCACTATAAAGGTTAATCAAAGCAAAACTTGGAACTCCTTTTTCATACCTAGGTTCTACAATAGCCAAAGCCTGATCGTAGAAAGACTTAGCCTGGGTATAGTCTTTCTGGGCACAGTAAAGGTCCCCTACTTCCTTCAACAACTCTGCATAAGAGAATGTTGGAGGCCGAGGAGAGGCTGAAGGGCCTTGCATCACTTTTAGTGCCTTTTGGTAATATTCTTGGGCATGATCCGGTTTATCTATCTTCTTAAGAAACCTCGCATATTCTCGGTAAATAGTGAGTAGATTCAGATGGAAAGGATCATCCTTGTGTGCACACTCCAAAATTTCTTGGGAACGCCTAAAATTAGCTAACGCAGCCTCAGACTCCTCTTGGATAGCATGAGCAATCCCTAGATTACAATAAACCAGGCCTAGGTTAGGATGGTTGGGATTATCTGCATATACAGTAGCCCAAATCTGCTCGGCTTCAATCAAAAGCAACAAGGCATCAAGAGGCTTATCTTGACCAATATAGACCATACCAAGATTATTACATACTCTAGCAAGATTTGGATGCGGACTTTCCTTATAAGCAAAGCGGTAAAGTTCTAGAGCTTTTTTCAGCTCTGGCGTTGCAGCCTTTAAGTCTCCTTGATTATAGAGTTTTACTCCCACTTCACTGCGTTTCTGGGCGAGCTTAAGGATTCCTTCTACGGATCGCTCAGAGGGTGCGGGGGCTTTGCTCTGGGCTTCGGTTAGAGGCGTAGGAGCCTCAGCAGACTCTTGGACGACAGTCCAATCATTAAAGAGTTGCGAGTTGTCTTGGATATTAGATTCAAGAGTACCAGGCGTTGCAGAGCCATCGAAAGGGATGATAAGTGTCATAGGAATGTATTACTGATAGACCTAGGACCCTAGCGGAAGGTTTTGATAAAAGCAAGTCGGATACTAAAGGGAATAAGAGAAATAGGGCCAGTGAGCCAGCACAAGAGAAGCTCTGCGGGGATGCGTAAGCCATAGCGGGTAGCCCGCTCGAACATGAATGAGCCTAGAAAGAGGTTGAGGAGCTGTAGTTGGCACCAGAAGCACAGGAAGGCGATGGGGTGGCTAAAGAAGCCTTTGACCTGGTGGTACTCTACCCCACTGGCAACGGGGACGCGCATGGTAAAAAAGAGGAAGTAGAGGTAGAGCTGAACGCCTATAAGGACTAGAGGGAGCCCAAAGGGCGAGACAAGGCGCTGTACCCAGGGATGCCCGGGGACGATAAGCATGAGTAGCCAACAAGGCGCAGTCATCACGCTTAGGTAGAGAAAGCCTTGAGCAAGCTGAGCACTACCAAAAAATGCAATAAGAGTTGAGCTCATAGAAAAATCAGGAGCCCTAGCATACAAAAACATCCCGCCCTGCCAAGGTTTGTTTAGCTTCCTCCTTCGCTAAAGCTTCCTACTTCGCCAAGGCTACGAAGGACAGGGCGAAGGACAAGGCGAAGAGTGAGGCCGGGCTCGTCACCCAAAGCTTTATGCGACGGGTGAAACGCATCGTGCATGCGTGATCAAGAGAACGTAGGCAATAACACCGCAGATCGCGCAACACTTGTTTTGTTCGATTTAAAATCCTGAAAGGATTTTAAATAAATTTCAGCGAAAGTTGGAGTAAACTGCAAGGCTTTGGCGAGTATCCCGACATGAACGCATCGTGTATGCGTGATTAAGGGAACGCAGACAGTAACGCCGCAGTTTGCCCAAATTTCGCTGAAATTTAGATGCTTTCGCGGCGGATGCGCAGCATATCTTTGAAAGCCTGTTCCTTCTTGGTCTTGCGCTTGCGTTGAGCGGGTTTGACGAAGTAGCGTTTTTCGCGGACGGTGCCGATGACATCTTCACGCATCATGCGCTTTTTTAGACGGCGGAGGGCTTTTTCTACGGGTTCTCCTTTGCGGATGTGAACTTCAACTGACATGGATATGAAATATGATTTATAAAAGATTAGAAGGTGTCAAATAGGAGTGGGTGGGTCAAGCTTTTTGGATAAAGTAGACCTAACATACTTATAACAAAGGCTTTAGGTGACGGGGCAGCCGATGTGGGCGTGGCCTCGTTTTTTGGCGAGGTGGATTTGGTGTTGGCGCTGGGAGAGGCGTTGGCGCTTTTCCTGGGTGAGTTGGCTGGCACATTTTGGGCATTGGATGCCTTCTTCGTAATCGCGGGAGGCCATGTCCTCGGGGCTGATTGGGTTTTTGCAGCCGAAGCACATGCGGTGCTCGCCGGGCTTGAGGTTGTGGTCGACGGCGACGCGGTCATCAAAGACGAAGCACTCGCCTTCCCAGAGACTTTCTTCTTGGGGGACTTCCTCGAGATATTTAAGGATGCCGCCTTTGAGGTGGTAAACTTTCTCGAAACCCTGGGTGAGCATGAAAGAGCTGGCTTTCTCACAGCGGATACCGCCGGTGCAAAACATGGCTACTTTTTTGTGCTGTTGGACATCGACGTTGTCTTCAATATATTTTGGAAATTCGCGGAATGACTTTGTCTTGGGGTCGATGGCGCCCTTGAAAGTACCTAGTTCGTATTCGTAATCGTTACGGGTATCGATAACGATGGTCTCTGGGTCAGAAATAATGGCATTCCAGTCCTTAGGCTCGATGTATTCCCCTACGCATTGTGTAGGGCTTACCTCAGGGATACCGATGGTTACGATCTCCTTCTTGAGCTTAACTTTCATGCGATAGAAAGGACGTTTGCCTGTAAACGATTCTTTATGGTCTAAATCCGTAAGGCGTGGGTCATTGCGTAAGTAAGCAAGAAGAGCATCGATCCCTTCTCGGGTTCCGGCGACGGTACCGTTGATGCCTTCTTCAGCAAGTAAGAGGGTTCCGCGGATGTCATTCTCTAGGCAGACATCGAGCAAAGGCTGCTGCAACTCTTTATAATCAGGCAGGGAAACAAAGTGGTAAAGTGCGGCGACTACGATTGTGTTACTCATTATTTAACGTTGTTGGTTTTTTAAATCCTTTAAATAGCGGTCGGCTTCGCGCTTTGCTTCTTTCTTCTTGAGGTCCTGGCGCTTGTCGTAAAGTTTCTTGCCCTTACACAGGCCTAGCGCAACCTTCAGCAAGCTCCCCTTAAAATACATTTTCAGTGGGATGAGCGAATGCCCCCCAGCATCTAGAGCTAGGCGCAGGCGGTTAATCTCGCGCTTATGGAGCAAGAGCTTACGCGGGCGCGTTGGGTTGTGGTTTTGGTCCGTCCCGAACTTATACTCATTAATATGAGCGTGGTGCAGGATGATCTCCCCTTTTTCGAAGCGTGCAAATGCGTCGTTGATTTGGGCTTTGCCCGCGCGGATCGACTTGATTTCCGTACCCTTAAGGGCGATGCCTGCTTCGAAACTTTCGACTATAGTATAGTCGTGGAAAGCCTTGCTGTTGCGGATTTCCTTATGACGCTGGGAAGGGTCTTTCTTTTTGGCACACACGGAGCTACCTTAGGCAGACTCTTTCTCGTCCCACAAAACGTAGTCAATCTTACCTTCAATGATTTCGCGCAGGGCGATATCCTCTGGGTCCAAACGCTCGAGGGATTCGATCAAAGGCTTCATCCCACGGTTAAGCTGCTTCACGCGGCGGGACACCACATTGACTAAAATATTTGGGTTGGTAATAACCTTCTGGGCTTCGAGTAAGTAATCGTCTCTCATAATATATCTCCTAGGGAGTATTGAGAGTGGCTTATTCGCTAAATTTTAGCAAGTGAAAAAACGGCCTGAGCTCTTAAAGAACTCAGGCCGCTTGATTTAGGATTAAATAATTAGAGCATTAAACTGCAACTGGCTCTTTTACAGGCACTTCTGACTTTTGCTCTTCGGCCTGAACAGGGGCGATATCAGCCTCTTTCTTACCCAAGATGCTTGCAAGAACATCTTCAATAGCCTTAGCAACATCTTTCACGCCCACTTCAACAGTGTGGTGGCTGACGCTTAGGCCATAAGGTTTGAGCAGGTCGTTAATGTCCTTAAGGAGCACATCCACGGTCTTATCTTCATCGGACTCCTTAGCCTTAGCTGCGGTGTATCCGGCAAGTTTTTCATTCAGGGAAGCTACTGTCTGCTTGGCTTGCTCGGTATCAGCAACAGTACGTGCAGTCATGTGAGCTTTAACAAGATCATCACCAGGTTGTGCTGTCTTACCTAAGATGCTTGCAAGCACATCCTCGAATGCCTTAGCAGCACCCTCTACCCCTACCTTAACGGTCTGGTGGTTTACACCTGGAAGGCCATTTTGACTCAGGATAGCATTGATATCTGTCAAAAGAACACTGACGGTTCTAGCCTCATCACTGGCGGTAGGCGTTCCAGGAGCATTGTCTTCTCCGCGCTCATTCATGCGAGCCTTTACCTCAGTGTAGCGAACCATTTTATCAATAAGAGTATTCAATACATTATGAACCTTCTCAACAGATGCTAAAGCACGCGCATGCATAGAAGGTCTCAGTAGTCTCTGATCTCGAGTAATATTATAGAGCTGTGTCGCTTGATCTGCCACATAGCCTAAGGTTGTAGCACCCACCTGAGCCGAAGCCTTATTGGCCACAAGACGAGTCATCTCAATATAATTCCTAAGGACATCTTGGCTCTTAGCCTCTACAGCATTATGATAAACCTCATAGCCTTCAGAGTCAGTTCCCCAACGTGTCCACTTCTCACCTGCCGGTGTACATGCACCCTTGTAATACTCAAGTACATTAGCAAACTTTTCGGCTTTAACTTCCTTTTGAGCTGTATAGACATCTGCTGCGGCCTTCTTTACTGCTTGGATTTCAGTTTCTAATCTTGCTTTTTCTGCTACAACTTTCTCTTGCTTATCCTTCAGGTTAGCATCATGAGCAGTCTGTATCTCAAGCTTTTTAGCTTCAACTTCTTTAGCTTTCTTACCTTCAGCCTCTTTATGCGTTATCTTAAGCTGAGCTAATTTTTCAGCATTCGCTTTCTTAGTTTTTTCATAATTTGCTTGAGCCTTATCAGCAGCTTCACGCTTGGCTGTAGCATCTTTGCAATAACGATTATACTGGGCTTGCTGTGCCTTAGAGTTCAAAGCATTGACAGCTTTATTGACTAGGCCTTCAGCTTTGTTAGCCAAACGATTTGCACTCGCGCTAGCATTCTTCAGGCGTTGATCCTGGCGAGCTAACCTACCTTTTTTATTATTATAGGCTTGTGTGTTTTTTCCTCTTAGAGCTACTAATGAGGCATCTTGGCCATTAAGCTTGTTTGTAAGGTCTTTTTGCGCTCGTGCAGTAAAGCTTTCAAGCTCTTTATCTAATCTTTCAATTGCAGTCTTGAGCGTTGCATCTTGCTCGTTATTTACTTGCGCATGGGCTCCTTTGGCAGTCTTAGTACTTTCTCGAGCAGCCTCGTACTCATTCAACAACTTAATAGGCGTAGGCGCTGGTGCACAGGTGTGTTCTTTAGCTTCAGCTAAAGGTGTTTGAAGGTTTTGGTTCTCGACTTGAACAACAGTTCCTTGCTCTTGAGGTGTTGCAGGCGCTTTAGGCGCATCAACTTGTGGCGTTACGTCAGTTGGTAGAGTTACAGGTTCCATGGTTATTTTTATTGAGGTTTTTTAATCCCTAAAGAGGGTCCTTAATACATTTTTGGTTAACAACAAGCAGCCACGTCAACCGCAGCTGAACGAACCTCTATTCATACGCTTTTCATGAAGGAAAAGCAAAGCTAATCTGGGAATAACCCGTGCTAATCCACAAACACCTTAAAACCAAACGCTTGCAAGCATAGCTAAAGGAGAGCAAAGAATCAAAAAAATACCCCCGGAGTATAAAGCTCCGAGGGCATTTAAAAACTTAAGTTATAAGCTTAAGGCTTAGCCATTCACGGTAGTAATCATACCAGTCTTAGGGGCTTCCAGGATACCCAAAGCAATACAAAGTTCTCTAGAGATCTTTTCTTGCAATAGAGTAACAGGGTCTTTCATGCCTGAGACCTTCTCAGACTCCATGACTCGTGATCCGTCTATCTTAGATAAGCCATGGCCCTTGAAGATAGTATTAATAGACCCCAAGAGACGAGTTCTAGAGCTTTCATCCTCATGATTATGAGTGGCTTTCCTGTAGTTAGTTACAGCAGCCTTAAGATCCTTGAGGTCTCCGGTCACTCCTCTATCGAGCATCACCTGAGCTTTCTCATGAGCACGTAGAGCGCTGCTATCAACAATGCGCTGCTCTTTCTCGCTCTCAACATTCTTAGTAGCCCATTGGACCACCTCTTCTGCCTTTTTGAGCTGATGGGTTTGATTAGGATCAAGCGCTGCTAGACGCAATGCTAAATCATAAATCCCCTGGAAGAGGCTTGTGGCTTCTGTAGGTAGAGGAAGGGTGATTTGCGGAACAGGCTTATCTGGGTTTGCTTCTTCAAAAGCTTTCAACTGAGCCTTCTTATCTGCTCGGACTTTTTCAAGAATATCAGAACACACTTTGAACATCTCACCTAGCAGATCGGAATACTTTTCAATAAATAGAGCTAGCGTTGCTTCTGCTACTGTTGTAGCAGGAGCCTGCACCATCTCATAAGTTGACCTATAAACAATAGCGCGTATTCGTGATACTGTTGCTTGAAGATCAAGGAAGTCTTTTTTCTCTTGAGAGTCAAGGTAATGAGCAACACTACTAAACCCAGCTGTGCCAACAGCAGTCTTGAAGTACTCTATACGTGCTGCTAGTGCTGCTGTCTTTTCATCTACAGCTTTGTTACTCGCTTGATTTTTTTCAGTCTCTGCTGCCTCTTTCTCAGCGATTGCTTTTGCATTAGCTGCATTCACGTCTTCCAGAGCTTTTGTTGTAGCTGCTTGAGCCGCTTCGAGGTCTTGCTTAGCCTTCAACTCAGCTGCTTCAACAGCTTGCTTTGTTCCGGCTTCTGTTGCCTTTGTGTTTGCTACAGATTCATCAAAAGCCTTTTGGGCTTTATCTCTGTCTTCCTGAGCTGTCTTCAATGAGGCTAACAAAGTAGCTACATGGCCTTTAGCTTGAAACAAAGTATATTCTTTAGCACTTTGTACACGCTTTGCATCCTTAACCTGGTCTTCACCATTTATCTTTTGGACAACAACTTCGTTTTCACCGTCTTGCTTTGCTTTCTGCTCAGCGGCTTCCCGATCAGCTTTAGTTTGTGTTAAAGTTTCTTCACCTTCTTCCTTAGTTTTAACCAAAGCGGCCTTAGCGTCTTGAAGGGCTTGCTTGCTTGCCTCACACGTTTCATCCTTAGCAGCACGATCTGTTAAAAATGTACTTACTGCAGCCAAAACAGGGTTTTGCTGAGCTTGCTCAAGTGGTGTAAGCACTTTAGGTGCTTCTTCTTTAGGTGCTGCATCTTGTTGTACAAGATCAGGAGTCACGGGTTTAGTGGTAGTAACAGAGTCCATCATGGTCCTTTAATTGAGTTTTGTTAGATCATTAAAGCACTCCGCACAACGTCTCCGCCGGACGTAATCGGTACGATGAATGGGTTATACGAGAGCACTAGAAAATTAAGGGTTTTAGGATTTGGGTTTTAAACAGTCACAAACAGAGCAACTGGAGTCAAACCTCATTCATAAATAAACTTCGGTAAAACGCAAAACTAAATTTTAAGCTAACATAAGGAGAATTAATACGCTTGTTTATTTATAAGACCTAACTAATATTGCTTTTATGGATACGCTCATGATCGGCTGGACAACGACCGAAACAATTGATCAAGCCCAAGTGCTTGCCAAAGGCTTGGTAGAAAAGCGTTTAGCTGCCTGCGTACAAGTAGAAGGGCCAGTACTTTCGCACTACCTATGGGAAGGTACCCACCGCGATAGTGATGAATACCGCCTGATGGTTAAATTCCTCAAAGGAAACTCAACCGCTGTTGAAACTTGGCTGATGGAAAACCACCCCTATGATACACCTCAGTGGGTCGCCGTCCAAGCAGCTCAAACACAGGCCAATTACCTCGCTTGGGCCCAATCTGTAGCACCCACTAAAGGTATTTAATTATCAACAAGGGGTGCCTATAAATTGGCCGATTTTAGGGTTGCGTTCTGGCTCAGGTGCTTTTTGATAAGAAGCTTCACTTTAAATTTAATATCTATGTCTCAACATCCTAGCTTTAAAAAGGGAGTCAGCAGTGCTCTAAAGAAACGCAGCGTCCTCAAGCGCTTCGAACGTATTGACCTACTACGTAAGCGTGGCCAGTGGAAGAACGGCCAAGTGGTGGGACTGCCTAAGACTCAGCCAGAAGACTAAGCACCGCTTGGTATTCTATAACTTTCTGAAGCTCCCTAACTTAGGGAGTTTTTTTTATGGCCTGATACGCTTCAAGTGCGCGCTGGCGGCTTTCCTTAGCATCGACAATAGGGCGCGGGTAAGTCTCCCCTAGCCTCACCCCAGCATCTTCCAGAGCCTCCTCAGGGGCTAACCAAGGCTGGTGGATAAATTTATCGGGGAGCTTGGCTAGCTCAGGCACATAGGTGCGGATATAATCCCCGGCCTCATCAAAACGCTCACTTTGGGTAATTGGGTTAAAAACTCGAAAATAAGGCGCAGCATCTGCCCCGCAACCCCCGACCCATTGCCACCCTAGGGTGTTACTTGCCAAATCTGCATCTACCAAAGTATCCCAAAACCAACGCGCCCCATGCTGCCAATCGAGCAAGAGGTTTTTAACTAAAAACGACCCTACTACCATACGAACGCGATTGTGCATCCAACCTGTTTTATAAAGCTGGCGCATCCCTGCATCTACCAAAGGATAGCCTGTTTGCCCTGCTTGCCAGGCCTTAAGCTGGCGCTTATCCTGGCGCCAAGGGAAGGCCTCAAAGGCAGGGCGCAGCGGCTTCTTAGGGGTATGCGGGAAGTGGTAAAGCAAATGGTAGGCAAACTCACGCCAGAAGAGCTCCTTGAGGTAAGTTTCTGCACCTTGATTTTTCTTCATAGCAGAGGCACCCCCGCAAGCAGCAATAATCTCACGCGGACTTATTTGGCCAAAATGCAGATAAGGCGATAAGCATGAAGTCCCTTCTATGGCGGGGTAATCCCTATCCTTACTATAGGAGGTGATGATTTTCTTAAGATGCCTTAGCTGCTTTTTTAAGCCTTGGGCGCTAGGGTCCCAGGCTTCTTTTAGCCCCTTGTCCCACCGGATTTTGGGGAGGAGGCCTAAGGTGCTCAGTTTATCTGACTTTGGCCAGCGGCTTGGAATAACCTGCTTCTTCCAGGAAACAGACGCAACAGAACCCCAGTCTAAAGTGAGGCAATGCTTCCAGAAAGGTGTGTATACCTGAAAAGGTTTACCTGACTTATTCGCAACCTTAGGCGGCTCTACCAGCAGGTTTGCATTAAAACTAGAAACGTCTAGCCCGGCTTGAATAAAATGACGCTTAAGCTCAGTATCGCGTTTAATCGCATGAGGCTCATAGCAACGATTCCAACACAGGTGCGTTGCTTTCGTCTCTTTAACTAAAGCATCCAACACCTTTTGAGGGTCCCCTTCACGAATAATTAAGCGCAGGCCTTTTGAGCTGAGGGCTTTATCAAGCTCTTCCAGAGCGTAATGAAGCCACCACCGCGAAGCCCCACCCAAAGCCCAAGGGTTCTCTCCTTCAGGCTCCTTAATAAAGAGAGGATAGACAGACTCCCCTACAGCAAGAGCATGCGCCAAGGCAGGGTTATCCGTCAGGCGTAAGTCCGAACGAAACCAAAGCAGCGTAGCCATTTTTTGTAAGGCTTAGGCCTGTGCAGGCTCTGAGGCTAGGCCAGTATCATCGGCTTTACCCCGTGAGACTTTCTTGCCCTTCTTCTTACCACCCTTTTTAGGCTCAGGTGCAGAAGTGTAGCTTGTCTTAACAACCTCAGACTGAATCTCCCCATGCTCTAAGATTTCATGGACATGCTTACCTTCGATCGTCTCGTACTCGAGCAGTGCCTCGGTAATCTTATCTAAATCCTTGCGGTGCTTAACGAGGATATCGGTAGCACGCTTGTACTGCTCGTCTACGATGTTATGAATCGCCTGGTCAATTTTCTGGGCAGTGCCCTCGCTATAGTTTTGCTGGCGGGTGATCTCTCGGCCCAAGAAAACATGGTCTTGGTTTTCACCAAAAGCAAGAGGCCCAAGATCACTCATTCCCCAGTCACACACCATGTGGCGTGCGAGCTTAGTGGCTGAGCGAATGTCACCGGAAGCACCGCTGGTAATCTCACCCAAGACAGTATCCTCAGCAATACGCCCGCCCATCATGCAGCAAATCTGATTCAGTGCGTGGCCTTTAGCGTGGTTAAGCATGTCCTTCTTAGGGACGAACATCGTTGAACCTAAGCTTTGGCCTCGTGGGATTATAGTCACCTTATGAACAGGCAGTGTTCCATCATCAATCACCGCTTGGACCAAAGCGTGCCCTGCTTCGTGAACGGCTGTGATTTTCTTATCATCATCGTCCATCAGCTTACGGCGCTCGCGGCCAAAAGCGATCTTCTCGCGTGCTTCCTCGAGGTGGTGCTGGGATACCTTCTTTTTGTTACCCCGTGCAGCAAGCAAAGCTCCTTCGTTAAGGAGGTTCTCTAAGTCTGCCCCAGAGAAGCCTGGTGTACTGCGGGCAACCACATGTAAATCAACTTCTTTGGCTAACTTAATTTTCTTAGCGTGGACCTTTAAAACTTCTTCACGGCCTACAAGATCAGGTAAATCAATAGTGACCTGGCGGTCGAATCGACCCGGGCGCAATAAAGCACTGTCCAAAACATCAGGACGATTCGTAGCAGCGATCACAATCACACCCTCGTGCCCATCAAAACCGTCCATCTCTACCAAGAGAGAATTCAGGGTCTGCTCACGCTCGTCATTACCGCCCCCGAGGCCAGCACCACGCTGACGACCGACTGCGTCAATTTCATCAATAAAGATAATACAAGGAGCATTCTTGCGCGCTTGCTCGAACATATCACGCACACGAGCGGCCCCTACCCCTACGAACATTTCAACAAAGTCCGAACCACTAATGGTAAAGAAAGGTACGTCAGCTTCACCAGCTACTGCTTTGGCGATAAGTGTCTTACCTGTCCCTGGAGGGCCCACCAAAAGAACACCCTTAGGAATCTTCCCTCCGATGTCATTAAACTTTTTGGGGTCCCTTAAGAAATCAACAATTTCGGACACTTCTTCTTTGGCCTCATCACAACCAGCTACATCCTTGAAAGTGACCTTATCACGCTCGCGGGTAAGCAAACGAGCCTTACTCTTGCCGAAGCTCATCGCACCTTTACCAGCCATGCGTAATTGACGCACAAATAAGAAATAAAGCACCCCTACAATAATTAGGAATGGCAAAAGCCCTGCGGCAAGCTCCATCCAGAAAGTACTTCCAGGGACTTCAGCAAAGTCAAAACCACTACCCTCTGCATTCACGAGCTCGTTATAACGCTGAGGGGTTAAACGGCCTTCGGCTTCGAAGAAAATGGTCTTGGGGATTATAGGTTGGCCTTCCTCAGCCTCAACACCCTTGTACTCAGGGTTCATGACCTCACCTTTAACGATGTACCACTCTGCCCCACGACTCGTATCGGCCTTAATCGAGCCACTCACGATCTTACCATTATCAGACGCCTGAAGGACCTCATTAATGCTCCACTTTTTGGTGACAGCAGCTTGATCTGGATACATTGACCATAAACCCATAATCGCAGCGACAATCAAAAGCCAAATAAACATGACTTTTGGCTGGAACCGCTCTGGGGGTAGTTCTTCAGAATGCTTTCTTGGTGTTTCTGGATTTTCCATGATAAATAAAAAGGAGGAAGGCCTTAAAATAGCAATTTTGGTACCACTTTATGGGCCTGAGTGATTGAATTTGATCGCGTATGTTAGGGTATTCTCTTGGCAATGCGTTCGAATCATTCAACAAGGCTATGGAGGTAAGTCAACCTCAGAGCCTCAGAAGTACTGGGTAAAAGCTTGTAAGCATCTGCAGGCGGCAAACCTGGACACCACAAGATCTCATTCTCACCTTTAGAAATAATCGGTAAGGCTGAACGCAATCCACTCGGGATCTTTCTATTGATAAATAAATCTTGAAACTTTTGGGTTCCTGGCGCTCCGAGTGGGCGGTAAGCATCCCCCGAGATCCACGAACGCGCTGTAAGGACAGCTCCAGGATCAATATTAAGGTACGCTGTGGTACCATTATCCATGTGTCCCGCGAGAATAGCCGCCCGGGTAGCCTCATCTAGGCTTACCCAATGCGCTTCTAGAACGGCCCCATTAGGCAAAGGCAATACGTCCCCTAAATTGAGCGAAAAACTAAAAGGACTCGGGCGTTGTTCAAAGGTACGCTTAAACTGAAGCTGCTTATCCTTGAGCACAATAAAAACATCCTTACCTGCGCTTAATGTAAAAGAGGCGTAATTTTTTTGGCAGGCCTCAAGTAAGAGCTCAAACGCCTTACGAGATAAGCACTGCGTTTTGTTATGTACCCGTAGCCATAGTTGTAAAGCCCTGCGCCACAAAGCTGTAGGCTGCCCCATCAACTTACTGAGGTCCCAGGGCGCATTTACTTGAGGTTGCGTAATGAGTGTCCTTAACACCGCATTTAAAGCAGCGTCATCCTCTTCAAGTAAGCGGCGTGAGAGTGCAAGGCCTTCAAGAGGATCATTAGGTGAAGCAGATTGCAATGCAGGTACTACTGAAGAACGGATCCGATTGCGGAAGTAGTCCCCCATTGCGTTTGTTTCGTCATAACGAAAAGCAATCCGACACTTGTGCAAAGTGCTTAGGAGGTCTTGCTTGGTAAATTCTAGTAACGGACGTAAGTAAACGCGCCCATCGCTAAATGATTGGATGGGGCGTGGGCCTGCCAAGCTTGAACTACCACTTCCACGCACTAAGCGCATTAGCAAAGTCTCTGCGACATCGCTTTTATGATGGGCGGTAAACAGTATTGAGGCACCGATTTGCTGCAAGGTCTCTTTAAAAAAGGCCTGCCGCACCTCACGCAAAGCAGCCTCAGAGGTATCCGTAGCACCATCTTCGTGCTGATGAGTATAAAAAGGAAGGCCGAGGTCTTGTGCGAGTTCTCGAACAAACTGCTCGTCTCCATCAGAGGCTAACCCACGTAAGCGGTGATTCACATGCAATACATGAATATTCCCTGCTTGCTCTGGAAAATGAGCTAATAAGGACAAAAGCAAACAGACTGAATCTGCCCCCCCTGAACAAGCAACAGCCCACGGTGAAGATTGGTAAGCAGGCTGCATTAAAAACGCACGCACCTGAGGGCTGAGTTGCTCAAAAGGCAAGCACTGCTTAAGTTGTTTAAAATCGCTGGTAAGGTCTACTGGCAAGGGTTTAACTTTTCTCCGATAAGGTTTCTAGGGTTTCGCCTTCGTAAATGGTGCGCATCAATGCTTTGGCTCGTTTCTGGGCAGCTTCTACTTCTTCCTCTGTCATTAAAGAAACTAAGAGTGGCTTCTTCCAGTCAGTTTCTCCTTGGGCTTCTGCGATAATCCCCCAGGCATAAGCCTCAATACGGTCTTGGGGCGTCTCTGGATTTTGTCCGTAAAGAGAAGCTACATAGTTTTGCGCAACGGGCTGACCTTGTTTAGCACTCTTAAGGAAATGAGCTAGGGCCTGGCGTTCATTTTTAGAAACACCTTCACCCTTTAAAAGGAGTTCACCCAAATAAATTTGACCGATAGGATCTCCTAAATCGGCAGCTTGCTTAAATAATTGGGCAGCACGTTCCGGGTTCTTCTCGGTTCCTTCGCCTTCACGGCACAATTTGCCTAAGTATATAATACCTTCAAGGTCTTCTTGCTGGGCCGCTTCTTGGAAAAGAGTGAAAGCCTTTGTGTCGTTCTTCTTAACACCCTCGCCACGGTGATACTTAACACCTAAAGCAACTTGGCTAGCAGCATCACCTTGCTTAGCAAGGTGATTAAGCCCCTTGAGGGTAGTATTCGCATAAAGAGAAGGACAGGCACTAAGCAAAACAGAAAGTGCCAAGAGGGGTAGTTTTTTTTGTTTCATAAGTTTGTTCATTCAGGAGTTATCCGATAAATTCTCCTCCGTAAAGTGGTTGCAACACCTTAGGAACACGCACGCGCCCATCCTCTTGAAGGTTGTTCTCTAGAATAGCTGCTAATACACGCGGGATCGCTAAAGCGGAGCCATTCAGCGTATGTACAACCTCGGGCTTTCCTCCTTGAGGGCGGAAGCGGATATTAGCCCGGCGTGCCTGGAAGTCTGTAAAGTTACTGCAGCTAGAAACCTCGAGCCAACGTTTTTGCCCACCAGCCCAGACTTCAAGGTCGTACTGCTTTGCATGAGGAAAGCCAATGTCTCCGCTACAAATAAGAAGGACACGGTACGGCAACTCGAGCTTTTGCAATAAAGACTCTGCATCCTTGCGCAATCCTTCAAGCTCCTCATAGCTTTTTTCTGGGTGAACCCACTTCACAAGCTCTACTTTATCGAACTGGTGCAAGCGATTAAGCCCGCGTACTTCTTTACCCCAACTACCTGCCTCACGACGGAAACACGGTGTATACGCACAACGGTTTACAGGCAACTCTTTTTCCTCGAGGATTTCATCTCGGAAGAAGTTAGTTACGGGGACTTCTGCTGTAGGAATCAGGTAAAGGTTTTCGTTCTGGTCAGAGTACATTTGACCTTCCTTATCAGGCAGTTGACCTGTTGCTGTAGCGCTGGCTTCATTCACCACCAAAGGCGCTAGCACTTCTTCATAACCACCCGCTGCAGCTTCATTCAAAAAGAATTGAATTAAGGCCCGAACAAGACGTGCCATATCTCCTACGTAAAAAGGAAACCCTGCACCAGTGACCTTCACCCCACGCGGGAAGTCAATCTTTTGCTCAAACCAAGGAATGTCGTAGTGGGCAACCGCATGCTCTGAGACAAGGGCATCGACATCACCCCAGGTATCAATTTGTTGGTTATCGGTCTCGTTTTTACCCACAGGGACTGATTCGTGTGGAACGTTAGGGATCGTAAGTAAAACGCTCTTCCACTGCTCATTCACTTCCTTAGAGGCTGACTCTAGCTCCTTAACTTCTCCGGCAAGGACCTTCATCTCTTTAAGCTTGGCTTGAAATTCATCAGACCCCTTGGGGAGCTTTGCCATCGCTTGGTTTGCTGCCTTTTGGGCTGCACGTTTCTCTTCAGCTAACGCAACTGCCTCACGACGTTGTTTATCCAGCTCAAGAAGACGATCTAAGTCGCACTCAAATTTCTTTTTGGCTAACCCCTCACGGATTCCTTCGAGGTCTTCTCGCAAAATTTTAATATCAATCATAAGTCTTATATTGAAAGGATATCCTGGTATTAGGATAGAATAGAGTCAAGCGTCTCTAAGACAGAACTGGCGGCAAGATCCTGTAGCCTTCCCTTAGGGGCACGCAGGAGGTGGTGCCTCGGGCAAGTCAGCGGGTAAGGGCCAAAACATTCAGGGGGTGTCGGGCCAAACAAGGCCAAAACCTCAACCCCCATCGCTGCAGCTATATGCATGGGACCACTGTCATTAGTCACCACAATGCGCGCACGCTGCAAAAGAGGCAATACATCCAGCAGCTTAGTCTTGCCCATTAGATCTATAAACCGGCTGCGATCCCAATGAGCAGCAGGCTCTAAGGGTTCTTGGCCAGACCACACCACCGCTTTATCCGGGAAATGCTTTAGCAACGCCTCGGTCAGCTCAACAAAGTAAGGCCATTCCTTTTCAGGGCGCCTACTATTAGGGAATAATAGTACAAAATCATCTAAGCCCTGGGGAAACTCGCAGGACATCGGCGGGGCCTCAAAACACAAAGGCCCCCGCAGTTCGGGCTTAAGCCCCATCAAAGGCAAAAATTCTAAAAGTATCTCTATAGCATGCGCCTGAGAAGCTTGTTTGGGTAAAGGTGCTTTCTGAGAATAGGCAAAACCAGAGAATTCCCGTGCATCACTACGCCCGATTTTATGATCCGCATGACTCAAAAAGGTGAGTAGACCACTGCGGGCTAAGCCCTGGAAATCTAGGACCCAATCAAAATGTTGCGCTCTTATTTGAGAAGCCAGACGCTTAAAGCCACGGATTCCTCCTTTGCGTTCAAAAATAAAAACCTGGTCTACTGTCTCACAAGCCTCTACTAATGAAGAGAATGCCTCACTCACCACCCAAGAAATATGCAGGGGCCCCTCCCATTGCTCGCGCAACGATTGGGCGACCTGTAAACCGTGAAGGATATCACCAAGAGAAGAAGGCTTGATAATGAGAATTTTTGTCATAGCTTGTAAGGAACGACAATAGGGATCTGCAGACTTAACTCGATATTTTTTTACCTTTAGTTTTGAGAATATTAATTCATATACTGGGCTGGCTTCTGTCAAAAACCCCCATGCCTGTGCTTTCAGCGTTTAGCTGGCTGTTGGGCACCATTATCTACCTACTTCTAGGGAAGCGCAAACGCATCCTGCTCTCTAACCTGAGCCGAGCCTTCCCCGAAAAAACAAGGCAATGGCATAAGAAAATCGCCAGGGAAAGCTGCCAGCGTATGATCGAGATGGGGATGCTTGTACTTGCCTCACCTTATTTTAGCAAAGCACGCATCCTTAAGCAGTTTTCTATAGATGAAAACCTCAAGGAGTTACTCGTCCAACGCTGTGAAGACCCCTACCCAACGGTACTACTTATCCCCCATTTCTCCCAAATGGACACGCTGACTTTTGCCCCTATTCTCTTCGAAGGCCCTATCCCCGAAACAGGTGTTCTCTATCGCCCATTAGATAACCCCAGCCTTGAAGATTGGGTTAAAGAAACCCGCCAACGCTTTGGTGTACAAATGCTCTCACGCAAAGAAGGCCTCACTCAAGCCTTAACGGTATTAAAACGAGGCGGCGTCGCTGCACTGCTCTTTGACCAAAGCGCTGGATTGCGCGGGGTTCTTTCAACTTTCTTTGGGCGCTTAAGTTCTATACCAGAGCTACCCGGATTTATGGCCGAGAAGTTTCAGGCTGATGTTCACATGGTCCACACAAAACGTACTGCGTTTTGGTGCGGAGAAATCTGTATAGAACCTCTGGCTGTGAACAAAGACTGCAATACAATTAATATAGCAGCCAATGCATGGCTAGAGAACAAACTCAAAGAAAATGATGCCCTGTGTGCGGACTGGCTATGGCTTCATGACCGCTGGCGCTGCCAAGATGAACCGCGCTGGCGTTTTCAAATCCGTGCGAAGAAAAACATCCTCGAAGATACCCTCAAGTTTGAAGGTAAACAGCAACTCGACAAAAAAACTCACTTTGCTATCCGTCTACCAAATTGGCTCGGTGATGTCGTCATGGCCCTTCCTCTAATACGTGCCCTACGCAAAGCACGCCCAGATGCACACCTCACCCTCTTAGCACAAGCAGGGTTTATCCCTCTATTGGAATCACTCCAAATCGCAGAAACGATTATCCCCTTACCAAAAAAAGGCTTAGGCTACTTCGCGTCTTTCTACAAACTACGCAGCCTATATCCAGATACGCATATCCTTTTTACGAATTCATTCCGTGGAGATTTAGAAGCCCGCATTATGGGAGCACGCCAACGCTTTGGCATCAAACGCCCAGGCCAAAAGAAACGTCTCCTTACCCATACCTGGAATCTCCCTCAAGAACTTGATGAAGCTCAGGTTCACCAAACACAACTCTGGGAAAAGTACTTTCAAAATTTTGGACTCGAGGAGCCGCTTGATTTAACTCCATTTACTGCGCCCACAGGCATAACCAAAAAGCCTAAGCATTTCGGCCTTATCTGTGGGACAGAAAACTCACCAGAAAAACGGTGGCCTATAACTCACTGGCGCGCGCTTATCAAAGAATTGCTTAATCAAGATGAGCAGGTATGCATTTCACTTTTTGGTACACCCCGTGACACAGCAATCACTCAGGTAGTTGCAGAGGGCTTTCCTGAAGACCGTGTTAATGACCTCGCAGGAAAAACAGACTTAACCGAATTCATCACAGGCCTTTGTAGCTGTGAAACAGTTATTTGTAACGATACCGGGGGTATGCATTTAGCGAATGCCTTTGGAGTAAAGGTGGTAGCAATCTTTGGCCCGACAAACCCGGTGCGCACAGGTCCTATTTTTGATGGACCTACAACTCTCTTGCAGCCGAAAGGATGCCCCAACACAGGAGGCATGCCAATTGAACAAGTAGGCCCTGAGGTTGTACTAAAGGCGGCAAATCAATAGCTCACGCTCGAAGATCAACTCACTCGGGAGGTGCTCAGAAAGCTCTAAGAAAAGTGCCTGATGCTGGAGGACTTGGCCTTTGATGCGCTCGCGGTCAATTTCCATCAGCGCATTCCAATCCTCTTCTGAGTAATCAAGGCCACTCCAATCGATATCTTCGTAACTAGGGATCCAACCCAAGGGAGATTGCTGACTGCGCGCATGTCCATTAGCACGTTCTACAATCCACTTGAGTACACGCATATTTTGACCAAAACCGGGCCACATAAAGTTTCCTTCTTTATCTTTGCGGAACCAGTTTACATGAAAAATACGAGGAGTTTCTTTAAGACGCTTACCAACTTTGAGATAATGACGGAAATAATCTCCCATGTGATAACCACAGAAAGGAAGCATTGCCATGGGGTCTCTACGCAGAGCCCCGACTTGACCTTCGGCTGCTGCAGTTTGCTCGGAGCCCATAGTAGCGCCTAAGTAAACACCGTGACTCCAGCTAAGCGACTGAAAGACCAAAGGAATATCATTCATCCGACGCCCGCCATAGATAAAGGCCTTAATAGGGACCCCTTCGGGGGCTTCGAAGGCTTCATCTACACAAGGGCAGTTAGCAATTGGGGCAGTAAAGCGTGCATTAGGATGTGACGACACACGGCCACAATCAGGAGTCCAGTCCTCACCTTTCCAATCAATTAAATGCGCTGGAGGCTCTTCAGTCATGCCTTCCCACCAAACATCACCCTCGTCAGTAAGGGCCACATTAGTAAAAATAGAATCCTTCCTGCAAGATTCCATAGCATTTGGGTTTGTGTCATAAGAAGTCCCTGGGGCTACACCAAAGAAGCCGGCCTCTGGGTTAATCGCGTAAAGCTTGCCATCCTCTCCGGGCTTAATCCAGGCAATGTCATCTCCTACGGTAGTAACCTTCCAGCCTTTCATTTCTTTAGGCGGGATGATCATTGCAAAATTTGTCTTACCGCAAGCACTTGGGAAGGCTGCTGTCACGTAGGTCTTTTGCCCTTCAGGGGACTCTACACCAAGGATAAGCATGTGCTCGGCTAGCCAGCCTTCATCACGTGCCATCGTTGAAGCAATACGCAATGCAAAACACTTTTTACCAAGCAAAGCGTTCCCTCCGTAACCACTCCCGTAAGAAACAATTGTGCGCTCTTCAGGGAAATGAACTACATAGGTATTCTCAGGATCACAAGGCCAAGGAACATCGTTCTTTCCATCAACCAAAGGTTGACCCACAGAATGTAAACAAGGAACAAAAAAGCCATCAGCGCCTAAAGCCTCCAAAGCGTTATCCCCCATTCGTGCCATAATACGCATATTAACCACTACATAAGGAGAGTCTGTCACCTGAACACCAATCTGAGAGATGGGAGACCCTAAAGGCCCCATACAAAAAGGAATCACATACATCGTGCGTCCTTTCATAGACCCTTTAAAGAGAGCCTTCATTTTACGACGCATGGTGCGTGGGTTCTCCCAGTTATTAGTAGGCCCAGCATCATCTTTGCTATTACTACAAATAAAAGTACGTTTTTCTACGCGCGCAACATCCTTAGGGTCTGAACGAAAGAGATAACTGTTGGGACGTTTCTCTTCATTAAGACGAATGCACATCCCTTTCTGCACCATCTCCTCGAAAAGTGTATCCGCTTCATCTTGGGAGCCATCGCACCAGTGTACCGCATCTGGCTGACACATATCGATCATCTTATCGACCCACTTAAGGAGTGCTTTATGGGTAGTCTTTGGTGCTTTCTTTGACTTTACTGACATGAATAATACGTATTTGAAATAGTAATACCAACCCTATCAAGAAGAAGGTGTTAAATTTTGTTGTTGCTGTAAGATAAAATCATTCATCCTTGATCCTGTGTCAAGGCCAGCCTCCATACACTGCCCTAAAGCCACCCCGTTACAAAAGTTTCCTGCAAAGAAGAGCCCGGGGTGACTTTCCTCAAGCTTGGACAAGGCCTGCATAACAGAAGTTGTATGCAACGTATACTGAGGAATTCCACGCGGCCAATAGCTGTGATTTGCAAAAACCACTTGCCCAGTTGCCCCCAGCAAAGATTCTAGATCATTCAAAACTAAATGCTTAAGGTCTTCAAAAGGCATTGCTGCATGTCCGGACTGGCGCATCCCTCCGACAAAAGTAGCCAAAGTTGCATATCCCTTGGGGGCACGACCCGCAAACATGCTCGAAGAAAATAAAGTCCCTAAAATATTATAATTTTCTTTTTGAGGCACCAACATACCTAGGCCACGCAAAGAATGGCGGATCCCTGCTTTACGGAAACCAAAGGTCAGCAAAGAGATCCCTGCATAAGGAATCTCTCTTAGCACATTAAGCTGACGCTTTAATGCATCCTCAAAAGGCAATTCCTCCACACGGTAAGCGGGAACCGTTGAAAGGATAGATGCAACCTCTTCAGTAAAGAGCTCCCCGCCTTCCCTCCAACTAATAGACCAACCTTCATCTGTTTTTACAATACGCTCTAACTTTGTGTTAAAATGCAAATAATCTTTTACATGAACAGCAAGCATCTTAGGTAAAGTATGCATACCATTGCGGAAAGATATAATTTCGCGTTTAAAAAGCCGCCCTTGCCTTTTCTTTTCAAGCGTCTCTTTGAGGAACCCTTGAACGACAGACTTATGCCGAGCCTCCCAAGCTTTTAGTTGAGGGAAGGCATAAGAGATAGAAAGCTCCTTAGGGTCACCAGCATAAATTCCTGAAATAAAAGGATCCACAGCATACTCCAAAAGCTCCTGACCAAAGCGCCTGCTAAAAAAGTCCGCTACACTTTCATCTTCTTCTAAAGTTTTTGCTTTTATAAATGGCTCTGCAAACAAACGACACTTACCCATGATACTTAAAGCAGGGCTCCCAATAAACTGAAGCAAAGATTGAGGCACTGGTGTTAATTTCCCCTGACGCACTATAAAACGATTTTTAGCCTTAGGAGAGGCTTTTTGAACCTCGGGGCCTAGCCCAATAGATTCGATAAAGTCGAGCATGCTCTGTGAAGTGAGCGCTAAAGAGTGTGGGCCAGCCTCTGCTAAAAAATCATCTTGCTGGTAAGTCTGGATAACACCGCCTACACGGTTAGTACTTTCCAGGATGAGGGGTGTTTGGTTCAGTTTACGTAGAGCGTAAGCGGCACATAAGCCTGTGATGCCAGCTCCAATAATAGCTACTTTTTTCATACGTGGGGTCTTCGATTGCTAATTAGCCTATACAAGCACGCGCTCTCGATCCACACTAAAATTGTGCACACAATCTACTAACGCCTCTACATTCTCAATTTTAGCCTGAGGTAGAATACCGTGCCCTAAATTAAAAATATGACCTGGGTAAGGCGCCATCTCACCTAAGATTGAATTCGCAGCGGCGCAGACTTCCCCAGGGGTCGTATTCATCAAGCTAGGCTCTAAATTTCCTTGCAGGGCAAATGGGGCTGGGAAAGCCTCCCTTACTGCGCGCAAAGAAACAGTAGCATCAAGACTCAACACCGAAGCCCCTGTTTTTAACAAGGACTCGATTCGCTCATTCACACCTTTTGCAAACAGGATAACGGGGAACCCTTCAGGAAGCGCCTGGATAATTTTATGAATCCATTTTAAAGAGTGCTCCCAGTAATTTTCCTGCTCACACAACGACCCCCAAGTATCGAAAATTTGAATCGCATCTACACCTGCTTCAATTTTCATTTTAAAGTAAGCAATCAGCGCCTCTGTCAACTGCTCCATCAGCATTTCAAACAACACAGGCTCTTGCCAAACAAACTTTTTTAATTGAGGAAATCCTTCCGCAGATCTTCCTTGAACCATGTAGGCTGCGAGCGTCCAAGGGGAACCGCCAAAACCAAGCAATGCTTTTTGCGTGCCTACTTCTTTACGAATTAAGCGTAATGCATCCGCTACGTAAGAAAGCTTTTCGGTAATAAATTGAGGCTCTAGGGCATGAATAGTCGCTTCATTATTCATCGCAAAAGCCATGTTAATGCCGCCCTCATCGCGGAAAGAATAAGGCTGCCCTAAAGCTTCAGGAATTACTAAAATATCACTAAATAAAATAGCCGCATCAAGATCGAATCGCTGCAAGGGCTGCAACGTTACCTCTGTTGCTAACTCAGGCGTACGCACCATCGTCACAAAGCAGTGGCGCTCCTTAAGCGCTCTATACTCAGGCAAATAGCGCCCTGCTTGACGCATCAACCAAATAGGCGTTTTATCGACAGGCTCGCACGCACAAGCTGCTAAAAATCGTTCACGGGAATTCATATAAGGGTTGGCTCCTTTAGTTTTAGGTCTTCTTGACTTAACCAATCTTGGGGTTTTAAAAATGTTTCGTACAACTCAGCCTCTGGAGTGCCTGCTTCGGGAGACCAATTATAATCCCAACGCACAAGCGGGGGCAAAGACATCAAAATAGATTCGGTTCGTCCGCCTGATTGCAAACCGAATAAAGTACCACGGTCATAAACTAAATTAAACTCAGCGTATCGACCTCTTCGATACAATTGAAAATTACGCTCTTTTTCCGTATAAGACATTTCTTTACGGCGCTCAACAATAGGCGAATACCCTTTCAGAAAGTGATCCCCAACACTCTTGGTAAGCGCAAAGCTACTTTCAAACCCTCCGGCATTATAATCATCAAAGAATAGCCCACCAATACCGCGCGTTTCATCACGGTGCTTTAGATAAAAATAACGATCACAGTGTGCTTTAAATTCTGGATAGACCATTTCTCCAAAAGGAACGCAGGCCTCATAAGCTACCTGGTGCCAATGTGCCGCGTCTTCTCTAAACCCATAGTAGGGGGTTAAGTCAAAACCGCCCCCAAACCACCATACAGGAACCTCTCCCGCTTTCTCTGCAATAAAGAAACGTACGTTCATGTGAGTCGTGGGGACATAGGGATTACGCGGGTGTATCACCAATGAAACGCCCATACCTTGGAACTGCCGGCCAACCAACTCAGGCCGCTGGGCTGTAGCTGCCGCAGGTAGAGTTTCTCCATGCACATGCGAAAAATTCACCCCAGCCTTTTCAAAAACAGCCCCATTTTCTAAAACGCGTGAACGCCCCCCTCCACCCCCGGGGCGCCCCCAAGCATCTTCATGAAATGCTTTCTTTCCGTCACAGGCTTCTAGAGCTTCGCAAATAGTATCCTGCAAGGTTTTTAAATAATCGACAATAGCCTCGGTATTCATCACGTACCTTTCGTTGGTTGAAGAAGATCTTATTGAACTGCATTTAGTAAATAGCTAATTTATAAGTAATGACAACCGTGAACGGAAAAACGCTTACTCTTTTTGGGTGTGGCTACGTAGGAACTGCTTTTGCGCGTGAAGCCCTCGAAAAAGGCATGACCCTACAAGCACTAACACGTAACCCACAAACAGCAGAACAACTCCGCGAGCTAGGCGTACACAAAGTTGTTGTAGCAGAATTACACACCCATGACTGGCACTCAGAGCTTAACCCCAACCAAGATTACGTCCTCAATTGTGTCAGTGCAGCCAGCCGAGACCTTGCAGGTTACCAAAAATCATATATCGATGGTCAAAAATCCATTCTCAAATGGGCTACATTAGGCCACCTCGGAACTTTCGCCTACACCAGCAGCACGGGAGTCTATTCTCAAAATAACGGCGAGTGGGTTGATGAGAATGACTCCCTAAAAAACCAAGATGAACGTGCGGCCTTACTCCTCGAAGCTGAACATCTTATATCAAAAAATAAAACAGATTTATGGGATCGGTTTTTCATTTTAAGACTTGCGGGCATCTACGGCCCCCATCGACACTACATTCTAGATAAACTACTCTCAGGAGAGGGTGGTTTTAATGATAATGGAGAGCATTTTCTTAACTTAATCCACAGAGATGATATTTGTAACGCTTTATGGGCTGTTTTTACTTCAGAAAATACACTCAAAAACCGAATTTATAATCTCTGTGACGATCACCCTACTCCTAAGAAAAAAGTGGCCCAATGGTTAGCCCAGCAATTCCAACTTCCAGAACCTTCTTTTTGTAATAAGGGAAAATCAGAAACAAAAACTATCCCCAACCGAAAGGTCTCTAATCAGCGTATCCATAAGGAATTGGCATTAGAGTTGCATTGTTCGGACTTCCGCGAAGGTTATAAAAAAACAATAGATAACATAAAATCAAAACAATAAAACTTATTTAAAATTCGTTAGTTTTATCTTGCCAAATTATTCATGCTTCGCGTACAATTACTGCTGGATTCAATTTAACCCTAAATTCTATTAACCCAAACTACTAAACAACTACCTATGAAACCATTACCTAAACTACTCGTGGGTATTATTGCAGGTTCTTGTTTGTTTGCCGCCAATATGGCGACAGCATCCGATGCTCTGCTTAATACTCTTGTAAGAAAGGGATACTTGACACAGGACGAAGCGATGGATTTACGCTCCGACCATGCTGTGAACACACAGGATCCTGATTCTAACATCCACCTCTTTGGTTTGATGCAAGCTCAGTACGACTGGGTAAACACCGAAGCTAAAGACACCGAGAACCCAGCTGCACAAAACAACTTCAACATGCGTCGCCTGTACCTCGGTACTAAGGCTACCATGAGTGATCAGTGGAGTGCTACTCTTGTTGCTGACCTTTCTAACGAAGGCACCAAGAAGATCGACCGTGCGTTCATTAGCTATGACTGGCGTCCTGAAGCAAACTTCCGTTTCGGTTTTGCTAAGACTCCATTCGGCCACGAAAACACCACAAATGTTGCAAACCGTAAGCGCGTAGAGATTTCCCCTCTACTCGGCTTCTTTGCTGATGCTCTTATGATGACTGGTCGTTACACCGGTATCTTCGTAGACGGTGAGTGGGGTGAAGACAACTGGTTATACTACTCAGGTGCTCTCACTAACTCTGACCGCAACAATGCCTTCGAAACAGGTATCAAGAGCACAGGGAGCACAGCAGGTCTCATCAACAATGTCTCTGACAACACTCCAGCCTTCTGGGCTCGCGTAGGTGTTCGTGGTGACTGGAATGATGCTAACTACGACCTCGGATTGAACGCAGGTTACCTCCGCAACCAACGCCAAAAGGGTAGCAATGGCACACAAGACAAAGTCTATGGTGCTTACCTAGCTGGTGACTGGCATGAGTTTGCTCTTAATGCAGAATTCATGGGAGCAAGCATCTCTAACGCTACAGTTAATGCTGCTGGTACTGCTGACAACACCACTGCTAACGTTTGGGGTGTTAATGTTGTTCCTTCCATGCGCTTCATGGAAGACTACGAGTTGGTACTCGGATACAGCTACATCAAAGCTAAGAGCCTAGGTGCCCAAACCGGTGCTGCTACTGAGCCATTTGGTGTTCCTGCCTCTAAGGCAATCCGCCGCTCAACAGCTGCTCTAACTGGTGTTACAGAAACTGGATACGAAAAGCTACACGCCTACTACATCGGTGCTAACTGGTACATCATGGACAATGACCTCAAGCTAGGTATTGGCTATGAGTATGCTAAGGCTGAAGACAGAGTAGACGTTTCTGCAACTACACGTCCAAACGACGTAAAGATCCACGCATTGCGCGCTCGTTTACAGTTCTTGTTCTAATCTTACAAGATCAACTTTATTGCAAAGCCCGGCAGATTACTGCCGGGCTTTTTTCTTGTCCATAAACCCCGAGCCTTATTGAATACACAGATGATCAATGAAGAATTCTCCCTAGAGCAAGACTGCCCAGCTACCCTCATCCCCGCAGGAGATGAAGTCACCCTCGAAAAAGGCACCCTTGTCTTTGTGACACAGGCCCTAGGTGGGAGCATTACCGTACGCACGGACATGGGCCTCTTCCGTATTGGGGCACAACACACTGCCGCCCTAGGAGAATCCGCCCAGACAGCATTCACCCCAGAAGAAACACAACAAACAACTCCAGAAGGCCCTCTCGAAGAGACACACATCTGGGAAGCCCTCAAAGGCTGTTATGACCCTGAGATCCCTATCAACATTGTTGATCTAGGCCTTATTTATGACCTCACCATCACCGAAAATGGCGATCAAGCCTATACTGTAGGGGTAAAGATGACCCTCACAGCCCAAGGCTGCGGCATGGGCCCAACTATCGCTGCAGATGCTAAGGCTAAGGTTGAGGCCCTCCCTCAAGTAACTGAAGCGACTGTAGATATCGTGTGGGACCCACCCTGGACCCCTCATATGATCTCTGAAGAGGGGCAAAAGACACTCGGGCTAGAATAAAGGCCCTACTCTTGCCTTTCCCTCAGACCAAGAAATAAAGCAATCGCAACAAAACAGGCGCTTAAGCAGACAAACCAGTCCCCATGGCGCACATAAAAGCTTGGCAATCCCGCAAAGGCTTTAACCCGCTCGACCGAAAGCACCCCTGTGCCCCGGAAATTAATCTGGCCTTTATTATCTGTCACAATGTGGCGAACGACCCCATATTCGTCGATCCACCCACTCCAGCCATTATTCCCACACCGAATGACAGGCCGACGGGTCTCTACAGCCCTCAGCACAGAGTGCGAGGCATGCTGATACGCCGCGGCGCTTTGGCCAAACCAGGCATCATTCGTCACCACAACCAAGCAATCAGCCCCCAATCGAGCAGCGCTACGGGCTAGACCAGGGAAGATATCCTCATAACAAATCAATCCACCTAGGTTCACTCGCTTCCCACGGGCTTCAAAAGGGATAAGCTCTAGAGTCCTTCCGGGGAGGATATCAATGGGCAAAGGTACTACTTTCCCTAAGATGCCAAAAATTTTAGGAAAGGGTACATATTCCCCAAAAGGCACACACTGGATCTTGCTATAATAAGGACTAGCAACCCCTGTATCAGGCTCTACTAGGAAAATCGCATTATAGGCATGCTTTGAGTCTTCCCCAAAAGTAAGGTTCCCCAGAACGATTGGCGTATTAAGCTCATCTACCAAAGGCACAATCCAAGGGGTCAATGTCACGGAGCCTCCGTACATAGGGAATGGCGTTGCTGCCTCAGGCCATAAGATAAAGTCAGGAGCTTGTGCAGCAAGCTGATGACTATACTCAGCAAGAACAGCTATATTTTCACGGGCTGAAGCCGTATTCCACTTAAGCTCTGCAGGCGTATCTGGCTGGACGATACCTACCTCAAATAAAGACTCCCGCTCTTGTCCCCAAGGGGTCAGCTTCATAAAAATGAATGCATTAATAAAAATCAGGGCGAATGCAGCGTAAAACTCTGGTGAAACACGCCCTAAAAAGCCACGAGAGCCGTCTCTATAGGCATTCACCAAAGGTAAGCAGGCCCGAGCAATCCAGAGGTTACAAAGCACAATCAGAAAAGAAATACCATAGGCACCTGTCCAAGCTGCGATTTGAAGCATTGCTGGGCGCTCCCACTGGGTTGCAGCTAAAGGCAACCAAAGAACACCTCCCAAGAAGAAAGTACGGCACCATTCTAGTAGAACCCATAAGCCTGCTAAACCTAAGAAACCACAGGTACGCTTAATAAAAGAAGCATGCCACACACGGCCCACAACCCAACGTAAAGCGATGAACCACGCTAAATAAAATAGACCTGCCAGAAATGCTAAAAATAGAACAATAATAAACCCAGCCCAAGTGACATGATAGAGCCAGTATAGTAAGCATACCCATAAAACCAAAGAGGAGCAAAAAGCAGTCTTTAAATAAGTTTTGCGGCTAGGCTTGCTTGCAGCAAATAAGGTAAGAGGAACCAAGAAACCATACGCAGCCTCAGCAAAATTAACATTAGGAAAGGCAAGCACCCCAAGCAGGGTGGTTAGAAAAAACACTAAACTGACTCGAGACTTTAAGAGCCGCAGCACTTCTTGTATTTTTTGCCGCTTCCACATGGACATAAATCATTACGCCCTACTTTAGGAACATCGCGCGTAACGGTAACACTAGGGGCTTTCACTGTTGCCGTTGCACTTGCTGCTGTGCCTGCAGGGCCGTCTGCTTGCTGCGCCCCTGCACTCTGGACTGATCCAGTAAGTGTTGGGTGCGTAGACTGGGCCTGGGACACACGTGTAGCCTGCACCTTTTGGTACATGACTAAATTCGCAGCCGTGCGGAAAAGCTTTATACAAATATCTCCGCGGATGCGCTTGATCATCTCTTCAAAAAGAAGAAAAGCCTCACTCTTATATTCATTGAGAGGGTCTTTCTGGCCATAACCACGCAAACCTACACTACGACGCAACTCTTCCATTTCTGTCAGGTGGTCTTGCCAGTGCTTGTCGATTGGGTAAATCACTGCATAACGTTCTAACTGAAGCAGCAGTTTAGGATCAATCGTATCCTCCTTAGATTGAAAGGCTCGCTCAATACGCTCCCGCAAGAAGGAAACCAAAGCCTCTTGATCTTTACCAGTAAGGTCTTCGAGCTTTAGAGACACAGGGAAATGCATATTGATCCAGCCTAAGAAGCTTTCTAGGTCTTCTGTGCTGTTTCTAGAAGCTGTTGCCTCATCCACACGATCCCTAAGCTCGTCTTCAATCATATCAAAGAGAACCTCTTTGGGATGCTCGCTTAAGATAGCATCATTGCGAATACCGTAAATAATTTCACGCTGCTTATTCAGCACATCATCATACTGCAGCAAACGCTTACGAATACTGTAGTTGTGTTGCTCTACTTTCTTTTGAGCAGACTCGATCGATCGATTAAGCAATGGGTGCTCTAGCTCATCCTCCTCAGAGAATGACTTCTGTAAGATACTAGCAATAGGACCAGAGCTTGCAAACAAGCGCATAAGGTCATCCTCTAAAGAAACGTAGAAACCAGACGTACCAGAGTCTCCTTGGCGAGAACAGCGCCCTCTTAACTGGCGGTCGATCCGTCGAGATTCATGCCGCTCTGTCCCAAGTACCAAAAGTCCACCAAGTGCTTCAACGCCTTCACCGAGTTTAATATCTGTACCTCGACCAGCCATGTTCGTAGCGATCGTAACCGCTCCACGCGCTCCCGCACGGGCCACAATTTCTGCTTCTTGCTCATGGAATTTTGCATTAAGTACGCTATGAGGAATCTTCTGACGCTTTAGGAGCTTACTTAACACTTCAGAGGCTTCAACTGAAACAGTACCTACAAGTACAGGTTGCCCCTTTTTATGGGCTGCCTCGATATCTTGAATCGCCGCGTTGTATTTCGCACGCCTTGACTTATAGATAACGTCATTCAAGTCCTTACGGATGCACTTACGGTGTGTCGGAATCGTTACCACAGAGAGTTTATAAATATCGTAAAACTCTGCAGCCTCTGTCTCGGCTGTTCCTGTCATCCCCGAAAGCTTTTCATACATCCGGAAGAAGTTTTGGACTGTAATCGTTGCGTATGTCTTTGACTCTGTTTCGATCTGTACACCTTCTTTGGCTTCTACGGCCTGGTGCAAGCCCTCACTCCAACGACGCCCTGGCATCGCACGGCCTGTGTTCTCATCAATAATAACAACCTTACCCCCTTGAACGACATACTCTACATCACGCTCGTAAAGGCAGTAAGCTCTTAGGAGTTGGCTGAGGCAGTGGATCTCTTCACTGATCTTAGCAAATGCCTCTTCAGCTACCTGGCGTTTTTGCTGCTTTTCCTCATCTCTTAGGGTTGTGTTTTTATCTAAGTCACTGAATAAGGTAGGTAAATCAGGTAACAAGAAGGCATCAGGTGCATTGGGGCGTAAGGTATCACGTCCCTTCTGGGTGAGGTCTGACTGACGCTGCTTCTCATCAATAATAAAGTAAAGCTCTTCCTTAAGTTCGTAGAACTGATTGCGGTTTAAGTCGCCCTTCATTTCTACTTCATACTTCTCGAAGAGATTGCGGTACTGACCACTTTCCATCAACCTAAGCAACTTTTTATTCTTAGGCATCCCCAGCTTCACTTGAAGCAACTTCTCGAGCGCTTCCTCTACTGCATCATCATTGCCAGACTTGAGGAGCTCTTCAGCCTCAGCAGCTAAGCGTGTACACAGTTTTTGCTGCAAGGTAACAAGCTTCTGAACATCAGACTTGAGGCCTTGAAACGGAGCCTCTCGGTCTTCCTGAACGGGACCTGAAATAATAAGAGGCGTACGGGCTTCATCAATCAGGATAGAGTCAGCCTCATCAATAATACAAAAGTAATGCTCGCGCTGGACCTGATCTTCCTTACGCGTGGCCATGCCGTTATCCCGCAAGTAATCAAAGCCAAACTCAGAAGAGGTCCCATAAGTAATGTCACACGCATAAGCTTCTGTGCGCTCTTCTGGGCTCATTGAGTTTTGGATACACCCGACAGTCAGCCCTAAAAAGGTAAAGAGCTGCCCCATCCACTGAGAGTCACGACGGGCCAAGTAGTCATTCACGGTAACTAGCTGACAATTCTTCCCCGTGAGCGCATTCAAATATAAAGGCAGGGTCGCTACTAAGGTTTTACCCTCTCCTGTTGCCATCTCAGCAACTTTATTCTGATGCAAAGCAATGCCACCGATCAGCTGAACATCATAATGCACCATATCCCAGGTAAGCTCTTGATCACAAACCGTAATCGTTTTGCCACACAAGCGCCGTGCTGCATTCTTAGCAACTGCGTAAGCTTCAGGTAAGAGGCTATCGAGCGCCTCTCCTTGTGCTAAGCGGTCTTTGAACGCTTGTGTTTTAGCAATAAGCTGATCATCAGAAAGCGACTGATACTCTTGCTCATGTGCATTAATCTTTTCTACAAGAGGCTTACACGCATCTAAAAACTTACGATAGTGCCGCCCCTGAAATCGCTTAAAAAGCCACCCCAACATAATATTATACCTTTGCTGTTTCTTCTGCTGTTTCTTCTAAGAGATGCTCAAAGTAAGGAATGGTTCGTTCTAATCCTTCTTGGAGCTTTACCTTAGGCTCCCACCCAAGCTTTTCTTTAGCCAAGCTAATATCAGGCTGACGTTGCATTGGGTCATCCTCAGGAAGAGGTTTAAAAATCATTTCTGATGGGCTTTCGGTCAGGGCTAATACTTTTTCAGCAAGCTCTTTAATCGTGAACTCATCAGGATTACCAATATTAATTGGCCCGACTGCCTCATCTTGGTTCATAGCCAAGACCATACCCTCGATTAGGTCATCTACATAACAGAATGAACGTGTCTGAGAACCATCACCATAAAGAGTTAAAGGCTCCTCGCGTAAGGCTTGAACAATAAAGTTAGAAACTACACGCCCATCATCCGGAAGCATTTGTGGGCCGTAGGTATTAAAGATACGCACGACACGAATATCGACCTGGTTCTGACGGTAGTAGTCAAAGAAAAGCGTTTCTGCGCAACGCTTACCCTCATCATAACAAGCACGTGGCCCTAGCGTATTCACATTACCACGGTAAGCCTCTGGCTGTGGGTGCACATCAGGGTCTCCGTAAACCTCTGAGGTGGATGCTTGCAAAATACGGGCATTCACACGTTTGGCCATGCCTAAACAATTAATCGCCCCAACAACCGAAGTCTTCGTAGTTTTAATGGGGTTGTACTGGTAGTGTATGGGGGAAGCTGGGCAGGCTAGGTTATAAATTTGATCAACCTCGACCTTGAATTCATCCACCACATCATGGCGCATGAATTCAAAATTAGGGTCGTTAAGCAATTCAGCAATATTGGCCTTCCTCCCAGTAAAAAGGTTATCTACACACACCACTTCATGGCCTTCACGCAGAAGCCGTTTACACAAATGGCTACCTAAAAAACCTGCACCGCCTGTAACTAAAATACGCATATTTGATAATATTTTTTCTTTAAAAGGAGTATATTCTACGAGTTATTCAACTAGACCTATATCTATATAACTTCTAAGGGTTTGGAAACAAAGAAATCAGACTGTGCCGAGGCACCTTCATAACGTGCACACCATTGAGAAGCCCAACTCGTATAATCCCCAGCTTCTAGATGAGCCCGTGCCTGCGCCATGAGGTCTAAGAAAAAGTGAGTATTATGAATACTCAACAAGGTACATCCCAGAATTTCTTGGGAAATCACTAAATGACGCAGGTAGGCACGACTGAAGTACTTACACGCTTCATTATCCATACCCTCGACTAAAGGCCGCTCATCTTTTTTAAATTTCTCATTCCGGAGGTTAATAGGGCCATCAGGGGTGAATGCAGTTCCATGGCGAGCTAACCTTGTTGGGATCACGCAATCGAAAAGATCTGCTCCTAAAGCAATCATTTTCAATAATTGAGAAGGCGTTCCTACGCCCATCACATAACGGGGCTTATCTTCAGGCAAGTGAGGGGTTGTCATAGCAACCTGTGCTAACATTTCAGGCTCAGGCTCCCCTACGCTCACGCCTCCGATAGCATACCCCGGGAAATTCATTTCGGCTAATTCCAAGGCACACTGCCTACGTAAATCTTCAAAAGTAGAGCCTTGAACAATCCCAAAAACATGATGCCCTGCAGCAAGAAACCCTGATTCCTCAGCACAGTTACGAAAGTCTTTAGCCCAACGTAGGGTTCTTTCAACCGCTTGCTGGCATGCCACACGCTCACAAGGCCAAGGCGGGCACTCATCCAAAACCATAGCAATATCGCTCCCTAAATTAGACTGTATCCGGAAGCATTCCTGAGGAGTAAGATAAATCTTTTTTCCATCAAGGTGAGAAGAAAAAATCACACCTTCATCCGTCAAAGTACGTCGCTTTGCTAAGCTAAATACCTGGAACCCCCCGCTATCTGTCAGGATGGGCTTATCCCAGCTCATAAAGCGGTGCAAGCCACCCATCTCACGGATAAGGTCTGAGCCTGGCCTTAGGTTTAAATGATATGTATTCCCTAAAATAATCTGGGCACCTGCCTCATTAACCTGCTTAGGGGTCATCGCCTTTACCGTAGCCTGAGTGCCTACAGGCATAAAAATAGGCGTCTGGATCGTACCATGACGTGTAGTCAACTGAGCCCGTCTTGCAGACGAATTAGAGTCTTGAGCCAAAATTCGAAAATGATCTACCATAACCTAAATTATTTAGGCAGCAGTATCTAATACAAGCACCCCCTAGGCAACTTAAAATCTTACCTCAGCGATGAACTCTAAGCGAATCAATGACCTTAAAACGAATTTCGTCACTATTGGCCTGGATAGCAGGTGCATAGATGGCACTAGCCTGAGCAGGTAAGGCATGGAAATAACCAGGGTTCTCAGCCCTAAGTTGATAACGAATTTCCCAAATCCCCTGAGGGAGCTTATCAACAAAAAAGGCTACCTGACTAAGGCGAGGCTCTTGCCAGACTAAAATCTCCCGACCTGATAGATAGCGATCCCGAGCTTTTGTTTTTTCGGAAGGCAATAATGGGCCAATAAAAGCTAGCTGCTCTTGAGCATAGGTGGTCGAGGCACTTTTTTGCTCAAGCAGTTCAAAGCCTGAGGGCTTAAAGTCTTTGAGCACCAAATATTCATAATCATGGTCAGCCTCGAGCATAAGCGCCACCTCAATCCTATCTCCTACTTGCAAGATAGAACCATCCTCAATGAGCTCTCGTTCTTCCTCATAGCCCTTCAATAAGGTGGGGATGAGGCGAATACGGTAGTAGCGCCGCTTAAGCGAAATGTTCTCACCAGAGGCCTTCATAAAATCCTCAGAAGTGAAATAGGTTGCACTGGCCATGTAGTAAACAGGCCCACTCCCAGGTTCTTTAACAATTTCAAATGTATTATTACCTTCCTGAAGAAGATCAGGGTTGATTCGGAGTAAACTTGCCCCGCGCTGAACCACAGGAGGGTATGTCTTACCTTCATGAACCGCTTGGCCATTAATCAGCACAGTACAGTTGATATCTTCCTCAAGCTCAGGGTGCTTCTTAAGATAGTTACTGAGGGCCAACAATGCAAAACTGGTATTTTGCGCATGACTCCAACGAGCCCCATGGCGGCCATGCATAAGACCACTGACTGCAGGCTTAATCAACTCACTAGTAGGTTCAATTTCAAGCAGAGCCATCAACACAAAAGAAGTGGCAACCACACTCCCTTGAGCCCAGCGTGAGTCCTTAAAATCTTCCCCCCACACAAGCGTTTCAGAAAAAGCCTCTTGGCGATCTTTTTCGTTCTGAGCCAAAACAGGTGCATGCGCTTTTCCTTTGAGATCTTGAATTAAAAGGGCAGCTTCTTCATCAAAACCTAAGTGATGAGCAGTCAGCGCGAGTAATGCTAAGCCTTCTTCTTTAAGAACCTCCCGATGTCGCCAAAGTGTTGTAAAGTATTTTGCCTCAGAGCGAGAAGGACGCTTTTGTTTTATGCTATCTACCTCATTGCTTAATACTAATGCGTAAAGCATCCACGTCTTCTGCAAAATATCTGCATCTGATCCCTTTAAACTCTGCTCAACAAAAGACCGCGCATGTATCAGCACATTAGGATCAAGCATAGAGCCGGAGCGCTCTAATAACGCCATTGCCCACAAACTATAAGCAGTAATGAAGTAATCACTACGACTTTCCTGGCGCCAGCTCCACCCGCCATCAGGCCGCTGATGCTCATCTAGCCAACGTATTGCTTTAGCCCGCGCAACACGTAGAGACTCTAAATGCTCTTCAAATAATTGAGCATCACTAAAAATACCCGTTTGCTCGACGGCTTCGGTAATGAAAGTCATAGCAAGTGCACGGTTTAAGACTGTCTCAGTCGATTTATCTGTATACTCGATCAAATAAGGAAGGGCATCAAACAAAGCCAGAGCCAGACTAGGTGTTACCTGAACTTTTAGTGTAGTAGAATCTTGCCTTCTGTCTTTAGGTAGCCCCAGAGGTAGGCTAAAAGAATCTGAACGTAGTTGACCCGCAAAAGTGGTCCCACGCTTTGCACCGTGCTCAAACACATGATAAGAGCGCTTAACTGAAACAGTGTCTTGCTCTCCCTGCCCGGATAAAAGCAATTCTGCTTTGCCTGCTTGAGTCACTGCAACCTCCCAAGAGGTTTTCATGCTTTCTTCAGGGTTGAGCTGGAAACTCAGAGGAGATCCCTGCAAGGTACCCTCAGTACCTTTCTTATAACCCAAAAGTGCTAAACCCTGTGCCTCTAAGGCAACATTCAGAGCAACGGGCTCTTCCTTTTTATTTGTGAAGACACCAGAAACAATTGCCCGATCACCATTAACAAAAAATTGAGGAGCATTAAGACGGGCCATAATAGGCAAACGTGTTTCCACATAAGATTTCCCTCTTCCAAAACGATGATCTTCAGTCACCGCACGTGCTTGTACTCGCCATTTAGCCAAACCCTCCGGGAAAGAAACTTCAACCCGGGCATTTCCGTCATCATCTGTCTTCAGACTTGAGATCCAATAAAGAGAAGGAATATCACCTCGGATACGCAAAACATGATGATCCTCATTAAATATCTCTGCCATAGACTCTAGAGGCCCCCTTTTATTTAAGTCCCAGGGTTTCCGCTCTTCATTCTTACCTAACAAAAACCCATTAAGACTTTTATAAAGACCTTGATCTGTAGTGGTTGCCATTTGAATGGCCGAAGGCTGCTTCTGATTATAGAAATAAGCCCAAGGATCACTAAGAGAAAAGGCGCTTTTTGAATTCAAAAATGTAGCATCCACAACACTGAATGAAAGTTCCGCCTTCACAGGGTTTCCTGCCTGATCTGTTACCTTTACGTTAAAAGCAACATCTTGATTAGGCTCTAGAATAGATTTCTCAGACGTAATCTCTACATTGAGCTTTTTCTCTAAGGGAGGAACAAAAAGTTCTTTATCTACAAAACTAATATTAAAGTCTGACACAAGAAGGGCTTCAAGTGTGAGATTAGGGTAGATAGTCTTGGGGACTTCTAGCTCTACAAAAGCAGCCCAATCGTCAGAGCCCACAACCTTCCAGTCG
>DFOT01000003.1 GCA_002376875.1 Opitutia bacterium UBA3534 | reverse complement strand
ACCAGGCATCACCATCTCAGTACCTTCTGGTAGAGCAATCTCTCCAGTAATGTCTGAAGTTCTGAAGAAGAACTGTGGACGGTAGTTGCTAAAGAATGGTGTGTGACGACCTCCTTCATCCTTAGTTAGGACATAAATCTGAGCCTTAGCTTCCTTGTGAGGAGTAATACTTCCTGGCTTAGCGATTACCTGTCCACGCTGGATGTTGTCTTTTTCAACACCGCGCAAGAGCAATCCTACGTTATCACCAGCAAGACCTTCATCAAGGTTCTTACGGAACATCTCTACTCCGGTAACAGTGGTCTTTTGAGTTTCGGCCAAACCGACGATCTCAATTTCTTCACCCACTTTAACCTTACCACGCTCGATACGTCCGGTAGCAACCGTACCACGACCTGTGATAGAGAATACGTCTTCAACAGACATCAAGAAAGGCTTATCTACATCACGCTCAGGCAAAGGAACATCCTTATCGATTGCATCAAGAAGAGCCTTAACAGAGTTAACACCTTCTTCCTTACCTTCCATAGCTCCTAGAGCAGAACCACGAACGATAGTGATGTTATCACCGTCAAACTCGTACTTGCTGAGCAAGTCACGAACTTCCATCTCAACGAGCTCAAGCAGCTCTTCATCGTCAACAAGGTCACACTTGTTAAGGAATACAACGATGTGAGGTACACCTACCTGACGAGCAAGCAAGATGTGCTCACGAGTCTGTGGCATAGGTCCGTCATCAGCACTTACTACAAGGATAGCTCCATCCATCTGAGCAGCACCAGTGATCATGTTCTTAACGAAGTCAGCGTGACCTGGGCAGTCCACGTGAGCGTAGTGACGTGTGTCCGTCTCATACTCTACGTGAGAAACAGCGATAGTAACGGTCTTACTTGAGTCACGAACGGTACCTCCCTTGGTAACATCCGCATAATCAATAGCGTTTCCAATACCGACCTTAGTCAGTGCTGCTGTTACAGTACTTTTACCATGGTCGATGTGACCAATGGTGCCCACGTTTACGTGAGGCTTACTTCTTTCATAGTTTTCTTTAGCCATGTATTTTAGGAGGTGTTAGTTAAAATATGTAGTTTGATAGTTTAATGGAGCCCTCGAGCGGATTTGAACCGCCGACCTCATCCTTACCAAGGATGCGCTCTGCCAACTGAGCTACAAGGGCCTAGTAAAGCCAAAAAGTCCTTGGCATGTTGTCGAGGAACTGAGAATTTCAGAGTGAGCGACTCTCTAAATTCACGGCCCTAAGGTCAACACTTTATTTCAAAAAAAATGCTATTTTTAGGGCCCTAGCATCTGGCCAGGGGATTCAGGGGCCTAACTGAAGCCTATAATAGCCTGGATCCAGCTGCTCCACCCACTCCAAAACCCGCTTATTAAGCCAGAAAGGGGCTTCTTCAGGCTCTCGAGTGCTCAATGATAATGGCCTCCCTGATAGCCCTGTGTTTGTTATCAAAATCAAGTACTCTTGCCGCTCCAAAACAGTTGGCACTAATGCCTCAGGAATATCATCTATTGATATCGGACTACTAACAACAGGTTTCCCCGTGGCAAGCTCCACTACCCTCAAAAAACCAACACGCTCAGGCACCTGCTTTGTGGCAGCCTGCCCATCATGAGCAAAGCCTGAAAAAAGCCCCCAATAATCCCAATCAAGCATATCATAGACTGTAGGCACCCCAGCGTTTACGGACTTAGCAGACAATTTAATCGCCTGAAAAGAATTCTCTGAAAGCTGTAGTTGTGGCTCAAAGGAGGCAAAGAGTGTTTCTGAGATAGGCTCTCCGGTATAGCGAGGGACCTCTCCCCCCTTCCAATTAAGGACCGTAGGTAAAAATAAAGGCTCTGAGTCATAAAGCAAAGCCCGCTCCTCTACTAATGCTCCTGTTAAATCCCCACCTTGACCAGGATAGCGAATAAAGGCCTCTGGAATAGAAGGGGTCCGTGCAGGAGGCTCATTCTTTGTACTCACAAATGCAAACACCTGGAAGAATAGACCCAACACAATGATTGCCAGTGCCAGAGGACTCAAATCACGCAAAAAGACCCAGAACTTACTTAGATCTAACCTCACTTAAGCACCTCCCTCTGCGGTAAGCTCATTAGCGAAAAGCCCTTGTATCGGGGCTTCTTCCGCAGCAACTTGTACCTTAGAGAAGCCCGCTTCACGCGCTCGTTCACAAATACTTAAGAACGTTTGCATGTCTACATCATAGCCTAGCTTAACTAATAGTACTGCCTCTTGGGAATGCTCCATTCCTTCTAGAGATTCTTTAAGTAAGTGGGGCTGAAAGGTTTTTGCTGAGTAAATACGGCCTTCAAAAAAGATCATATTCTTTTGCTTAAGGGTAAGGACTGCTACTGAAGGCATCCCGATTAGGCTTGCTTGCTCTACCTTGGGTAAATCAACAGCTACCCCAGGAGCATAAATAAAGCGCGACCCTAATAAAGTAAAACAAAGCGCAATAATAAGGATATCAACCAAAGCGATCACATCGAAGCTTAAGCTCGGTGCGGTTAAGGCCTTCTTAAAATTCAGCGGGCTAGTAATCGTGCTCATTGGCTTACTCTTCCTGGGGCTCTTCTTCCCCTAAGTCAGGGCTTTGAGCTGATTGTTCTTCTTCAGGAAGCTCTCGGAGTACAAATTGTATAATATTATTACCGACCCACTCCATGTCATGAACCAGGGCACGCACACGACCATGCAAAAAATGGTGCCCTAAATAGGCTACAATCGCGATGGCCAAGCCCGTTGCTGTCGTAATCAAAGCTTCCGCAACACTCTGAGAGAAATTGGCTACATGCATATAGGGGCCAGAAGCCTGCATAAGCGAAAAGGCCTTGAGCAAGGCCATAACAGTGCCCAAAAGCCCCATCAAAGGAGCAATTTTAGCGATCATAGCGATCGTTCCCACCCGGCGCTCCAGGATCGGGATCTCTACCAAAGCCGTTGCCTGAACCTCAGCACGCATTTTAGTCTCGGGCTGGTCGTAGTTCAACAGAGCCACCTTGACGATCGTGGCCACGGGCCCAGGGGTCTCTTCACACACAGTCAAAGCCTCTAATAATCGGCGTTTGCGTAGCAAGTTCTTGATACCGTCCAAAAAATGGCCCGAACGAATCTGCCCCTTATGTAAGAAAAATAGGCGCTCCACAAAGAAAGCAAAGCCAAATAAGCTCAGGAGTAATAAGGGCCACATTAAGATTCCACCGCGGTCCAGTAAGCTAAAATCAAGGAAATTCATGGTCTTGTTGAATGATTAAGGTGTCGGAGAAATAAAGAGATTTTAAAGCTATAAGCCTTGAAGACGGACGAGGCAATACTGGATAAGTCTAGCCAGAAGAGCCGCAACTCACAGTATAGGCCGGACTATATAGTCTTTAATTCTCAAAATAAAGAAAAAAGGATAAGGTTGCCTTTTTTGATAAACGTCTCCATATAAGAAACCCTATGGCTATACCACTGCTCGATTTAGACATCCAAAACAAGCCCTTACATGCGGAACTTTCTGAAGCTTTCCAGCGTGTTTTGGCAAGCAACCGCTTTATCTTAGGCCCTGAGCTTGAAGCATTTGAGCAAGCAGTGGCCCATTACACCGGCGCTAAATATGCCTTGGGGGTTAGCTCTGGAACGGATGCAGTCCTACTAGCTTTCATGGCCCTCGATATTGGCCCTGGGGATGAAGTTCTGTGCCCAAGTTTTACTTTTTTTGCTACTGCTGGGTGTATTTCCCGCCTTGGGGCTAAGCCTATTTTTGTGGATTGCAAGGCTGACACCTTCAATATCGACACTGAAGATGCCGCTAGGAAGATCACCGAGAAGACCAAAGCAATCATCCCCGTGCACCTTTTTGGGCAAGCCGCAGACATGGATGCAGTACTCAACCTAGCCCAACAGCACAATTTAGCTGTTGTTGAGGATGCTGCGCAGGCCTTAGGCGCTCGGCATAAGGGTGTTGCCTTAGGGACTTTAGGTGATTTCGGAACCTATAGCTTCTTCCCTAGCAAGAACTTAGGTGCCTTAGGAGATGCAGGAATGCTCGTAACTAATGACGAGACCTTGGCCCACAAAGCTAAAATTTTACGCATGCATGGCTCAGAGCCTAAATATTACCATGCCCTTGTTGGGGGGAACTTCCGTATGGATGCCTTACAAGCAGCGCTGCTGAATGTGAAGCTCCCTCACCTAGATAGCTATAGTGCTCAGCGTACGGAAAATGCTGCTTATTATACAGAACAATTAAGCAAGCTCTCTGGGATTGGTACAGACTTGATTTTGCCAACCGCCCAGCCTGGCTACCACCATATCTGGAACCAGTATACTTTACGCCTCCCAGGCCAAAACAGGCGGGATTCCCTCAAAAAAGCGCTTATGGATGCACAGATTGGGTGTGAAATCTATTACCCACTCCCGCTGCACCAACAGGAATGCTTTGCTCCAGCAGTGCCCGAAGGAACACACCTTCCTGTGACCGAAGCGCTTGCCCAAGAGGTACTAAGCATCCCAATTTACCCAGGTCTTACACGCCCACAACAGGATACTGTGGTTGGAGTAATCAAAGCATTTTTAGAGAAAAACCCGCTTAAAGCCCCACTTTTAGCGACTGCCTCTTGACCTTTTGAGAAAGCTAAGTTAACTTTACCTTCGTTTCTAGGGAGCGAGCATTCGCTTTTGTTCATTGAATTTAGAGAGGAAAGTCCGGACACCAAAGGGCAGGATTCCCCATGAAAATGGGGGCACTTTCGGGGAGACCTGGGGGTGACGGCTAGTGTCACAGAGAATAAACCGCCTACTTTCGGGTAGGTAAGGGTGAAAAGGTGGGGTAAGAGCCTACCGCCTCAAGGGTAACTGCGAGGGCACGATAAACCCAATCCGGTGCAAGGCAAAATAGGAGACATGGGCGGCCCGTCTGTTAAGTCTCGGGTATGTCGCACCCTCTTCGGAGGGGCTTAAGACACCATTCGGTGTTTTGGGCAGATAAATGAATGCACCTCCATTCGGGGGGACAAAATCCGGCTTATGACCTCCCTAGAAACATTCTTTTTTCCCATTGACATGATAAAGGGACTCTCTAGAGTCTCCTTCTTTGAATTTATTAGTAACTTATGGCAAATATCCAATCTTCACGTAAAGACATCCGCCGAATCGCTAAGCTTACCGAGCATAACCGCCAGGTACGCAGTCGTTTAAAGACTTTGAACAAGAATGTAGAAAAAGCTGCTCAAACAGGCGATGCTGCTGAGGCTAAGGCTGCTGCTCAAGCATTTGTTTCCGCCCTCGATAAGGCCGCCAAGCGCGACATTATCCACCCAAATAAGGCGAGACGCCACCAGCAAGCAGTTTCTAAGCACATTTTTGCTGCTAGCTAAGCGAACTTGCGCCCCGTTATTGGGACAATTTCATTTTAAACCCTCGGTAATAGCTTAGTTACTGAGGGTTTTTAGTTTCATGAAAGATAAAGACACAAATTTTATTGGATTCCCCCCAGATCTTTTGGGTAAGAAGCCTCAGCGTTTAAAGATCTTTTACGCTGATGAGGCTAAGTTCTTGCTCGAAAAGCCTTCTGGCATCCTTGCCCAACCCCACCCTTGGTACCCCCAAAAATCTGCCATCACCGAAGGACTACGCACCCAGCTCGAAGCCAAAAAGCCTGAGCTAGAGCGCCTTAACATCCAAGACCCCTATTTAATCAACATGCTGGATGTTGAAGCCAGTGGGGCAATCCTCCTTGGCTTAGGCAAAGAATCTAGCGATTCGTTACGCAACCTACTCGGGTCCCAGCAAATTAAATTCACCTATCACTTCCTGGCTCGCCCATGGAAAGAGGTCCCCGAGAGCTTCTCCTGCGACCTACCCTTAGCACCACATAGCAATAAGTCATGCATGCGTATCTCGCGCACGGATGGCAAGCAGACAGAAACGACTTTCAAACGCCTAGAGCGCTATGGCTCTTACCAACTCTGGGAGGCCCAGACCTGCTATAACCGCTTACACCAAATCCGCATCCACGCCCACAAAAGCGGGCTATCGATCGTAGGAGAACGCCGCTATTGCCAAGAACCCCCCATTTTTCTCTCACAACTGAAGCGCAACTACCGCGGAAAAGACATGGAAAAGCCGCTATATCCATATTTGTGCCTACATTTAGCTAAAATCGCCCTCCCGACCCAAAATTGGGAGGTAGAGATCCCTCATCCATCCCGCTGGACCGTCCTTATTAAGAAATTAAAGGAATTCTGCGGCTAAAAGACCCTGAATTAGGCCAAAATACAGGTTTGACATGAGGGAATAATTCTGGAGTCTTTTCTATCTTTAATCTGAATTTCAAGAACTCACTAATATTTTATGGGAAATCTTAAGAAAAAACGTCGTCTTAAAATGAATAAGCACAAGCGCTCTAAGCGGTCTAAGTCAAACCGCCACAAGAAGCGTACCTGGTAAGCATAGACGACTGAAGTGCATTGGCTACCAATGCCTTAAAGAAGGTCTGTGCCTAGCTAGCAGCTTTGCGCTTAATCTTGTGGAATACACCAGGACCGTGTACTTCTCGCATCTTTTGTCGCCGTAGGGCTACTGCTAGCTGGAAGGCTTTTTTCTCCCCGTATTTGTTAATAGAGAAAGACGTACACCGTTGTACGCCTGGTTCTGGCCGCCAACTTACGGAATAACACTCTGTAACACTCCCTGAAGGGCTCTTCTTTGTGGTACGGCATACCCCCAAAATACCGGTAACATTGCGGCAATCCTTTGATACTAAACGCCTCTCTTGAGGCTTCTTAGGGATCTTGTCTAGCTTCTTGAGCAACTTATCCCGATAGGCCCGAGCAGACGCCAAGGCTTTGCGCTTCCCCCCATATCGGGTATCGCTGAATAACCTAGAGTAGGTCTTCCCGTTGCGGTAGCCCCGCACAAACCAGCCATGTGTAGACTCTGAGTCTATGCGGCTAATACCTTTATTATTACTTCTCTTTCCCATAAGCCTAACTCCCCAACAATAAGGCGCTGCGTGCTCTAAAAAGCTATACACAGAACCGTAATTGTTATATTACCATATTTTAATAAACAAATATCAAAATAGCAATAATTAAGTGCATTTTATCACTCACCTAAAGGGAGTTATCTTTCATAAAAAACACACTAAGCCCTAGAGATGAAGGCCTTAGAACGATCTATGAGGCAGACTACCCTAGCTTAACCAATTGGCCACCTCGGCAATACCTAACGTTCCTAAGATTGACTTTTTGAAAAATTTCGCTTATTGTTTAGCTTTACTAACCCAGCTGACCAATGTCCCAAGAAACTCTAGATGAAGACTTTGCCTCCCTTATTCCGGCTGATACCCCAGCGCTGGATGAATCTCATCTTGAGATTCTTATAGAAGCCTCTGGGGATGCCGCTAAAGACCTCTTTGAGGATCTTTTAGGTACCTTTAAGGAAGACGGAAAGGCACTCACTGAAACACTCCAAGAGGCCTGCCAAAAAGAAGATGCGACGACTTGCCGCAAAAGCCTCCACACCTTAGCTGGGAGCTCTGCCAATATTGGTTGTCAGCGCCTTGCGAAACTATGCCGAGCCATGGAAACAGCTATAGATGACGGGACGTTCAAGTCCTACAGCAGCTGCCCAAGCTTGGTAGATGCGGAATTCCAGACAGCTGCTGGAGCTTTACAAGCCTTCGTAGATAAGCTTTAATAGCTTCATGCCCCCGCTTGTCAGTGCTTATATCCCCTGCTATAATAATCAGGAGACAATAGAAAGAGCAATTCGCTCAATCCAGGCACAAACAGTCCCAGTGGATGAACTCTTCGTCATTGATGATGGCTCCACAGATAAGACCGTTGCCCTCATAGAAGCTATGGGTGTGACGCTCCTCAGAAATGAAAAAAACTTGGGCCGAGGCGCTACACGCGCTCGCGCCATAGAGCATGCCAAGCACGAATTTATATTTGGGAGCGATGCCACACTTGAAATGCCTAAGGACTTTCTAGAAAAAGCGATCCCCCATTTCGAAAAGCCTCAAACAGCAGCCGTATTTGGTGGCATCCGGGAAGCATGCATGGAAACAGCGACACAACGTTGGACAGCCCGGCATCTGTATAAACAGCATTTACCCCAATCCATAAACCCGAAAGCGTTCATGAATACTTGTGGGCTTTTATTGCGTAAGTCGTACACCCTAGAAGCAGGAAACTTCAACCCTCAGCTAAAACATAACGAAGACGGAGAGCTTGGCCAGAAGTTCCTTGATAAAGGCTATGACGTAGTAAGAGACCCTAATATCTATATCAAGTCTTACGTTAAAGATACCGTGTTCCAGCTCTTAAGACGGTATTACCGCTGGAACTTAGGAGCAGATCCCCACATGAGCCTCAAGGACTACTTCCACAAAATCACTTACTGCTATGGAGCGCTTTTGCCTCAGGATATTGCAGAAGGTGACCTAGGCGCTGCAGGAATTACGCTGCTATGCCCACACTACCTATTTTGGAAGCAGCTATTTAACTAGATTTTTTAAAGGCCGTACTCAGGTATAAAATACCTAAAACAAGAAATAGGCCTGACCACAAGTAGCGCATCTTGAAGTGGGCAAAATCAATATAAGTAGAGACCCCGATAGCAGTCAAAATAGCCGCGGGTAAAAGCCGTGAATAAAAGTCATCATTCACGATGCCTTTAGTAATCATATAGATGGCTACTAGAAAAAGAATGCCAGGCCACCAATGGTGAGTCATCACAAGGCCTGCTAGACCGATTAAAAATACGCCTACGGGGATATTGTTTTTTGCTTCGTCTGTCATAACATACTTTATGATAAGTGCTTACAAAAAACGGTCAATAACCAATCCCTAGGGTGCTTGCTATCAAAGACTTAAGAAAATCGACATCTTAATAACTAAATCCTGTTTTTAGTAAGTCGATTATAATAAGGGAATAGCGAGCAATTATGCCCTCAGACCCTCACAGTAAACAGCGATTTTACTGGGGCATTTCCTACGCAAAAGGCTACTTTCAACTCGGGATGCTAGCAGAAGCAAAAAAAGAGCTAGCAGCCCTAGGTGAATTGTACCAGGAAGACCTGGAAGTCTTGAGCTTGGAAGGCCTCATATTGCTGGCCCGACGACGCTGGGCTAGGACGATTACTCATTGCATAAAAGCCGTACAGAAATACCCAAACGTGCCGGATTTCTATATTCAGGCCGCCTATGCTTATGACAAACTTGACCTCCCCCATGAGGCACGAGAAGTCTGGGTACAAGCGCCCGAAGAGGTCCAAACTACCCCTATCTACCATTATAACATCGCACGTTGTGAAATACGCTTGGGCAATATAACCCAAGCACGGGAGCATTTGCGCACGGCCTTGGATATGGCGCCTGAAATGGAAGATAGCATCCTAAAAGATCCACGGTTCCAAAATCTATTCACTCTTCCTGAAGAGCTTAGCGATAACCAATAAAAAGGGCTGTACGCAGGTGTTGTTTTAGATAGGGGTAGCTTACATAACCATAACCAGCTGCACCCCAACGCGGACCCCAAGAATTTTTAAAAGTGAAGACAAGGTCTTCTTTACGGCCTGTTGGGGTTTTATAACCTACTAAAGTAACGGCGTGGTAATCATTCTCAGGCGGTTCTTGCTTGTCGATAAGGGGCGCTTTCCAGAGGCGCTTTGCATTACTCGGCCAACGTAAGCCTATAGCCACAGGAACGCCTTCGTTTAAAGCATGAACGATATTGTCGAGCTGGGCTGTGGTATCACGCCCGACTACGCGGTAAACGGTAATAGTACCAATGCGCGCCCGTGCTTTCTCGAGGACTGTTAGCGGAGGGGCTTGGATAGAGTCCTCCCCCTTGAAAGAATAAGGCATGTCTGATTCTAAAGGAACTCCATAGGTTTGGAGGGCTTGGGCGACCTCAGTCAGCGTAAAACCTAAGTCCTCGCCTTCAAGACGCTCTTGTTTTTCGGTGTTCATCCCTAATGTTTGGCGTGTTGCCCAAATCAAAAACTCTTCAGACAGCTTCTCAGACTGCTGGTCCACGACTGCTTTCTGGTATTCAAAGGCACTAATGATTGAAAACACAGAACAACTCGGGCGTAGGCCTTGGCTTTTGGAGTGTAGCTCCATTTCTTTGAGGTAGGGTCTAAAATCGACTTCCTTTTGAATTTTAGGGGGAGCCCCAAACTGACTGAGGACTCTGTCGGCTGCACTTTGCCCTGAACGAAGCCTACGTGAAGCTTTAATTTGTGCGGCCCGCTTTTCAAAGTTTGCTTTCGCCGTAGCGCGCATCGTTTCGTTCTGTTGGGATACTTTTTGCTTATAGTCACTCGCTGCTTGGGGGTTATAACCAAAATGTGCCTGCTGCTCGGGGCTTAAGTCCTTGAGGGGAATGCGTGCAATCCCAGAAGCATGTTGAATAATGAGAGCCTCTGGGGTTACTTGTTTGACAATAACGCGCGAATACGTCCGCTCACCTACTGAAAGCTCTGAAAATTGCTCTTGGGCACCAAGCAAACGAGGGCTGCTTAGCATAAAAACGATACATGGTATTAGAATCGCCTTATAAGCACAGAATCGAGGTAGAATATTCATGGGTACGTAGCTTTAAATTTGCAAAAGGTGCGGGTAAAATCAATGATTAAGAGCGCATGAATATCCACGAATACCAAGCTAAAGACCTGTTTACCTCGTATAAAATCCCCGTTCCTCGCGGCATCCCTGCTAGAACTGTTGAAGAAATCGATGGGGCCCTCAATGAATTTAGTGATGACGAGATTATTGTGGTTAAGTCTCAGATTCATGCGGGTGGACGTGGTAAGGGAACCTTTACTGATGGATTCCAGGGAGGCGTTAAGCTTGCGAAATCTAAGGCTGAGGCCCGAGAGCTCGCCCTCAAAATGCTTAATAATACTTTAGTAACCAACCAGACAGGCCCAGAAGGACGCAAAGTACAAACCATTTACTTTGCAGAAGGCTCAGACATTGAAAAAGAATATTACCTAGCCATCCTTCTAGATCGTGCGACGTCCAAGCCAGTGATTATTGCTTCGACTGAAGGAGGCATGGACATTGAAGAGGTTGCAGAGAAATCCCCTGATAAAATCATCCGTGTAATTATCGACCCGACTTTAGGGCTTAAAGGCTACCAAGCCCGCGAGATCGCTTTCGGACTTGGCTTTAAGGCAGACCAGGTGAAGCAAATGATTAAGCTGCTTGATGGGCTGTATAAGTTCTTCTGGGAGAAAGATTGCTCGATGGTAGAAATCAACCCCCTCATCACGACACCGGATGGGAATATTTTAGCCCTAGATGCTAAGGTAAACTTTGATGACAATGCCTTGTACCGCCACCCTGACATCCAAACCCTGCGAGACCTCAATGAAGAAGATGACAAGGAAATCGAGGCCTCTAAGTATGACCTAAGCTATATTGCCCTAGATGGAAACATTGCCTGTATGGTGAATGGGGCTGGTCTTGCGATGGCAACGATGGACATCATTAAATACTTTGGAGGCAACCCTGCAAACTTCCTTGATGTGGGCGGAGGCGCTACCGAAGAGCAGGTAACCGCTGCTTTTAAGATTATCCTGAGTGATCAAAATGTTAAAGGAATCCTGGTAAACATCTTCGGAGGTATCATGAAATGTGATATTATCGCGAAAGGAGTCATTAACGCAGCAAAGAACGTAGACCTGAAGGTCCCGCTGGTGGTACGCCTTGAAGGAACGAATGTCGATGCAGGAAAGAAGCTCCTCGCAGAGAGTGGGCTGAAGCTCGTCCCTGCAGATTCCTTATCTGAAGCTGCTGAAAAAATTGTAGAGCTTTCTAAAGCTGCTTAACCCCCTAACCTATTTAAAGATAAAGAAACCATGAGCGTTTTAGTAAACAAAGATACCCGCTTAATCGTCCAAGGGATTACTGGTAAAGCTGGAAGCTTCCATGCGAGCCAGTGCTTAGAGTACGGCACTAATATCGTCGCTGGAGTAACCCCAGGCAAAGGCGGTCAGAAATTTGAAGACAAAGTACCGATCTATGATACCGTAACAGAAACGGTCCAAAAAGAAGGCGCAGACACTTCTGTCATTTTCGTCCCCCCACCCTTTGCCGCAGACTCCATCCTCGAAGCCATTGATGCGGGGATTAAACTAGTCATCTGCATTACTGAGGGAATCCCTGTTAATGACATGGCCATTGTTAAAAAGGCACTGGATAAAAGCGGAGCACGCCTCATTGGGCCTAACTGCCCAGGGATCATCACCCCAGGGGAATGTAAGATCGGGATTATGCCTGGCTACATCCACAGACCCGGGAAGGTAGGCATTGTCTCACGCTCAGGGACGCTCACCTATGAAGCCGTCTGGCAAATTACCAACCTAGGCCTTGGTCAATCGACCTGTATCGGTATTGGCGGAGACCCTATTGTGGGCACAACACACCTCGATGCAGTAAAACTTTTCAACGAGGACCCTGACACCGAAGCGATCGTATTAATCGGTGAAATTGGTGGAACGGCTGAAGAAGAAGCAGCAGCCTTTATTAAGGAGCATGTGCAAAAGCCTACTGCCGCCTTCATCGCAGGGACTACAGCGCCTCCAGGGCGTCGTATGGGCCATGCTGGGGCTATTGTGTCCGGAGGCAGCGGAACGGCTGAAGCTAAGATCGAAGCGCTCAAAGCAGCTAATATTGCTGTAGCCCCAACGCCCTCAAGCATTGGGGAGACGCTCATGAGCATTTATAAGCCTGCTGCGGTTTAATGCGTTACAATAAGCGCCCCTTCGGGGATTTCATTTAAAAATGCCTGATAGTGGGCATTGCTTCTTGCATAGATCTCTTGCAAGAGTGCCTGATCCTCGGGTGACTTTGCTTCCGAGAAGAGAGGCTGCCCTACTGCGTCGACAGTGTAGGAGCGTGGCCGCCCAAACCCTGTGCTGTTAATAGCATCACCATGCCAGTGTTTTGCTTGCTCTGGGTTCTTTAGCTCATGCCACTTTCTTCCATCAGCAAAGCCGCTTTCTCCGCCTTCCCAATGCAAAGATGCTTCTAGGAAAGGTATTTCTAAGCGCTCACAAAGAGACTGAACAGCCTCGTAGGGATTATCGCAAAGATCCTTTGTTAAAAGAACCGTCACTGGGTTTGGCGAAATAGCCTTAATGAGGTTTAGGGCTTCATATAAAGAAGGGAAACCCGCTGTATCCTCAAACTCCTCCAGGGTGCTTTTATTTTGAAGCGTACAATTTTCGTCTAACTCCACATACTTGAGATAGAGAGAAACCATAACGGGGTGCGGCTTACGCACTAGGAAAACAAAATGCACATCTTCATTTTTAATAAAGTCATGGTCCTCTTTTAGAAAATCAACAACAGCAAAACTCATCTCTTTAGCAAAGACATGATTCTGAGCTAATGTTTCATTAAGGCGTTCTTGGACTTCCTTGAAAGTAGCTGCACCCTCTTTGGTAAACCAGTTATCGACACCTTTGGGGTATCTCACCAAATGGAATGCCCTCTGGGAGGGTTCGCTAAAAACCTCACAATCCCCCCGAGCCTTCATCATGCGTACAAACGCTGTAGATAAAGAGCGTGGAGTAGATACCAAGTAAATGATTTTGTTAGGCGCCGGAGACTCAGCTAGTACAGAGTTGCATAGCAATATGCTGCTGAGCAATAGAAAGATGTGTTTTTTCATTTATCGACACAAAGTTAATTATTTTTTAAGTCTAAATCTTTTCAAGAAGAGGTAGCAATTTAGACTGAGGCTTGGGCTGCAGATTCATTTTCATTCACAAAGCCACCCAAGCTGCCTGGACATTCAGTAGGGACTAATCTAGGAAGCTGTTTTTGTCGAATAAACGACCTTTGTTCAGGAAGATTCAAGCAAAGCCTACTCAATTTCAAAACCCAATCCATACTAATTGACTCTGCATAAGGAGAAGGGAACATATCTTTTTTAGCTTCAAGGTCAGCAACTGCTGTAAATGCTTTTCTTTCAAGAAAAGCCGCAAAAAGATAACCAGGGGGATAAGTTACCTCATCAACACAATGCTTCGCAATAACAGAAATGAAAGAAGGCAGAAAAACCTGATACTCGAGCAAATGCTTAACAAGCAAACTTTTCTTCGTAATATGATACACAGAAACAGGGTCTGAAGGTAAGCTAGCTAAATCCTCTTTTAAGAGCTCTAAAAAATCCTTTAGCCGACTCTCAAGCTTGAAGCGCTCAATGCTATAATCTTCACCCAATTTGCAATATTGCCTATAGTGCTCATTGGAAAAGTTTACACAAGCACCCCGGCAATGGTTTCCTAGCTGCCTCACAACATAATGATCACAAGGAACAGTCACCCTATGCGAGCGGCCATACATTTGACGAGAGCGAGCCTGCTGATGACAAAAGGAGTAAAGCTGAGGGGAAGCTTGGCAAACTCTACTCGAATGCAAATAAACAGGCTTTTGACTGCCTTGATTTTGGCCTACCAGAGCATAGGTCTCACTGACGACCTTAGGTCGATAAACGGTTGTTGTTCTGCCCATTGTATAAAAATTTAGGCAGCAGGAGCTGCTTCTTCTGCATCATCAGAGCCACTGGATAACTGGCGCAGCTGCGGCTTTTCTTTACCTTCAACCACGGCGCAGTTAATGACTACCTCTTTCACGCCCTCGTGCTCGGGAAGGTCATACATAATATTCAGCATGATCTTCTCCATGATAGAACGCAGCGCACGGGCCCCGGTCTTTAGCTCGATCGCCTTATTAGCAATAGCTGCGATGGCATCAGGCGTAAAGGTAAGGGTGACTCCTTCTTGGGCAAAAAGCTTACCGTACTGCTTTACTAAAGCATTTTTAGTATCCAGCAAGATATGCTCTAAGTCTTCCTTCTTGAGTTGATCCAAAACAGAGACCACAGGCAACCGGCCTATAAACTCTGGGATCATCCCGTAATGGACGAGGTCTTCTGGCTGGACAGAGCGCATCACCTCTTCGGCGGTTGGCTTGTCCTTAAGCTCGCCAGTGACATCAAAGCCTAAAACTTTAGACCCTGCACGTTCGTGGATGATTTTATCAAGATCGACGAAGGCCCCACCACAAATAAAGAGAATCTTGGAGGTATCTACCTGGATATACTCCTGATTTGGGTGTTTGCGCCCACCATGGGGAGGCACATTACAAACGGTTCCTTCTAAAATTTTGAGCAAAGCCTGCTGGACTCCTTCCCCTGAAACATCCCGCGTAATGGAAACATTCTCAGACGTACGACCGATTTTATCGATCTCGTCCACGTAGATAATGCCTGCCTCAGCACGCTTTACGTCGTAATCAGCAGATTGTAAGAGGCGCAAGACGATGTTCTCTACATCATCCCCTACATAGCCGGCTTCTGTTAAGGTTGTTGCATCCGCGATAGCGAAAGGAACTTCGAGTAAACGGGCCAGAGTACGTGCCATAAAGGTCTTACCACTCCCTGTTGGACCGATAAGCAAAATATTGCTCTTCTCGACCTCAACACCTTCAAAATTATCCAGGAGAGGGTCTTTCTCTAGCCCTTCGATATCGAGGCCTTCTTCCAAAGCTAAGCGCTTGTAGTGATTGTAAACAGCCACTGAAAGCACCTTCTTGGCATGATCTTGACCGACCACGTAGCCATCAAGAACATCCTTAATGGCTCCAGGCTTCATGAGCTTGAAGGAAAAGCCGTCTTCACTCTGCTCCTTAGCCTCCGTTTCGGTAGGCTTAAGTTCGCGATCGATAATCGTCTTACAAACGGTTACACACGAATCACAGATATTGACGTCCCCAGGGCCGGCAATCATCTTACCGACCTCATTCTGGGATTTCCCACAAAACGAACAAAATGTTAGCTTAGACGACTTTGCCATACTCCTAGTTCCCCTTTTCCCCTAACAAATTAGGCCTCTACAGGCGCAGGCTGCAAATCAATCACCTGATCGATAAGACCATACTCCTTCGCCTCTTGGGCGGTTAGGTAATAGTCACGGTCTGAATCTTTGGCGATCTTCTCGACAGGCTGGCCACTGCGCTGACTCAAAACCTCATTCAGGACCTTGCGCCAACGTAGAATCTCTTTAGCCACAATGGAGATATCTGAGGCTTGCCCTCCGGCACCTCCACTAGGCTGGTGAATTAATACTCGACTATTAGGTAGAGCATAACGCTTACCCTTAGTCCCTGCGGTGAGCAGCACAGTGCTAATACTAGCAGCCATACCGACACAGTAGGTCACTACATCACAGTGCATGAAGCCTATTGTGTCATAAATAGCCATACCCGCAGTTACACTTCCTCCGGGGGAGTTAATGTATAACTGTACGTCTTTTTTGGGGTCATCCATCTGTAAGAACAAGAGCTGGGCGATGACTGCGTTAGCCACGTAGTCATCGATAGGCGCCCCAATAAAGATAATACGCTCTTTGAGTAGACGACTATAGATATCCCAGGTTTTCTCGGTACGGCCTTCCCGCTCATACACGTAGGGTAATGGATAATAACTGCTCACAAAGAATCCTTAGGTTGAGTTTTAAATAGAAGCTAAATATCAAGAAGAGGCTGCTTTTTCGGCATTCTCCTCATAAGTAACCATAGCTTCTTCTATAAGGAAATCAAGCGTCTTATTGAAAAGGGCGTTGCGTTGCAGCTGCTGCAAATACGCCTGATTCTTCTTCACTTGATTGATCAAATCCTCTGGCTTGGTGCGCGTCATCATCGCCTCTTGCATCAAAGCTTGGCTAAGATCTTGGTTAGAGATCTCGATCTTTTCTGCTTCGGCAACTTTCTGGGTAATAAACTCTACCTGAACACGCTTTTCAGCAGCACTGCGGGCTTGCTCAAAGAGCTCTTCCTTACGCTTCTCGAACTCTTCCTGAGGAACCCCGAGATTCATGTTTTGCTCGATAAAGTCGCGCAAGAACATTTCGGTTTGGTTCTCTACTGCACTTTCTGGCAATGCAAAAGAGGTCTTTTCTACCAAGAAGTCCATGATTTGCTGGCGTTTTTGGCCTTGGCTTTCTTGCTCTTGGCGGCGGGTAAAGTCTTGCTTAATGCGCTCGCGTAGGTCGGCTTCATTTTCGACCTGGAGGCTTTTTAAGAACTCTTCATTAATCTCTGGAAGGACTTTCTCGCGTACTTCAAAGACTTCTACAGCATACTCTACAGACTTACCTGCCAGAGGCTCTACTGCAAAGTCTTGAGCAAACTCCATAGTGACCGTCTTCTTGTCTTCAGCCTTCATACCCACCAAAGCGTCTACCACAGCCTGGACCCCAGGGGAGTCTTGAGCGGCAGCTTCTTCCCAGGTTGTTGTCTGGGTACCATAGATAGGGTGATCTTTTACGAGCTCTGCAACAGGCTGGCCATCAAGCGTACCTGTGTAGGATAGCTTAACATAATCACCCTTTTGGGCGGCACGGTCTGTCACCTTAAAGTCTGCACGTTGTTGGCGCACTTCATCGATAGCTTTATCGACATCTTCCTCAGTCACTTCAACAATAGGGAGCGTGATAGGGATTTGCTTGTACTCAGGCAAATCGAACTCTGGGCGGATATCCAAAGTAAAACGGATCGTGCCTTCCTTACCTTTTTCTAAATTGTCTGGCTGTGCATTCAAGACTGCATAAACCGAAAGCTTTTCGTCCTTCAGTAGAGACTCATAAGCTTGTTCGATGAGCTTACGCCCTAGCTCATTTGCAATTTCCTTGGAAAAACGGCTCTTAATAACACTCTCGGAGGCCTTTCCAGGGCGGAACCCAGGAACCTTGGCCTTCTTAGCAAAGTCCTTGATAAGTGCTTCTTCAGCAGCAGCAATTTCATCAGCAGATACGCTGACAATAACATCTTTTCTTGTTTCGTTAATTTCTTCTATGGTCGTATTCATAGCTATTCGCTTTCAATAAAATGGTAGACCAGTAAAGATATAGCATTAAAGGCGGTCAATGCCTGAATTTTAACTTTGATGCAGGCTTGAAACTTAGCGCTGAAACAGTAGGCTCTGATAAGGTCTTGCTACACCCTCCATAAAGCAAGACCCACCTATAACATGTTCACAGTGAAGACCCTAAAGATTATTGCCTACTGGCTCACCTGCATATACTGCTATACAGCTATCATTATTGGAAGTGCTGCTTTTGTGGGAGCCATCCTAGCCCCTATCATCGGCAAGGTACTTGCCCTTGATTACACCACACATTACCTGATTCACCAGGGTGCCTGGATTGGGGCGCGCTACGGAGGCGTCTGGGCCGGTGGGAGCGCTATTGTTTGCTGCATGATCCATGCACGGAAGCTGTACCTCCAACATAAACAGCTTCACCCTTTCTGAGATCAGGATCATTATGGCAATCTCTCAAAAAGAAAAATACATCACTTTTGCAATCGGCTGCACCCTTGGGTGTATTTTTGTTGGGCTGCTTTTTAAACATAAGTTTGAAAGCAAACAACAACGCACATTGCCCCCTACCCCTATATCACTGGCTCTAGAATACCAAGACACTCCCACTACAAAGCCTGACACTTTTGAACGAGTGCTTATCCTAGAAAGGCCGCGCTACAATGACATTATACGCATTGAAGAGACCATCACCACCCACCCTGATGGGAAAGAAGAGCGCTTAAGCCGTCGCATCACAGCATCCGACCATGTTGTCGTGCACATAAAACCCGGTGTTACCCAAGAAGAACTATCCAAAAGCCTAAAGATAATTAATGCTGAGATTGTTGTAAAACGACCTTCTGGTGAGCTTTTTGAAGTCCGGCTAAATAAGCATGATCTTTACGCTATCCCCAATGCTATCGAAGCACTTCTTGAAACGGGCATGATACAGCGTGCTGTGCCTTTAATTATACCTGAGTAAACTTCTGTAACTTAGCTTGAGCGAGCACCTTGCCCGGGAGCTCGTAACTGATGATCATCTCATAAATAGACTGAGCTTCTTCGAGCTTATTTTCAGACTCAAACAACTCTCCTAAATTAAGGATGGAACGCGACATCCAATAACGTCCTGTAGACTGTAAGCGCACTGCCATTTCTGGGTTCTTCAAAAATAATGAGATAACCTTCCAGTAGACCTCTTTAGCTTGCCCGTAGTTCTTCTGTTTAGTTAGTACGTATGCCAAGTTATAACCAGCCTCTACCCGGAAGTCTGGCTCCAGACTAGGTAGATCAAAAAGCTTTTCGAGACCAAGGATCGCCTCGTCAAAACGAGAAGGGTCTTTAGCCCCCAAAGCAAATAAACATTTTGCCCTGAAAAGCTCTGCGAGGTAGCGCTCCGGGTGGTTAGGGTGCCCATGAATGAGGTTGTCGTAAATGGTTTGGGCCGCTGCGAACTGCCCCAAGATCCTCAAGAGGTCTCCTTGCTTCAAACGGGCATAAAAGAACAACTCGTGAGATCGATACTCCTGAGTAATACGCTCTAAAAGACCTAGAGCCTCCTCAATCGCTGATGTCTCTGAGCGAAGTTGTGCGTGGATGGCGGCTTCATAAAGAGCAATCGGTGCGTAATGACTTTGCGGGTAGTGCTCCACTAAATCCACACAACGCTGCTGGGCTTCCTCCCGGCGGCCTTCATCAGCAAGAGCGCGGGCTTCTTCAAAGTAAGTAAGCACAGCAAACTCACTTAAAGGATAGGCTAGGCGTAAACTCTCCCAGGTATCAAAGCCCTTCTTAAGCCGGTCACTCGCGACTAAAGCCTGTCCTTTAAGGAAAAGGACCTGAATAGCAATAGCCTCTCGTTGGTCAACATCTAGGTTTTCAACCTCAGCACTGTCTAGAAATTGAAGGATATGGTCTGCAAGCATAGGGGTTTGCTTAGCTTGCCCGGCTTCCATAGAAAGCTTGGCCTCTAGCCACATCAAGCGCAACCGCAACTCCAAAGGCAAAGGCTCTTTAGTCGCGTGCCCTAGCCACTTCTGAATACGCTTAAAGGCAACCTGCTTTTTGCCATGCTTTTGCATAGCACTTACCAAGTTCCATTCAGCACGCCAGCGACTTAGCGGGTCTAAGTCTGGCAAGGAAGAGTTAGCATCTAAATGCTCCTGAGCTAGCTCGATATTACCAGCCTTGAGATCAGAAAGAACTTGCTGAAAAAAGATAGGACCTAAAGGGAGGTGTGAGGCCGCTTCCTTCAATGCACTTCCATACATATCTGAAGCAAGCTCATAGTCTTCATTTAAAAAATAGCAGTCAGCCACCAGAACACTTAAATGAGCCTTCTTCTTGGGGTCCTCTAGTGCTGCTTTTAGCTGGTTTAAATAATCAGCTTCAATTCGGTACTGCGGAGGGTCATGGCGCCAAGCCAAGTAAGCCAACAAGCGCAATGCATCTGGCTTTAGCGCGGAACCGGGGAAACGCTCTAGCAAAGCCTTAGCATCTGTTGTAGCGGCTTCAAGATTTCCTTGCCCAAGGAACCATTCTGCCCGCAATAACAAAAGCTCGTCCATGAGTGGGTGACCCTCAGGGTCTTCCAATAAAGTATTAAGAAAAGTGTGTAGGGCCCCTGGCTTTTTATCTTGTTGGGCTGTCGCCAAGAGATCTAGAGCAAGTTTTTGGTACTGGCTAGAGCCTTTACGTTTTAAAACTTCTTGCAGAGAACGCAGGCCTTTTTCTGAGTCTGCCCCGGACAAAAAGCCAATGAGGATTAGGAGCTGATTCCCCTCATCAAGGTACTCCGAGGGTAAGGCTAAGAATTGATCTTCCAGAAGGCTAATTGCCTCTTCAGTACGATCGAGTTGCGCTAGAATGATCGCGTACTCCTTAGCAATAGCCTGGGCTGTCTTACGCTTACGAGCGCTGAGTAATTTCTTTTTCAGGCGTTCAGCCAATGCTTCACTTGCCTGCCCTGAGGCAATCTTACCCCGCAGCATAATTGATTCAAAACTGCTGCGCTGTTTTTCATTCAATGAAATCTCTATAGCTTTTTTAAGGAACCTATCTGCCTCCTTAGAAGAGCCTAAGCGTTCTTGAACCAAACCTGCTAAGGCATAATACCAAGGCCTCATGGATTCCTTAAGCATCTCTGGAGGGGCAAAGCGCAAGTTCTGCTCCGCCTTTTCGATATCCCCTGCATGAAACTCTACAAGCGCAGCCTGAAGATAATAAGGCGCCTCATAAGGGCCTGAAAGTGCCTGCAAAAGCTCTCCGGCTTCAGCAAAGCGTTGCTGGCCAATCAGAGTGGAGGATAACTTAAGAACAACGGCACGACGCAACTCTACCTCTAAATCTTGGCGCCCGAGCACTTGCCTGTAAAACCGCTCAGCAAGTTTCAAGAGGCCTATTTGCTGGGCATCGTCCCCTGCTTTTACATGCCAGCCTACTTCAGCAGCAGCTTCGACTGACAAAGAAGGGGTAAGATCCAGGGGAACTTCATTTTTAGTCCCTGCATTGGCCTGCATCGGAACAATAAAGCTCCCTAAAAGCCCAAGCAAGAGGTAGTAGCAGAATGTGTCTCTCCAAGAAAATGCCATTTCTACCCCTATATTGCAAAAAAACCGCTATAAAGCAACTATTGATAAATCCTTGTTGCGTAATTCATACTACCCTTTGCATAAAAAAAACCACCCTCGGAAAGGGCGGTTTTGCAAAAGTTATGAGATAAAGCCTAGTATTTGTATTTAACTACATCACCTCCAGACGTAGTCACTTGGAGTGTACCTCCGGCTTCTTTAACAGTTAGACCACTGTAATCTTCACCAGCAACTTTTGAGATCTTGCCGCCTGCGAAGTAATCAGCTTGTAGGTCAGTATATTTAGCCTTGGTCTTACCATTCTCAAGCATGTACTGCTGACCTGCTGAAGCGATCTGACGCAAGTTGTTTTCAATAGCTTTGTTACGCGAATTCTCACGCACTTTGCTGAATGCTGGGACAGCCATCGCAGCCAATAAGCCGATGATGACCACCACAATCATGATTTCTACAAGGGTAAACCCTTTTTTTCTATTCCTATAATTCATGGGGTGTTTTGGTTTATAAGTTAGAGTCTGCGCAGAAAATCCTGAATCACAGGACGTTCAACTTGAGTTGTTTCTCAGTCTCTATTTAATAGAAAAATGGCGCTTTTTGCAAGACTAAAGGGAGTTAGCTTTCTCAAAAGAAGTCTTAATTCCAGCCGAAACAGAACATGTAAACGACTGATAACCATATACTAAACCTAGTCTATCAAAAGGATAAAGTTGCCATCTCGCCCTCTACCTGGAAAAAATCCTTTGCATACCCTAGAGCTTTAACCTCATCAAAAGCCTTACAGGTGTAAATTACTGTAGAGAAAAAGCGGTTTTTGCTCCAAACATACAAGGAAATGCCTGAGTCAATCAGAGGAACAAAAGCATCGAAGCCTGCATTGTCATCTTTACCCATTCCTGTAGCAGGCGCAAAAACAATAGGCTCCCCATAAGTCCGCAAATCTAATTGTGCAGCCAAACCTAATAAAAAGGCTTTCACTTTAGCTTCATCTACCTCAGCAGTGAAATACCCTTCAATTAAAAAACGTTGTCTTACAATATCTGGTGCTATGTTTTTCATATCACTAAATTAGGCCGAGCTGCATCTTTCCTTCTTCAGAAATCATATCCTGAGTCCAAGGAGGATCCCAAACGAGCTCTACGCTGGCATCAGAAACTCCAGGGATAGTTAAAATGCGTTGCTTAGCATCTTCAGCAATGGAGGGACCCATGCCGCACCCAGGTGCAGTCAGTGTCATGTGCACTAATACAGCATACTTACCTGGCTCAGGTTCATTCACTTGCATACTATAGACCAAACCTAGGTCCACAATGTTAACAGGAATTTCGGGGTCAAAAACAGATTTGAGTTGTTCCCAAACTGCTTCTTCATTCGGGGGGCCTTCATGTGCTTCGGTAGAAGCAGGCGCCACTTCAGGGACCTCTTCACCCAAGGCATCTGCATCTTTACCCATGATGCGGAACATCCCGAAATCACACACGACTGTGAAGTTTCCGCCCAGACGGTGGGTGATAGTCACCTCAGTCCCCATAGGGAGGTTGATAACTTCTCCGGCTGGAATGAGCGTGCCCTCGCAGTCACGCGTCAGTGTACGATCATTAGGTGAACTCATCGATTACTCCGTTTGAATTTTTCGCGGATCATGTTTCTTAGATTTTCAGCAAGCTCCTCACTCTCTACTTTTTCGATAACTTCTTCAAAAAATCCAAAGACTAAAAGCTCTTCAGCCATCTCCTTCTTAATCCCACGGCTGAGCATGTAGAACAATGAAGCGGTATCAAGCTCACTCGAAGTAGCCCCGTGAGAACACTTCACATCATTTGCTGAAATCTCTAAGCCAGGGAGTGAACTAGCCTCAGCTGCATCTGAAAGAATAAGATTACGATTCGTTTGATAAGCATCTGTTTGCTGCGCCTCTTCCTCTACACGAATCAGGCCTGAGAAAATCGTACGTGATTTATCAAGCAAGGCATTTTTGTAAAGTAAGTCCGAGCGTGTATTAGGCGCCTGGTGCACTTGCAAGGTGCGCTGATCAAACTCTTGAGACTCATCCGCTACAGTAAGCGAATAAACCTCTACGTTACTCCCAGCACCGGCCATGCGCAGTTGATTCTCGAAACGACTGCGCTTACCCCCCAAATTAACAGCAACCGTACGTACTTGGCTATCACGGCCAGCAGTATGGGTATCTACCTGAAAGACAGTGCTTTGCTCGTTAAAGTATTGGATGCTCTTACGAAATACATTGGCATTATCCCCAGCCACTACGTGACTTTGACCACAAGCAAAACCTGAGGTCTCTTCATTAGCTGACAAATAAAAGTCAACCAAGCTAACCTTTGCATTTTCTTCGGCCACAACCAAGGTATGCGGAAAGATCGCTGCCCCCTGTTGACTGAGCCAGTGATAGACCACAAAAGGCTCTTCGATCTGAACCCCCTTAGGCACATAAAGAACCGCACCACTTGTAGTATAAGCACCGTGCAAGGCAAAGAATTTATCAGACCCTAACTGTGTAAGTTCCTTCATGAAGTGCTCACACATAAGGTCTGGTAATTGAGCGAAGGCCTCTTTCAACGAAAGAAAGCGCACGCCTTGTGACTGAAGCTGCTCACTCAGAGGCTCAGTACTTACCCAATTGTCATCTGCAAAAATCATTTTCCCAGAAATACCGTGTAGATACTCTGAGCGCTCTACAAGCGCGGCCTCCGATTGCTCACTCATCCGAGGCATACGACAGAAACGATCCAAGTCTAAATCACTTAAATTCGCGAATCGCCAACACTCATCCTTGCGCGTAGGCATAGGCGTTCCCTGAAAAGCTTTCCAGGCTTTCTGGCGTAGAGCCTTCTGTTCTATTTTATCCAGAAATGAATCAAACGATTCTGAATTTAAAATAGAGTTACTTTGTTTTTCTTCAGTCACTACTTCTAAAGTCATTTAAAATTATCCTACAGAGCCTTCCATCTCTAGCTCAATTAAGCGCTTCAGCTCCACACTGTATTCCATCGGAAACTCACGTGTTAGATCGTTAATAAAGCCATTCACGCTCAAGCTCATTGCTTCGGCCTCAGAAAGCCCGCGCTGCATCATATAAAAGATCTGGTCCTTATTTACCTTCGAGACGCTTGCTTCATGCTGTGTCGACTTTTTATCACCACGGACTGTAATCGCTGGAAACGTATCCGTGCGGCTATTAGAATTGATAAGCAGTGCATCACACTCTGTATTATTCTTACAGCCCTTCAAGTGCTTAGGCATATGCACAAGACCACGATAGGTTGCCTGCCCGGTTCCTACGGAAATGGACTTAGAAATAATATTCGATGTGGTATCATCAGCCGCATGAATCATCTTAGCCCCTGTATCTTGGTGCTGCCCATCATTAGCTAGAGCAATCGACAAGACTTCTCCACGGGCTCCACGTCCTTTAAGAACAACCCCTGGGTACTTCATTGTCAGCCGGGAGCCAATATTACAATCGATCCAACGAATCTCTGCGTCCTCTTCGGCCATCCCACGCTTAGTCACTAGGTTAAAGACGTTATTGGACCAATTCTGCACAGTAATGTATTGAATTTTAGCCCCTTTAAGCGCTACCAATTCAACGACCGCAGAGTGTAATGTCGTCGTCTCGAACTTAGGTGCCGTACACCCTTCCATATAAGTTACCTCTGCACCTTCATCAGCAATAATCAGGGTACGCTCGAACTGCCCAAAGCTTTCTGCATTAATACGGAAATAAGCCTGCAAAGGTTGGCGCACTTTAACACCAGGAGGTACATAAATAAAACTCCCTCCACTAAACACCGCACTGTTAAGTGCACTGAATTTGTTATCCCCTGTAGGAATAACTTTTCCGAAAAACTTACGGAAAATCTCTGGGTGCTCCATCAAGCCTTCGGTAGACCCTACAAAAATGACCCCGTCTTTCTCGAGGTTCTTTTTCATGTTTGAGTAAGCAGCCTCACTGTCAAACTGAGCCTCAACACCGGCTAAAAACTTACGCTCTTGCTCAGGAATACCCAAACGCTCGAAGGTTTCCTTCATCTCATCAGGGACATCTTCCCAAGAGCGACTGGGGCGCTGTCCTTGCGCTAGATAGTAGCGGATTTTATCAAAATGAATATTGTTTAAATCATCCGAGGCCCAATGCGTAGGCATTGGTTTATCTTCGAACACCTTCAAGGCCTTGTGGCGGAATTCACGAATCCAATCATCTTCATTTTTAACATCAGCAATGTAGTCGATTGTCTTCGCGCTTAGCCCTTGGCCAGCATCATATTCGTAATCAACATCGTAACTAAAGTTACCTTTATCACGATCGATTTCTAAATTTGGATCTTTGCTTGATTCACTCATAGCACGCTTAATTTATGATGCTGAAGCATAGGTTTCCTTGACCCAATCATAGCCTTTTTCTTCAAGCTCCATGGCAAGCTCTTTACCGCCTGACTGAACAATCTTCCCTTCCCACATCACGTGGACCTTATCCGGTACAATATAATTTAAAAGGCGCTGGTAGTGGGTAATAACCAAAAAGCCTCTGTCGGGGCCACGCTGCTGCTCAACGCCTTCTGCTACAATCTTAAGAGCATCAATATCAAGCCCACTGTCAGTCTCGTCCATAATAGCATAAGCAGGCTCGAGCATCATCATTTGTAAAATCTCACAGCGTTTTTTCTCTCCGCCAGAGAAGCCTTCATTCACCGAACGAGAGGTGAATGAACGATCCATCTTAAGCGCATCCATCTTTGCGTAGAGGTCTTTGTAGTAAGCTGTGGCTACAAACTCTTCACCCTCTTCTTGGCGGGATTGCAAAGCGGCTCGAATAAAATTAGCAATACTGACCCCGGTAATTTCACTCGGGTACTGGAAGGCCAAGAAGAGCCCTGCCCGTGCAATTTCATCAGGCTCCATCCCTACAATGTTTTGACCATCTAAGAGGACCTCACCTGAGGCAATCTCATAATCCTCATGTCCAGCTAATGCCTTTGCTAGGGTACTCTTTCCGGTACCGTTAGGGCCCATCAGGGCGTGCACTTCCCCCTTAGGGATCGTTAATGAAAAATCTTCAAGGATTGCCTTACCAGCAACCTCTACAGCTAGGTTTTTAATTTCTAGTGAATTCATGATAAAATTTCTTTTGCTCGATGCCCTTGAAACGCCACCTCCACACCCTCAGCTTGGAATCCTTCGGGGAGGACTTTTTTGACGCTATCTAATAAACCCTCGGGTAAATCAATGTCATAGACTCGGCCTGTATCCTTGCAGTGGAAATGAGCATGCTCAGCCAAATTGGGGCAGTAGTGATTAGACCCGCGCTCAAAATTAACAGCCCGGACTAATCCACAGCCTACTAAGGTTTCGAGGCAATTATAGACAGTGGCTAAGGAAATACTGGCCATAGAGCTTTTTGCCCGTTCGTAAACTTCTTCTGCTGTGGGGTGGTCTCTCTGGGCAAGGAGGACCGCAAGAACGTGCTCACGCTGGCGAGTAGAACGTAACCCATTCACTTCTAACGCTTTATGCAATCTTTGCTTAGCTTTTTCAGGCAACTCCATGATTTAATGTAATTAGAATAATTCTAAAAAACAAGATTTGTTGAGACTTAGTTTCATTAAAAATAAGCCAAAAGCAAGTTCTTTCACAGTCAGCCTCATCAACACCCTATAAGCCGAGTCGATAAAATAGAAACGCCCCCCATTTCTGGGAGGCATTTCTATGAGTAAGAATCTTCTTTGGGGGAAGATTATGAGATTAGTCGCAGTGCAGCTTGTGAAGATGCATTGGCTTGAGCCAACATAGCAACACCAGATTGTTGCAAGATGTTGAAACGAGCAAACTTGGTTGATTCGTCAGCAACGTCAGTATCGATAATACGGCTGTTAGCAGACTCCAAGTTAGACTTGTTAATCGTTAGTGTTTCAGAAGCGAAGTTCAACTGACTTGACTGAGCACCATTAGCGGCACGAAGTGTAGCAACACTTTCAATTGCTGTCGTGAAGTTAGCTACTGAGAAGGCACCAATAGTGTTGGCACTAGAAGCCATGTCTAGAGAAGATACAGTTAGTGAAGTAGCCAAGTTAGCTTGAGATACACTAACAGTAGAGCTACCATCTTCAGTAACACCTACAGATAGAGAAGTGCTTCCGAACAAATCAACACCGTTAAACTTTTCAGCTTTAAGGTTAGTCAACTGTGCTTGGAGAGCAGTGAACTCTGTTTGGTAGTTGCTCTTATCTCCAGAACTCTTAGTAGGGTCACTTTGAAGTGTCTTTAGTTCTGACATACGGTCGAGAACGCTAGATACTGTCTTAAGTGAACCATCTTGAGTTTGTAGGAATGAGAGGGCATTTCCCACATTAGAGAGAACAGCACCTGTTCTGATGATAGTAGCGTTCATCTTCATGGATACAGCAAGACCCCCTGCATCGTCGGATGGGGATACGATTCTGACACCAGTTGATAGACGGCTTAAGCTCTTTTGGAGCATGCTGTTTGTACGAGACAAACTAGAAGCAGCTTCGGTTGCTGCGGTATTAGTGTTGATTACGAAGGACATGATCTTTTCTCCTTGATCTGTATTGGTAGCAACGTCCCTGTTGCCAAAGGACCAGCAACATGAAGGGGCTGGCACCCTTATTGGAATGGAGGGTCATTCCAACATCAAGTTAGGTCGGTCCAGTCTCCTAAATCTTTAATGATCTGTTAGAAAAAGGGCTTAGGCCTTATAATTTAGTCTATAGCCCCTACTCTGTTTTTTATTGCTGTTAGGGTATATCTATTTTATTAGTAAGGAGTTATCCCTAAATACTGACCCCATGAGCACTGTTTTCCTAGATGGGACCTCTGTCGATTTCTCAGGCCCCGCCCCTCAATCCCCCCTTGAGCTACAGCAGCTCCTATCTCAACACCTCGAAAGCCAACAACGGCTTTTAATACGATTCGAAGTCGACGGAAAGGAGCTTCTGAATACTAATCCCCAAGAGTTCCCTCAGGCGTTTAAAAAAGTAGAAGCTGCCTCTGCCTCGCAAATTCAAGTCTTCCTAGAACTCATCCAGCAAGCACACGGCCCTGCACAAAACCTGAGCAAAGAATGCGAACACTACGCCCAGGCAGTACTCACACAACCGTGGTCATTCATGGCAACTAAGATAGGAGACGTCATTGGACAAGTCGGGCCACTCCTAGAAGTATTCAGTTGCTTAGAAAGTTATTCCAATGCAACTAACCCGGAATGGAAAGAGGCCCTAAAAGAATTACTCAAACAATTTGAACAAAAAATCGAGGAACTCGTGCAAGCAGCTCAAAATACAGATGTCGGGTCTGTCTCTGAAATCCTTGCTTTTGAGTTAGGTCCTTTAATCCAAAAGAGCTTAGACTTTATTCAGAATAAAGTACGTCCTTATTTTGAAGCAGAACTTAAAAAAACTGAAACCACCCAAAACGCTCAATGAAACTCTTAGAGAATAATGAAAAAGCCTTGAAAGATCGCTTCCCTGGGCTCCTTCAGCAATTAAACGAAACCCCTAGCACCTCGGTTGATTTCTCTATAAAAACCAATTCAGATTTTTCTATAACAGTACACGAAAAGACAATACACCCTTACGGGAAAAACCACGGAAAAAGCTTAATTGACTTATGGGTACATTCCTTAGAGCTCAACACCGAAACTTGCTACACTTTAAATGGATTTGGCCTAGGAACCCACATCGAAGCACTCTTAGCAAACAGCGATCCAAGTACTGTATTCTTTTTAGCAGAACAAGATCCCCAATGGCTTAAAGCCCTCTTTAGCACAAAAGACTGTGAAGCGCTCCTAAGGAATGAACGCTTTGCATTCACATTTGGAACAGTTGACGATAGTTTGATGGAACCCTTGCATATGTTCCCACTGATCAACCTCCAAGAAGCGAAGAACTTAACGTTCGCGCCTTTGTACGCCTTTAATGAGGACTACTACAATCGGTTCTTAGAACACTTTGTACGTTACTTCGCTTATTCCAAGAGCCTTCATGCTACAAACATTGGCGATGCTTCCCTATGGCAGGAAACCAGCATTAAAAACCTGCCCTATTTACTAGAATCGCCAGATATCGAAAGCATGCGTGATATATTCAAAGACTTGCCTGTTGTATTAATCTCTGCAGGTCCCTCCTTGGATGAGGCGATTGCCTTTCTTAAAGAAGCCCAGAAGCACGCCGTCTTAGTCTGTGTCAACAGTGCCTATCGGAAGCTAACAAATAACGGTATCACTCCACACATTACACTTGCTGGAGACCCTCGAGAAGCAACGCTTGCCGGCTATAAGGGGTCTGACACATCTAAGTCTTTCTTGGTGTCTCCCTGTTTTGTGAATCATGAGGTTGCTAAACTATTTAATGGACGGACTTTTACTTGGAGCGGTAAGAATACCTTAGTCACTTTATTCCGCAGTCGCATTGGTCTTTTACCGGGAAGCGTTATATCCGAAAAGAATACCATATCTAGCTGCATTGCCGACTTAGCAAAACTTTGGGGCTCCAAAAAAGTATGCTTAGTGGGACAAGACCTCGCCCTGGCTGCCGATGGTCAAAGCCATACCAAAGACTCTATCTATGCAGATAGAGAGCATCTTTACCTTAACCTAGAGGACTGCCAATACCTCCCAGGCAATACGCTTAAAGAAGTCCCGGTCCATAAGCGTCTTGTCGATTTTCTTAAAGCATTTGAGCAAGTTGTTGCAGATGCCCCTGAAATTGAATTTATCAACACCGCTGAGAATGGAGCTAAAATAAAAGGCGTAGCGTATTGTCCTTATGCGCAAGCACTAGACGCTCTAGGTAAGGCTTCTTCAGAAAAAGCCTGGGATAAACTAGCAAGCTGTTGTGGCACTCAAGAAAAAAAACATACAACGCCTGAAGCACTCCAAAAAATCATTCAACCTACGCAACAATTTGCCCAGCGCGTCTTTGAAATATGCACGAAGGCTGCTTTAGCGATTGAAACTCTCCCAGACACCTTCAAGAGCCCCAATTATCAAAAACATGCGAAGGTCGCTGCTTGTGATGCTTGCGCGACCGAAATCAATAAGCTCCTGGATAGCCATACCCGGGACTATGAAGTCCTCTATGAAGGACAAACGAAGGCAGAACTCTTTACTTATGTAAAAAAGGTTAAAGAAATGAAAGCTTCTACCCCTCATTGGGAGCGCCTCCAGAACAATAAAGAATACTTCTGGGCTTTGGCCCAAGGTGCTTATTTCCTAACAAACAAACTGGGTAACACATTATCAAAGACATAATGGTAATGTATTATTTCTACATAGGCATACCTTCTGCTTAGGTAGCCCTAAAGATACCCTTTAAACACAACGATCTATCTAAAGGACTCTTTTCACACAAACACACAACAACGCCCTATGCCACTTGAACTTTCAGGACTCGGAGGGGGTTTCGACTGGAAACCTGTTGTCGCTCAATTAATACAAATAGAGCGAATCCCCCAAACTAAGATTCAAAGTAAGAAGACCGTTAACCTCAAAGAGCAAACGGCGATTGGTGATTTAAAAAGTAGGCTCGAAGACGTCCAAAAAGCACTTGAGGCCCTCAAAGAAAGTAAGACTTTCCATGGACGTAGCACGTCTGTCATTGGCAATGATGCTAACAATTTAGCATTCAGCGCAAAAGCAGACAATGGAGCCTTAACAGGAAACTACGACTTTAACGTAACTCAATTAGCCACAAAAAGTGCTCGCACTGGAGCAAGTAACATAGGAGCACGTTTAAATACAACAAACGATGTGAGTGGACTAACCGTTGAACTCATGAATACCAATACGGCTATTACAGAAGGGAGCTTCACGGTTAATGGGAAGACGGTCAGCCTCAAAACTACAGACTCACTCCAAGACGTTTTTGATGCAATCTCTACTGCTACAGGAGGAGATGTTACCGGAGCATATGATGCAACTACGGATAAGATTACCCTCAGTAGTGCTTCTGAAATTGTTTTAGGGACCCCAGCAGACTCTAGTAACTTTTTAGCCGCCACAAAACTTTACAGTAACGGAACCGGCACGGTTGCTAGCCAAACAAGCCTAGGGGCTGCAGGCATAAACTCTGCGGTCGATAAAGCAAAGCTTGGAGTCGCTGTTAGCGCAGGGACGTTCACCGTTAATGGTAACACTGTTACGGTCAACGCAACAGATAGCATGCAAGATATTTTTGATGCGATTTCTACGGCAACCAGTGGAAGCGTCACGGCCTCTTACAACAGCGGAACCGAGAAAATAACGCTCTCAAGCGGATCTGCAATTACCTTGGGTGACTCTGGAGATACCAGTAACTTCCTCGCAGCAACAAAACTCACTGCAAATGGAACAGGTACTGTTAATAGCTCTGCAGCTGTAGGCCCGATTACACTCAGCAGTGCTATTAATACCTATCATTTAACACCACCCTTTGGACAGACTTTTTCGGCCGGGACATTCACCGTTAATGGCAGCACTGTCACCGTTAATGCAGGAGATACACTGGCAGACATATTCTCTTCAATCTCTACAGCAACAAGTGGGGATGTAACCGCTACCTATGATTCAACCTCTCAAAAGATCGGCCTGAGTAGTGCCTCCACCATTACTGTAGGCAATGGGGCAGATACCAGCAATTTCCTCACCGTCGCACAGCTTTCTCATGATCCTGATAATGCTGCAACTTCCCTAGCCAGTGGCGGGAAATTAGGCAATATTGATACCGTAACAGCTATTGAAAGCCTAACAGTCACTGGAGGAAGTTTTAAGGTTAATGGCAAGACCATCACTTATGACAGTACTGTCGATAGTCTTTCTGCGATTATTACCCGTATCAATAGCTCTGAAGCAAATGCCAATATGACCTATGATGCGCTTAATGACCGTTTTGTGATGACTAATAATAAAACAGGATCCTTCGATGTGAGCATCGAGGATGACAGCGGGATGTTGATGGAAGCCATGGGGTTATTGGGAACAAGTAGCTTATCAAAAGGGGTGAATGCTCAATACACGGTTAATGGAGGAGGCACCCTCACCAGTACGAGTAACGATTTTGATTCTACCTCACACGGGATTACAGGCCTAACAGTTACCGCAAAAAAGACAGGCGTGACTGAAACGGTGGAAGTCACCACAGACCCTGCAAAAACCCGAGAAAAAATCGATGCTTTCATTGAAAAATACAATATTGCCCAGTCCTACATCGCTATGAAGACAAAGACGACTATAGAGACTGACAAAGATGGAAAGACCGTCATCAAGAAAGAGGACTTAAGCGATTATGGAGAAGCCACTAGCATTGCACGGAACCTAAGGACCAAAGCTTTTAAAACAGTCGATGGCCTTGCAGGAGATGTGAAACGTTTGGCAGATATGGGTATTGACTTTGTAAAAGGAAGCAATGAGCTAGAGGTAAAAGATGAAGCCCTACTCACTAAGGCCTTGAAAAATGAAGGGAGCTCAGTGGCTACCTTGTTTACCCAAGTCGCCACTACAGATGAGAGTGCAGACGCAGATCAGGCCGAAAGTGAACGAGGGCTCTATGCCTCAATTGACAAAATAATTGAAGCTTATGTCAGTTATGATGGACTCTTTAAGAAACAAACTGATATTATAACAGCCACGAACAAACGTCTTGATGATCAAATTGCCTCTTTAGAGCGTCATATTAAATCAGAAGAAAAACGTCTTAAAGCAAGCTTTCTAAAAATGGAACTAGCGCAGCAAAAAATTAACACCCAATCACAAGTTTTAAGTGCCCGACTTGGACTCTAATGAAGCGCCCAAAATACTACCCCACTTTTCTTTTTTGCTTAATGGCCTTAGGCCTACTGACTGGCTGCACCCACAGTGAGCGAGTTGCAGCAGCAGGCCTACTCGTTCCCTCTTATAAGCCTCAGAATGTTTACAACCCCCCAGTAGACGAGCTCTCTCCTACGCCTAAGGAGAATATTGTACGGGTAGTTGCCTTACCTCTGTACTATGGCCCTGATTCAGGCCCCTTCCTAGATCGCATCGACCACTCTATAAAATCTGAATTTGCCAAAAGGAATCTGTTTGAGGTCATCCCCCTAAGCCGACATGACCTTATGGAGCTATTCAGCATAAACCAGCTCAGCGCGGCAGCCCCCTTACCGGCTAATTTTCTTAAAACACTCAAAGAAAAATACGCTGCCGATGGGGTCCTTATTACTGAGCTAACCTACTATGCCCCCTATAAACCCTTGGCCATTGGCCTACGTACCCAGCTGATTTCCCTGAAAAGCAACCAAACCCTATGGGCTTTTGATGATATCTTCGATGCTGGAAATCCTCGCGTAGCAGCTGCGGCCCGTCGCTTCCAACGCTCCTATATCCGAAACCCCTACCCTCTGGACAATTCAGCCAATATCCTCCAAAGCCCTACCCGATTTTCAAGATACGCAGCCAACGCTGCTTTTAGTACCATATTATCAAATGAATAGTGAAGTTTTTCTTCCTCAGTCCGACACTATATGTTAGGATTGGAGTACAATTAGCAACTTATCTCCATGTCTGAAATCAACGAATTAAGCCCACAAGCTCCTCAACCAGGAGTGACCAATAAGCTTGTCTCTAAACCCTCAACCCAAGGGGCCGAAAAATCGAGTACAAGCACGACTGCTCAAGACACAGGAACAATTGACCAACTTTCTAGCGCTTCCTTAGAGCACCGTAACAAGATTATGGAAGAACTAAACAACAATGTCCGGCCTGAGGTAATCGAACAGGCAAAGAAGGAAGGCTGGGGCGAAGACGCCAACTGGCCTTCTGATGCGGATCTTGATGCGCTCATCTCTACGCCTGATTTAGCAAAAACCATTTTAAGTACTGACACGCAAGATGAGGCCTCCGCCCAGACCTGATCTTTTTACCCCCGCAACAACACCCCATGCCCCAAAATAAGTTTGCTAAATCCTACCAGTCTGCATCTGTAGAAACATCCTCTCCAGGGAAAGTCATCCTCATGCTATTCGATGGCGCCCTACGCTTCATGGAAGCTGCCCAAAAAGGCTTTGACGAAGAAGATATCGTGAAGCGCAATGAAGCTATCCATAATAATTTAACCAAGGCTCAGAACATTATCCTCGAGTTGCAAACTAGCCTGGACCTAGAAAAAGGCGGAGACTTTGCTAAAACCATGTACGGCCTTTACGGCTACATGCACCAGGAGCTTAGCCAGGCTAATGTTAAGAAAGACAAGGCCCCCATTGAAAATGTGGTGAGCCACCTTAATGAAATTCGTAACGCCTGGGAAGAAATGCTAGGCAACACTCAAACACAACACAAAGCAAACCGCGCATCCTTCTCGAGCAATGCCTGAGTTTGAAGAAATCGCACATAAAACACACACTGCTAAGCAGTCAAAAGCTGCCCAAAGATTCTTTCGCCTCCTCTCTAATTTTGAAAGCCTAGTCGAAGAGGAAAACTTCGCGCTCAAAGAACACAATTTTGACTATATCGGGAAGCTCTTGAACCAAAAGGATACTCTCCTGAAGGGCCTTATTGAGGCTAAAGAAGCCGCAGGCCTAGGCCCTCAAAAGAACCAGGAGCTCGACCAGCGCATAAAGCTCCTCTTCAAAAACCAAGAGGAAAACAATGTCTTACTGCGAGACATGATGAGCCACACCCAAGCAGAACTTGCAGAATGTTACCAAGCTCGTAAACAAATCAAGGGTGTCCAAAGTGCGTATAAGGACCAAACCCCCACGAGCCAAAAAATCTGCTCTGAAGCCTAAAGTGAGAGTGCTCTAGCCTCTTTCCGGCTTGCCTTTAAGGGCTGATTCCTTATTATGGCTTAAGCCATTGATGATAAGTAAGTTAAACAGAGAAATAGGCCGCGTCCTCAATAAGACTGAGAGGTACCGCTCTGACCCGATCACACCCATGTGCATGCTAATCCTGGGTATTATTGGGGTGTTTTTCATCTATTCGGCCCAGAGTTATAGCGGGGGCACTCAATGGAAAAGCCAGATTGTATGGCTTTTAGCAGGGGCAGGCCTCTACATGCTGACCTCGCTTATCGACTACAAGCTCTACCTCAGGAATGCCCACTGGATCTATGGCGTTTGTATTCTACTGTTATTAGCCCTTTGGACCCCTTTAGGGAAGCAGGCCTTTGGAGCATTACGGTGGCTAGACCTCAAAGTATTCCATATCCAACCCTCAGATACGGCAAAAATTGGTACAGCAATATTAATAGCTAGTGTTTTAGCACGCTCTGAGATTAAAACTGTCCGAGAATCATACGCGATCCTCTTTAAAACAGCGGCTGTCTTTTCTCTCCCTATTTTATTGATTTTTCTACAGCCAGACCTAGGATCATCCCTTGTATTTCCTCCGATGGTTTTCTCGATGTTGTATGTCTCTAATTTGTCTGAGCGCTTCTTTATCACCTTTTTTGCTATATTCTTAATAGGGGTAGCGGTGGTAGGCCTAGACATCCATGGCTACAACAAATTCTTAAAAGAGAATAATCTATCACCTATAAGAGATCAGGGTGCTTATGAAAAGCATTCCTGGGTCCCCCTCAAAGACTATCAGCGCAACCGCATACTCTCCTTTGCAGCGCCTGAGGTTATCGACCCTAGAGGTATTGGCATAAGCTGGAACTTACGCCAATCACTCATTTCAGTCGGGTCTGGAGGGCTTGTAGGAAAAGGACACAACAAGAGTACACAATCAAAGTTGGGGTATCTGCCGCAATCTGTGGCATCCAACGACTTTATTTTTTCTGTATTCGCCGAAGAGAAAGGATTTATAGGAGGGCTCTTCGTCATTGGACTTTACTCTTTGCTGGTACTTAACGGTATCCGCATTGCAGGGTTAGCACGTGATCGCTTTGGCCTTTATCTGGCTGTGGGCATCAGTGCTATTTTCATGGTTCACATTTTTGTCAATATTGGGATGACCATTGGGCTCATGCCAATCACCGGACTTCCACTTCCATTTTTAAGTTACGGTGGCTCTTTCGTATTAAGCTGTTGCATCCTTCAAGGACTGATACAAAGCGTTTATCGCTTTAGGAAGGACTTTGCATGAACATTTTGTCTTTTATAAGAAATATACAGCTTGCGAATGGCCCCGATAAAGAAATCGTCATATGTCGCAAGAAACTAACAAACGTAATCGTAGGAAAAAGCCTAGAGCCCCTAAAGAGCCTAGCCCCGAAGTACTAGAAGATCTTAAATCTAAACCTAAAGAGAAAAAAGTAGAGGCGCCTGCCCAAGGCGTACTCAAGAAAGCTGCTCGCAAACGTGCTAAAAAGCAGCCTATGCTCCAGAAAATCGTTAAGGCGATTAAGCGTGAGGACAACACCTTCCGGGAGCTTATCATCAACTCGGAGCCACTCGAAAAGCGGGTTGCCCTTCTAGAGGATGGTGTTCTTGAGAAGTTTGAAATTGAGCGGGTCGGGGAAAACCGCATGGTCGGTGCTATCTTTAAGGGACAAATCCAAAACCTAGAGCCAGGCCTAAAGGCTGCTTTTGTGGATATTGGCCAAGAGAAAAATGCCTTCCTTCACTATTGGGACATTATCCCTACCAACAATGACTCTGCGGTTGAGATTGTCCGTGAAAACCGAACCGAAGAACAAAAACGCCGCAAAGACAAGGTCTCACTTAAGGACATCCCTAAGATCTATCCAATAGGGACGGATATTGTGGTGCAAATCACTAAGGCTCAAATCGGTGACAAAGGACCACGTACCACGACTAACCTCGCAATCCCTGGTCGTTACATGGTCTTGATGCCCTACTCTGGCCAATGCGGGATTTCTCGTAAGATTGAAGACCCACGCGAGCGCAACCGCCTCAAGAAAGTACTCGGCAAGCTGACCATCCCTGAAGGCATGGGGGTGATTGTTCGCACAGCGGGTGAAGGCAAGCAATTGCGCTTCTTTATACGTGATTTACACATTTTGCTCAAAAAATGGGAAAAGATCCAAGAGGCCATTGACTCTGATGAGCCCTGCGGACTTGTTTACCAAGAGCCTGATCTTGTGGAAAGAACAGTTCGCGATTTCTTAACAGAAGAGATCGACCGAGTGCTCATTGATACGGAAGATGACCACGCACGCATGTGTGACAACATCTCGGAGATTTCCCCACGATCAAAATCTAAGATTAATCTTTTCGGGGAAAGTATCCCCATCTTCGAGCGTTTTAATATCGAGCGCCAAATCGAACAAACCTTCATGCGCAATGTTTCGCTACCTTCAGGGGGTGAAATTGTCATCGAAGAGACCGAAGCACTCACAGCGATTGACGTAAATACGGGCTCCCACAGAGGATCTAGTAAAGACGGTAAGGATTATATCCTCCAAGCTAACCTAGAAGCCGCCCGGGAGGCCGCCCGACAAATCCGGCTCCGTAATATCGGAGGGCTCATCATTGTAGACTTCATTGACATGAAGAGCAAACGGGACCGTAATGCAGTCCTGAAATGCATGCGTGATGAAATGGCTGCTGATAAGGCTAAAAGTCATGTTCTGCCGATCTCACAACTAGGAATCATGCAGATGACCCGCCAGCGCCATCAAGAAAGTACGGCCCGGGGCATTTATGAAACTTGCCCTTACTGCGCAGGCCGCGGGACTGTAAAATCCCCACGGAGCATGAGTGTAGAAATCCAACGTAAGATTAATAGCGTGGTACGCTACCTCAGGAAGCGCCAGGGGGATAACGAACTTATCGCAATGCGTGTCTTCCTCAACCCGAGCGTTCTAGAACGTTTGCGCAATGAGGATGAAAACCTCCTTCTTGACCTAGAACAACTGTTCAACATCAAGCTTTCCTTCCGGGCAGATCCTAATTTCCATATCGAAAACTTTAAGGTCTTTAACGCCCTCACGGGGGAAGAAATGAACTAAACTTCTACAATGAAGAAACCGCCTAAACCCACAGGAATAGCCCGCATTATTAAAGCAGCTGGCTATTCCTGGGATGGCATTATACATGCCTTGCGCAATGAAACTGCCTTCCGCCAAGAGGTAATCTTAGCGATTATCCTTACCCCTATAGCCAGCCTTCTACCCATAGCCCTTTACTTAAAGCTTTTGCTAATTAGCAGCTTTTTCTTGGTGCTCATCGTAGAGCTTATCAACTGCAGCCTAGAGCTAGCAGTAGACTACATCTCCTCGAAGAAGCACCCAACAGCCAAGAAGATTAAAGATATGGGCAGTGCAGCTGTATGCCTGAGTTTAATCTTTAGCGGTGTACTCTGGGTATTTGCACTCGTAGAGTGCCTAAGGCTACAATAAAATGTAGTGCAATACAAAGAGTGCCCCCAAAAAGAGCGTTGTACCGGAGAGTTTTTCCCAGCCTTTACGTCCTGAAAGCAAAGCCAAAACGATATAGAACAAAAGCCCCAGACTAATACCTTGAGTAATACTGAAGGTCAAAGGGATCATCAACAAAGTAAGGAATGCAGGCGCTGTTTCGGCCAAGTCATCAAAATTGAGCTGCCGCACCCCTTGCATCATAAAAATACCTACCATCATCAATGCAGGTGCTGTGGCCTGGCTTGGTATCACGGAAATCAAAGGCGTGAAGAAAAGTGCCACCAGAAAGAAAAGCCCAACAAACACAGAAGTAAGGCCTGTGCGCCCTCCAGATTCCACACCAGTAGCAGATTCGATATAAGCTGTGGTGGTAGAGGTGCCTAAAAGAGCCCCCGTAATAGTTGCAGTAGCATCGGCAGTTAGAGCAGCCCCTAACTTAGGGATGCGGCCTTGCTTGTCAGCAAGCCCTGCGCGCTGTGACAGCCCAACAATAGTCCCAATAGAATCGAATAAATCGAGGATAAATAAGGTAAAGACCGTTGCGTAAGCTTCCTTAAAATGAGTGATGGGGTACCAAATATCTAAAGCAAAGAAAGTCTGATCGATAGGCGCTGGCAAAGAAACGTAGCTTTTGGGCAAAACGGTAATGAAGCTGCCCCCAAAAGTGACGCAAGAACCTACTGCAGTTAGCAAAAGGATTGAGATAATAATAGCCCCAGAAATGCCACGCAAGGTGAGTAAAACCATTAGGGCTAGGCCCCCTAGAGCCATAACTGCAGAAGCTGAGGTTACATCCCCAACGGCAAGCAGCGTGTGCGGGTTACCCACAACCAAATGCGTTTTTTGCAGCCCAATAAAGGCAATAAACAGGCCTAAACCACACTGCACTCCAATTTTAATCGCATTTGGGATACCATCAATAACCTTAGAGCGCGCGCCCGTTACGGATAGAATGAGAAATAAAATCCCGTTCCAAAAGACCATGGCTAGGGCTTGTTGCCAAGTCGCCCCCATGCCTAAGCAAATAATAAAAGCAAAATAACTGTTAGTCCCCATACCTGGAGCAAGCGCTATAGGCATATTCGCAAACCCAGCCATTAAAAAGCACCCCAAAGCTGCCGCCAATGCAGTAACGGTAATAAGCCCTGAACGATCCATCCCTGCCTGAGAGAGGATTTCTGGATTCACTGCCAAAATATAGGCCATTGCAGCAAATGTAGTAAGACCTGCTATAAATTCACGCGAAAGCGTTGTTCCATGAGCATCCAGTTTAAACCATTTATTAAGCATGCCAGACAGCATGCCTCCCTAGCCCTACCCAGGCAAGAGTTTAATACAGGATTTTCACAAACCAATTACCTAACAAGACCTTAGAAAATCATGTAACTGTTTGGCAAAACTAGGGCCAATACCAGGGACAGCCTCTAAATCTGGCAAACTTGCCTTCTTGAGATGCTTAAAATCCTTAAAATGTGCTAATACAAGGGCTTTACGCTTGGGGCCCAGCCCGGGGCACTCATCCAAGATAGATTCTCGGATTCGTTTGCTTCGTAAATCTGCATTAAACGTATTAGAGAAGCGATGGGCCTCGTCCCGCAAACGCTGCAATAACTGAAGCGCTAGACTATCCTCCGGTAAATTAAGGTCAGGGCGTTTGTCAGGAAAGACCAAGGTCTCGGCCTTTTTTGCAAGCCCCACTAAAACAGGGGGCTCTAGATCCAGGATTAAAAATGCCTTCAGGGCTGAGTTAACCTGCCCCTGCCCACCATCAATTAGGACTACATCCGGAAATGGCTTCCCTTCCCGGTGCAATCGCCGGTAACGCCGACCCACAACCTCTTCCATGGCTCGATAATCATCATTACCAATAAAACTTCTTATTTTATAACGACGGTATTTAGAGCGATCGGGTTTACCCCCACTAAAATGAACCATAGAAGCCACCACAAACGTCCCCGAGATATGAGAAATATCGAAACACTCTATCTGTTGAGGGAGCTTCTTTAAGGCCAAAGCTGCCTTGAGCTCATTCAAAGCTTGCTTGATAACCTCTGGCTTAAGAATACGTGGGTCATGCTTAAATTTACGATCGGGCTCTACCGTACGCTCTAGGGCAGCTATAAGGTCTCTGAGTTGGCCTGCCTTCTCGTACTCATGCGCCTTAGAAGCTGCCTGCATTTGCTCTTTGAGCTCGTCTAGCCACTCTTGGGCTTTTCCCTCAAGGAAGGCACATGCCCTCTCTACACGCTTGTGGTATTGAGCTGCAGATAGTTCATTGGCATGACCATAAATCTCTGCACGTGCATCTTCATATAAACGGAAGCGACCTTTACCTATCTCTTTAGGGCGCACATTACCCAGAAGAATGCCAAACTTCAAGCGCATCTGCTGGAGGGTTTTACGCAAAGTCCCCCCTTGGACAAAAGGCCCATAATAGTGTGATTGAGCATCTGAGCGGGTACGGACTAAGCGAAATGTAGGAAATTCTTTCCCATAATCTACCCGGACAAGAAGAAAGCGCTTATCATCAACAAGCAAGGTATTGTATTTGGGCTTCCACTCTTTGATAAGGCGATCTTCCAGAATAAGAGCTTCAGCCTCTGATTTCACTTCAATCACCTCAACATCCTCGATAAGGTCTAACATGGCCAAGACCTTAGGCTGTTGTAGCTGGCGCTTCCGGCCCGCCTGGAAATAATTACCCACTCGCTTCTTAAGATCCTTAGCCTTACCGATATATAAGACATTACCTAAGCGATCACGCATCAAGTAAACCCCAGGCTTATGAGGAATCCTTCTCAATTTTTCTTTGAGTTTTGCTGGATGCGGTATTGGCATTTCTGGTATTTCAGATTTACTGTAGGTTAGTATAATAATTATCTAGCGGTTAAAAAACAATGATTTCTCATAAAAAAGTTGAGCTTTTAAATTTAGGAGACGAACTGCTCCTAGGGCTAAAATCAAACGAACACCTTGTCTACTTGGGGCGGATGCTTAAGCGCCATGGCCTAACCCTCATCCATAATGAGATCATCCGCGATAATATTGAAGAAATCCAACGCAGCTTCCAGCAAAGCTGGGAGCGTGCCGACATTGTAATCACAACAGGAGGCCTCGGCTCTACAGTAGATGACAATACCCGGGAAGCGCTTGCCGAAGCACTTGGGCTAAAACTTATCTTTGACCCTGAGGCAGAAAAAGCGATTACCAAACTTTTTGAAAAGGTACGCTCTCCTATACCCGAGAGCCTCGTCAAGCAGTGCTACAAGCTCGAAGGCTCAGAAACACTGCCTAATCGCTCGAATTTTGGAACCGCACCTGGAATTTTCCTGAAACACCAGGATAAGATCTTGATCATGCTCCCTGGGCCTACGTCTGAACTACGCCCTATGTTTGAGCAAGAAGTTTTACCCCGACTAAAAGCAGAAGGGGTTTTAGAGCCCGAAGAAATGGTCCTGCAATTACGGACTACCGGCGTAGGAGAAACCCGCATTGAAGAGCGCGTGAAGCCCGCACTTGAACAGTTCCCCGACATCGATCTAGCCTTTTGCGCGCATTTAGGAATTGTGGATGTACGTTTGAGCTTAAAGCATGCAAGTGTACCCCAGAAGACCTTACTAGAAGCCGGCGAAGCTTGCCGGGAAGCTTTAGGTGAAGACTTCTTTACCTTTGGTAACGACTCCCTAGCTAAAGTGGTACTGGACGACCTCAAAGCAGCAGGAAAAACCCTCGCGATTGCAGAGTCTTGCACCGGAGGACTCCTCTCTAACGAGTTTACAGATCTACCAGGAGCCTCTCAAGTATTCTCAGGCAGCATCATTGCCTACAGTAACGACGCTAAAGTAGAACTGCTACATATCCCTGAAGCTATTCTAGAGCAACATGGCGCCGTAAGCGAAGAAACTGCTTTAGCTATGGCTACAGGAGTAGCTGAATGCTTCTCGGCTGATTACGCTCTAAGCTCTACTGGCTTTGCGGGCCCGGAGGGAGGCACAGAAAAAGACCCTGTGGGAACCGTCTACCTTGGCTTCCATTCTCCTGAAGGAGCATACTCACGCAAAGTAGTCTTCCCTGGAGATCGCCTAATCGTCAAAGAACGTGCTGTCTATACCGCCTTAGACTGGATACGCCGAAAGCTTAAACACTATAAAAGCGCTGATATTTCAACGAGTATACCCGGAGCTTAATTATTATGGCAAATTTCACCTTCATCTGTGGAAGTGACGACTTTCTTGTAAATAAAAAAGGAAAGACCCTTTTTGATCAAAAAAGTGAGGCCCTGCAGGATGACCTTTCCAAAGAAGTCATCAGTGGTGCGGCTCAAAACACCAGTGAAGTTGAAAAGATCATCAACCAGTTCCAAAGCGCTGTACAAACCCTCTCTTTATTTGCCGAGAAGAAAGTAGTTTGGCTTAAAGGCATTACCTTTTTGAGCGATAGCGTGACAGGGCGTTCGGCTGGAACGAAAGAAAAAGTTGAAAGCCTCCAAGCGATATTGGAGAGCGTTGATCCTAGTTCCGTAGAAGTCATCCTAACAGCCTCCCCTATAGACCGTAGAACTAAGAGCTTCAAATGGCTCCAAAAGAATAGCGACTACACCTTCATTGAAAACACGGGAGACCAAAGCGAACTCAACGCCTTGGCTAGAGAAATCTGCAAGGAACACAAAATCCGCATCAGTGATAGCACCCTTGAAACCTTAAAAGCAAAAGTGGGCAATCATACACGACTTGTTTTAGAGGAACTTAAAAAACTAGCTACCTACTTAGGCCCTGAAGGTGGAGAAATCACCGAAGAGCTCGTCTATGAACTAGTACCTGATTTTGGAGATAATGACTTTTTTGAAGCTGTTGAAGCCTTCTACAGCCTCGACTTAAACTGGACACTCACCGCGCTTAAAAAACACTTTTTCTCTCAAAAAGAGAGCCGCCCACTCCTTGCAAGCTTACAAAACCGAAACCGTCTTATGCTACAACTACGGGTTTTGCTAGATGCCCGAGCGATCCAGCTAGGCTTCCGTGGGATTGATAAATCCTCATTTGAAATGGCTGCTGGCACTTACCAAGACCACTTTGGAGGCCTTGATGCTAAAAGTACTTTCAATATCTTCACTCAAAACTTGTGGTACCTAGGAAAGCTAGGCAAAGCGGCAGAGTCTCTATCTTTGCGCAAGTTAATCAGCTTCCAAATGGCTTTTGTTCAAGCCTTTGAAACAGTACTCAAACGCCCTACAGAGCAAGAAGCTGTCCTACGTGAGATGGCAATACAGTGCCTTGGGTAGCCGTCCCCCTAAACCGTTTCAGGAACCTCGCGCACTTGAATAGAGTCGATAATACCTGCTTCGTGTGACAGGTGGGTGATAGCCACTACATTATCGCCAGGCTTAACCCAAGCAGTACGCCTTAGGCTTTTCATCGCAGCCTCCATGGTTTCCTCGGGGGAGGCATTCAAGTCTCTGAGCATAAAGGGCGCTATCCCCCAAGAAAGGAGCAAGCGCCTAAAAGTATCCTCACGATCGGTAAAGGCATAGATCGGGCAATGCGAAGGCCGCAGACTTGCAATAATCTGTGCGGAAGACCCGTGACGAGTAAAAAGAAGGATAGCCGAATTGTCTAACTCCTGAGCAAGAACAACCGCGGAGCGCAAAAGCTTAGACTTAAGATCGAGCAAGGGAATACTATGGTCGTAACCAGGTGCTGCATTACTCTCTACCTCCAAAGCAATGTTACGCATTACATCGACACATTCCAAAGGATACTTCCCTACGGTGGTCTCTCCGGAGAGCATGACAGCATCGGTCTTATCAAAAATAGCTGTGGCAATATCGCTCACCTCAGCACGTGTCGGAACAGGTGCAGAGATCATCGACTCTAACATGTGTGTGGCCACAATCACTGGCTTTGCATGACGGATACACATCTTGATCATTTGGCGTTGAATCAGAGGCAAGGTTTGATAAGGGCACTCAATCCCTAAGTCACCGCGTGCAACCATGAGTCCATCAGACTCTTCAATGATTTCATTTAAATTATAAATCCCTGACTGGTCCTCAATCTTTGCGATAATTTTGGCATCAGATCCATTAACTCTTAGATACTCGCGCATCTCTTGGATATCTTTGCCTTGACGCACAAAAGAAAGCGCAAAGTAAACAATGCCGCCTTCAACGCCTACTAAAATATCTTTTTTATCCTTCTCGGTGAGTGCTGGAAGATTAACCGTAACTCCTGGAAGGTTAATGTGACGGCGGCTCCCTAGTTCCCCGGGGATTAACACTTCACATTCGATCGTGTCTTCTGTTACGGCGAGGACTTTAAAACGAATAAGCCCACTGTCCACCAAAACGGTGTCCCCTTCATGAATATCATTCACTAAGCCAGGGTAATTAACCGTCACTGCGCGCACATCTGTAGTACGTTTTTGCAAAACCTCTTCACTAATGACAAGGTCAATCCGCTCGCCTTTAGTTAACATGAACGGCTCGTCTACCGCACCCGTACGAATCTCGGGGCCTTTGACGTCCATCATGATGGCTACCTGGCGCCCTAAACGATCGCACACAGACCGCAAACGGCTGATGCTCTCACGCACCCACTCATGAGTACCATGAGCCATATTTAGGCGGCATACATCGACACCACGACGCACGAGCTGCTCCATCATCTCTTCGCTATCCGTTGCCGGACCCAAAGTAAAAACGATTTTTGTTTGGCTATATTCGTAAGACATAATTCTCGTCTTTATTTTGAGAAGAGAAATTCACTCAAAAGACATCAAATAAAGAGCAGGAATTGTGCTAGGACTCTCAGATAATTGCAAGAATTGATAAAGGTATTTTAGACTAAAGCAGGATCCACAACTTTAATCGTAAACTTGATATCCTTTTCTCTTAATGGAGCAAAAAGAGACTCTACAAGCTCTACCCGATTACAATGAGCACTCAAATGAGCTAAATAGACCTCCTCCCAGGCTGGGTTCTCCATCTGGCTGATAAACTCCCAAACAGCCTCGTTAGGTAAATGCCCGTGCCGCCCACGAATACGCTGCTTTACAGACCACGGGCGTCGCTCATCATTCTCAAGTAATTCATTATCATAATTACACTCAATCACCAAAATTTCGACATCTCGAATTTTAGCGTGAATGTACTGAGGGATATAACCCAAATCGGTCACCCAGGCCACACGCCTCTTACTTGTTCCTGTCCCCTCAAAAATATAACCCACAGGGTCATGGGCATCATGAGGGATTGAAAAACTATGAATATTCAAATCACGAAAAGCAAAGGTACTCCCTGTTTCAAAAAGCTTCCAATTCATAGGCCGCTTCAAACGCTCTTGCAGTACCGAGGCGGTATCTTCATTAGCAAAAAAAGTCAGGTGCTCGTACTTAGATAAGCCTGTCAGCCCAGTTGTATGGTCTGAATGTTCATGCGTTAAAAAGACAGCATCAATGGAATCTAAAGACTCTCCTTCACGCTCTAATAATTGTTTAAGCTTACGTGCTGAAAAGCCTGCATCAATCAGGACCTTGCATTCATCTGTACAGAGTAAAGCTGCATTTCCGGAGCTACTGCTCCCTAGAATTTTAAAGCGCATGGTGGTTGGTGTTTTATTAGGTCTTGTTGAAGATCCTGGCCCTTAGTGAGGCTGGTGTATATCGTGTATTCGAATCAACCCTAAGAAGTTCTTAGAGCTAGCATCCACCACAGGGAGTACGCTAATCTGTGAAGAACGCTCCTCCATTACACTGAGAGCATCTCCCAAAGAAAGACTAGGATCCACCGAAATAGGGTCTTTCGTCATAATGTCTGCAACCGTAAGCGGCTTAATTTCATCATGATGTTGAAGGGTACGCCTTACGTCTCCATCTGTTACGATCCCGAGGAGCCCTCCATCTGCATCTACAACACAGGCAGCACCTTGAGGACGTTCTGTCATAGCAATGACTGCATCACGCATAGAGGTCTCTAAAGAGACACAAGCGACTGAGTCTCGCTTATGCATAACATCCCCTACAGTGTAGAGTAAGTTACGCCCTAATTGGCCTGCAGGATGGAACGAAGCAAAGTCATTTGCATTAAACCGGCGCTGTTGCATTAAAGCACAAGCCAGGGCATCCCCAAAGGCTAGAGCCACTAAAGCACTTGTTGTTGGAACAATGCCTAAAGGATCTGCCTCTTTTGAAATAGAAGCATCTAGAACAACATCAGAACGTTGTGCGATCGGAGAATCCGTACGGCCTACTAAAGCAATGAGTGGAGAGTCAAATTGGCGAAGTGTAGGAATCAAGCGAACTAGCTCAGAAGTAGCCCCACTATTCGAAATAAGGATAGTAGGGTCCCCTGGGTGATAAACCCCGAGATCACCATGCACTGCTTCGGTTGCGTGCAGGAACACGGCAGGTGTTCCTGTACTACATAAAGTAGAGGCTATCTTTTGCCCGATATGGCCTGACTTTCCTACACCTGTAATCAACACCTTACCTTTATGATTCAATATAAGCGACACTGCCTTCTCTATGTTTTCATCAAGACGATAGCTCGCAGCCTCTAGAGCGCTAGATGCGGTCGTTAGCACTTTACGTGCAGTTTCTATACTTTCGCTTGTGGCAGTTTCTTGAATAGTCATGAGACAACAGAAGGAGTGATTAAACGGCTTGCTTGCTCTAGATCTTGCTGAGTATCTATTGCAATAGAATGGTAGTCAGTAGGAATGGTTTGGATACGGTAGCCCGACTCTAAAAAACGGAGCTGTTCTAAACGCTCCATAGATTCTAGAACACTCGAAGGCAGTTTTGCGTAATCCTTTAAAACTTTGCGCTGATAAGCATAAACACCTACATGGCCATAGAAACAATGCTGGGAGATCCAGCTTTCTGGAGCTTCACCACGCACATGAGGAACCGTACTGCGCGAGAAGTAAAGCGCCTGACCTTGCTTATTAAGCACTGCCTTAACTAAATTAGGATTAAAGAGCTCTTCGGTCCTCTCGATCTGGAATACAGGCGTTACGATATCCGCCTTCCCAAGGCTTCCTTCTTCAACTAAAGCGTCCAGAAGCTTAGGGTTGATGAACACCTCGTCTGCCTGAACGTTTAAAATCAAGTCCCCTTGCAAAGTATCTAGGATAGAAGCAATGCGCTCAGTCCCACAAGTACAGGCAGGGTCTGTCATGACAACCTTAGCCCCCCAAGCTTGGGCAACTTCTAAAATCTCTGCATCATCTGTAGCCACAACAACCTCATCAAGCTTATCCATTGCCATCACTTGATTCCAAGTATGCCAAAGAACGGGCTTACCCCCTAAGTCAGCTAAGACTTTACGTGGTAAACGTGTTGAGCCCAAACGGGCAGGAATGACTACAGAACACTTCACGATACTGCCACTTTCTTTTTTGTGCCTTTCCCGATACCAAAGGCCTCGAATCCAATTTTACGCAATTCTTCGAGATCCAAAAGATTACGACCATCAAAGAAAAACGCAGGTTTAGCCATAGACTCATAAATCTTAGAGTAGTCTAGGTCTTTAAAGGAATCCCAATCAGTCAGCAAAGCAATAGCATGAGCACCCTTCGCTGCTTCATAAGGATCATCATGTAAAGAGATTTGGTCAGCTGTACCGTTCTCCATCTCAAGATCTTTAAGCAGCTGCTCTTGAGACACACGCGGGTCATGAATTGCTAAGCTTGCATGTTCAGCAAGCAAGTCCTTACAAATATCGATTGCAGGAGACTCACGGGTATCGTTAGTATCCTTCTTAAAGGCAAACCCAAGCACTGCAATCTTCTTGTCTGAGACGGTATCAAAGAGCGCTTTCACAATGCGTTGACCGAAGCGCTCTTTTTGGTAGTCATTCATAATAACGACCTGATGCCAGTACTGAGCAACTTCATGCAAACCAAAGCTCTCGCACAAATAGACCAAGTTAAGGATATCTTTTTGGAAGCAAGACCCCCCGAATCCTACAGAACTTTTAAGGAACTTAGGACCAATACGTGTATCGAGACCAATGGCTTCAGCCACTTCATCCACATCAGCCCCTGTTTGTTCACATAGTGCTGAAATCGTATTGATTGAGGAAATACGTTGGGCCAAAAAGGCATTAGCCGCTAATTTAGAAAGCTCTGAAGACCACAGGTTCGTTGTGATGATTTTTTCTTTAGGCACCCAAGAGGCATAAACATCGGCTAGTTTCTGAACGGCTTTATCGCCTTCTGGGCTAGGCTCTCCACCAATGAGGACTCGATCAGGGTTTAATAAATCTTGTACCGCAGTCCCCTCTGCCAAAAATTCTGGATTAGAAAGCACCTGGAAGTTTGCCTTATGCGGATAGCTTTCTAAAATCTTCCGCACAGATTCAGCCGTACAAACAGGCACGGTAGACTTCTCCACCACAACAGTATCTCCTGTTGCCAACTCCCCAATACGGCGTGCACAACGCTCTACATATTGAAGGTCAGCAGCAAACCCATGACCTACCCCATATGTTTTTGTTGGGGTATTCACAGAAACAAAGATAATATCAGAGTCTTGAATTCTCTCATCAACCTCTGTGCTAAAGAAGAGATTCTTTCCGCGAACTTCCTTAACAATCTCGTCCAAGCCTGGCTCAAAAATAGGTAAAGTGTCTGAGTTCCATTGGTTTATGCGCTCTTCATTAATATCCACAACCGTGACACGCACGTCTGGATTTTTGAAAGCGATCATCGCCATGGTGGGCCCACCAACATAACCGGCCCCTATACAACAGATATTCATAGACATAGGGCTACAACGCTAAGAAAAGATTAGGAAGTAGACAATAAATAGTTTTTAACAGATTTCAAGTTATTAGTATTAAATACAGACTCCTTTGTCAACCACCCTTTCCGCGCGACCTGAACCCCTGCCTTATAATATATAAGTCGTTCAGCAGCATGAGCATCTGGGTTAATACAAGTCATCAGGCCTTTTTCAGCCGCTTTATGCCACAAACGCCAATCCATATCTAAGCGCCGTGGGTTTGCATTAATCTCAATCATCACTTTGTTAGCAATGGCTGCATCAATAACTTTTTGCATATTAACAGCATAGGGTTCCCGCTCCAAGAGTAAGCGTCCCGTAGGGTGACCAAGCATCGTTGAGCAAGGGTGCTCAATCGCCTTGATAATCCGGCGGGTCATCGCCTCCTCATCCTGGGTAAACCCAGAGTGGATCGAAATCACAACGTAATCCAGCGCTTCTAGAACTGATTGATCCAAATCTAAATCTCCATCCTTAAGAATATCGCACTCTATCCCAGAGAATACATAGGTTTTAAACTGCTTAGATTGATTGAGTTTCTCGATAGCTTCAATTTGCCTGAGGACACGCTCTTCATTTAAGCCATTAGCTTGCACGCTGCTTTTAGAATGATCTGATATACCAAGGTACTCCCAGCCTAAATCCTGGGCCGCAGCAACCATCTCTTCTAATGTATGACGGCCATCTGAAGCGGTAGTGTGATTATGAAACACACCACGGATATCTTCTTCTTGAACTAATTCAGGCAAAGTTCCTTTTTCTGCAGCAGCAATCTCTGCGGTACCCTCACGCAGCTCAGGAGGGATGTAGTTTAGCCCTAATTTTTTAAACAGGGCTGCTTCACTCTTAATGGTAGTTACCTTGCGGCCTCCTTCCTCGGGGGTCAGCCCCCACTCACTTAAACTATATCCCATCGATAAAGCACGCTGGCGCATCATCACATTATGATCCTTAGAGCCCGTAAAATGGTGTAAAGCAAAGTAGAATTGCTTAAGCGGAACTACGCGTAAGTCTGCTTGTAAGCCGCTTTCTAGGCGGATGCTTGATTTTGTCTGCCCTAAAGCAGTCACTTCTGCCACGCCCTCTTGGTGAGTGAACCAATGCATGATTGGGTCCGGATCTTCTGAGGCTACTAAAAAGTCTAGGTCCCCTACTGTTTCTAGGCAGCGCCTTAAACTCCCGGCGTGTTCTGCTTTTTCAGTTTGCTTAAGCTTACGCAAGCCTTCCAGAATAGGCTCAGCTATAGCAAAGGCATTCCACCAAAGATGCCTCTGGTTATAAAGCTCGCGGTGTTCTATGCCACTTAAAATTTTTGCTTGGGATTGCTTCCCAAAGCCTGGTAAGGCTGCTACTTTCCCTTCTTCACAAGCAAGACGTAATTGATCAATACTCGTCAGCCCAAGCTTGCCATAAACAGCTTTTACTTTTTTCGGCCCTAAGCCAGGGATCGTCAGCATCTCGATCAGACCAGGCTCAATCGAGGCCTTAAGCTCTTCATAAAAAGGAAGACTCCCCTCTTGATGAAGTGTTTCTATATTATCCGCTAAAGCTGCGCCTATACCTTTGATAGAGCGTAATTGCTTGGCTTTAATAAGCTCCCCTAAATCATCTTCTAGGCGATCGAGTATACGTGCGGCTGATTGGTAGGCCCGTACTTTAAAGGGGTTTTCTCCCTTCAGCTCTAAGAAGACACCGATTTCATCCAAAATAGCTGCGATTTCACGCTTATCCATTAAGTCTAGCTTCTCAAAAATAGACCGCATCGTCAATTACAGGATTACACCATTGCCTTAAAGCCCCTGGAAATACTTTAATACACACTATCTATGAAACAATTAAGTTTGTTAATTATGGCCGCAGGTCTTGGTAGCCGTTATGGCGGGCTTAAGCAGCTCGAGACTTTCGGTCCTGAAGGGCACACCCTGCTTGAATATGCCGTACTTGACGCAATACGAGCGGGCTTTCAGCGCATAGTCTTTGTGATTAAGCCAGAGATGGAAGTGCTCTTTCGTGAAAAAATCGAGAGCCGACTGCCTAAAGGCTTGGCTGTAGCTTACGCACACCAAACACTCGATAGCTTCCTACCTGAAGGGTTTGCCCTGTCTGAAGAGCGTACGAAGCCCTGGGGAACTGGGCATGCAGTCCTTTGTGCCAAAAAGCTTATCCAAGGCCCCTTTGTAGCGATTAATGCAGATGATTATTACGGCCCTCAAGCATTTCAAAAGGCAGCTCAATTCCTTAAAGATAATACACAAGATCATGCGCTCGTGACCTACTCTTTGGCAAATACCCTATCGCCCAACGGAAGCGTATCCCGAGGTATCTGCGAGACAGACCAAAATAGTCATCTTTTATCAGTAACAGAACATCCTTGTATCGAGCGTACTGAAAGTGGACTCGTTTCTGAAAGTACTCTAGAGCCTTTAAGCGGCCATGAGCCTGTATCACTTAATTTTTGGGCCTTCCAGTCTAGTATTTTCTCTACGCTCAAAGAACAGTTCCAAGTATTCTTAGAGCAACACGGGAAGGATCCTAAAGCAGAATTCTACTTACCCCATGCAGTAAGCACTCTGATTGCTCAAAAGCAAACCACAGTTCACGCCTTAACTTCAACAGATGCCTGGTGTGGGGTCACTTACGCAGAGGATCGGGGCTGGGTAGAAAGCATTCTAGCAAGAGCCTAAGTCTTGATGTTTAGAGAATAACCGTTTAGATTCGCCTGAATATGTCTTCGATCGTCACTACACAGCCCACCCTAGAGGATATTGTTGCCCCCATTAAACCTTCTATGATTGCCCTGGATCACTTTATCCAGGATCAAATCCAAGAATTTGAACCCGAGGTCCAGGAAATCGCACGATACTCTTTCAGCCATCAGGGGAAGCGCTTACGCCCCTTGCTTGTATTCTTTAGCGGCCAAACACGTGCCGATGTAGTGTCTGAAGACATCATCAAAGCTGCAGCTATCGTTGAGATGATTCATCTAGCCTCTTTAATCCATGATGACATATTAGATAACGCTCAACTGCGACATGGGTGTGCTTCACTCAGCCAAGAGTATGGGCCAAACCTAGCAGTGCTCTTTGGGGATGCTTTGTTTTCTCACGCCTTAAAACTCGCAACAGAATTCCCTACAACCCATGTTTGCCAGATTGCATCCCAAGCTACACGCAATGTATGCTCCGGAGAAATCGTGCAAACATTAGGCACCCACGAGCCTGACCTTTCCCTGCAACGTTATTTCCGGATTATAGATCTTAAGACCGCCGAGTTATTCTCGGCTAGCTGCCTTTTAGGGGCTAGCCTGGCTGGCTACGAAGAGAGCTTCATGATCGCCTCCGCTGAATTCGGACGCAAACTGGGTACTGCCTATCAGATTTACGATGACTTAACAGACTTTGTCTCACAAGAAAAGGACATCGGCAAAACACTAGGGACTGATTTGACCGAAGGGAAATACACCCTCCCCTTGCTCTTGTTGCTACAAACCCTAAGCGAGACAGATGCACAGCGTTGGGTACAGTCTATTAAGGCAAAAACAGCTAATATTACAGAACTATGCGAGCTCATGCATACGCATGGTATTTTCATGCAAACACAGCTGCTGTGTGAGCAAGTCCTGGAGGATGCCGAAAAATCCTTACAGGCCTGGCACACACTCCCTGCAACAGCCCCTCTTTTACAACTTCATACCCTAATTCATTCCAAACTTAAAGAATTACCGGTATAAAGTGATGCTCTCTATTGTTACACCCTCTTTCAACTCCGAGAAATACATACGCAACTGCGTAGACTCGGTCCGCCATGCATGCGCAGGCACTGACTACGAACACCTGATTGCTGATGGCGGGAGCACGGATAAGACGCTAGAGATCCTCAAAGAATACCCTGAGGTATCTGTAGTCTCAGAGCCTGACCAGGGGATGTATGATGCGCTCAACAAGGCCATTACACGAGCAAAAGGCACTTGGATTGGCCACCTAAACTCAGACGAGCAATACAATAAAAAGGGCTTACAGATGGCCCTTGCAAAGATTGCCAATCAAACAACACTCGATGCAATCATGAGCCCTACGGTCATGCTCAACGGGCAGCTCGATTTCTTACAACTGTTCAAGCAAGTCATCATCCCAAAGCCCGTAGATGCGCTTTGGTGTATGCCCATACAATCTTGCTCATTCCTTTATAAAAAAGCGCTTTGGGAGCGTGCTTCCTATGACACAAACTACCACGCTGTGGCAGATCACGTATGGTTCCGCAAGCAAATGGAGCTAGGGATAAACATCGGACTCATTCCTGAACCTATCGGAATCTTCACCTGGCATGCTGACAATATCAGTAATACCACAGGTGTTAGCTCAGGAGAAAATGCTTTGTCTGATATTAACCGAGCAAGCTTCAGACTAAAGTGGGCCAAGCATGTGTATCGATTCAAGAAATGGCTTGCAGGCGGATATCGTTCTAGCCCCGTAAACTATGAATACTTTAAGGATGGCCACTGCGAGCAAGCCTATATAGAAAAGCCTGCGCTTAAGGTCAAACAAAGCGCCCTTAGGTAAACGAGACGATAACTTTATAAAAAAGAACCCAGTTGTAAGTAACTGGGTTCTTTTAGTTTAAAACTTTTTAATTGAAGGCTTAGTGCTGGCGCCCTACTCGATTCCGGCGACTGCGTCTTCTCTTAACATCAGGCTTTGTTTCATCTAAGTCTGAAGAGAATGCCTCTGAATATTCTGAGCCATAAGTTGCATTACGTATCTGGCGAATGCGCTGCATCTGGCCTTCCATATTGGCATCAGGGCGCTTAATGTACATCTCGAGCTCAGACAAGCCCATTTCATAAACTTGACGCTCATCAACGTTTTTGACAGGAGTCGTGATAGGCTCAGGCATAGAACCATCATAACCGATCTGAGTTGCTGTTACAAAAGCGATGATGTTCTTATTTTCAAGAATACGATTATCGTAACTAAAGAGGCGCTTAATAACAGGAATGTACCCTAGGAAGGGAACACGGTTGTCATTATTTGTGTACTCAGAGCGAACCAAGCCACCAATGGCTAAGGTGTAACCACTCTTAATGGTAACAACACTCTCTGTGCGGCGTGAAGTAATGTTAGGAATCTCGATAGTAGAACTACTGGTGGCTGCCCCAAATCGTGTATTACTATTACTAGAACTAATCTCTGGCTTGATATTAAGTGTGATAAGATCCTGCTTTGCGTTAGGTGTTACATTCAGGATAATTCCAATATCTTTGTACTCGAACCCTGAGATTTCATAAACTCCTGTTTCTCCATTATATTGGTACTCAGGAATAGGCCGCTGATCTGCAATAGCAACAACTGCAGGCGTATTATTCATCGTCACCACTGTTGGGTTAGCAATGAGGCGAGTGTCATTGTCTTGCTCTAAAGCATGTAAAACCAACTGAAAGTCAGGAGCAGCAAAAACAACATTGTCGGTACGCTTACTAGCAACCTGGCCAACTGTAGTATCTCCTCCCTCTTGCTTTATAAATGATCTAGCAGGTACACCCTGGGCTGCTCCCGCGGTAGTTAAACTATTAGCAAGCTGGAACGTAGACCCACTCGCACCAAGACTATTCCAGTCAATACCAAGGGTCTTGGTGTCTTTGTTTTTGATCTCAACAAACTTAGACTCGATCATGATCTGAGTTTCTTCACGGTCTAGGCGCTTCACAATTTCTTCAATCTTAGCCATACGTGAAGGACGCTCGGTTACAATCAAAGAATTTGTACGTGCATCCGCAGCGACTTTTGCTCCACTTGTTACATCAAGCATACCTCCAAGTGCTGTAGCTGCTTCTGTAGACACTGCAAAACGAAGGGGGAAAATCTCAGTCTCCATCTGCTCTGTCTCAAGCTCTGCAGAGGATACAATTTTAATAATGTTACCATCCATCACGTAAGTAAACCCTACTGGCTCTAGCACAGCACGGTAAACTTGCTGCCAACTTACGTTATTAAGAGTAATAGAAGTCATCCCGATTAAGGTATCAGGGATAACAACATTCAGCCCGTAAAGATCCGCTACATTACGAATAATATTGCGGATTTCTTCTTCAGGAAAATCAATGGAGAACGTTTCAAGCTTAGGTGAGGTCTCTTCAATAATTTGCTCTGTGGAGGGCTTAGGCTCTGCAGCTTGAGCCATAGGAGTAGTAGCGGGCATGATAGGCTCATCGGAATATAGAGCATCGTCATCCATATCAGCCATATCATCCATGAAGAATTCGTCCTCATCGTCCATAAAGAACTCTTCATCATCCATGAACATCTCTTCGTCATCGTCCATATCATCCATGAACATCATGTCCTCTGAATCAGCCATGTCGTCGTCTTCAAACATGGTGTCCTCCTCGAGCATATCCTCTTCTTCAGCAGGCATCTCTTCGAAAGCCATCATCTCATCGGAGTCTTCGAAGTACATTTCTTCTTCATCCTCATCATCCATGAAGTCCATGTCGTCCAAGTCCTCTTGTGTCATGACTGCTGTAGGCTGCTCTGGTGTGGCAGGCTCTTGGTAGCCGCCCTCTTCTTCACTGAAGCCATAGCTGTCATCAAAGAGCCAGTCATCATCCTCGTCATCGTACTGATCATCGAAGGATTGCTGGAAGCGAGGCTCCATAGGCTCATCTAAAAAGCCCAAACGATCGGCACCCCAGGCAACAGTTAAGGGAGCTGCACACAACAGGATCACCAAAAGGGTATTTTTGTTAACAGACATGGTGTTTTTCATTTTAAGGTTAAAGTCCTAGGTGTCTTTTCTTAGACGTTTTTTATCAACTTTTGAAAAAGGTATGGTTATTGTTTCTTCGTTGAACCGAAGTTTGTAAAATTGTTGATTCACTTCCTCGATGAGTACTTCATGGATATTTCCTCCGTAAGGGGCTGTGATAGTATCCCCTGCCTTACGGACCCCGAAGCTGAAAATGAGGTAATATTTGTCACGCCGTTTTACGCGCCCATTGGGTTTACGTACCTTGGCGATATAGCGTAAAATATCAGCATCTGTAATATCTTCTAGAGAAACAGCCTCTTCACCGGCATTACCTTCAACATAAACAAAAGGGATGCGCACATTATCGAAGTTCTTTTCACCTGCTATAGGCTTTGAGTAAATCCGTGCATGCTTGAGTATTTTGCTACGACTTGTTTGAGACAAGATTCGAGTATTTTCCTCTTGCGCCAAGCCCGTAGTCGCTCCCCACATGACTGCTATTACAGTAAAGAGAATAGTAACGCTTGATTTATTCACTGTCACCTCTCCTTCCTAAAATATTAACTTTGAGAGCCATCTGAACATGTTTTGGGCTAAATTTAGTTTCACGGCCCATTTCAAAGCTCGATACGTTTACGAAGTAAGGACCGTTATATATTTTATCAACAAAAGTTAGGACCTGAGGAAATGTTCCTCCAATAGTCAATTGGTACTGAGCAATCATCCGGTCGTCTGGCGATAACTCGAAGTCTTCATCATCGTAGTCTTCTTCATCAATCGTTTTCAGAGGCGTAATATCATCTTCCTTGGGGTCTTTCATTTTGACACCGGACTCTTCTTCAGCACGTAAGAAAAAGGCAAGAATCTCAGTAGCATTATCAACCTCTACTAAGCGCTCGACAATACTTTCATGAAACTTCTCGAGGTTCTTTAAATCTCTATCTAAGCCTTCAGAAGAGCGTTCATTATGCTCCACAATCCGCACTGCCTGCTCTAGATCCATCAATCGATTATCTTTCTGCATACTGTCTTCGGCCGTAAACCAAAGAAAAATAACAGCAATAATAATGGCAACCCCAGCAACAGCATAAGGGTATTTACTTAAAGTATCTACTGCATCTTCAGAAGCCATCTAAGAAATCTCCAGTTTTATAACTATAGTGAAAGTCATCATTTTTGACATCCCTGCCCCACGTGTCAGTTTTTCAACTTCTAAATCACGAAAAATAGGCTCTAAATAAGGGTCCTTCTCTAGCTGACGCCCAAAAACCTTAACCGCCTGAAAAGCCTCATCATACCCTGAGCGAATGAAGCCGTCTAAAGAAACTTCGTAAAGTTCACCTTCTTCATTAAGCGTAGCATCCGAAACATTTTCTAAACGAAAACTTTCGAACACTAGATCCTTGGGCCGCTTACTTGATATCGCCAGGAATAGAGCTACAGGGTCCACCCCAGAGCGATAAAAGTCATCAATTTCCTGGATGAATGCTGACTTTTCTTGGAAAGCAGCATCCGCAGCAATATTAGCAATGTTATTCGCTTCCTTTTCGGCAAATGTCTGCTCGAGGGAATGGATTTGCTCATCTACAATGATGCGCTCGGTCTTACCCATGATGTAAAAGCCCATCAAAACTAACGCAAGCCCTAGGACTATAGCAGAAACCATGAACTGCTGCTTCACTTCCTCTAGGTTAGGAAGTTTGCTCACATCTCTAAAATTTGTATGCCAACGGCGATTTCCTGATCTGCTCACACTATTTTCTATTAAGGACCTTAGTCACACATTAAACTGAAAAGACTTAACCAACGGCTTCCAAGCCCTGCCATATCAACACCTTTACCTGGTGTAATCTCGCAGGTAGCTAACCATTCTTCATAATTAGGCTTAATAAGCTCTAGACCTAAAGCATCAGACAAGTGCTGCTCTACAAACTCTAATTGCTTGGGGAAGTTAATAAAAAACAGCTTCCGAAGCATATCTCCCTGCTTAAGTTCATAAAAGCTTGTAGAAGACTGAAGATCTTTAAGCAAAGGCTCTAGGGCAGCGATCGCATCTTCCTGGGAAACGTCTCCTTGAGGGATTTGGTCAAATCCAAAATTAATCTGCTTACTTAAATCTAGGCGCCCTTCGTGACAAATGAAGAATTCTGTCTGCTTGCTGTGCATAGCCAAAACGAGGATGGGGCGCTCCATCTCCGCAAAAGCAGCATAATTTAAAATACCACCGAGCGTACTGACGATACTCATTTCTAACTCTTCTGTATAAAGGCCTGCATCAATCAAGTCATCTTGCATCTGACCAAACGCTTCAGACGGAGCCCCCAGAAAGAGTAATTCTGTAGTCCCCATGGCGCCCAATGGAGATCCATCCATAGCATTCATAGCAGCAACAGTATTAGTATCTACATCAACCCTGAGGTCTGTCTTGAGATATTTCTGCAAGAACTCTACATCTCGAGATTTATCAGGATTCTCGAAGGTTGCATGGTGAAAGAACTGACCATCAAGCTGGATTGCGCAATAGGAACGTGTGAGGGCTGTGGTTCTATTTCCGGTAATCTTACGAATGGCTGCTTTGAGCTCTTGTGCATTATTGTACTGGGCAGACTCTAACGCCTCAATCGTCATAGCCCCTCCCATGCGTGAAGTCCTCGCTGCGAGGATAGACCCCTCTCCAATATTAAAAAAATAACCCTTTGCCAGGGGGCTGACAATCAAGCTGGAATACGGGGTAATCGTTTCGCAAATTCCGAGAAAAAGTCCGGCTGACTTAGGTTGGGGCATTGATTAATTGCTTGGGGTTTAAAAAGAATTCGACCCATCAAAACTATCTTTAAGCAACCCCTAATGGCAAGAGTAAAATCAGCCAAACCTCCCTTACTCAAGGCGTTATTCAACTTCGCTTTAATAACTTGAGACGAACCTTCCTTAGAATCCAGCCCGAAAGATACGCCACCCAACGTTTTGGTAATTTGGATGACAAACAAGCCAGTAGAGCATTTCCATATCCACAAACAACCAAATGCTTCTTAGCCTCTAAGGCAGTAACAATTTCTTGAGTGACAAAAGATGCCGTATGCCCAACCCCTGAAGGCAAGGGCGGCCCCTCAAACCCTGCTCGCTTAAAAAAAGCAGTCCCTGTTGGCCCTGGGCAAACAACCAGGCAGCGCACATTACTCCCCCTTAATTCATCCGCTAGGGAAAGACTCCAATCCAAGACAAAGGATTTCGTTGCCCCATAAGTCGCCATTGTTGGCGTTGGCTGAAATGCTGCTGTAGAGGCAATATTTACAATAGTTCCCCCTCGTTCGAGCAAAAGAGGAAGCAAGCGACTCGTCAAATCCACCATAGCTCGAATATTAAGGTCTAGCATCGAAAGCTCATTCTCTCGGGGTAAATCCTTAAAAAAACCATAACTCCCGAACCCTGAGTTATTTACGAGCAATACAGGCCCTCCTGAGGGCTGTTGGGCTAGGAGCTCAATAATTGCACCTGATGAATCCTTAAGCTGTTGACTATCAGAGAGATCACAAGGAAAATGACACACCCGATCCGAGGGGAATTTTTCTGAAGGCTTTGTACGAGAAAGATTGCAAACAAGGGCATTCTTGTTTATAGTAATGAATGTAGAGATGAAGTTGTCACCAATACCAGAAGACCCTCCAGTAATGACCAATGTGGTGAATTTTTGGAGCTCTTTTGACATTACAACTTCCCCCCTTTTCCCTCAAACCTCAAAAAGGAGAAATAATAATGAATAATCAAGAAATAGTTATCTCTGGCATTCATATGGAACTAACTGATGCTCTGAAGGAAATCGTTAGAGAAAAGATGCAAAAACTGATTGATCATGAGGAACGTATCATAGGGATAAAAGTGGAGCTGATCTATTCCCACGCTAAGACTCATCAAGCAGAATTTACTGCAAAAGGCCACATTGAAATTCGTGGGCCTAGTATTGTAGTGAGTGCTAGCGATGACAGCCTGTACAAAGCAATTGATGATCTAACTCAAAAGCTTGATCGTCAACTACGTAAGCGCTCACGACTCAACCGGGTAAAACGTAAGACAACCCACGCCGTAGAAATTCCGGCTAACCTCCCTAAAAGCGCTTAAAAGCTTCTATTTTACTTAACCAAAACCCCGTTCTAAAATGAGCGGGGTTTTTTATTGAAACTGAGTCTCAATAATGCCACAGTTAAGTAAATATGGGTGCCCAAAAAAAAATCTCGGACCTCTTGCCTGGCCAAACCGCTACCGTAGAGCATTTTGCTACCTCAGAGCCCTGGGTCTGGCGGCTTCAAGAGCTCGGTCTGCTTCCTGGCGCTCTCGTACAACTCATTCGCTGTGCTCCACTTGGGGACCCTTTTGAAATTGAGGTAAAAGGCTCTTTATTGTCTTTACGAAAAAAAGAAGCCTCGGCTATTTGGGTAAGCTTAGCTTAGACTGATAAAGATATGAGTGAAACCCTGACCAGCCAGACGCTGTCGTCTTCGTCATCCCCGCAATCTCAAACACCTGTCTTTGCTTTAGTAGGCAACCCGAACTGCGGAAAAACCACTCTATTCAATGCCCTAACCGGTTCTCGGCAAAAAGTAGCCAACTACCCGGGTGTCACCGTAGAGCGCAAAATAGGGACCTTCCTTACTCAACACGGAAAACCCTTACCTATTATTGACCTTCCAGGGGCCTATAGCTTTGCAGCCAACTCCCCCGATGAAGCTATCCTGCGCAATGTATTGGTAGGCCACGTAGAAGATGAACCAAAGCCCAACCAGCTTTTATGTATTGCAGACGCTATTAGCTTAGAGCGGCACCTTTACCTATGTATTCAAGCTGCTGAATTAGGTCTCCCAATGACTTTGGCTATCAATCGTGAAGACCTAGCTCAAGAATCAGGCATAGATATTGACACTGCCATTCTACAAGAAACCTTAGGGATTTCGGTAATCCTTACCCAAGCAAATAAAGGTACTGGCCTCATTCCTTTGCGACTCGCCCTAAGCCGCGCAAAGAATAATGTCCCAAACCAGCTTGTTCGCTACTCGAACCCTATTGAAGACACTATTGAAAGACTAGAACAGTCCCTTATAGTTCATGATACTACAGAAGCTCAACGTACTCGTGGCATCGCCTTGCTGCTGCTTCAGGAAGGAAATTGCCCCGTTTTCGTAAGCGAAAAAACACGTACGATACTAGAAAGGGAAAAAGCCCGCCTAAACGCACTAGATCCTAATTGGCCAAGCGCCCTGATTCAAGCACGCTACGAAATCATTCAAGCTCTTTGCCGACAAGCAATCACTCATAAGCCCGTATCAGGAAAGACACTCACAGAAAAACTAGACTCAGTCTTCCTGCACCCTATCTTAGGGTGGGTAAGTTTAGCCACCATCATGGGAGGACTCTTCTGGAGCATCTTTAGCTTAGCAGGCTACCCGATTGATGCTATCAACTGGACTTTTAATGAGCTCATCAGCTCTATCAATGGGGTCTTTCCGCGAGGCCCCTTGCGTGACTTGCTCAATGATGGAATACTCACAGGCATCAGCAACATTCTGATGTTCCTTCCACAAATCCTTATTCTCTTTTTCTTTATAGGTATTTTAGAATCTACCGGGTACTTGCCTCGTGCCGCATTTTTACTCGACCGTGTGATGGGGCGTGTAGGCTTACAAGGTAAATCCTTCATCCCTCTTCTGAGTTCTTTTGCCTGCGCAGTGCCTGGGATTATGGCCACACGCACTCTAAAGTCGCCTAAGGAACGCTTGGCAACTATCTTAATTGCCCCCTGGATGAGTTGTTCGGCCCGGCTCCCTGTGTATCTACTGCTTATCGCAGCGTGCTTGCCTAATCATTCAGCCTGGGTCAAAGCAGGTGTGCTCTTATTTGCTTATACATTTGGAATGGTTGCAGCCTTCAGCGTTGCATGGATTTCTCGTAAAACCTTACTCAAAGGAGAGAGCACGGATGTCATCATGGAACTGCCTCCTTATACGTGGCCTTCATGGCGCAATCTTGTCATCTACTTAGCCGACCGTGCCCGTACTTTTATTAAACGTGTTGGAACGACTATCCTAACCCTTTCGATCATCATGTGGTTCCTTACGGCTTACCCTCAGAACCCCGATCTATCAGGGGCTGAACGCTTGGAACACAGCTACGCGGGTATCATGGGGCAGTATTTAGAGCCTGTGATCTCCCCCTTGGGCTATGACTGGAAAGTAGGCATAGGACTCGTCAGCGCGTTTACCGCGCGTGAAGTTTTTGTGAGCACCATGGCTATCGTCTATAGTGTTGAGAATGGCGGAGGCGGAGCAGGCTGCTGCTGTGGCTGCGGAGGCGCTCCAAAAAACACCGCTCTAGCAAGTATCCTTCCTACTCAAACGCGTGCGGATGGCTCAACACTATTCACACCACTAACCTGCATAAGCCTTATGGTATTCTTTATCTTCGCACTGCAATGCATAAGCACCATTGCTATTGTCAGGCAAGAGACAGGCTCATGGCGTTGGCCTATTTTCCAACTTATTTTCATGACAAGCTTTGCCTACATTGCAGCTTTATGCATCTATCAAGGAGGGAAACTGTTAGGGTTTGCTTAATATGGAATCAGAACTTGTCCAAAACATCATTGTTTTTACTTTAGCTGGGATAGCTCTATTCAGCGTTGCGAGGAACACCCTCAATAGCCTGAATGGCTCAGGCAAGAGTGGTGGCTGCGGCGGATGTAACTGCAAAGAATCCCTTAAGAGACCACGAAGCTAGGCTCCTCACACAACCAAATCGTAGCTTAAGGACACATTTACGTCCTCTACCCCTGCCTCAACATTTCCCTTTTCATCTAAACGAAAACTTAGGATAATATCATAAACCATCTCACTGGTTTCAGGCTTTACTTCTAACATGCTACCTGCAACAGGGTCTGCAAGAATATCAAAATGACGCGTATTCTTTTCAGCCCGTAGCTTAAGCTCTCCTTTTTCAAAATAGAAACTGTAATCAATCACAGACTCATAGTCGGGCGCTTCCATTCCAGGGATTCTAATTTGCCCTTTTTTAGAAAGCTCGCCCATAATACTACCAAATGTTTCTTGCTGAGCTGCTTTTTCAGCCTCTCTAAACAATTTCAATTGATCTTCATTCTCAAACGTTTCCTGGACAACCGTCTCTACCAATTCGCCTAAAGGTGTACTATGCTCATCAAAATCAGACTCTTTAGAAAATTTTACTGCTTTAATTAGAGTATCTTTAGCATCTACATGCACATAAGTGCCCTCCTGAGATAAAAAGGAGCGGGAATTGCCATCCTTATCGATCCAATGATAATTGGTCCCTCGTCCCATATCTTTCCAAACAGTAGCACTAATAGGCAGCGTTTTCCCAGTCACAGGGTCTTCTTGAGGGATATGGTCTCCTGAGGTTTTTCTTAAAGTCTCTATTATGTCTTGAGTTAACTCCTTACGACGCTTCCTAAAAGAAAAAGCCTTATGAACATCACGGGTAAACCAAGCCTTCAGCCGTTTAATAAATCGCTTAAGTGAGCCTGGACTACGGACTCGCCTGAGCTCGAGCTTCTTGGGCTTAAATTTCTCCTTAGACTCTTTCCCAGAAACCACAGGGCCTTTTTTCCCAGAAACCTTAACCTTATGAGGTTTATCACCTTCTTTCTGGGGGCCTAATACACCTTCGGCCTGTTTCGAATCAGAAACAGATTTATTTTTATCGGGCCTATGCCCGCCGCCACTAGGCTGTAAGGGTCTGGGGGGAACTTTCATTGTAAGTGCGCTAAGGTACCGTATTTAAGTCGGCTTTCTTGTTCTTTTCTTTAAATAATCCCCTATCTATCTGATCTCAAACGAGTTAACACCAAATCTACTTGTGTGAACGATAAAGCCTTGCCTTTTATACCCAAAAAGCCTGAGTATTAATCCCCATGAAGTACATTTTTGTGACCGGTGGGGTCGTTTCTTCTTTGGGTAAAGGCTTAACAGCAGCTTCTTTAGGCGCTCTTCTTGAGCAACGCGGATTGACCGTGCGCCTTCAAAAATTTGATCCCTATTTAAACGTTGATCCAGGAACGATGAGTCCTTTCCAACATGGGGAGGTCTACGTGCTCGATGATGGAGCCGAGACAGACTTGGATCTTGGCCACTACGAGCGCTTTACGCACACAAAGCTCACTCGAGCAAACAGCCTCACGTCAGGCCAAATCTACGAGACCGTTATCCAAAAGGAGCGTCGTGGAGACTATCTTGGAAAAACAGTTCAAGTAATCCCTCATGTCACTAATGAGATTAAGGACCGAATTTACTCCGCAGGGGAAGATACGGACATCCTCATCACAGAAATCGGCGGAACAATTGGGGATATTGAAGGGCTGCCCTTCCTAGAAGCCATGCGTCAATTTGCCCTAGAAGTCGGGAAAGACAATGTATTGTTCATCCACGTGACGCTAGTTCCCTTCTTGAAGGCGGCTGGAGAGCTTAAGACTAAGCCCTCACAGCAAAGTGTCGCTCGCTTGCGTGAAATCGGTATTCAACCTGATATTTTGATCTGCCGCACAGACAAGCCATTGAATTTTGAGCTACGTCAAAAACTCAGCTTATTCTGTAATGTCCCTGTTAAGGCTGTTATCGAAGAGCAAGATGTAGAAACCTCAATTTACGAACTCCCTCTTACTTTGCGTTCTGAGAACCTGGATGGGTTGGTTGTAGAGCAGTTGCACCTCAATGCTCCAGAAACACCTATGGATACCTGGGAAGAGGTTGTCAACCGCCTCAAAAACCCACAGCATGAAGTCACGATTGGTGTTATAGGCAAATATATTGATTTACAAGATGCCTATAAGTCTGTGTATGAATCCCTAACACATGCCGGCATTGCTAATAATTGTGCTGTAAAGCTTGCGTGTATCGATGCTGAAGACATTGAAAAAGACGGCACTGAAAAACACTTGAGTCAAGTCGATGCGATTCTCGTGCCAGGTGGCTTTGGGGATCGTGGAACTGAAGGCAAAATTGAGGCCGCACGTTATGCCCGAGAAAACAAGATGCCTTACTTTGGCCTCTGCCTAGGAATGCAGATTGCCGTCATTGAGTTTGCGCGTAATGTAGCCGAGCTAGAAGACGCCAACAGTACTGAATTTAATGCAGGCACAGCAGCTCCTGTCATTGACATCATGGAAGAGCAAAAAGAGGTCAAAGAAAAGGGAGGCTCTATGCGTTTAGGGGCCTATCGCTGTAAGCTTGCTGCTAATAGCCTGGCCCATAAGGCCTATGGGACCGATGAAATTTCTGAGCGTCACCGCCACCGTTATGAATTTAATAACGCCTACCGTGAGATGCTAGAAGCTAAGGGACTAACCGCTTCTGGTGTTAATGAAAAGCGTAACCTTGTTGAAATCATAGAAATCCCTGAGCACCCCTGGTACGTAGGAGTTCAATTCCATCCAGAGTTCCACTCCAAACCCAATCAGGCACATCCTTTGTTCTCTGATTTTGTAGGGGCTGCGATCAAACAAACTTCTCTTAATAATGCTGTACGATCCTAAAAAGCTACTGCTCATCTTAGGGCCTTGCATGCTCGAGAGCGAAGCAATCGCACGTGAGATTGCAGAGGAACTTGTTAAAATACGCGAGCAAGAGCCTTGCTTTAATATTATCTTCAAAGGTTCCTTTGATAAAGCAAACCGTACTTCCTTACAAAGCCCACGCGGCCCAGGTATGGAAGCGGGCTTAAAACTCTTAGCATCTATCAAGGAAGACTATAGCTTTCCTGTCTGCACAGATATCCACACGCCTGAACAAGCAGCCCCTGTAGGTGAAGTGTGTGACGTGCTCCAGATTCCAGCATTTTTGTGCCGCCAGACGGACCTACTAGTCGCGGCTGCTCAGACAGGGCGCGTAGTCCAGGTTAAGAAAGGTCAATTCTTGGCCCCTCAGGACATGAAGTACGCCATTAACAAGCTGGAAGAAAGCCAGGCTGCAGAGATTTGGCAAACAGAGCGCGGTGCTACCTTTGGGTACCAAAACCTAGTGGTCGACATGCGCAGCTTCCCTATCATGCAAGAGAACGGACACCCCGTCTTGCTTGATGCCACGCATAGTGTACAACTCCCCGGAGGAGCTCAAGGCGCCTCTAGCGGGAACCGCGAATATGTCCCCACCCTAGCAAGGGCAGCCATAGCAGCAGGCGCAAACGGCCTCTTTATCGAGACCCACCCAAACCCTGACCAAGCGCTTTCAGACGGGAAAAGCCAAATCCCCCTAAGGGATCTCTTGGAGCTGCTGAAGCATAGCCTTGCCCTTTGGCGGGTGACAAACGAGCAGCTTGTTCGGGGCTAGAGGGGAAGTAAGACAAAGCTCACCAAGAGCCAAAACCGCTTCTTCTATACAATTCCCTACTTTTTCCAAAAACTGACTGAAGCAACTACGCTCAGTCAGTTTTTTTTGAGGCCCCCTTGGGGTCTTTCCAACAATGAAGTAATAAGTCACTTCTTGTCTCTCGAGCTTGGGGTTCTTTCGCTCAATACGCCTGGCGGGGGAATAGCCACTAGAAGAAGGGGTATACTCTCTAACAAGCTCTAAGGCTACGGCTGAGGCTAAAGGATTAAAGGTAGGCATGATTTAGTTCTTATAGTGGATTCCGAGGCCTAGATCAACGGCTTAAGCTAAAACTAACGTTAACAAGACAAGTGCCAATAAAACTTAATGTACTGATAATAAACGAGTTAAATAACCAAAATCAGGTAAAGTTGACTTTTAATGATAAAAAATCATCATTTAAGACAATTAATCTATGGATTCACTAACTTTCACACCTACTCGAAACTACCTCCCGCAGCAGACTGACACTAGCGGTAATAAGCGCAAGCGGGAGAAGGCTTCTTCTGCAAGAGTACAAAGAAGAAAGACGCAGCAGATACTCTCGCCTAATACAAGATTAACCAAACGCCTAGAAAGAGCACTCAGCAATACTACGCAAATTCAACTAAGCTCTCCTCAAAAAGAAAATTCCCTATTAGGGAAGGGAGGGCATAATGAGATTAGGCGCCATCCTCAGCAAGCTACTCCAAAAAAGAACCCGCGAGCTGTTAAGCAAGGAGGAAAAACCTTTAGCACTACCAATGAAGAATATATCTTTCCTTTCCTAGCCTCAGAATGGAATTCAGAGCATACTGCATATACTATTAATGAGGTAGGCCGTAATACTGCAGCATACCGTATCAGTAAACTATTAGGCCTAAACCTGGTAGTACAATCACGGCCCGCAACATTCCATGAGCAAAAAGTCCTCGCAATGAAGATTGCTACAGGCGAATCACCGGAGCAAGCCAAGTGGAAGCAAATTAATGACAAGGTATTAGAAAGCCAACTCAAACAACAAAGCAGCATCCAAGAGACAAGAAGAGGTCGCCTTGGAGAGTGCTATTTCAAACTGAAATACCCTGTCATGCGAGAAACCGGCTTTTATGCTATCAAATATGATGCCGAAGGAAAGCTCTGGGGGGGGTTCAAAGCTAGCAACCCTAAGATTAACTTTGAGGATCCTTTGCTTCGTAAGCAGTTATCACAATTAAGTATCTATCACTGCTTAGTGCGTATGGTTGATGGCCATTTTGGCAATATGCTCTTTGATTTCGATAACGACGGTAAGTTTACGGGCTTAAAATCTTACGATTACGACATGTCCTGTGTTGCTGGTGATGGCACCCTAGAAGAGGCCCATAAGCTCCCTTGGACATACTTCCCTGGAGTGCCAAATGTAATCGATAAAGAGACTTTAGAGGCCATACATAGAGCTAATCCTGGACATATTATAAGTTGCTGCAAAGACACAGGGCTAACGATCCACGAGCAAGCCACCTTGGCCCAGGCACTTTTATGCCTCCAGGAGCATTATAGCGAAAGCAAAAAAGGGTCTAGCTTTATCGTCATAGAAAAGGACGAAGACTGGGGATCTAAAGCTGTTGCAGAAAAGATCTACGAAGGAGAAGGGTATCTCGCTAGACTCACTCAATTCTACAAAATGGAACATGGGCAACTCCCTGCTCCTCTTGAAAATAAGTACGTTAAGGTAGCGACGGTTATCGCAGACCATGCACCTATTGTAGGCCACAAAAATCTCCCTACGACAGCTCAAGAAGAACCTGTAGAGGATCTTCAAAGCACAGTCGCTGTGAGCGTGGAAGAAGAATACACGCCAACTCAAATAGTGGACCTAGATACGCTCACTGCTTAAAAGTCAAACAATCGGAGACATTAAGCCCCCAACGCTCTGAGCTGCCTGCAGGGAGCTCTAAAACGCAATCACTCCCCCACACATGCCGGGTCATCCGCCACGGACGAATTCCTGGATAAATGCGGACAATCTCGTTCTTCTTGTTAAGAAAAACCGCATCAATAGCAAAGCGCATAAAAAACATATGAATGCTTTGGCAAGGCTTGATCAAGATACCCTCGTGTGCATGCAAGGTTTTACGGCCCAATAGTCCTTTAAGACGAAACCACAAGGAGCTTTTATACTGACAGCTACTTAACAAGCGATCGCCCGCACGCCATACTTCATAGACGCCATCCTTCATAGACCTATTGCTTAAGCGTCCAATGTTTTTGACGAGGCACCCCAAAAGTATCTTCAAAATAGACTAAGACAGAGCCTTTTTCTTTATCACTTGAGCGAGCAGGAACAACCATCAAGGTAACAGAGTCTTTCTCAAAAAAGCCTACAATCCCGTCAGGTGCATCAATGCCTGCTTTCTTAAAGGTATCCTTTAAAGAAGGCTTCCAACCACTATTCACTAGCTTATTTTCAATATTGCGCAGACCATACTCTCCGCCTGTATTAAAATCATACTTAAGTAAGCCCGTACGCGATACGCCTTGGTGCTGTTCGTTATGGAGCACACACTGGCCATCAATACCACCAAGTTCGGGGTGCCTTTCTAGAAGGCTTGCGAATTGTAGCCCCGTCTTCTCTGAGATGAGGTGCACTAAGGTACCTTGAGGCATTTTGCTCAAGAAAACTTTTTTAGACTCTCCATCAATCATCCCCATGAACAAAGTCATCCCGTTCCATTCTTTAACTTGGTAAGGGAAGCCATGTTCATCGAACTGCTTTTTATAAAAGTCTAATACTTGTGAAGCAGGACCAGGAATTACCGTAGTTGCCTCAATCGCGTACTCTCCATCGCGGTAAGCCAAGTAAGAAAGCAACAAAGAGTCTTTTAAGCGAGGACGCAAAGCGTCAATAAACGGATCCTTAGGCTGATTCTCTAAGTAAATATCCTTAAAGTTTTGCTGCCCTAAAAGGCTAACAGAACTTAGGCCCCATATAAAAACAACCCACAATAACTGTCTCATAGCACAATATTACTCAATAGTCTGTTACGCTCCCTAATAAAAGACAAGATTAAGAATTAAGCATCTGGTTTACTGAGCTTTCAGCATCGCCTTGAGCATCGGTAGACTGGCCTTGAATATCTTCGAACTGCTGATTTTCTTCATCTCCAGCATCTTGATTTGCCTCTCTACCCTCGTCTAAACCTTGTTCGAAATCTTCTGTAGTCTGCTCAGCTTGCTCTCTGGCCTCTTCAGCCTCCTCTTCTTCCTTATCAGAATCTTTATCTTCATCTTCCTTATTCTCTTCTTGAGAGTTCTGGAAGGCTTCTTCCTTGTCAGCAGCCATACCTGCATCTACCTCTACTTGTCCACCTCCAGTAAAGAAGCTAGCAAAATGCTGCGGGATCTCAGCAAAGAACCCTAAGAACTGATCCGCAAAAGTTTCCTGGAAGCTTGTGGCTGCCAAAGAGCGAGAAATAATCGTAGAAACAAAAACACCATCATCAGAAAGGGCGATTTTATCCCCGAAGGCAACATCCCCTACGCTCTTGCCCGATAAACCAAAAGGGAAAGTCGCATAAGGGCTCTCAAATTCGATACTGACGCGTCCATAAATAGGAACAGAAGGATTCACTGGGTTCATGATACTGGCCCCAAGAGCCGCAGCAGCAATCATGTCAAAGCCTAGCCCGTAGCTTACTTCTACGTCATAGTTATCTGGGAAAACGGCTTCTACATCTTTTTGGATATCATTCTCGGGCCCAGCCCAGGCAGGATAAGAATTTCCGCGGATCGCATACCATAAACAAGAAGCCAGCTTCTGAGAGGACCATTGAATTTGATGCACATGGGCCATCAAAAAGATCATCCCCAAAATAAGAGGCATAACAAGAATGAACTCAACCATAGCCTGACCTGAGCGTCTTCTCTTATGTGATCTGTGTTTTATAGGCTCCATAGTTTAAAGCGTTATTTTTTGCCTTTCTTGGCTTTCTTGCCGTCCTTAGAGATAATACCCCCACCACCTGAAGCAATTGCCATAACTGTATCTGTTAACATATAGCGCCATTCCAGCGGATTAAGGTAGCCCATCATACCTGTTTCGATAAGTTTCTCATGCCAGAAAGGACCAAGAATCACCATACAGGTACTAAAAGTAACAATATCCATTTCAGGCTCACGAGGGCCTGCTCCAGCTCCTAATAAATTGAAGTAAGGACGGGCTGAAGACATTGCGATCATGCGCGGGTTCCCTGAAACAAGGTTAGTAAGCCCTGCGGCCCCAAGCACTGTCACAATCTCGGGATACAAGCGGTCCCCGAAACCTACACCCATTTTCATCATGAAAGGCGGTATATTAAGGGTAGTAATTTGATCCATCTTATCCGACATCCGCATAATGTCATACCCAAGCTTAGTCCAAGGGCCAGGTGGATAAATTAGTGTCAAAGACAAACCTAACGATAACATCAGCATCTGATTCTCGGTAAATATGTCAAACATACCCATAATGGTAGTAAAAATATCTCCAAGGCCCCAGAAATCTACGGCAATAGTAGTACTATTTAGGAGTCCTCCCACAAGCGGGAGGTAGGTACACATCCCGAAAATGTCATTAGACAACGCCGCCTGTATGACGGCCGAATGCATCGCTAACGGAACCAAAATATCGCGTACGTCCTCCTGATATTTATTAACATCTCGTATATTCTTAATCCGTTGGACGAATCCTCCACCATCAAGCAGAACAATATGGACTACCATCGCAACTATAAGGCCGATAACCACGTAATTGAGCTGGGCTTCAATCCCGAACCCCATAGACTGCATCCGTGCTGCCGATAGAGCACAAGCGTCTGTCGCTGTTTGGATCCGGATACGTTGTGTAGAAAGCTCTGCTATATTGACTGAGATCAAAAGCATACTTGCGAAAAAAAGGATCACAAAAGGAAAAATGACAAGCAACTGTCCTTTCCTGGATCGTTTTCTATTACGCAAAGGGGGCTCTGAATTTTCAGTTAACATATATTATTACTCCGCACTCATCGGTGTTGAAGAACTTATGGTATAGCCGGGGCCCCCTCCTAAAATTGCCATAAGAGGGGCAAACATAGGAACGGGAATATCCATATAAACTGTAGTCATAAATCCTTCACCAAAATCAGGGTTATCGTTGTCTACTTCAACTACTACAGAATCAGGCAAGGCAACCCGAGCTACATAGAGATTAGCCGCTTGAGTGGCTAGATCTATATTCTGAGTGATTGCAAACTTACGGGCTGCGCTATAAGAAGCGACATTTAATAAAGATTTAACGTTAATATAATGGCCATAGAAGACACCAAAGAAGACTACAGTAAAAAAAACAGAACCAATCATAACAAACTCAATTAGAGCCTGCCCACTTCTACCTCTTCTATGTTTACGCATATTCACCTAATTTATCTCCTACGTCGGGGTTTTTTTCCTCCACCGCCGCCATCGTTGTGACCACCGCCGCCTGGAGTATGAGTGCCGTGACGGCCTCCACCTCTATTCCCTGCCCAGCGGTCATAACCTGCTTCGTTAGTGCCAAGCCAATTACTCATGTCCGTGAAAGACAGCGGCTCATCAGGCCTGCCATCATAGACTGCTAATTCAACAGGAATACTTAACGGAATACTATAATAGGCATACCACGACATGCGGTAATCTTCAGTGAGCATTGGTGCTATAGCCCATACAAAGGCAATACCCACGAAGGCCGTTAAGATGACGTATTCCACAACGGCTTGGCCTTTAGATCTCCTAAAGGCCTTTTTGCCGCTAGTGCTATTTTTAAAAACCACGGAACTTGATTAGTTAGGGCACGCAACGCAAGCGTTACGTTATTTGCTTAACGGTTTCTTTCCTGGCGCTTTACGTTGATAGCCTTATCCTGGAACTCATAAGGGTCCATTCCTTTGAGCTCACGCTGGATATTCTTGTCACCAGGGTAGTATCCACTACTTTCTGTACCCGCATTTCTACGAATAACAGGGTAGTTGTCTACTTCTTGAGGGAGTCCTTCACCAATAGAATCTTCCTTAGCAGCAAGCATGTCTACAAACATTCTTGTATTAATAGGAGGAATATTGGAGATAAAGATGTCACTGCGATTACGCAAGGAGAGGAAGAGCTGGCCTTGGTTTTGAGCAAAAAGAACCATCGCTGCATCTTCTGGAGAAACCTTCAGTGTTACAGAGCTCACATCACGTCGATCCTCAGAAGACTGGGCACTTCCACCGACAGAAAGTAATGTCTGGCGATCGATACGATCATTCACTGCTAAGACAAAAGCGTTTTGAAGTAAGACTTGCAGAGTAGCCTCTCCTCCTGAAACATTTTGCTCAGAAAGAACACCCATCACATCAACACGGTCTCCAGGCTCAATCATTCCATTGAAACTGCTGGTCTGGTCAACACGAATGGTAAGACCACGCTCAGTCACGTCTACATAATCAGATAAACTGTAGCTCTCTTCTAGAGCAACATCTTCCCAGAGAATAGCTTCTCCCTGGCGAACCGTAGCCGCAATTTTCTGGCCTAGGATAAGACCCTTGTCTTCAGAAGGAACTGCCCTGAAGTGTACATAACGTTTAGGTACATCTACAGAGATCAAGTCGGACTGTTTAATAACAGACCCTTCTTCCATTGTTTTCCGAGCGAATAAGCGAGCCTTTAGCTCACCTCCGGAAACTTTTTCAATTGTCTTATTCACGTAGGCTTTAACTAAGACTGTTGCGGCCAATCCTAAGATGGCTGCAGCAATCAAGAGTCCTATCCTGCGAATGTTTAATAAACTAGCACTTGTTTTCATAGGTTTTTAAGTTAAAGGGTTATTCGGAGGTTTTCTTTTGATTTCCTAAAAGACGGAGGTATTCGAGGGCTTCAATATAAGTAGGATCTCTGGGGTCTTGAGTAATACTTAAAAGCTTTGTAAAGGCATGTCTAGCACTGTCTGTATTTCCAGCCTCTAAAGCAATCTTAGCATTATTCATAAGATCTTCTTTCATAAGATTAAGCTTTTCTTGGTAAGCTACTTTCTTTTCTTGGACTTCATCGAATAAATCAGGGACAGGATCTAACTTATTAAGCTCTACCTCAGCTTCTTCAAGTCTTTTAATTGCCCAAAAAACGTTACCATGACGCGTTGTACTCTCCTTAACCTGACGGTCTGCGAGTAACACGTTCAGACGAGCTCTAGCTAAAATCTGATTGCGCTCTGCCAAAGAGTATTCACGAGGCCCTTCATCCATGTCATCACTTTCGAAGCGATCCCATTCATCCTCGCCCATCGGCATCATTGTTTCTGGCGCACCCTGGATACCTTCAAGATCTACAATCTTAGGAACATAATTAGGGAACAATAAAATGACACCCATGGCTGCAGCTGCAATAATCAAGAACAGATAGATGATGCTTTTGCTACCACTCTCTTCTTCTTCGCCTGCTGCGCGCAGTTCATATTCAGACGATTCTGTCACCAAGGTATCACCCTTAGAAACAATCGATTCCATGGCAAGCACGTCACTGACCATAACTTCTCGCTCTGTCAAAGAGCGCATCAAGTAAACGCCATTTTTGAAAGAGATGGAGAATCGATCGTCTATGACAACCTCTTCGGATCCTAAGGGGTAGGCTTCTCCTTGGTCATGGCCTTCTGTCACGACGAGAACCAAGTGCTCGGTGGCTTCAAGCGAGGGGGATGTTTCGAATTCGCTCATAATCTTAACTTTTATTTAAAGAATGAAATTAACATGGGACCAAAAATAACAGCAAATACCCCAGGCATAATAAACAACATCAGAGGCATTAACATTTTAAGCGGGGCTTTTTGCCCTGCTTCTTCAGCCCGGCGGAAACGATCCATGCGTAATTCGTCCGCCTGTTGGGCTAAATAGTCAGTTACAGAGATACCAGACTTTTCCGCCTGAGTTACCGCTGTAGATAAATTAATTAATTCAGGAAGACCAATTCGATTGGCCATATCTTCTAAAGCTTCCATTCGTGTTTTACCTACACGCATTTCTGACTGAAGCACTCCAAACTCTGTCTTTAAAATATTTTGGTCTTTCCCATTCACGTAAACTTCAATGGCCTGACTGAGGTCTAGACCCGCACGCATAATTAAGGCAATACTATCCATCGCATCAGGGAGGACTCGCTTCATGAGTGCCATACGACGAGCAACCATACCCCCAATCCACATCTCTGGAGCAATATAAAAGAAGCCCATAACACCCACAATAATAACCCAATCTCCTTGCAAAACAATGGCCATAAGCACTAAGGAAACTAAAGGAGCCACAAATTTGAGCATGTAGAGCTCTTCACCTGTGAGCATACCTGGGTTTCCTGCACGCGCTAGCATCTTAAGGTATTGCTTATTCTTGCCACGCAACATTTCACGCCCACGAGGGAATCCATGCATCATCTCTACAACGTCTTGTAAAAATGGCTTTAGAATACCAAAAATACCCTTGAGCTTCTCTTGCTCGTATTCTGTATGAACACGACGCATAAGCTTCAGTCGTCTTTGATAGTCGTAGTAAAGGTTTAGAACCGTCGCAAACAAGAGAAAGAATGCGAGGAAAAGAACAAATTGATATACTGAAAAAGCTTGGAGACTCATGATTGCCAATTTTTTGGTGATTAGACGTCGATACTAATAATTTTGTTAATCCAAAACATCGCTAAAAGGTCCAGGATAAGAACTGTTATAAGAATAAAATTCCCTAAACCTGTAGTAAACATCACAGAAGCATACTCAGGACTCATTAAATAGAATACACCTAGAATTGCCCAAGGCGCTAAACCAAGCACAACTCCCTGAGCCTTCCCTTGCGCGGTTAACACGCGGATTTTAGCCTCTACATGCATACGATTCATAACAGAATCCGCAATCAGCTTAATGGCTCGAGGCAAATTAGCACCTGTACGTAAAGAGACGATCATTGCCTGAACAGTCAGGTTAACATCAGGTAAAGGCACACGATCTGCAAAAGAGTTTAATGCATCCTCTTGAGAAAGCCCCACTCGAACTTGACGGGCCACTAAAGAAAGCTCTGAAGAAATAGGATAGTCAGCGGTTAAGGAAACTTCCTCTAGCCCCTGCTGGAGAGTCTTCCCAGATTGTACAGAGTTTGAAAGAAGATTCAAGGTGGGCACGAGCTGAAGCTCTATAGTCTTAATCCGACGGGCTTCACGCAAACGAGCTAAAAGCAAAGGCGCCCAAGCACCAAGTAGACCAAAGCCAATTGACCCAATAGTGCCTAAAAGATAAAACCCAACTAAAGCACATAAAGCGCCAATGCCTAAGGCAATCCAAAGTTGGTTCTCTTCAGAGCTTAGCAAAGAATCTAAACCATTCTGACGCTCTGCGCGTGTTGTATGCAGGTGATCCTGCATCGCAGCATAGTTATAATGAACAATATCCTCGATCACAAAAAAGAAAAGTGTGATAGAAGTAAAAATAAGAATATATGCTAAGTTAATCATAAGCTCTACATGCTAGGCTCTTGACCTCCTGGAGGAGGTGTAGGTTCAAAAATCTTACTATCTAATTTCATTCCGACTTTTTCGGCATCTTTTACGAATTGAGGTACATAACCTGTCGCCGTAAAGTACCCTGTAATACGGCCTTCATCGTTGAATCCCGTACGCTTAAAAAGGAAAATATCTTCCATCAATACATCCAGCCCATCGATCCCTACAACCTCACACACACGAGTAATGCGTCGTGAACCATCCGTCAGACGATTTTGCTGAACAATGATATTAACCGCTGAGCAAATCTGACGACGAATCACTGCTACAGGCAAATCAAACCCAGCCATCATAACCATGGTCTCAATACGTAAAACAGCCTCTGCAGCATCATTAGCGTGCAAAGTTGTTAACGAACCATCGTGACCGGTGTTCATCGCCTGCAACATATCTAATGTCTCAGCACCACGACACTCACCCACAACCACACGGTCAGGGCGCATCCGAAGTGAATTTTTCACCAAATCACGGATAGTAATAGCGCCCTTCCCTTCAATATTAGGGGGACGAGCTTCTAAAGAAACTAAATTAGGCTGATTAAGTTGAAGCTCGGCAGAGTCTTCGATACTTACAATACGTTCTTTATCAGGAATAAAGTTAGATAAAAGGTTAAGCAAGGTCGTCTTACCCGACCCTGTACCTCCAGAAATAACTACGTTACGCTTCCCAAAAGAAACTGAAAACTTAAGGAATTCAACAATTTCAGCGGTAATACTTCCGAACCCAATTAAGTCCTCAGCTTTAAATTTTTCCTTAGCAAACTTACGAATGCTAATACTAGGGCCTTTAAGGGCTAGAGGAGGAATAATCGCATTAACGCGAGAGCCATCTTTTAGACGAGCATCTACCAAAGGACTGCTTTCATCAATACGTCTTCCTAAAGGATTAACGATACGACTAATCACGTTAACTACCTGCGCATCTGAAGTGAACGCGAGTTCCGTCTTTGTCAGATTACCTCCTTTTTCAATGAAGATCTCATCTTTAGCATTCACCATAATTTCAGTGACTGCTTCATCCTCAAGGAGTTCTTCTAAGGGGCCCAAGGCTAAAGCTTCACGCAAGACGTCAAGCTTGAGCTTCTTAACATCAACCCCTGAAGGGATATACGCATCCTTAATGATCCGATCAATAAGGCGATCACACTTTACCCAAAGGTCATGGTCACTTAACTCTTTGAGATCTAACTTGCCTAAATCGAGCTCCACCACTAAAGACTGGTGGATACTCATCTTTAGACCAGTTGTATCATAGGCCCCGCCAGACTCATCAAAACCAGAGTCAATGAACTTAATCAGGTAAGGACCTATATGAAGAACATCATCACGTGTAATAATCGTCGAGTTGACGCTATTACGATTTACATAAAGAGGTTCTTTTTTAGACAACCTCCATAAACGCATAGAATCCCCAGCAATAACTAACCTAGCATGCTCGGACTCTACGCCGTCTCCCTCAAGCACCATACTGCAAGTTGACTTGGACCCGAACACGATCTCCCCATCTTGAAAGGGGAGACCCTGAACAGGTAAATCATCGAGTATGGCTTCTACCAAATAGGACATTTATGAGGGGTATTCTTAAGGAGGTAATAGGGCTATACGTATAAAAGGTTAGACTTATCGACCTCGTACACGGTTCCTGCGACGGTGTTGACGCATAGTGAAATGCTCATGCTCGTCAAATTCGTAGGCACCTGAGTCACTAATGTCTTGAGTTCTGCTGTAATCTTCAGGCACTAAGTTGCCGTCCATTGCATTCAAAACATCAATGATAGATTCACTGCCTAACATTGGCTTCTTATCATGAGTCAAACGATTATCAACATCGGTAACGAGGTAGGGTGTCATCAAAACCAAGGTTTCCGTAGTTGTAAAAGAGCGAGACTTATTCTTAAAGACAAGGCTAAGTCCTGGCACATCACCCAAAACAGGGAGCTTTGAATGACTGTTTGACTCTTCTTGCTGAATAAGGCCTGCAAGGGCAAAAGTGGTTCCACTTTTCACTGTCAAACGGGTGTCTGCATCTTTGTTTTTGAAAGCAGGCATGTTCGAGCTTCCTACAACTAAGTTTTCATCAATAGAACTTAGGGTAGACTTCACGTGCACATCGACATAGTGAGTACCCATAATCACAGGAGTCACTTCAAGTAAGGTACCAAACTTCTTATATTCTACAGAGAAGTTTTCGTTAGTCTCACGAACAATAGGGATCTCTCCACCTACATTGAAGCTAGCAGTCTCGCCACTGGCAACAACAAGCTTAGGTGTTGCAAGCAAACGGGCTGCACTACGATTCACCAAGAAACGAAGTTTAGCATCAAGGTCTTCAACAGAAAGCAAGCCTCCTACTGAAAGGCGGCTACCGCCTCCACCAGGGCTTGTTGCTCCATCACCAGACTGAACGCCATAATCTCCGTTGAAGGCAGCACCTGTTCCTGTATTAAACCAAGAAACACCAATGTGCTTTGCTCTATCGAGGTTAACATCAACAATCTTCACATCAACTTGGACAATCCCTGTTGAAGGAGTCATGTCATCTGGCTGAGCGATGTTTGAGGCAACCATCATGTCAGAAGCCGCAGGTGAAATCATCTCGTCCGTAAACCGAACACGACTGATCACTTCATCTCTAAACAAACCTACTACTTGTTTATAGTAGTTTTTGTTACGAGTATCTGCAGTTCCTGTAATAAGAACTTTACCTTCACGAACTTCGAGGCTCAATCCATCCACACTGCCCAAAGCTGTCTCGAGCCGGGTTAACAAAATGTCAGCAGGGATTTCGCCTTCTTCGGAAACAATGACACCTAGCATGTTGATGGAGCCATCCTCATAACGAATAGCTAAGGTAGTTACACCTTTGTCTACTCCTGTTATGGATAACGTTCCAGGCTCTGGTAAAAAGAGCTCTACAACATCAGGGGTTTCGACATTAATCGTTTCCGCTGTTCCTTTAAGGGAGAAGTTTTTAGTTTCTCCGACACGCATCTTATAGAGTGCACGTCCGTTTCTAGTGGTGGATTGCATTCCTTGCTGTCTTCCATTCATTTGAGAACGACTCGAGGAGGTATTTCCGTTAGTAAACAAGAAATCTTCATCGATATCAGCAAGTGCTATCCTTGGCGTCACGCCGAAGGCCGCTGCTATTGCTAGGGTTAAAAAGGTAACACGCAGCCTTTGGAAAGACTCTCTGGGGTCATATAGCATATTCATTAAGATACTAATATAATCGTTATTCAAAGATATAGGGAGACAGCTGCTCTTTTTCAAAAAAGAGAGCCCCTACAAAAAAGGAAATTATTATTCGACTAGAAACACTAAGAACCCATCAGGACTGATAGGTCTCAGCGATTCTAATGGCTAATTACTTCCGGCCTTTTTTGATTTCCTTACCGACATCTTCGGTGGAATCAGTCATTTCTTCGATAGTATCTCCTACTTCATCACCAAAGGCTTTTACTAATCCGAAAACGAGTAGCGCAATCAAACCTACGAGAATGATGTATTCAACTAATCCTTGTCCTTGTTTTTTGTGAGACATAGTTCTTTGTTTTTAGAGTTTTTTAATGTTCACCCACGCCAGGGTTTAGGGGTTAAAAATAGCCTTAAACGGAAGCAGGGGTATATTTATTGACGTTTTTGTTTAAGTTGCTCGCACTTAAGAGTAAGTGAAAGCTAAATCAAGAGTATGCAATCCTTTTGAGAAATGTCAACTGCTTTTAAATCCGCTACCCAAAAGGGCTAGCGAGTTCTTCAACTAATCCATACGCGCGTACCCACTTCAACCAGATCAAAAAGCTCAGCAATGGCATTATTACACATTCGAATACATCCCTTACTAAGAGGTTGTCCAATCTTAGACTCATGATTGGTCCCATGAATATAAATCATGCGCTTATAGGTATCACAACTGCCACCACTATTAATCCCTTCTTCTTCCCCACGAAGCCTCAAAATACGGCTTGTAATCAAGTCTCCAGCCTGATCTTCAACAGAATACTCCGTATAAAGTTTACCTGTAGGCTTGCGGCCTTTAAAGACCATCCCTAAAGGCGCTTGGGCTCCTATTTTGTCTATGATTATATGCTCTCCCCAAGGAGTACCCCAAGAATCCTGCTCACAAGAAGGCGGCTTTAAGGAAGTTGATACAGGGTAAGATTTCAAAAGCTTACCTTCAGCATAAAAAGATAAAGACTGCTGTGCGATAGAAACGACTATACCCTCTTTAATAGCTTGCTTTAACATAACTAAGACCAAGACTATCAATAATACTACAGAAAATGAATTATAAAATAGGCGTCATAGGAGCCTTAGGTGCCGTAGGCCAAGAGCTCATTAAACTCATAGAAGAAAGGAATTTCCCCTGCGAAACACTTCTACCTCTAGCGTCTGCCCGCTCCGCAGGAACCTCCGTCACCTTCCGAGGCTCGCAAATATCTACCCAGGAAGCCACTGAAGATACCTTTAAGGAAATTGATCTCGCATTCTTCTGTACAAGCAATGCTGTTGCTCGAGACTTAATTCCTAAAGCAAAAAACAAAGACTGCATTATCATAGATAATAGCGCAGCCTTCCGACAAGACCCAGAGGTCCCTCTAATTATCCCAGAAATTAATGCCTCAGCACTCGATGAAGCACCTCAGCTCATCGCAAACCCTAACTGCTCCACAGCCATTGCCCTAATGGGGCTTTACCCCTTACACCAACAATTCGGCCTGACACGCTTTATTGCCAGCACCTACCAGGCCGTCTCTGGGAATGGCGTTGCAGGGATCAATGAGCTAAGCACCCAAATAAACGCTTGGCAAAAAGATGAACCTGCCCAACCAAAAATATACCCACACCCAATCGCCTTTAACCTGATCCCTCAGGTCGATAGTTTCCTAGAAAGTGGCTACACTAAAGAGGAGCACAAAATGCTCGAGGAGAGCCGTAAAATCCTAGAACTCCCCGAGCTACACGTCTCGACCACTTGCGTACGCGTACCTACAATGCGGGCTCATGCGATTGCCATTAATGCAGAATTCCAAAAGCCTATTAACTTAAGTGAAGCCCAAGCTGCCCTAAAAGAGTTCTCAGGCATTGATTATTACGATACCCAAGCTACCCCTCCTTACCCGATGCCTCTTAACCAAACACAAAACATTCATTGCGGGATCGGGCGCTTACGCAAAGACACCGCCCTGGACAACGGCTTGGCCTTCTGGGTTGTAGGTGATCAACTCTGGAAAGGGGCTGCCCTGAATGCACTTCAAATCGCTGAGACACTCCACAGCAAACAACAAATCCTCAAATAGCCATGCAAGCCTGTACAGCAACACATCCTTCCGCATGCCCAGACACGCCTGATCTCCAAACACTAACCGAAGAGATTTTCAAACCCAAAGGCCTACTACACAATGCTCTAAATCTAGAGTTTAGGCCCGAGCAAAGCACTATGGCTTGCTCCGTTGCTCAAGGCTTTACAGAAGAAACCCCCTTACTTTTTGAAGCCGGTACAGGTGTAGGGAAAAGCTTAGCCTACCTAATCCCTGGCATTCTCAAAGCTGTCCAAGAAGAACGTCCTTTTGTTGTCTCCACGCATACAAAATCCCTACAAGAACAAATCCTGACTCAAGATCTGGAGCTTTGCCGTAAACTCTTCCAAAGCACTCCTGAACTTGAACCTTTTCAAGACTTTAAAGCCGCACTCCTCGTGGGACGGGGCAACTACCTATGTACCACACGACTCGCCCAAGCGCTGCAATCACATATTGATTTATTCCCTTCTGCAGACCAACAAGAGCTAGAACGCATTGCTCAATGGGCTGAAACAACCGAGACAGGACTTATAGAGGAACTCATGCCTCAACCCTCTTTCAACGTCTGGAATTGGGTGCACGCAGATTCTACTACCTGTAACCCTAAGCGCTGCAGCCCTAAAACTTGCTTTTATCAAAAAGCACGCATCAAGCAACGCAAGGCTCACGTCATCATACTCAACCACAGCCTTCTGTTTTCACTCATTAGCGCAGGACAAAACCCAGAAGGCAGCACCCCAGGTATTTTGTACCCAGAAGATTTCCTTGTCTTAGACGAAGCTCACACAGTTCCTGATATTGCCAGAGATCACTTTGGCGTACGTATCAGCGCTGCAGGTATTTTTCTTACCCTCAAAATGCTCTTCAACCCAAAGCGCAACAAGGGAATCCTAACGAACTGCGGATCCACTGATGATCTAGCAGCTGTCACTATGGCGCTCTCTGAGGCTGAAGCTTTTTTTGATGCGGTACACGAACGTTTCCTCGAAAAAAAGAAAATCAGTCGCATTTCAGAACCAGACTGGATTGATACCCGCTTCTGCAACACGCTCAAGAACTTAATTCAACGCCTTGCAAGCCTCACCCAAAGAACAAGCAATGAGGCTCTTGCTGAAGAAATCCAAAACCAGTGCAAACGTTTACAAGGCTATCATAGCGGACTACTCCGTTGTATTACCTTGGAAGAATCCGATTCGGTCTTTTGGGCCGAGACTTCTGGTAAGAATACCAACATTCCTACATTACGCTCAGCCCCTATTGATGTGGCTTCATATCTTGAGAAAGTCCTATTCGCACGCCACACTTCCGTACTCCTAACGAGCGCAACTTTAGCTCAAGGAAATAGCATGACTCACTTTTGTGAGCAAGTAGGTGCTCAAGGGTTTTCTCATTTTATCGAGAAATCTCCTTTTGATTTCGAGCGAAACACCCAAATTTATATTGCAACCGATGCGCCCGACCCAAGCCCCCGAGAGTCAAGACTCGATACAGACTATCTACTAGATACGCTCTCATTCTGTATCGAACAAGTTTCTGGAGGAACCCTTATCCTTTTCACAAGCTATGCTGATATGTATCGAATCGGCCCGTTACTCGAAGAGCGCCTCGTATCAAGCCCTCGTCCTGTTTTTATCCAGGGCAAAAGATATTCTCGGCACGAGCTTATCCAAGAATTCAAAAAAGCAGGAAATGCAGTCCTCCTTGGAACAGATAGCTTTTGGACAGGGATCGATATCCCCGGAGCTGCCCTATCTCAAGTAATCATCACCCGCCTTCCATTCGAGAACCCTTCCCACCCTATCAAGCAAGCTTTTCATGAATGGCTGCGCCTCAAAGGAGGAAACCCATTTATGGATATAACCCTACCGGAAGCTCTTATTAAGTTCCGCCAAGGGCTTGGCCGCCTCGTCCGCAATAAGGCAGACACCGGGATCATCACACTCCTCGATGGGCGCCTGTTTCGCAAAAGCTACGGCAAATACTTTTTAGATGTCCTCCCTCGTCAAGGGTACCGCCGCTTCAACGAAGCTAATCGCGAGCTCGTCTTTAACTCAAGCGATTAAACCTTGAGCCTACTTCATCTACAGACTATAGTCTAAGGGATGAAGAACTTTCTTGTTTGCACAGATGGCTCTCCCTACTCAGAGGTTTGCTGCGAATATGCTTCCTGGCTAGCTCAATGCATGAAAGCCACTATGAGTGTCTCTTATATCTCTGAACTAGGCCCCTTTCAGGCTTCTATGATTACGGATCTATGTGGCAGCCTAGGGATCCAACCCTATCAAGATATCCTTGGACAAATGCAAGAGATTGAAAAAGAAAAGGTCAAAGTCATTGAACAACGCTGCAAAACACTTTTCAAAGAGGCAGGCATCAAAAAGGCCCCTTCGTTTCACAATCATGCAGGCACACTAGTCGAATACATCGAAGATATAGAAGTCAGCGATCATGCTCCTGATCTTATCTGTTTAGGTAAGCGCGGGGAAAATGCGAACCTAGCTACAGAGCACTTGGGCTCTTCACTAGAACGTGTGATACGCGTTAGCACGAAACCCTGCCTCATTACTTCCAGGAAATTTACCCCGATCAAAAAGATACTCTTGGCCTATGATGACAGCCCAAGCACCAATAAAGCACTGGAGTTCTTTGTAAATGAGAGTAAGGCCTTCAAAAAATTCAAGCTACACCTTATCACTGTAGATGATAATGCAGATACAGAGCTCTCGTTAAAGCGGCTCCAAAAAGCCGAAAGTACTCTTAAAAAAGCAGGCTACTCACTGAGCACTCAAATGTTAAGTGGCGAGGTCGAGGACAGCATCGTCCGATACATTGAAGAACAGAATATCAATTTACTGGTTATGGGAGCCTACGGGCACAGCCAAATACGACACCTCCTTATCGGAAGTACTACAACACTACTCCTAAGGTGCTGCCGTGTACCTACACTCCTTTTTAGATAAAAATAATCTAAAATCAAATATAAGTCTTTTTAGTGCGACATTTCTTTAAAGATTGCTCCAAAACAACAGGGATGGTAAAGTGTTTCTATATAAGTTTAGTCTATGAACTTCATCAAAGCAGGAACCGAAGTGCTGGCAAAACCAAGTCCAGCAATCAGCCAGGAAAATAATCCTGACTGGGCTCTTGTTCAAAAAGTTCAAGCCGGCGAAGTAAGCGCTTTTGACCAATTAGTGACCAAGTACCGAGAGCGCTTGTACTCTACGATCTACAATCTAACATCAAACAGAGAAGACGCTGCAGATCTAACCCAAGAGACTTTTATCAAAGCGTTTCAGTCCATCCAACGCTTTAAAGGCAACGCCTCTTTCTTCACCTGGCTCTATAGAATAGGTGTGAATACAACCCTTACCTACCTCAAGAAAAGACGCCGTCGACGCTTCTTTAATTTTGATGCGCTTCCTGATGAAGTGTCCCAAAGTGAGATAATTGAGAATCTTTCATCAAAAAGTAAAACTGATAAGCCTACTTTTATGAAAGAACTTCAAGAAAAATTGAACGAAGGGCTGCAAATGTTGTCTTTAAAACATAGAACAGTCGTTGTTCTTTTTGAAATTGAAGGACTTACTCATCAAGAAATAGCTAAAATCATGAAGTGCAGAGAAGCTACCGTGCGCTCCCGGCTCTTTTACGCCAAACAGCAACTCCAAGCTTATCTCAAGGATTACATACAACACCCCTAAACCCTGTTATGCCTAAAAAGAAACCCAGTCTTTCTAACCAAGTTACCCTAGAGGACCTTCTAAAGCTTAAGCGCCACGAAAAGCCCACTCCAGAGTTTTGGCAACAATTTGACCGTGATCTGCACAAGAAAACACTCCAAACCTTTGTTCAACAAGGCCCTTCATGGCGCGGCGCCTGGCAAGCTTACTTCAAGTCAGGCATCAAATGGGTCCCTGCCCCAATCGCCGCACTACTCGTACTGACTATGATTTCTTTTGGTGCCCATACCTCTACCCAAATGGCGTCACAACAACCTGAAGCTATAGGCACTCCTTCTTTTCAGGCAGTACTTGCCTCTAAGGATACTTACACACAAGTACTTGCCCAAAATGCTTCACACATTAACCCTGGAGAGAACACTTATTATGTGGTGAGCCCTGCTGTCCCTATAGGCGCGAATGCTCTCTCAGGATACATGAGCTCTGTCTACTAACCCTCCCATGCTGCTTGTCCCACGTTTAAAGCCAGGAAAAAGGCTACTCACTTTAGTAGCGGTTTTTTTTTAAGTACTTTACCCGTTCTTGCTGAAGAACCTGGATACCTAAGCTTCCAGCAGCGTCTGCTTGACGTCTACCAGCAAACCCAAGGTGCTATCGTCCGTGTGCTGGCTACCATTGATATCGATGATGGGGAAACTGCCGGTATTTTAAAAATCGGAACAGGCTTCTTTATTAGCAATGAAGGGCATGTAATGACGAATGCGACCATTACTCATGCGGCCTCTCATGTCTGGATTGAACACCAAGGCACCCCCTATGAAGCCCAAGTCTTGGGGTATGATGCTCAAACAAATCTATCTATCCTCCGAGTAACCAACCCACCTGAGATTGATCCTGTATCTCTCACAGACACCAATACCCTTCCTGAGCCAGGAATACTCTTAGTCAGTGTAACCTGTAAACTAGGAATGGACCCGGGACCCTCCATAGGCCTCGTGACCGGGCATAATACGTATTATGCTGACCAAATGTGGCCTACTACCTATATTCGCTGCGATATCCCTCATGATGGTGCAGAAGGAGGCTCTCCTGTTTTTGACCTTAATGGCCGCTTTATAGGCATGATGGTCGTCTCATTACCTGAAATTCGCTCTTCTTTCCTACTTCCTGCCCTAGCTGCCAAGCGTGTCAGAGATGATATTATCTTTTCCGGAAAGGTGTCTTATAGCTACTTAGGCTTAGAAGTCGACCAGGGCGCAGTTCGCTTAAGTGGGCAACCTATTGTGATTTCACGAATCATACCGGACTCACCTGCAGATGAGGCAAATCTAGAATTTGGAGATGTAATCTTATCCTTAGACGGCAAACCCACCCAAAGCCTGGCAGATTTACGTAATATTACCTTTTTTGCACGCCCAGGACAGCTTTTGCCGATTCGAGTCCGTAGGGGGAAAAAAGACCTACAACTCTCAATCCGTTTAGGGGAAAAATAATGAGAAAAGAAAAAGACTCGATGGGCACCCTCGAGGTTCCAGAAGAAGCCTTATACGGAGCCTCCACTCAACGTGCTGTGCTAAACTTTCCGATCAGTGGACATACAATGCCTCCAGGGTTCATTAAAAGTATGGGACTTCTGAAATATGCCTGCGCATGCGCAAACGAAGCCCTCGAAACACTCCCCAAGGAAAAGGCTCAGCAGATTCAAAAGGCAGCACTCGAGGTTTATGAAGGAAAGCTAGATGAGCACTTCCCTGTTGATGTATTCCAGACAGGATCCGGCACCTCATCAAATATGAATGTCAATGAGGTCATTGCCAATCGTGTCTCGCAAATGCTAGGTAAGCCGATTGGGAGTAAGGACCCTATCCACCCTAATGATGACGTAAATCAAGGACAGTCCTCTAATGACACAATGCCCACAGTGCTTCACCTCTCAGTAGCTCAAGCACTCAAAGACCAACTCATCCCTGCATGTGAAGGCCTTGCCCAAGCACTTGAGACCAAGGCACATGCTTGGAAAGATATTGTTAAAATTGGCCGCACCCACCTCATGGACGCAACACCATTGACCCTAGGGCAAGAATTTTCCGGCTATGCAGCCCAAGTACGCAAAAGTATCCAGCGTCTCAACCAATCTATCCAAGCTCTACAAGAGCTTGCCATAGGCGGAACAGCCGTAGGCACTGGCATCAATTGCCACCCAGAATTCCCTCAAAAAGTCATCCAAGTCCTTTGTGAAAAGACAGGGATTGCCTTCAGAGAGGCAGATAATCATTTTGAGGCGCAAGCAGGACGAGACGACTGTGTTGAAGTTGCCGGACACCTCACGACAGTAGCGACAAGCCTCATAAAAATCGCAAATGACATACGACTACTAGGATCAGGCCCACGCTCTGGCATCTCAGAAATTATCCTCCCAGCGACTCAACCTGGCTCTTCAATCATGCCTGGGAAAGTAAACCCCGTAATGAGTGAGATGTTGGTACAAGTAGGCATCTATGCTATGGGATTGTGTTCTGCAGTCGCCCAGTGTGGGCGTGATGGACATTTTGAACTTAATGTCACCATCCCTCTTATTGCTCATAATTTGCATGAAACAATCCGTTGCCTGACCCAAGCAACACGAACCTTTACAGAACGCTGCGTACAAGGCCTAGAAGCAAACGAAGCGCGCTGTAAAGAACTTGTTGAGCGCTCTTTAATGCTCGTAACCGCATTAAACCCCCATATCGGATATGATAATGCAGCTCATGTAGCAAAAACTGCCTTTTCTGAAAACAAGACCCTAAGAGAAGTCGTTTTAAGTGAAAATCTTCTAGATGAAGCCACTTTGGATCAAGCACTTGATCCGCTCAGCATGACCCGACCCACAGCTTCCTAGCATTTCAATTTTAGTTGATATAATTTCATACCTCTCTTAGAATAAAGGTCTTATAGCATGAATACCCCTACTCAACATGCTGGCTTTGCCTATGACTCCCTAGCGGATGATGAATATGAATTTATCCGCAAACTTATCTATCAGCATAGTCGCATTAACCTAGGAGAAAATAAAAAGCTTTTAGTCATGGCTCGCTTACCTAATCGCGTACGAGCAAACAATCTCCAATCCTATAAAGACTATTGTGCACTGCTAGCTTCTAGCAAAGGACCTGAAGAACTGATTCACCTGATCGATGCGATTGCAACGAACCACACATACTTCTTTAGGGAAAAGGTACACTTTGAGACCTTAGAGACAGTATTTCTGCCAAAAATTATTGAAAGTAATGAAATGACTCCCATACGTGCCTGGTGCGCAGGGTGTTCTACCGGAGAAGAGTCATATTCTCTAGCTATTACACTCAATCAAACCTTAAAACAAATCCCCTGGCAGATGGATTGCTCAGACATTTCTACATTTGCCTTAGAGAAGGCTCGTAAAGGCTATTTTAATAATCAAGCCGTTGCAAAAATGGATCCTAAAATCCAAGAAGACTACCTAAGCAAACAAAACAAAGATAACGAAACCATTTTCGAAATCACTCATGAGCTAAAAAAGCATATGTCTTTTCATAAGCTCAATCTTCTAGAGAGGCCTTGGCCTTTCCATCATAAGTTCAATATTATTTTTTGTCGCAATGTAATGATTTATTTCGACAAAGAAACAAAGCAAGAACTCATAGAATACCTATACGATCAATTGGCACCTGGCGGCTATCTCTTCATTGGCCTAGTAGAAAGCCTTCTAGGGATCAAACATAAATTCAAGTTTGTACAACCCTCTGTTTTTCAAAAAACCTAACCAAAATATTTTGCATGAAGGGTAAAAAAATCAAAGTCCTCATCATAGATGATTCTAAAATCTCTAGAACAATCATTAAGCAATTACTAACGACAGACCCTAAAATTGAAGTCATTGGAGAAGCTCAAGACCCGTATATTGCCAAAGAAAAGATTTTTGAGCTTAAGCCAGATGTCATTACCCTTGATGTTGACATGCCACGAATGGATGGCATCACTTTCCTAAAGATCCTGATGGAGCAAATGCCCATGCCTGTAATCATCATTAGCAAGTTCACCCCTAAAGGCTCAGAACTTGCCCTGGAGGCTCTAGAAGCAGGCGCCCTCGATGCACTTGGAAAGCCTGATGAACATACCCCCCTCGATGAAACCCGTGATCTACTTATCGAAAAAGTTAAAGGAGCTGCTGCATCTAAGTTATTCAAACCTATTGAGCCCAAAGAACCTCTTGAGCTACCCAAAGAAATTAAATTTAACTCAAAACAAGTGATCGTAATCGGTGCTTCTATGGGTGGTGTTGAAGCTATTAAAGCCTTACTCAAAAACCTCCCTAAAAACATGCCAGGGATCTGCATTGTACAACATATCCCTCCTTATTTTTCAAAAGCACTAGCCAACAGACTTAACTCTATATGCTCCCTTAATGTCAAAGAGGCTCAAAACAATGACAAAATTGAGCCTGGCCAAGTCTTGATTGCCCCGGGAGACTACCACATTACCCTAGAGCCTGAGCAAACAAGCTACAAAGTACGTCTCTCACAGGGTCCACTTGTATTTCATCAAAGACCTTCTGTTGATGTTTTATTTAAAGCTACAGCTAAATGTGCAGGCAAAAACGCTATAGGCGTAATTCTAACGGGAATGGGATGTGACGGAGCCGAAGGGCTTCTGGAGCTCCATCAAAGCGGGGCCAAGACTTTCTCACAAAGTAAAGAAACTTGCGCCGTATACGGAATGCCTCAGTATGCAGAAAAAAGAGGAGGTGTTCAAGAAACCGTTTCTCTCAACAGCATGGGGGAAGCTATTCTTAAGGCAATCACTCAAGCAGATGCGTCAGAAAACTAGACCATACAATTATGGCACCACTAAGCACCTCTGATTCAATCGATCAAAAGACTACTGAAAATAGGCTTAATAATTACCTACATCACTTTCCTGGAATTTTCTTCGAACAAGAAGCCGACCTCTCTTTAAGCTTTGTCAGCCCGTGCCTTAAAACTCTTTTAGGTGTACCTCCAGACTCTATTCTTCATGACACTCACGCCTTCATGAGTCTCATCCATGAGGAAGACCACCATACATTTATAAAGCAACTGCACTCGGGGACTGAGGCTAATACAACGTTCGGACTCAACTACCGCCTTCGCCATCCTATCACAGGAAACATATTCTATATCCTTGATGTACGTACGCCTAATCGGTCTAAAGAAGGCACCCTACTAGGATACAGCGGCGTCTGGGTTGACAAAACACGCCAAGTCATTGCAGAAAACCACTTAGCCCAAAGCGCCTGGAAAGAAAGCTTAGCCATTTTAACCCGAGGGCTTGTCCACGATTTCAGCAACATTATGGCTGGAATCTTCTCTTTGAGCGAACTCTACCATACTAATATGTCTAAAGACGACCCTATGTATACAGGGATGGCTCAAATTAAAAATAATGCCTTGGAGGCTCAAAAGCTTGTGCGCAGAATTCTTGATCTAAATAAAGGAAATTTAGGCAACAAAGAGTATCATAATATAGAGTCATTGATACAGGAGCAGATCGACCTACTACGCATTATTCTACCTAAGCACACGGCTCTTGAAACACGTTTCACCAATCAAGAACTCCCTGTCTACATAGATGGACTAGCGTTTCGTCAAGTACTCCTTAATTTAGGAATGAACGCACGCGATGCCCTAGGACCCGATGCATCCGTCTTTATTGAAACACGTGCTGTTGACGCAGGCGATACTATTCTAGAAGGCACAATTAACCGAGGCCATAAAGCACCAAAACCAGGTGTAGAGATTTGTTTTTCAGACAATGGATCTGGAATATCTCAAGAGCATCTTTCCAAAATCTTTAGTCCTCATTTTTCAACTAAAGACGTAGGCAAAGGTTCAGGCTTTGGTTTATATAACGCACAACTTTTCATGGAAAACCACCAAGGGAAAATAAGCGTTAAAAGCTCTCTTGAGAGGGGTACTACATTCGCGCTTTACTTACCTTTAGCAGAATTTAGTACCGAAAATAATCCTACAAATCTACAAGAAAAAGAATACGAAAATAAATCACGGCCTCACTGCCTAGTATACTCTAGCCAAGACCCAAGTACGTTTGAAATCTTCAGCCTATTACAAGAACAAGGCTGGGAAATCATTGCCTTCTCGGAATCGACTGCCATTGATTCCTACCTACAAGAAACACCCTCCTGCCCGGATATTCTCTTAGCTATTGATCTTGGCCAAGACTCTGAAATACCCTCATTACTAGAGTCCTTTCGAGAACACTGCCCCAATACCTTTATCTGCTTACGCGTTCTCGGACGAAACCCTGATGAGCTACGCCCTCAATTCAAGAAAAAAGTTGACCGACTCTTTGACGAGAGCATAATGGACGTAGACCTTGTTCAACAGCTTGCAAGCCTTATAAGCGCCTAGTTCACCCCCTTATTCCAATGGCCACCACCCCTAAACCTAAGATCCTCATCGTTGATGATGATGAGATCATCCTTGTAGCACTTAAAGAAACAATTTCTTCGGAGCCTTATGACATTACGGCTACCACAAGTGCCCAAGAGGCCCTTGGATACCTAGAAAAAGAAGCTTTTAGTGTCATTATCTCTGATCAACGCATGGCTGAAATGACAGGGTTAGAGTTTCTTCAAAAGGCAAAAACCATCCAAGAGGACGCATCTCGTATTCTAATCACAGGCGTTGTTGAGCTAAAAACTATTATCGAAGCTGTCAACCAAGGCGAGATATTCCGCTTCATAGCCAAGCCCTGGATCCGTGAAGAACTTTTAGTCACTATTCAAAATGCTGTCCAACGTCATCAACTTATTGAGGCCAATAAAAAACTCCAGCAAAGCACACTTTCGTTAAACGAAGAACTTGCTCAAGCAAACAAAGCCTTAGAGTCTAAACTCACTCAAGCAGCCCAAGAGACACAAGCAATAGGTCAACAAACACAAACACTCCAAAAGAACTTTGATCAATCTATAGAGCTGTGTTACCGCCTGTTGTGCAGAGTTCATCCACTTCTCGGGAAAGAGACCAAAGCCATCGTAGATATTTGCGAGCTTATGTGCCAAGAAGAGCATCTATCTTCAGAAGACAAACACACCCTGAAGATCAGCGCATGGCTCCAAGACATTGGACTAATAGGAATCCCTCGAGAGCTTATCAAGCGCTACCGGGAAACCCCCGAAGACCTTGATGAAGATGAACTCGGGCTTATCCAAAACCATCCGATACAAGGGCAAGAACTAGCAACCTTTGCAGATAACTTAGCTATTGTGGGGGCAACCATCCGAGGGTGCCGTGAACACTGGGATGGCAGCGGTTTCCCTGACGGCCTTCCGCAAGAATCTATCCCAACACCTGCCCGATATTTAGCTGTAGCGATTGCCTTTGTCGAGAGCCCTTTACCCCGTGAAGAGACGGTTGAAGAAATCATTAATCTATCCGGACATGCTTTTGATCCCGAGGCCGTACGTCTTTTCCTCAAGGTCACCCAACTCTCACGCCTTCCAAAAAAAGTTAAAGATGTCTTATTCTCGGAGCTGAGCCCAGGTATGGTTCTAGCCGGAGATGTTAATAGCCCCGCAGGGCTCCTACTACTCCCGGAAGGGCACGTAGTGAATGAGACCTCTTTAAAAAAGATAGTCAGGCATAACATGTCAGACCCAATTCACCACCAAATATTGGTTTACGCATAATACTCGTATGAACGGCACTAAAGTACTGATCGTTGAAGACGACACTAATTCGGCCTTCATATTAAAAACTATATTGCTCAAACAAGGCTTCAAAATTGCCGCAACAGCAACTTCATCAGAAGAAGCACTTGCAGCAGTTAAAGAGCACGCAATAGATCTTATTTTGATGGATATCCATATCCACGGCGAATTAGATGGAATCGAAGCTGCAAAAAAGATCCTAAAAGAACGAGGCATTCCTATTATTTATCTAACAGGAGCTTCTGATAAAAACACAATCCAAAGAGCTAAAGAGACAGATCCCTTTGGATACATACTCAAGCCCTACTCCGAGCAAGAGATAGCGATTGCGATTGAAATGGCCCTATACAAGGCGGCCATGAATGCAAAACTTAAAGCAAGCGAAGAACACCTAGATGTTACCCTAAAAAGCTTACATGATGGCGTTATCTCTACAGATCACCAAGGTTACATTACCTACATGAACCCTGCTGCTGAAAAGATTACGTCATCTTCCGACGAGGAAGCTCGCGGAAAATCCATAGAAAGCATTTTTGAGATCTATAATCACCAAGACCCTCAAAAGAGTTACCCAATTCAAGATCTCATCAAAAACCCCAGCCATGAAGCCTGGTCGCAACAACCCTTTTCCTGCCAAACACCTTCAAAAGAGCACTACTATTTAAACATTCAGGCATCACTTATTAAAGGCTCCGTTACAACTGAAAACCGCTACACAATTGCCATCCAAGATGTAACAAAGCAATACGAGTCCGAAAAGAACATGCGAATGATGGCCGCAGCTCTAGAAAGCATTGATGACGCAGTCATTGTCACCCTTACAAACACACAAAAGGGCCCTCCCGAAATCATCTATACGAACAAAGGATTTGAACGTATCACACAATACAGTAAAGAAGAAGCGCTTAACCATCGCCTTGATTTACTAATGCAAGGATCCTCAGACCCTACCTTTAACAATCTACTATGCAACACACTTGATGCAGGATGCCCCGCCACTGAGGAAACTATTCTCTACCGAAAAGATAAAGAAGACTTTCCAGCTTTATGCAGTGCCGCTCCTGTATACACCGAAGACAATAGCATTTCTCACCTTGTGTTTGTTATACGCGATATTTCAAAAATCAAGCGTATCGAAGAAAACGTTCGCCAATCTCAAAAGATAGAGAGCATTGGAAGACTAGCAGGGGGCATTGCTCATGACTTCAACAATCTTCTTTCGGTCATCAACTCCTACTCAGACATTCTTTCATTAAAACTAGAGAGTAGTAGCCCTTTGGTTAATTATGTAGAAAACATAAGAACCGCAGGGGATAAAGGAGCCAGTTTGGTCTCTCAACTGATGGCCTTCAGCCGCCAACAAGCAATCAAACCCGAGCAAATCGACCTCAAACAGGTTGCGAGTGAAACTCAAGAGATGCTCAGCCGAGTCATCTGGAACCAAACCGAAATTTTCACAGATTTTGGCTCAGAGGTTTACTCCATCAATATAGGCCGTGGGCAAATCGAGCAGGTTCTGATAAATCTTTGCGTCAATGCACGTGATGCAATGCCTGATGGAGGCTCTATTACTCTAAAACTACGAAACTGTACTGTCGCGAACCAAAAAGAAGAGTCAGCTACCCCAAAGATACCAGGGGAATACGTTCTTCTCTCTGTATCAGACACAGGAACAGGTATGGATAAAGAAACAGCCCAAAGAATTTTTGAGCCCTTCTTCACCACTAAAGCAATCGGGAAAGGCACTGGACTAGGCCTCTCGACTGTTTACGGAATTCTAAAGCAAGTAGGAGGCTATATCGAAGTTGAAAGTGAACTCGGCAAAGGAACTTGCTTCCATCTCTATTTCCCAGCAGCAGCTGATTCGATGCAGAGTCAAGCCAATCCAGAGGCAGCAAAACAAGCTAACGTTTTCATCATAGATAATGACGAGACATTCTCTGACTGCATATCAGGCCTCCTGTCACTTAACGGCTACAAGGTACATAATGCAGCAACTACAGCAGTCGCTTTAGAACAATTTTCTCCTCAAGAAAAAGAAGAAAACATCTTCATCATTAGCGCTCAACTTTTAATCGACATCAACGAACAAGAACAAAAATTATTATTTGGAAAAATACCCAACACACACCTCATTATTATATCTGATAAGAAAAACCAAGATTTACCCCAACTTGATAGTATAAAAATAAGTATACTGAAAAAACCATTCCCCCTAAATAAAGTCTTAGATAAAATAAAGACTCTCCTGAGCACTTCCACGCAAGAGCCACTCAATACTTAGACATAAAGGTTCTTCATAAAATCCATGGACAAGAAAAAGCTAGAGACTGCTAAAGAAATTTTAGCAAAAATAAAACAAGAACAAGCTTCAATAAATCCCAATAGCCCTGAAGGTCTCACGTCATTTGTCCCACTGTACGAAGATTTACTTCAATTTGATGAGGAGCCCATATTTCACCAGAGTATTACACGGGCTAAAGAGATTTTAGATATTCTTATAGCAAGTGACTCTTCTTTTGATGCTTCCGTATTTGCATACCTCTCAGGATTTTGCCGCTGGGGCGAAAATGCCTTAGGCCATATTGAAAATGCTGAAACGCTCCTACCCTACCCACCTTTCCCTGAAAAGAAGAAAAAAGAGCTATTAAACCAAGCAGGCAGCCAAGAAACAGAAGAAGAGTCGCTTGACGTACTCTTAAAGATAGATCTAGAACAAGATCAAGATATCCTCAGCGAATTCCACGCAGAGGCCTTAGAGCATCTTGAGGCAATAGAAGCTGCGTTGCTTATCTTAGAAAACAACCCTAAGGACAAAAACAGTATTTCAGAAATCTTCCGGGCATTCCACACCATCAAAGGTGTTGCAGGATTTTTACATCTAAAACCGATGCACACGCTTGCGCATGAGATAGAATCCCTCCTAGATCTCGCACGCAAAGATAAACTAGATTTAAATTCAAGTGTACTAACCCTAATTCTTGAAAGTAGAGATACCCTAGAAGGCCAGATCCTCCAGATCAAAAATACACTAGAAACAAAAACGGAACCTAACGAGATAATCCCTATCTCTGGACTTATCAAGCGAAGCCATGCCATAGCTCAAGGAGAGAGCACCTCCCCTAGCACTCCTGAGGACACTCAAAAATCGACTCAACCTTCAGAAAGTACCACACAGACTAAAGCAGTCGAAACAGATAATATCAGGGTTCATACCAGCAAACTCGATCGACTCATAGAACGAGTAGGCGAACTAGTAATCATCGACAGCCAATTTAAAGAAATACTTCAAACCCAGGCACTTAATAATCATTCATTGCAACAAGCCCTAGGACAACTAGAGCGTACCATAAAAGACATTCAGTATGCATCTATGTCTTTACGAATGGTTCCCGTCAAATCGACTTTTCAGAAGATCAATCGCCTAGTACGTGACCTGACAAACACGATGGGAAAGCCCGTCCACTTTCATATATCAGGTGAGGACACTGAACTAGACCGCAGTGTTGTCGAACAAATAGGAGATCCACTCATCCACATGATTCGTAATGCCTTGGATCACGGGATTGAATCAGAAGAAGACCGTGTAAAGTCAGGGAAACCGCCTCAAGGAAACCTCTACCTCAAAGCTTATCATAAAGGGAATAACATAGTCATTGAAGTGACAGATGATGGCCGAGGCCTTGACACCGACAGAATCTACAATAAAGCCCTCAAGCAAGGACTTATCCATAAAGGAAAACAACTTAACCCTGAGGATATCTATCAATTTATTTTTACTGCAGGCTTCTCAACCTCTAAAGAAGTGACCGATATATCAGGACGTGGCGTGGGCATGGATGTGGTTAAAAGAAACATCGAAAAACTCAGAGGCAGTATCAGCATTGAGTCTACCCTCGAAGTAGGGACTACTTTCAAAATCCACCTTCCTCTAACCATCGCACTTATTGATGGTATTGTTATTCGTGTAGGGCAAGATCGCTTTGTCATCCCGAGTACTTCTATTAAAACAGCCCTTCGCCCAGAAGGAGAGCAGCTCTCAAAAGTCCAAGGAAAGACTGAAGTACTCGACCTAAGAGGAAAAATGATCCCCATTTTAAGGCTCTACGAACAATTCAAGATCCCAACAAAAGTTACCGAAACAACAGAAGGCATTGTTGTTATTATTGAATCTTTTGGAAAATCCTATGGATTACTCGTAGACTCCATGATTGCAAAGCAAGAAGTTGTCATTAAAAACCTGGGCCATACCATGCAAAACATCCCAGGTATTGCCGGAGGCGCGATCCTAGGAGACGGTAGTGTCGCTCTCATCATAGATCCACCCTCGCTTGTTTCTACCTAAGACACTCAATCAAACGAGTCGAACCTTCACGCTGCCGTCAGAGAACTGGTTCACCAATTGCTCTTGCCCCTCTAAGGCTGCCTTGCGCGTAATAGGCCTACCTTCAGAGTCTCGCACAATCACAAAGCCTCTAGCTAGGGTATCTTCCAAACGCATAGGTTTTAAGCGCTGCTCCAAATGACTCAAGCGCTTCTCCTGGGATTCTAAGTAATTTTGGGGGATTTTATCTAAGCGCTCAGCAATATCATCCAAACGTAAATAGGCATTTTCTAGCCGATACCTCGGGGATAATGCATCTAAACGAGCTGCTAATAACTCAAAGCTATGGGCACATGTCCTCCAAGTAGATTGCGCAGCTTTTTCAAATCCATAAGCTGCAGCGCGCATACGTTCTAAATACTGCAAACGGTGACTCGAAATTAGCTCTGCTGCTGCAGTAGGCGTTTCTGCACGCAAGTCACACACAAAGTCACACAAGGTAAAATCAATCTCATGTCCTACAGCAGAAATTACTGGGATAGCACACGCGGCCAAGGCTCGCACTAAAGCCTCATTGTTAAAGGGCCACAAATCTTCTAAGCTTCCGCCTCCTCTGCCAATCACTAACAAGTCTAGCCCCTCGACTTGCTGTGCACGTGCCACTTGAGAAATCATCTCTGAGGCTGCCGCTTCTCCCTGAACCAGAGCAGGAAAAACTATAAGCTCCCCACCCCAAGCTCGACGCTTCAAAACACTAATAAAATCTTGAAGAGCTGCTCCTGTTGGCGAAGTTATTATACCTATCCGCTTTGGGACATCAGGTATGGGTCGCTTTTTGTCCGAAGCAAAAAGCCCTTCTTTCTTTAACTGCTGCTTAAGCCGCTCAAACTCTTGCTGTAAGCGCCCCACACCATCATCAAGAATAAGCCGAACGATTAATTGATAAGTCCCCCTTGGTTCATAGACGCCTATTTCACCAAAAGCAGTAACCTGTTGCCCTTCTTTTAACTGAACAGTTTGTCTTGAGGCATTCCCTCTAAATAGAACAGCAGAGAGCTGGCTCTTTTCATCCTTAAGGGTAAAATAAACATGGCCACTACTCTGCCGCCTCAGATTAGAGATTTCCCCACGGACCCAGCATTGCGGAATCTGTGATTGAAGCGCACACTTCACCTGAGCAGTGAACTCAGACACAGAAAGCACCGTATCAGGTGCATTTGGCAAAGAAGCGCTCTTCATGAGGCTTATGCTGTTGGCGCTGCTGCAGTGGCCTTTCCATCTGCATTCTCACCTAAGGTCGCGCCTGCAGGGATCTGTATCTTATCAAGAATAGCCTGAGTAATTTCGTTCAGGACACTCTCATTTTCCATGAGGTACTTCTTAGCTGCCTCACGGCCCTGACCGATTAAATCACCCTTATAGGAAATCCAAGCGCCCTTCTTCTCAAGAATCTTATTCTCAACACCAAGGTCTACAACAGAACCTGTCTGAGAGATCCCTTCATTATACATAATATCAAACTCAGACTCGGTAAAAGGAGGTGCAATTTTGTTTTTAACAACCTTCAAGCGTGTACGATTACCAATCACCTTCCCTGAAGCTTCTTTAATTTGACCAATCCGGCGAATATCCATACGTACAGAAGCAAAGAACTTTAGCGCACGTCCTCCAGGGGTTGTCTCAGGGCTTCCAAACATCACTCCGATTTTTTCTCGGATCTGATTGGTGAATAAGCAAACACACTGTGTCTTGCTAATAGCAGAAGTTAAACGGCGCATTGCCTGGCTCATCATTCTTGCCTGAGCACCCACAGTCACATCGCCCATCTGCCCATCAAGTTCTGCCTTAGACACTAAAGCAGCCACGGAGTCCACGACAATCACATCAATCGCTCCAGAACGAATAAGCGTTTCAGCTATATTAAGCGCATCTTCACCACTGTTAGGCTGAGAGACTAACAGCTTCTCGAGGTCCACCCCGAGGACTTTAGCATAACGTGGATCTAAAGCATGCTCTACATCAATAAAAGCAGCAGTACCGCCTTTCTTCTGTGCTTGAGCAATCAAGTTAAGACATAAAGTTGTTTTACCTGAAGATTCTGGCCCAAATATTTCTGAAACACGACCTCTAGGCAGTCCTCCGGCTCCGAGTGCTAAGTCAATAGCAATAGAGCCCGTAGAAATAGTAGAAACCGCCATCTTAGTGGATTCACCGAGGCGCATTACAGAACCTTCACCAAATTGCTTGTTGATAGCAGAGATGGCTAGGTCTAGCGTTTTGTCTTCTTGAACACCTGCTTTAGCAAGGCGATTCACACCGGTTTTACTGGAAGTTGTTTTCTGGGCCATGGTTTTTGTATTTTAGAGGTTGTTCTTAGGAATTTGTCTTTTGTATAAACCTATATAATAAATACCAGCAAGCTCTGGCAAGAAAAAAATAATGTCATTTTGTTCACCACATTGAATCCCATTCCTGTAACCATCATCCGACACCCTAAAGAGCGCCTAAGCAAGTGCAGCCTGCAGCCACTCCAAGGAAGAAATGATATCAAATTCCTGAAGGCAGGCCCCAATCTGTGCTTTGATGCTACCGATTTCATCTTGCTTAGCGTAGATGCACCACCCCTATCAAAAGAAGACGCGCAACACCCACTCCTTCTCTTAGATAGCACCTGGAGACTCCTCCCCGATCTTGAGAAGTGCGTAACTGGAACACCTCTGCGCAGGAGCCTACCGTCCTCCATAAAAACAGCTTACCCCCGTAAGAGTAAAATCACTCCGGACCCTGACACTGGGCTCGCTTCAATAGAAGCATTATATTTAGCAAAATATATCCTAGGCGATAACGATCTTTCTCTTCTGGATAGTTACTATTGGAAAGATGCCTTCCTTGAAGAAATAAAGAAACAAGGGCTTTAGTGGAATTAGATTCCAAGCACAAAAAGCTTGCTTCTTCCACAAAAACCAATTCTTTTTACATCCTATTCTTTTTCTAAAAATAGAATTCGATCATTTTTCTTAGGGCATGCCGTCAATTGATGGATTTTGAACCGAAAATGGTGGGTTTCGAAAACCGAAACCGCAGAAAAACACCGTTTGCAGGCCAAAAGACTTGAGTTGACGGGGGGGGCCTAAAACTAAAACTACTGAACTAATACAAAACAATGAAAATTAAAAACATCCTATCTATAGGTGTTGCTGCTCTTCTCGGGGCAAGCCCACTGATGGCTCAAAGTTTAGAAAACCTCTCTGCTAAGGCTGAGATTGGTTATGAGTCTGAGCGTGTTTACCGCGGTGAAAAGCGTGCACAACACACGATGGTAAACTACCTAGAAGTTGACTTTGCATTTCCTGAGCAAGGCAGCCTCTATGCAGAAATTTTTGGATACACTCCATTGAATGGTCAGAACGAAGCGACTTCTCGTGTTTCTGGTCTTGGTGGCGGTCTTGCAACAGAGATCCTTCCTTCTATCGGAATTACCTGGAATGCAATTGACATGATCACTCTAGACGGCGGATTCACTTACCACCGCTACATCACCCACAAGCCTTTTGGTGGAACCAAGAGCACACGTGAGGTGTACCTAGGTGTTATCGCTGATGTGATGTTTACTCCTGCAGTGTACTACTCATACGACACAACACTCCGTCAGCACCTTGTAGAGCTTTCTGCTCAGTACAGCCTAGAGCTCGAAGAATGGGGTCTTGTTGGCTTCACTGTAGACTCCAAGGCTTACGGAGGCTGGTTGCGCGCTAACGACCTACTCGCAGGCAACGGCGGCGGAAGCAAGAAGAAGAACGGATACAACTACGTTGGCTTCAATTCTGACCTCGTATACCACTTCAACGAGACCTCAAATGTCCGTGTAGGTGCCCGTGTTGCTCACAACACTGACCGTGATGGTGTCAGCAATTCAGGGCCTGCCAACCGCATCGGCGGCCACGCCACAATGTTCTGGTGGGGCGCTGCTGCTAGCTTTGGCTTCTAATCCTAGCTATTTCATAAGTTATTGATATAACCTGCCTTCTGAATTCAGGAGGCAGGTTTTTTATATCTCAAAGGCTTGCAGGAGCGAATTTTCTACAATTTCCCTCAATTAGCGACCGAAATGGTTTGACATAAACCATCTGATAGATACCTTCCATCTTTTCTGACTTTTCTTTTATATGAAGACCACTTTAGCCAAAAAAGAAACCACCAACCCAACTTGGTACGTTGTAGATGCAACGGACATGGTTCTGGGTCGCCTTGCTGTTAAGATTGCCAACGTACTTCGTGGCCGGCATAAGCCTACCTACACACCACACGAAGACACCGGAGACTTTGTTATCGTTACTAACGCAAACAAGATCAAGGTTACCGGCAAGAAGGCAGAGGACAAGAGCTACATGTTCTACACCGGTTACTTCGGAAACGAAAAACACCGCTCTTTCGGACACTTCCTAGAGAAGAACCCTGCGTTCATCATCGAGCACGCTGTTAAAGGCATGCTCCCACGCAACCGGCTGTCCCGTGCGATGCTCAAGAAGCTAAAGATCTACGCTGATGACAAGCACCCCCACGAAGCACAAGAACCCATCCCTTTCAAAGCCTAGTAAGATACTATGAGTAAGAATAAAGTTTTTTTAGGTACTGGCCGTCGTAAGACAGCTTCCGCACGTGTTCGCATTATGCCAGGCTCTGGCAAGATGACTGTTAATGGTCGCGAGCTTGAAACCTACTGCTACTCAGAAGCATTAGCTGCAACCGCAACCCAGCCATTCCGCACCGTTGAAATGCCTAAGTCATTCGACCTTGTGGCACGCGTTCAAGGTGGTGGCCCTAACGGCCAAGCAGAAGCAATCGCCATGGGTGTTGCACGTGCCCTCCAAACCTTTGACCCTGAACTACGCGGACAATTGAAGAAAGCAGGCCACCTCAAGCGTGACCCTCGTAAGAAGGAACGTAAGAAGGCTGGTCAGCCCGGAGCTCGTAAGCGCTTCCAGTTCTCCAAGCGTTAAAGCGGATTACTTTTCAAAAAGCCCTTTCATTACGAAAGGGCTTTTTAATGCCTAAATATTATGCACCGTATCATGATCTTTGGTCGCCCCGGCAGCGGAAAAAGCACCTTCGCTCTGGAGGCAGGAAAAAACCTTAAGCTCCCAGTACATCATTTAGATCGATACTTTTACACGCATAACTGGGTTGAACAGGATTACCCCATTTTTTTAAAAATCCAACAAGACCTAGTAGACCAAAAAAACTGGATTATAGACGGAAACTGCATCCGCTCGCTTGAAATGCGTTACAAGCGAGCCACTATAGCACTCTACTTTAACTACCCCCGCCTCCCTTGCTTAGGCCGTATCATACGCCGTATTTGGAATAAAAACCCTCATATTAAGGACCGAGCACCAAACTGCCCAGAACAACTTTCTTGGAAGCTTATAAAACACATCTGGACAATGCCCCAGCGAATCGAAGCCACCCTCCCCTTGCTACGCAAGCAATACCCTCATGTCCTATTTTATGAAATCAATAATGACCAGGATCTTAAAAAGATAATCAAATCTTTCTAAAAGAAGTCTTCTATAAAAGCTTGCCTTTAGAGAAAAATCTGTCTCTCTTCTAAGCAAGTACTTTGGGGCTGCTTTCAGCTATTATGCCTTGAAGAAAAGCTAAGATTTTAGATGCTGAAGTTTTTAGCAGCAAACGCAGGCCTACCCGTAGGGTAAGTCAAGTTTGATGACAGAGGCTTCAGCGCTAAAAGATGGCTTTTATTCAAGGCATAATAGCTGAAAGCAGCCCCTCAAAAAGCCCGGATGGCGGAATTGGCAGACGCGGTGGACTCAAAATCCACTTCCTTTACGGGAGTGAGGGTTCGACTCCCTCTCTGGGCACCATTATTAGGATATTCACCGCCTGCGCATTATGGAAACTATCCCCAATATTTTGGCTGAACGTTATACGTCAGCAGCCCTTAAAGAAATCTGGTCAGCGCCTCATAAGATCCTTCTAGAGCGCAAGCTTTGGATAGCCGTAATGAAGGCCCAACAAGACCTTGGGATCGATATCCCAAGCCAGGCTATCCAAGCTTATGAGCAGGCCCAGGGTACTATAGACCTAGATGCGATCCGCCAGCGCGAGGCCATCACCCGTCACGACGTTAAAGCACGCATTGATGTATTCTGCGCTTTGGCTGGGCATGAATACATCCACAAAGGCCTCACGAGTCGTGACTTAACGGACACCGTCGAACAACTCCAGGTGCTTAAGTCCCTCGAGATTATCCGCGAGAAATGCGTTTCAGCACTTCTACAACTTTCTGAGCACGCCCAAAACACCCGCTCCTTACTTATTAGCGCACGCACCCACAATGTACCTGCCCAACCTACTACACTCGGCAGGCGCTTTGCGATGTTTGGCGAAGAGCTCCTCCACGCACTCCAAAGTCTAGACTCCATCATCGCCCACTACCCAATCCGCGGGATCAAAGGTGCTGTAGGCAACCAGCTAGATATGCTCCACCTATTTAAGGGAGACCTCACCAAAGTAGCCGCCTTCAATGAAAAGCTCTTAGAGTACCTAGGCATCTCTCAATCCCTCAATGTGCCGGGGCAAGTTTACCCCCGCAGCCTTGATTTCGAAGTGGTTAGCATCCTCAATCAATGTGCCTCTGGCCCTACTAATATGGCCAAGACGTTGCGCTTAATGGCGGGGCATTCCCTTGTTAATGAAGGGTTTGAGCCTGGCCAAGTAGGGTCCTCAGCCATGCCCCACAAGAAAAATAGCCGCAGCTGCGAGCGCATCCAAGGGCTTAATACACTTTTAAAAGGCTACCTCACCATGGCCAATACACTCTGCGCAGACCAATGGAACGAAGGCGATGTATCCTGTTCTGTTGTTCGTCGCGTAATGTTGCCTGATAGTTTTTTCGCAATGGATGGGCTCCTCGAGACCTTCCTCTATGTCCTGAAAAACTTAGAAGTTTGCGAAGAGGCGATCACTCAAGAGAATGACCAGACTCTCCCCTACTTATTGACTGGAGTCTTCATGGCGCAAGCTTGCGCCCAAGGCCTTGGGCGTGAAGAAGCTCATGAGCGTATTAAAGAACATGCTTTAGCCAGCCTTGGCACTACCTCACACAACCAAGAACACCCCTTCCTTAAAGCATTGGGTTCAGATTCTCAACTCGGACTTTCTCCCACCTTCTTACAAGAGCAAGTTATCAATGCAAAGGCTCAATTAAAGATCGCAGAAACTCAAATAGAGTCCTTTCTTGCCCAACTGCAAGCTTGGCAAGAGCGCTTTCCACAAGCCCGGGCCTATGTGCCTCAAAAGTGCTGCTAGCCTTTAATTAATTATTCAATGGGAATCTCTTTTTGAGTTGCTTTTAAAGCAGGCTACAGCCAGATTTTATCCCTAAAAAGTTAGCATCATGTCTGAATCACTTACCGGAAACGTTCTTGTCGCCCAATCAGGTGGGCCTACTTCTGTTATTAACGCAAGCTTAGCAGGTGTTATCACCGAAGCTCTAAACCACGATTGTATTGAAGAAATCTACGGAGGCCTTAATGGTATCCAAGGGATTCTTAATGAAGAATTTATCGATCTTGCTGAAGAATCTCAGCAGACAATCCGTGGCCTACGCCACACTCCGGCTGCTGCCCTAGGCACATGCCGTTATAAGATGAAGCCTTCGGACCTCGAGCGCATCCTCGAAGTGTTCCACGCACACAACATTCGCTTCTTCTTCTACATCGGAGGTAACGACTCCCAAGACACTACAGATCAGATTTGTAAATACGCCGAAGAACAAGGTTACGACCTTAAGGCTATTGGTATCCCCAAGACTATCGACAATGACCTCCCTATCACAGACCACTGCCCAGGATACGGAAGTGTTATTAAATATGTAGCCACCACCGTTCAAGAGATGGCTCTAGACCACGCGGCTATCGGGAACCACGACTTTGTATCTATCGTTGAGGTTATGGGACGCAACGCAGGCTGGATTGCAGCTGGAGCAACCCTAGCTAAAGGACGCAGCCAGGATGCCAATGCCGCCCCTCACCTTATCTACCTACCAGAAGTACCACTTTCTCCAGAAAAGTTCCTCGAGGACGTCCAGAACGTTCTTAAGACCGAGAAGTACTGCATGGTTGTAGTCAGTGAAGGCGTAACAGACGGCAATGGCAACTACCTAGGCCAAGCCTCTAGCGCAACTGATGCCTTTGGGCACAGCCAGCTTGGTGGCGTAGGTGAGTACCTACGTGCACTCGTAGAACAAAGCCTCGAGATTAAGGCACGTTCTGCTAAGCTTGGGATCAACCAACGCGCAGCAGCTCACTGTTCTTCCGAAACAGACAATAATGAAGCCTTTATGTGCGGACAAGCAGCTGTTCAAGCAGCTATGGCGGGCCAGACAGATAAGATGGTCACTCTCGTACGCAGTGAAGCTGACCGTTACGCCTGTGAGACAAGCCTAACACCCTTGAGTGATGTTGCTAATGAAGTAAAAACGATTCCTTCAAACTGGATTAACGAAACTCAAACAGGTGTAGCGTATCCGTTCTATAAGTATGCGTTGCCTCTAGTTGAAGGTGAAGTTCAAGTCCCTTACGAGCAAGGCATGCCTAACTTCGTAAAGCTTGCGAAGAACCCCGTAGAAAAGCGCCTCGAGACTTACGCAATGGCTTAAAACTATTTTCCAATACACAGTCATACTAAAGGCTCTAGATCTTCGGATTTAGGGCCTTTTCTTTGGGTAAATTTAGCCAAGCCACCACATTCACCATAGAGACAAAAAAAACGCCTCAGTCTTTCGACTAAGGCGTTTTAAAGATTTAATTACCCTCTTAGTGCTTAATTAAGCAGTAGTAGCAACGTGGCTCTTCATTGTAGAAGGAACTTCTTCGCCTTCCTTTGAAGTACCGTGAAGGATGATTTCATAACTCTCAATTGAAAATCCTTCTGGCATGTTAGGGAGCTCTACGCGTAGGTTATCATCATTAAAGTGGAACACGCGGTTTGTCTTAGAGCAGATAAAGATAGGTGGCTTCTTGCTCTGTGGGAAATAGTAACGAGGAGGCTGACCAGGAAGCTCTACAGGTTCTAGGTCTCCATTCTCAACCATAGCCTTGATATTGCGGTATACTGTAGCGATACCTAGGTTAGGCACTTCTTGGCTTGCGATATCAAGCACTTCCTTTGGTCCTAGCGGACGACCGCTTTGGTTAAAGGCATTACGAATAGCGTTTCTTTGCTTCGTTTCTCTAGGGCTTTTTGTGGACATAATTAAATCTCTATTTTAAGTTTAGTTAATGTTGAGAGTGATTTGTTTAGGTTAAAGATGGAGGGTAACATTGTCATCTTTAAGAATTGATCATTCTTTGTCTTTATAAGAAATTTACAAGCATTTTTTTTAAATATTTGGTTTTTTTTTGCCAAAATCCTTTAGATCTGCCTATTTAAAGGGCTGTAAAATAGCTAACATCCTATGTCTAAGAAGAATAAAACCGCAATTTCGCCTACTCGCGACGAGAACTATCCTGAATGGTACCAACAAGTCATTCGGGCCGCTGACCTGGCCGAAAATGCCCCGGTACGAGGCTGTATGATCATTAAACCGTGGGGGTATGCCCTCTGGGAAAACATGCAAGCCTCTCTAGATAAAGACTTTAAGAAAACAGGGCATAAGAACGTCTACTTCCCCCTATTCATCCCCAAAAGCTATTTTGAAAAAGAGGCCAAGCACGTAGATGGCTTTGCCAAGGAGTGCGCAGTGGTCACTCACTCTCGTCTAGAGGCCTCCTCAGAGGGAGGATTAGCCCCTGCAGGAGAGCTTGATGAGCCCCTCATCGTGAGGCCCACATCAGAAACCATTATCGGTGAGGCATTTGCACGCTGGATCCAATCCTACCGGGACCTCCCGCTACTCACAAACCAGTGGGCCAATGTAGTCCGCTGGGAAATGCGCACCCGCCTTTTCTTGAGGACCTCCGAGTTCCTCTGGCAAGAAGGCCACACCGCCCACGCCACCGAAGAGGAAGCCATGGCAGAAACCAAGCAAATGCTGGATATCTACGTTAATTTTGTAGAAAACATGCTAGCTATTCCTGTAATCCCTGGGCGCAAGACGGAGTCTGAGCGTTTCCCTGGGGCTGAGGAGACCCTCACCTTCGAGGCCATGATGCAGGACCGCAAAGCCCTCCAAGGGGGTACATCCCACTTTTTGGGGCAAAAATTTGCCAAAGCGAGTGATATCACCTTCATGGATAAGGATGGCCAAGAGCAATACGCCTGGACCACCTCCTGGGGGGTCACTACCCGTATGATCGGGGCTATGGTCATGGTCCACTCGGATGATAATGGCCTAGTACTCCCCCCTCGCATTGCGCCATCCCAGATTGTCATCCTCCCTATCCTTAAAGATGATGAAACGAAAGAGAAGGTCCTCGAATATTGTGAATCCCTCAAAGCAGAACTTGAAAACAAGGCTTTTGGGGACGGTTTCTTGAATGTGGAAATGGATACCCGGGACCTGCGTGGAGGCGAAAAGCTCTGGCACTGGATCAAACACGGGATTCCTATGTTCCTAGAAATTGGCCCTCGTGATGTGGACAGCAACGCCCTGGTCGTTGGCCGTCGAGACAAGGACCCCAAGGAGCGAGGCCCTCAATCACGTGAGGAATTCCTCTCTACCGTAGTCGACCAGCTCGAAGAAATGCAACAAGGCCTCTTCGATAAGGCTAAAGCCTTCCAGCAAGAGCATACCGTACGCATTGATACCAAAGAGGAGTTTTATAAATTCTTCACACCGAAGAATAAGGAAAAGCCCGAAATCCACGGCGGCTTTGCCCTAGCTCATTGGAACGGAAGCGCTGAGGTTGAAGAGCAAATCAAGAAAGACCTCAAAGTAACCATCCGAGTCATCCCGAATAACAGCGAAGCTGAAGAAGGGAAGTGCGTCATCACTGGAGAGCCTAGCAAGCAACGCGTTGTCTTCGCAAAAGCCTACTAAAGACTCACTCCAAGCGTATCACCCATATGAGCGTAAAGCTCATAGCCTTGCTGTGTCTGCTCACGCAGGTCTTCGGCTAATTGTATGCGCTCAGGCTCGAAGAGCAGGCACGTTGCTGACCCACCAAAACTAAAGAAGCCTTTTTCTGCACCTCTGCTACAAGCCTGCTGAGGAGAGAACGTCTGGACCACAGAGCCCACACAAGTAGCCCCAATTTCCAACATAAGGACTTGGCCAAACTGCTCTGTCTGGATCAGGGTCATGGTGCGCTTATTTTCTCCAAGGATTGCCAAACGCTGGCGCAGTGCAACAGGGTTCACAGAACTCAAGTAGCCGGGGATGAGCTTACTTTGTGCAGCAAAGCCCGCTACAGGAAAATGAAAACGGTGGTAATCTACCGGACATAAGCGTGAGAGCACCAAACTTCCCCGAGCATATCGCGCCGCCAAGGCTTCACTCCCAAGCAATTGAGCAAGATCCCAGCGTTGCCCCTTAATAAAGACTTGGGAGACCTCAGAAACATCCTGAAACCCGAGATGCCGGCCATCTGCGGGGAAGCAGGCTACCTGAGGATCCTCTGCAATCGGGCGAGCCCCCGGCTTAAGCTCACGAATAAAAAAGTCATTAAAGGACTCAAACGCATCCGCTTGCTTGGCAAAAGGCGCCATATCCACGGCAAATTCTTTAATAAACGGAGCAACCTTCTTACGGCTAGCGGGGCGCTTCATCAGCCAGCCATAGAATTTCGAGAATAAAGCCCGCTTCAGGAGCATACGCGTAGTCAAGCGCCCCAGTGAAGTTCCATAAGCCCACTGCAACCAACGACCTCCATACACAGCCTCCGTCTCCAAAGACTTTGTATAGCGATTATAGAACTGAATCGAACATTTTTCAGACGTTCCCATGCTTTCTCTGTATATAATTAGTCTCAAAATTTTGTCCAGAGACTAAATCGACGCCAGTTTATCTTTTTTTTGCAGGCATTAAAACTTCAAAATCAAGTAATAGTGGCGCATGGTCAGACACCACATCTTCCATTACCTCAAATTGATTAATTCCTATTTCAGGCGTAGCAAAAACATAGTCAGCAAAGCGCTCTTCCTTCTCATATAAAGACGTACGCGTAGAGCTTACTCCATAAATGTCGATTAGATTCTGCGTCCCAAGAGCAAGCATAGCTAAACTCTCGGTATCAGGTCTTAAATTAAAATCACCACACAAAAGATAAGGTGAGTGAATTGAGTCCATAAACTCACGTATTTTCTTCGATTGAGCAAGGCGAGCTAAAGTATCTGTTTTCCCCTGACCATTCCACAGGCCATGCACATTCATGACATGAAAAGTAAATTCTTTGTATTGACATTTCAACCATTGTAACTGTCTGGAATGAGCAGGGCCACGGCCAGCATAGCCAGGGTTTTCATAAATTAAAACATTCCCAGAAGCTGATATATCAAGGCCTTCACGAACCAAGCATGCAATACCATACGTCTGACCTACTACAGGCTGAAAAAAAGACTTATGGCCAGGCAACAATGCCTGGATTTGGCCAAGAATATTTAGACACACTGAATTATCGTCTCGAGAAATACGGTGTGGCGCATTGTGGTAAACTTCTTGCAAGCAAAAGATATCTACCTCTTTATTACGTTCTATGAACTCTAAAAGAGGGTCTAAAACAGAACCACCCCATATATTAAGGCTCAATAACTTCATGCAACATGACCTACCCTATCCATATGAGTGTTTCAATATAAAATAATAACTCTCCTCTCAAGCTGAGATCAGCTGACCGTCCTTAGCCTCAAACACAACCGTATCCCCTTCTTTAACCGAGCCTTCAATCAAAGACTTAGCTAATTGAGTCTCTATCTGACGCTGCAAGAAGCGCTTCAGCGGCCGAGCGCCATAGACAGGGCTATAAGCCTTCTCCCCGACCCACTCGAGGGCATCAGGCTTGAGAGAGACGGTAACCTTCTTATCCTCAAGGCGTTTGTTCAGGTCCTCAAGCAGCAAGCTTACAATACTGGTAATCTCTTCCATTGTGAGCGGTTTAAAGAGGATTGTCTCATCAATCCGGTTTAGGAATTCGGGGCGGAACGCTTCACGCACCTGGGCCATCACAGACTCTCGGGTAGATTCCGAAATATCTCCAACTTCTGCATTTTCTGTCAGGAAACGGCTCCCGATGTTAGAGGTCATAATGACCACCGTATTTTTAAAATCTACCGTACGACCTTGTGAATCAGTAATTCGACCATCATCCAATACCTGTAACAAGATGTTAAACACATCAGGATGCGCTTTCTCTACCTCATCAAAGAGAATGACCGAATAAGGCTTACGCCGTACAGCTTCGGTTAACTGCCCTCCTTCTTCATAACCGATATATCCTGGAGGGGCCCCTACTAAACGAGAAACGGCATGCTTCTCCATATACTCAGACATATCAATCCGGATTAAATTCTTCTCAGAATCAAACAAAGCTTCTGACAAAGTTTTGGCTAGCTCTGTCTTCCCAACACCTGTAGTCCCAAGAAATAAGAAGCTCCCGCTAGGCCGACGTGGGTCCTTAATCCCTGCACGCGCCCTAAGGACGGCATCGCAGACCAAGGTCACTGCCTTATCCTGGCCAATCACGCGCTCGTGCAGGAGCTCTTCTAAGCGTAATAATTTTTGACGCTCACCTTCGAGCAAACGGGACACAGGGACCCCTGTCCAACGCGATACAATATCTGCAATCTCTTCAGTAGAGACTTCTTCTTTAAATAAACTTGCGCTCTTAGGAGCTTTTGGCTGCTCCTCGAGTGACTTAAGCTGGCTTTCTAACTCAGGGATTTTTCCGTAGCGCAATTCAGCAACCTTATTAAGCTCATAAGCACGCTCGGCCTCTTCCATTTGACGCCGTGCTTCTTCTAATGCTTCACGAATACCCTGAACCGTACCCATAGATTGCTTCTCTTCTTCCCACTGGCGCCTTAACTTACCTTCTTGCTCACGCACTTCGCTGAGTTCTTTGCGCAAAGCCTCTAAGCGCCTGGAGGAAGCATCATCCTTCTCATTTTTAAGGGCGGCCTCCTCAATTTCTAAACGCATTACCTTCCTGCTAAGTTCGTCTAGCTCAGCAGGCATGCTATCCATCTCTGTTCGGATCAACGCACACGCCTCGTCCACTAAATCAATAGCCTTATCCGGAAGAAACCGATCTGAGATATAGCGATTTGACAATACCGCAGCCTCGACTAAGGCACTGTCTTGAATGCGCACCCCATGATGGAGCTCAAACCGCTCCTTAAGACCTCTCAAAATAGAGATCGTATCTTCTACTAAGGGCTCATCCACGAGCACGGTCTGGAAACGTCTTTCTAGGGCTGCATCTTTTTCAATATACTGGCGATATTCATTAAGTGTGGTGGCCCCAATACAGTGAAGCTCCCCTCTCGCAAGCATGGGCTTGAGCATATTACCCGCATCCATAGCACCCTCAGTCTTCCCGGCACCCACAATAGTATGAAGCTCGTCAATGAAGAGCAGAATTCGTCCTTCGCTTTCTTTAATTTCTTTCAGTACTGCCTTGAGGCGCTCTTCAAACTCTCCACGGTATTTAGCCCCTGCGACTAAAGCCCCCATATCCAGCGCAAACACTGTTTTATCTTTTAAGCTTTCAGGAACATCTCCACGAACGATACGGTGAGCCAAGCCTTCTACAATCGCAGTCTTTCCTACCCCAGGCTCTCCAATTAAAACAGGATTATTCTTTGTCTTACGGGATAAGATGCGGATTACGCGGCGGATTTCATCATCACGCCCAATGACAGGATCGAGCTTCCCCGAGCGCACCTGATCTACTAAATCAATCCCATATTTTTCGAGTGCTTGATAGCTTGCCTCTGGATTTTGAGTGGTCACGCGCTGGGAACCACGTACTTGCTTTAAAGTATTACGCACTTTCTTAGGGGTAATCCCAAACTTCTTCAAAAACGCCTGCAAACTAGGTAAATCTTTAAGTTCCACAAGGCCTAGGAACAAATGCTCTACACTTACATAGTCATCCCCGAGCTCTTGGGCAATTGCTTCGGCCTTAGTCAGGGAATCTTGAAATGCTTGGGTTACATAAAGCTGAGCAGTGCCCGTGCTTCCCGTTACTGAAGGGAGCTTTTCTAGCTCTTTGTCCAAAGCAAGCTCTACTGCACTCGGGGTAATCTCCATCTTAGAAAGCATGCTGGGGACAATCCCATGCTGCTGAGCAACCAAGGCTTTAAAAAGATGCCAAACATCGAGCTGTTGGTGCTTGTTCCTCCGGGCAAGCGCGCTGACTTCTTGAAGCGCTTGCTGGGACATTTCAGTAAATTTATTCAAATCCATGTTCATAGCTCTTTACTTGCATAAAGTATGCCACAGACATCGAAGCAATAACCAACTACACAGCAACAACTTACAAAACCAAAAGGGCATAAAAGTAGTGCCAAACAAGCGACACGATGACACAGTAGTGTCGTATTGTCTCAAAAAAGAGTGGAGGCGCGGGCCGGAATCGAACCGGCGTATAGGAGTTTTGCAGACTCCGGCCTTACCACTTGGCTACCGCGCCCTTTATGCAAGCTAGCTTGCGCTCAGAGGGTATCTTATATGCAGGAGAAGTTCTTGGCTTTCAAGAGGAAAAATAACTCTCTCTATTTTTTGTTGATAAAGACAAACTATTAACATATAATCAATAACAAGTTAGCCCTATTATGGATGCTGCAAAAGGATCAAATTCAGGGATTGGGAAAATTTCTCCCTTTTCCACTACATCGGTATCTTCAGGCCACAAGACCCAGGCCGGCGAAAAGATATCAGGAAGAGTCGTGCGCAAACGCGATCGGACTAAGGTAGCCTTCAAAGGCTTAGCAAAAACCTTAGGGGGCACCCTACTACCAGGCCTAGTGACCAAACCTTGGACCCAAGCCAAGACCAATACCCCCACCAAAGAAGCAGCCCTGGTCAAAGAACTCGCCGCTAAAACCACAGATAAAGCTAAACTTTCGAAGATAGGTGACAAAACATTAGCCCAGCGCACAACAACCGAAGAAAAAAGGCCCGAAGGCAGCCTAACCCCAAAAGATGCATTCGAGCTTATCACCTATTTTAAAGACGCCTTCAAAAGTGCCCAGACCACCTACAAGGCAATAAAGGCAGTTAATGACAAAGAAAACAAAGGCAACCCCTTAAAACTAGCAGGCATGCTCTTTATGCATGCCCTCAGTGAGAACTTCGGCACCATCGATAAAGCAGTCGATACTGTTGCAGATGGAATAGGCTTTGTGGTCAACCTCGATCTTTTAGCAATTGAATTTGCTGCCACCACCCTAGGGACCATGGCAGGGAAACTCGCCAAATATGGGGTTAAAACAGTTGAATTTATGCTCTCCGGAGACCTTAAAGCCTTCAAGGAGGACAGCAAACTATCTAAACGCTTAGAAGTGGGGGCCTTCCTGGTCACTAAATATGGCTCAAGCATCCCTCTTTATGCATTGGACATAGCGACCACGCCCGCAAAAAACCTAGCACGTATCGGGATCAACGCCCTCCTGAGCGCAACGGTTCGCCAAAAGGTGAAAGATGGGCTCAACTATGCAAGCGATCGCCTATCTGGTAAAGAAACTAAACAAGGAGAAATTACCGAAGAAACCGTTCAGGAAGTCATCAGTGAGACCCAAGACAATAAAGCAGTTGAGTCAAAGCCCATGAGCCTCTCTCAGGTAGAAAACCTAAAAGAAAGTGTGAGCGCTGGAGACAAGGAAGCCATTGAGAAAAACCTGGAAACCCTATTTACAGGTATTAAAGACACCGATGAAAATGGCAAGGAACTTACAGGTAAAGAAATACTCAAGGGCCTAAAGTCCATTTCTGACGGCCCTCTTGATTTTGCAGCCAATGCATTGCTCTACCTAAAAGCTAAGCAAACCCCTGATCTTGAAAAAGGAGTCGAAACAATCTTTAAAGGTGGGGCAGTCGTGGTAAACATGGCTAATAGTAGCCCAGCTATCCAGGGAGTCTCGAATGTCTTTGGGACCTTGGTGAAATATGGGGTTATTGGCCTGAGCTATGCAGCCACAGGACACGGACATCGCCATATAGGTCGTGGTGCTGGCGACATTGCATCTGCCTTACTGAATCATGGGATGCATTTTGTCATATTCAGCGCAAACCATGAAGGCGGGAACGCTGGCAAAGAAGTCCCAATCATAGCGCGCATGAAAGCAGGGTTCAGAAAGCTTATCCAAAAAGGCCTAACCCGAACAGGCTTATACGCAAAGGCACCGGAAACTAAAAAAGAGGATAAGGCGACCCCTGCCCAAAACAAAGCTATTACGGTAAACGTCACCCAAGAAGAGCTCCTCCAAGCTATTCGAGAGATGCGAACCAAAGAGTAAAAACCCTAAAAAGACATTATCATAAGAATAGTGCTAGACTTCGCTAGGGAGCATAGTCCACAATAGAAGGATGTCAGCGACGGTATTTTCGATTGCTAATCAAAAGGGTGGGGTTGGGAAAACGACTACAGCAATAAATGTAGCTGTAGCTTTAGCTCGACGCAATATCCCTACATTACTCATTGACCTAGACCCTCAAGGGAATGCAACCAGCGGACTAGGCTTTACCAAAAAGGAAGGAAGTAGTTTGTATGGCCCTCTCCATGGGGATGGCGATGCCCTAGACAAGGTAGTCCCCACCAAGGAAAAGAATCTCTCATTGATTCCCTCGGAAGTAGACTTGGCTGCCATTGAAATGGAGCTAAGCCAAAAGAAAGACTACTTAGTCCAACTTAAGGCCTGCTTAGAGCCCCTAAAGGAAACTGGTAAATTTGCGGCCATCATCTTAGATTGCCCTCCTGCGCTCGGGATGCTCTCTATGAATAGCCTCGCAGCAGCAGATCATCTGCTTATTGCACTGCAGTGTGAATACCTAGCCATGGAAGGTTTGAGCCAAATCTTACGCCTGGTTGACCAGCTTAAGGATGCAGGGGTTAATGCAGCTCTAAAAGTAGGGGGCATTATCATGACCATGTTTGATGTGCGCACTAATCTTTCTCGCCAAGTCGTTGACGAAGTACGTACTCATTTCCCTGAGCTCGTATTTGAATCATTCATTCCGCGTTCGGTCCGTTTGAGTGAGGCACCTAGCTTTGGGCAATCCATCTTTGAGTACGACCCCCTCAGCTCAGGCGGGGTTGCCTACAAAAACTTAGGGAGTGAGCTTATCCAGCGCTTTAATCTGAAGAAATAAAGGATATGGGCTTGGATAAATTACAAGAGAGCCTCGGATATTCCTTTAAAGACACACAGCTCATTGAGCAGGCTTTAACACACCCCTCTTGTGCCCAAGAACAAAGCATCGAAGCAACCAAAACCTACCAACGCCTAGAATTCCTAGGAGATGCCGTCCTTGATTTAGTCTTAGCAGAGCACCTCTTCCACCTTTACCCAGATGAGCGAGAAGGGTTTTTAGCAAGAGGACGCGCTGCCTTGGTCAAACGAGACACACTTAGCACACTTGCCTCACGCCTGAATATCAATGAGCACGTCCGCATGAGTAAGCTTGAGAAAGCTTCTGGCGGACAAGAGCGCAGCTCTATTCTTGAAGATGTTTTTGAGGCTTTGATTGGAGCAGTCTACCTGGATAGCGACCTCGATACCACACGGCAGCTTATCCTTAATTGGTATGGAGACCTCCAGCCCATGTTAGAGGAGATCCTGGCTGAGGATAACCCGAAAGGCCGTCTCCAAGAACACTTTCAGCAACAGTTGCGACAGAACGCTATCGAGTACATTGTTAAAAAAGAGTCTGGTCCCAGCCATAACAAAGAGTTCCTCATAGAAGTCTACGTGGCCGGAAAGTGCCTTGGTGAAGGCTCCGGACACTCTAAAAAAGAGGCGGAAGAGGCCGCTGCAAGGATTGCCCTAGAGACCCTGGAATCAGAACCCTTAGAAGCTGAAGAGTGAAACCCATTACGCTTCCTGAAGACACTCATGCACAATTGCATTTGGGTGTATCCGAAGCAACGGCCAGCGCCATTGCACTAAAGCTTATTCAAAATGAAGCTGCTTCTATCAGTGTTGTACTGACCCATACCCTTAAGTCGATGGAGTCCTGGAGAGAATCTCTAGGCTTCTTAAACGGGATCATTAACAAACAAGATACACTCGCAGTGCAACTACTCCCTGAGTTAACTCAATCCCAAGAGGCAGACTCCCTGGAAGCACACTGTGACTTAATCACCACGCTAACAGCTATCCGCACCCATACCGAAGGTTCACTCACCATCCTGACCACTCCCGCAGCGCTGCTACAAGCGTGCCCTTCTCATGATGCTGCGATGGCCCACAGCATTACACTCAAAAGTGCACAGACCCAATCTTTTAAAGACCTAACGGACACCTTAGCAGGAACACTTGGTTACGCTCATGAGGCCGTCTGTGAAATGCCTGGGGAGTTTGCGATCCGAGGGGGGCTAATTGATGTTTACCCGCTTAATGCACCCACCCCTTACCGTATTGATTTTTTCGGAGACACCATTGAGTCTATCCGCCCCTTTGACCCTACCACACAGCGCTCTGAAGGAAGCCTAGAAACACTTGTAATCGCAGGGCTCAACCAAAAAGAAAATGCCTCCACAGGAAATTTCTTGGACTACCTCCCCGAGCGTACCCACTGGATCCTGCACGAGCCTGCACGTCTAGAGGCTAACTTCCCAGACTATTTCCAAAAGCCGGAGCGTATCAAAAGCCCAAAGCCTTCGCTGGCAGATGTATTTGAAAAGCGTGGCTCCTGCGATGACCGCTGGGATGGCCTTGCTAACATTGAGGAAGCTTTCCCCTTTTTCCCGGAGGACACCCCAAAAGAAACACTGCATTCTGAGTCACTCGAGCTCCACCGCCCCTTTGTCCAATCCACTAATGTGGGCCGCGCGCGCCTAGACCTCGAGCAAGAAGCACGGCTGAACTTTCTGCGTAAGCTCGTCTCTTGGCAGGAAGAAGGCTACCAACTTTTCCTTGTTACCCATAATGCAAGCGAGCAAGAGCGCTTGCAGGAAATCCTCGAAGAAACTCCCGAGCTTAAAGGCTTAGCCCCCCAGTGGCATGAAGGTTTCCTATCCCACGGGTTTTTATTAAGCTTTGACCATTTTTCGTGGCCAGGGCTTGAAGATAAAAAGGGGATTGTTGTCGTCACCAGTAATGAAATTTTTGGGCGCTACCGCCAGCACATCCTCGGCACGAAGAAGCGGCGCATGCCCTTGCGCTCCAATACAGACCAACTCCTAGATTTCTCGGAGCTGATTGCAGGGGACCCACTCGTGCATTTGCAGCATGGTATCTGCCTCTACCAGGGTCTCCAGCAGCTGGAAATACAAGGCAGCACCGAAGAAGTTATCTCCTTAGAATTTGATGGGAACACCACGCTCCATGTACGCCTGCACGATGCTCATTTGCTTTCCCGCTATGTAGGCCTCACAAAAACGAGACCCAAGCTCGCCAAACTAGGCTCTAATGCCTGGAAGAAGACACGCAAAAATGCAGAACAAGGTGCACTAGACTTTGCTGCAGAGCTCTTGCGCTCACAAGCAGAACGTTCTGTTTCTGAAGGGCACGCCTTCGCCGCGGATAATCACTGGCAGCAAGAATTTGAAGGCAGTTTTCTATTCCAAGAGACTCCCGGCCAACTCACTGCGATTCAAACCGCAAAAAAAGACATGGAACAAAGCACCCCGATGGACCGTCTTTTATGCGGAGATGTCGGCTTTGGTAAGACTGAGGTTGCGATTCGTACGGCCTTCAAAGCAGTTATGGATGGCAAACAAGTTGCAATCTTGATCCCGACCACGGTCCTATGCCAACAACATTTCACGACCTTTAAAGAGCGCATGGCCGACTATCCTATTGTGGTCGAAATGCTCAGCCGTTTCCGTAAGCCTGCTCAGCGCAAAAAAATTGCTGCAGATTTAAAGTCAGGTAAGATTGATATCATTGTAGGCACCCATAGCCTCCTGAGCAGCACCATCAGCTTTGCAGACTTAGGCTTATTGGTGATTGACGAAGAGCACCGTTTTGGGGTGCGCCAAAAAGAAAAGATCAAGCAACTGCGCGAAGGGATTGATGTTTTAAGCATGAGTGCAACCCCTATCCCGCGGACATTACACATGGCGTTGATGGGAGTCCGCTCGCTAAGCGTCATCGAAACACCGCCACAGGACCGCCTCCCCATCGAAACTTTGATCAAGCATTATGACCCCGAGCTTGTCAAAAAAGCAATCCGCCTAGAAATAGAACGCGGCGGGCAAATATTTTACCTGCATAACCGCGTACAAACAATCGATGCGGTTGCGCTGCGCCTCCAAGAATTCTTCCCGGAACTTCGTATTGCTGTAGGGCATGGGCAGATGGATGAGAAGGAGCTCGAGCAAGTCATGACAGAGTTTGTTCGGGGTGAGTACGATATCCTCGTGTGCACAACGATTATCGAGTCTGGCCTGGACATCCCGAATTGCAATACGCTCATTATCGAAGGGGCTGACAAATTCGGGCTCGCCCAGCTCTATCAATTACGCGGGCGTGTGGGGCGCTTTACCAAGCAAGCCTACGCCTATTTACTTTTGCACGAACATAAGGCCTTAGTTGAAGAAGCGCGCAAACGCCTGAGTGCCCTGCGCGAATATAACCAACTAGGGGCAGGCTTTCGGATCGCCATGCGGGACCTTGAACTACGGGGGGCTGGTAATTTACTGGGGGCCCAGCAAAGTGGACACATCGCAGGCGTCGGGTTTGATCTTTATTGCCAGCTCTTACGCCAAAGCATCGCAGGCCTTAAGGGGGAACCTCAGGCCAAGATCATTCGTGCTCACGTCCGGCTAAACTTCATCACCGAGGGAGAAGCCAAGAATGACTCCTCAGTAAGTGAGGCCCGGATCCCACCTTCTTATATACCTGAGGCCCGACTAAGGATCGATACCTACCGCCAACTTGCCCTATCCGAGAACAAGGACTCAATAAAGACCCTTGAAGAATCCCTCATTGACCGCTTTGGGCCACTACCAGAAGCAGTTGAGCTTTTGCTCGGGGTGACTGAAATCCGTTGCCTGGCAGAGAGTAAGGGCATTGGCTGGGTCGGCACGGAGGAGAACAAGCTCAAATGCCAATATGCTACACCTGGAGAGGCCCAGTATCTAAAAATAGGAAATCGATTTCCACGCTTGACCGCTAAGACTCCTCTCTTAAAAATGAAGGAAATTAAAGCATACCTACACAACCTCAAGTAATAACATAGTATTAAAATGAGCCATTTTCGTATTTTTCTGCTTACCCTGTCTTTCTTAGGGCTTTTCAACACAGTTTGGGCTGATGAAGCTAAATCTGAACCCGTTACGGTGAATGGGATTGTAGCTGCGGTTGAGGAAGATCACTTGATCACACTGGCGGAGCTAAGCAAGGAGATGGAGCCTTTTGCGCGTCAAATGCGTATGGAGATCAATAACCCGGAAGAGCTTCAGGGGCGTATGAATGCTTTACGTAAAGAGGTTCTCCAAAACCTGATCGACCGTATCCTTATTGTTAAGGAGTTTGAAAAATCAGGCTTTAGGCTCCCGCAGAGCTACCTCGAAAATGAGTACGACGAGCACATCACCAAGAATTTCAATGGGGACCGTTCCCGCTTTATTGATCACCTACAATCCCAGGGGATGACGGTCCGCCAGTTCCGCAAGGACCTACGCGAAAATATCATCGTCAGCATCATGCGCTCACGGAACCACCGTGCTATGTCTGAAATCAGCCCAAATAAGATCGAGCGTTACTATAAAGAAAACCAGCACCAATTTTTGCTAGATGAGCGCGCGATGCTCCACCAAATCATGCTAACCCAGCAAAACGGTGAAGAAGACAGCACCTTCGAGCAGCGTGTGCAAAAAGTCATGCAGGCGCTTGATGCCGGGCACGATTTTATCGAACTCTCTGAAATGCTTAATAAGGAAGAAGCTAAGGGCGCTAGCATTTCATCAGGCTGGATTAACCGTTCAGACCTACGCCCGGAACTTTCCAAGCCTGCCTTTACTCAAGAGCTTAATACCCACAGCAAGCCGATCGCCATGGGCAAGACGGTATTTATCCTTTACCCTACCCAGCGTGAGGATGCCGGGGTAGAGCCCTTGATCGATGTGCGTAAGCAAATTGAGATCCTACTGTCTAGCAAGCTTGCTCAGCAGGCCCACAAGAAGTGGCTCGACCGTTTGCGCAAGGATGCTTACGTAAAATACTTCCTCTAGGGGCTGATTCGTGGGAGAGGGTGCATACGAAGTAATCGTCATTGGCGGTGGAGCGGCTGGTTTAATGGCGGCCATCCAGGCGGGTAAACGGGGTAAGCGTACACTGCTTATCGAGCATTCCCATAAAGTCGGCGCCAAAATTGGTATTGCCGGGGGCGGGCGCTGCAACTTCACCAACATTAACGCAAGCAGCGCTAATTACCTTTCCCAGAACCGGCACTTCGCGAAATCCGCCCTGGCAGGGTTTACGCAGTATGACTTTATCGACCTAGTCGAGTCTTACAAGATCCCCTACCATGAAAAAACCTTGGGCCAATTGTTTTGTAATGACACCTCGGACCGGATCATCAACATGCTGCTAGACTTGTGCAAGAAGAGCCAAGTCACGATCAAGCTCGACTGCAAGGTGAGCGAGGTAAGCAAGGAAGAGCACTTCACCCTAAAGAGCAACCAGGGCACCTTTACCACACCCGCCCTCATCATTGCGTGCGGGGGCTTATCGATCCCTAAGCTGGGCGCGAGTGATTTTGGGTACCGCATTGCCGAGCAGTTCGGCCTAAACATCATCCCGACCCGCCCTGCCCTCGTCCCCCTAACGGTGCTAGAGGCCGAGCGCGAGATGTACTGCGACCTCAGTGGAGTATCCAACCCGTCAGTCGTTCGCTACAAGAAGACGCAATTCCGTGAAAACATTTTGTTTACGCACAAGGGCCTGAGTGGCCCTGCGATCCTACAAATTTCCTCTTACCTAGAGCGCTTTAGCGATGAAGCAATCCACATCGACCTCCTCCCGGATCGGGACCTCAAAACGGAGTTGATGGAGCACAAGAGCAGCAAGCAGACCCCTGCCCAATATTTAAAGGGGGACTTGCCCAAGCGCTTGATCGACCACCTAGCGAAGGACCCGAACTTCACGACCAGCCTCGCGAATTTAAAGAAGGCCAGCGTGCAAACCGTAGCCGAGCGGGTGAATAACTTCACCGCCCCGATTAGCAACAGCGGCGGTTATAATAAGGCAGAAGTCACCGCAGGGGGTGTAGATACCAACGAACTTTCTTCAAAGACCATGGAGAGTAAAAAAGTCCCCGGGTTATACTTCATCGGGGAGGTCGTAGACGTAACCGGATGGCTAGGCGGCTACAACTTCCAATGGGCCTGGAGCTCCGGCTATGCCGCTGGGGTTAGTTGCTAGGCGGGGATTTATATTATTTCCTTCTGCAAGACCAGCCCACCCTCGCACCACTTTTCTTCCGATAGGAATACCTCAAGAGAAAAGCGAGACGACCCCCATAATCACTGCTCCTATTCCTGCAAGGACCATCACAATGCAATAGAGAGCAATTAAAGCTAACGACAGCCATCGAAGAGGAATGAACTTAGTATTGTTCAAACACTTATAAAGAGCCCAGAACCACCCAAAACTAATTCCCAGGCATATGAGTATAGTAAGCACGTGTGCCAATAAAGCTACGGGTCTTAAAGTTGAAGACTCTGCTAAAAAAGCAAATGGTGCTGCAGCAAACATTGCTGCGAGATAAGACATAGGCCAACCGAAAACATACACCTTCCATAGCTTAGCCTCCCCTTTTAATGCTGATTTTGAAAACGACATAATTTATTATTTTTTATTTATTATTAGATTAACATGAAAAACTTGATTTCTTAATAAAAACGACTGCATCCTCTAAGCACTCTTCAAAGCTACCCTTCCTTATATTGATATTCTTCAAGCAGCTCTTTCATATTTAATTCTTTTAAATCTTTTAACTCTACCTCAGGAGCATATTGACTCATCAATTTGTTTATACACTCCCAGTTTACACTTCTTGGAACTTTACCGTTTTTCTCAAGCATCTTCAAAGAATCAAAGGCTTCAAACATACCAATCATAGCTCTTTTCTTAAAGCCAACCTCTTTATTAACAAGCAATGATTTATACAAAATTTTTAAAACGTCTTGATCGTATGTACTCTTGTAATAACTACACCAAACGCCAAGAGCTGTCTCTCTTATAAAAGAGCTATCATTGAATTCTTCTGTATCTTCATAATTTTTCCAAATATCGTAGGCTACATCACGAAACTCAGGCAAATGAAAGCGAGACGTAGAACCTAGTGTAAGAATAGCCTGAACTACTAGATCTTCTTTCTCAGATTTTAAGTACGGCCAAATCTCTTTTTCATATTGGCGATAGCCATGCTTTCCCACATAGGAAATAGCACCATGTAGGTCACGTAACAAAGAACCAGCCACTAAGCGATTATTTTCATCAAGCTGCGCAGCCCTTCCTCTTTCAAAGACTTCATCTATTTTATCAAAATCCGGCTCCTCATGGTACCCCCACATATAAAACTCTCCTCCCTATAATATCCTCATTTACACACAACTCACCCATCCTCAGGTAACTGATCCATATCCACTAACTCTACTTCAGGCGCATATTGCTTCATTAGCTTATGCACGCGCTCCCAGTCGATATTTTGGTTTAGATAGTCGTGAGATCTTTTATGGGCCATTTCTGAAATCTCCCTAAATTCTCCAGGTTTCTCAAAAGCATCACAAGTAGTAAGTATACCTCGATAAGCTTGTGATCGCATATCAACAACAAGATGTTTTGTCAGGGCCTTATATAAAATAGCTAAGGCTTCTTTGTCATTAGAAAGCTCATAATAAGTACACCAGGCAGACAAAGCACTTCTGCGTATATCGGAACATTCACTTTGTTCTTCGTAGTTGTTCCAAATATCATAAGCTACATCTCGGAATTCTGGCACATGTAATCGTGACCTAAATCCTAGTGTAAGAATAGCTTCTGCCATCAAACCTTCATCCCGGGACTTTAAGTACGGCCAAACTTCTTTTTCGAACTGATAATATTTTTGCTTTCCAGTGTCTATAATAGCAAGCGACAGATCTCTATCTAGATCTGAATCCAAAATACACCCTTCTTCATCTAATTCAGCTTCCTTTGCTCTCTCAAAGAGAACAGCCACTTCTTTAGGACTAAAAACCTTATCAAACTCATTGTTATTTAATGACTCACTCATTTTGGTTCTATAATTTTTACTAATTCTCCAGCATAATTTAACAAAGATCCCAAGTCACTCAATTTCTCACTAAGAATTGAACGCTCAACAGCATTCATTGGTGTATCCGCAAGCTTACCTAACCTTAATTCAATACTTTCTCTTCTCTTAAGCATGGCGTCACGAGCTTCCATAATTTCCGTCTTATGACTGAAATAGCCACCTTTTTCCTTGGGAATTACTGCCCCTTCCATCTCCTTTGCATAGCCTGCAAAGTCATCTGGATTCATATTTCTCATCACAGAGTTATCAACCTTACCCTTCACTAACTTTCGTGTTTCTGCAGGCACATTTGACAAGTCTTTCTCTCTCCATTTTTTAAGATATTTATTTCTTTTATTAGCCCACTTATTAATCCTAGCCTTCATAAAAGGCTTTAATTTAACAGGCTCATTAAGTCCTACATCCGTTAACTGAGGAATAGCTTCTCCACGAGTTTTTATTTTATTTTTAGGAGCCTCTAGTTTGCCTCTTTCAGCTCTTGCGCTAGCCCTAGTTTTAGGGGCGGCACTGCGCTTCGAGCCATTCATCTTAGGCTTCACCTTTTGCTGACTGCTCTTTTGAACTGTACTGCGGCTTGTCACGGACTTACTTGAACTACTATTCGGGGCGGATTTAGCTTTTAATACTCCGCGAGTCACTACCAGGCCAAGCGCTGCTCCTGCTAGAGCGTCTTGAGTGCCCTCTGCATCTCCTTTGCCGATAGCTACTCCCGCGTGATACATACTTTCACCTGCTATAGAGGCGCCACCGGTTACTGCTGCTAGAGCTCCGCGTAAGGTATCAATTGCTATATCCTGATCAAGCACTCCAAGCACTGTCTCGCGTTCGACTCCGTCGGCAAACGTCTTACTCTTCATCTCAGCAGTACACTCACCATTGATTGCATCTTTGGTAATGATGCATGCATCACGAAGCGCCAAACCGCCTTCAATGACCATCCCTGCCAATCCATCTGCCATACGGTTAGCTAAGCCAGACGCTTGGTTTCCAAATTCCTCAGCAAAAACAGCAACAGATGAGTCTTTAATTTCTACAGCCTCAACTTCCTCTTCTTTGCCTTTATTCCGGGAATTACGTTCAGCATACCTACGAATATCATGCACTGAGCTACTCGACGTACTGCTAGAACTACTACTCGACGTGCTACTAGAACTCGAGCTACTACTTGTAGTTGAAGTTACGCTCTCTTCCTCTACCTCTTCTTCCTTACCCTTGTCTCTCGGGCGTTCGGAGATAGTTGGCGTG
>DFOT01000010.1:320184-531571 GCA_002376875.1 Opitutia bacterium UBA3534 | reverse complement strand
GTCTGACACAAGAAGGGCTTCAAGTGTGAGATTAGGGTAGATAGTCTTGGGGACTTCTAGCTCTACAAAAGCAGCCCAACCGTCAGAGCCCACAACCTTCCAGTCGAGCACATCATCAGACTGGAAGCAAATCAGTGCATGCTGATTAGCATCAGGAAAAACTAACAACACGGGCACCTTCTCTCCGATACTAACCCTCGACTTATCTGTAATAATAGCTAAGTGATCATGCACATTAACATCTAATGCTTTTTGATCAGCCACCCAAAATAAAGCCTCTGCCTCTACAGACAACTGAGCGCCTTCATCGTCACTATACCACTTTACCCGATAGAGTCCCTCACGAGGAACATCAAATGCTAGAGTAGCCTCACCCTGTTCATCCGTTTTTATTTCAAGCTCTTGAATCAAATGAGGCTCATATCCCTTCGACTGCAGCTTATACTCTTGAGAGCGTGTAAAGTCATTACGCTTTAAGCGATGAAAGGTCTTCCCATCTATCTTACGCCCTTTGTAATCAACATGAACTTCCTTCCAAGCTTCTCGTTCTAGAGTAATAGTACCACTGACTGTTTTTGGCTTACCATAAGGACCCAAAGCCTGGAGCTTGAGGGCAACACGATCATTCGGAGAGTAAAGTTTGCGCTGCGTTTTTAACGCAACAAGATAAGGAGTTCGAGTCACACGTATCTTCTGAGTTTCTAGACTCTCATAGCGCGCATCATCCATCAAGCGAGCTTGTATAGTGTACTCATAGTCACGCTTTAGGTAAGCAGGGATCTGAAAACTAAAATTTGCATTCCCCTTAGCATCGGTTTTCAGCTTTTTAACCTCTACTTTTTGACTGCTTCCGTATCGAGATTCCCACCCAAGATCACCTTCTACATGAGGAATGATAGTAAAGGGCCTGCGTGTTACAATAATTTCTACCTCGGTATCTTTGGCAGCTCCTCCTGAATAATACTCAGAGTGCACTGTTGCTTTGATAAGATCTCCGATACGAAAAGAAGCTTCTTCAAGGCCTTCTTCATTAAATGTACTAATTTCAATTTTAAACTCAGGTAAGCGTCGCTCTTCTAGAGCAAAGAAAGGTTCCTTATCAAGCCAGGCTCCTCCTTGCTCATCCCAGAACTGTATCGAATAAGTACCTAAAGACATATCCTGAAGAAGTTTTAAGGAGCCCCATGCACACCCGTACTCGTTGAGCTGTACTTCTGACTCAACGATCTTTTGCCCCTGAGGATCATAAATCACATAACGCAAAGGCGTATCTAAAAGTTGTCCATAAATACCATCCTCATAATTTCTTAGCATTACTTTCCAACGCACACTATCTTTGAGGTAATACACAGGTCGGTCAGTATAAGCATATACTTTAAGCGTGCTTAGTTCAGGAGATTCAGCACTTTTACTCTGTGCAAAAGCTTGCATGACACCAGAATTAGCCGCTACAAAAAATTGGCTTAGTTCCTCCCCTTCTTTTAAATTAAAAACAAAAATACCCGATTTGTCTGTTTTTCCTTCAAAAAAACGCCAATGCTCAGGATCACTCGCTAAGCGCCCCCATAGCCCAACTTTAGAACGTACTATAGGCTCCCCATTTTCCCCATCGCAGAAGTAAGCTAATAATTTCGTAGGAGTCACTTTTGCAACAAGCATAGCCTCGGTAATCAACAAGAAACTACGAGCCCGATAGCCTTGTGCAACTGCCTCTACTATATAGGCACCTGGACCTAACTTGTGGGGTAAAACAATCCTATGCTCTTGCTCCATATAAGGGGCCTCTGGCGGACACGCCTCTAATTTAGACCATACCGGCTTAACGCCACTCAGGTTAACCTCACGATACCAATGGCCCTTAGCCTCCCCCTCAAAAGAAACATCTTCAGTAAGATCCACAGGATAAACCTTAAGGTCCACTTCCTTAACATTACGCCAACGCAATAAAAACTCTATTTCAGAGCCAGGTAAAAAGAAACTGTCTACCTGCAGCGCTAATTGTACCGCAGTAATCGCTTCGATATTTTCCTGAACTCTTTTTCGGTATAAAGAAGTTCCTTCCGGGAAGACTCTCAAGAAATCCTCATAAAGCTGCAAAGCCTTCTCATAGTCAGGCCGGACGTTCCACTGCCCCTCCTCGTTGAAATAAGATTTTCCATTTTCTTGGATCCAATGGGCATAATGAAATAAAGCATCGTCATACCACTCTACTGTATTGCCAATAGCCAAGCATTTCTCGAACTCATCTCGGACACGCAAATAAGCATCATCATTGCCTTCTTGGAACTTCAAAGTCATGGCCATTAGGTAATGAATCTTAGATTGTTCCTGAGCAGAGCGAGCAATCTTCAAGGCATCCTCAATCACAGAGACAGGCAGCCAGTTCTTCCAGTAGTTAACATCATAAGCAGAGTGCGCCCCTGCATTTCCCATAACCTTGAATACAATATTTAAATAATACTCTTGAGCCTTAGCTAAATCTGTAGATCCTGCCCAAAAGCTCAAAGCCTGCTCGTAATGGTCCCAGGCTCTCTCCCAGTCTCGGTATTGTTGAGAAAATAAAAAAGAATCCCCTAAAGATTCTTCTATTTGTGCCCAAAGCTCATTCTTACGTTCGGTAATTACCAGATTTGCAGCTAAAGCCTCTAAAGATTCACGAGCAATAACAATAAGGCTATCATCTTTTTGCCAAACACTCGCCAAAGCGCGCCACTGAGCATCATACTGACGGAACTTAACTTCTATCTCTTCATCAGGACTCAAAGAGAACTTTGCCATAGCATCAAACTTGATACTAGCCAGGGTATAAGATTTTTGGTCGTATAGTTGTTCTGCTTCAGCCTTAAGGGCACGGTAACGACTTAAATCTCCTTCTTGTTTTGCCAAAGCGACCCAAGGTGCAGTGGTAAAACAGAAAAACAAGCCGAGCCAGAAAGCAAGGTATACTCTATTGCCTGAAAACATAAGTGCTACGTGTTGAGCTATCTTAGCTATTTATAAAGGAACCTACAACAAAAACCTAATATATTAATAGAGCAATATACTCTACCCCAATAATTTGACAAGATCCCCTGCTACTGCGTCTGCTCCTTGCCCAAGAAACTATAGATAATGTAAAGAGCTACCCCTACGGTAATACCACAATCAGCAATATTAAAAGTAGGCCAATGATAACCAGGCAACTGGAAGTCTAAGAAATCAACCACATACCCGTACAGTAGGCGATCAATCAGATTACCTACGACGCCTCCACAAATGAGACCAAATAATAATTGCATAGAAGCCCGCTCTAATTCGAGAATCTCGCGAAAATAAAACATGCACCCTAATGCAGCAACGGCCAGCAAGGCCAAGAAGTAACTTTGCCCTTCAAACAAGCTCCAAGCGGCTCCAGTATTATGGACATAGATAAGACTAAAAAACCCATCAATCACATGAATACCTGGAGCATTCAAAGGCAAAGACGTACGCACCCAAGCCTTGGACAACTGGTCTAAAAGAAGTAGGGATATACTAATCCCCCAGAAGAGCTTATAAGACCCAATACCGGTATAGATGGATGAAAACTTAGTTTTCAAAGTCTTCATCACCAAAACGAGCGGCTTCTTCAACACTCACTTCAGAGAAAGCATTTCCCCGTTGGTTGGTCTTCTTCGTGCGCTCCAACTCCTGTTGTCCTGCCAAAGAATAACGCGTGAAAGGCACTGCCATCAAGCGGTCCTTCGCAATAGGCTGACCAGTGATTTCACACACACCATACTCGCCTGCTAAAATACGCTGGATGGCCTCTTCAATCTCAAACAAAGCTTCTTGCTCAGAAGACACAAGGCTCAGTGCGAAATCTCTGTCAGAGTTGTCGGTCCCTGCATCCGCCATGTGCTGGCCATAACCAGAAAGGTCACCGGCATCTTCTTTGCTTGAGCGCTTGAGTGTTTCCTGAGTATGAACCTCAAGCCCTTCCATTACGTGAGTACGCAATTGAATTAATGCCTTATAGTATTTCTTAAATTTCTCAGGAACACGCTTAGCTTCGTCTTCTGTTTGAGTGGGCTTACTCTTCTTAGCACTTGGGTTAAACCCTAAGATATCCGTAACAGAGGCTGCCCCCAAAACACGTTTTTTGACGACTTGCTTCTCTTCTTTTACTAAAGCTGCCTTCTTCTTTTTGGCTACACTTTTTGAAACAACCGCCTTTTCCTCTTTCTCAGAGGTTTTCTTTGTCTCTAAGATGCCTCGAACATCTTCTAAGGTGAACAGTACGGGCGTATTTTTGCGTGAGCGCACCTTAAAAATAGAAGGTGTCTTGGTACGCTTACGTGCCTCTAGTAAAATATTCTTCGTTTTATCTGTAGTTTGTTTCACGGCTTTCTTTTTAGGAGCTTTAGCTGCCACAACTGCTTTTTTAACAGGCTTAGCAGTCTCCTTTTTGAGTTGTGTTTTTTTAGCGGCCTTCTTTTTAACGGGTGCCTTCTTCTTAGCAACCTTTTTAATCGCCTTTTTGACTGCTTTTACCACTTTCTTGAGTGCTGAGACCTTTTTCTTAACAACCTTCTTCTTGGCAACTTTTTTGACCGTCTTTTTGACAGCTTTCTTAGCTGTTTTCTTTACCGTCTTCTTAACGGCCTTTTTAGGAGCCTTCTTCGCTACTTTTTTGGCAGGTGCCTTTTTCTTTGCTACTTTGGTTTTAGCCACCTTCTTTTTGGCTTTAGGCGCTTTTTTGGGAGCCTTCTTTGCAGGCGCCTTAGTTTTCTTCTTAATGGCTGCCTTTTTAGCCACTTTCTTCTTGGGGGTTTTCTTTGTCATTGGCATAGCAAATTTAAATAAATGAATTAGAGGTGTTTAGGGAGAGGAAATACTAGGGTCTTTCTCAGGCATTAACAAGGCATCCCGGCAACGTGGGGAAATTTCACCGTAAGGCTCGGCCATTACTAGCTCAGGAACCCAGCGCCAACTACGAGGGCAACGCACACCTTCTGCGTGCTTCACCTCAGGCATAGGAGCGCCTGTTGCCTCAGCCTCTAAAACAACTTGAGAGACAATAAAAAATTCTGGAAGGCTTTTCTCGTAGCGAGAGAGCAGCTTAAAGCCTTCATCATCCTTAGCCCCACGAATAACAATTTGTGCATCCATGGACTGCCCTAGTAGCTTACTCTGACGAGCTTCTTCCAGCTTTTCATTAACAGAATCTCTAAACTTGAGCAGCGCATTGACCTCCTCAGTCACTTGAGAGTTACGCCACGCTGGGTCTACCTCAGGCCATGATTCTAGATGAATTGAACGCTCTGAGAAATCTTCAGAAGTATAGAAGTAAGCAAACGCCTCATCTGTGGTGAAACTCAGGATCGGGGCAAGAAGCTTCAGAAGCGTATGGAAAACATGGTAAATGACGGTTTGGGAAGCACGACGCCCGGTCCACTCAGGAGCAAAGGTATACAGCCTATCCTTTAAGATATCATGATAAATTGCCGAGAGCGTTACCGCACAAAAGCGGTTAATTAACTGATAAGCCTTATGGAACTGATATTCCTCATAAGCTTGGGTTACCGCCTCGATAAGGTCTGCTGTTTGATGCAAGGCCCAAGCGTCAATCCCTTCGAGCTTATCAAACGGCTGAGCATGCACCTCGTACTCGAAATCACACAAATTACCCAATTGGAAACGCAAGGTATTGCGGATGGTACGATAAGTCTGAACAACCTGCTTTAAAATATCGTCTGACAAAGGAATGTCATTGCGGTAATCCTCAGAAGCGATCCACAAGCGAACCACATCCGCACCGTATTGCTTGATATAAGAATCTGCAGTCTGGGGCTTGCCATCACTCTTAGAGATCTTCTTTTTATCTCCGCCGACAACAAAACCATGCGTAATGATAGACTTATAAGGAACATCCCCATCTGCAATCTGAGAAGTCCACAAAGAGGACTGGAACCACCCACGGTGCTGGTCACTCCCCTCTAAATAAAGATCTGCAGGCCACTGGAGCTGAGGTCGCTTTTTAAGTACTGCGCGGTGACTACAGCCTGAGTCAATCCACACATCTAAAGTGTCCATCCCTTTCTTGAGGGACTTTCCGGCAAATGCATCCGGCAGTGTAACCCCTTCCAAAAGCTCTTCGGCGGAGGCTTCATACCACAAATCAGTACCGCGTTTTTCAACCTTCTGCGCAATCGCTTCAATCACTGCAGCATCCAACAGTGCATTACCCTCTTCATCATAAAAGACAGGGATTGGAACCCCCCAAGAACGCTGACGCGAAATACACCAGTCTGGGCGAGATTCTACAGCTCCAGAAATACGCTTCTGGCCCCACTGTGGCATCCAGTTTACCTTTTCGATAGAATCCATAACCGTTTGGCGCTTACCTTCTTTATCTAAGGCAACAAACCACTGCGGCATTGCACGGAATATCACAGGCGTTTTGGAACGCCAACAATGAGGATACTGGTGCTGGATTGTTTCTTTATGTAAAAGGGCTTGCTTCTGTTCAAGTAGGGCCAAAACACCCTTATTAGCTGGAGACTTCCCGTTTTTATCTAAAACCGCAAGCCCCACCAAAGCCTCAGGAATCTCTCCATCATTACGGTACTCCCCTTGGTCATTCAGCGGACAATATGCCTCAACGCCATAGTTTTTACCAACAAGATAGTCCTCTGGACCGTGTCCTGGAGCCATATGAACGCAACCAGATCCCTCTTCAGTAGTTACGAACTCTGATAAAACAAAGATGCTTTCTCGATCAATAAAAGGATGTTGTGCCTTGAGGTTCTCGAGCGTTGCTCCAAGAAATTCTTTACCTAAAGAAGCGCCGTCAAGCTCACATGTTTTGATGAAAGATTCCGCCAATTCTTTAGCAACAACAAAGCCTTTACCTTGGTGCTCTACGACTACATAGGTAAGCTTTTGATGAACCCCTAGCATACGATTAGCCGGTAAGGTCCATGGTGTTGTCGTCCAAATAACAACACTACAAGGGGTTGTAATCCCTAGTTTCTCGCAAGTTTCGCCTGCAAGCGGGAAAGGTACCCAAATAGACTCACTTTTGTGTTCCTTGTACTCGATCTCAGCCTCAGCCAAGGCAGTTTCACAGGGGATAGACCAATACACAGGCTTCTTGCTGCGGTATACCAAATCTTGATCCACAAAAGAAGCAAACGTTCTAAGGATCTCAGCCTCATAGTCTGAGTCCATAGTTTTGTACTCTGCATCCCAGTCAGCCAAGACGCCTAAGCGCTTAAATTGGGAACGTTGCTTTTCGATATAACGCGCAGAAAAAGCAGCACACTCTTTGCGCAAGAGCAAAGGATCGAGGTCCTGCTTCTTAGCCCGCAGCTCGCGCATAACCTTATGTTCAATGGGCAGCCCATGGCAGTCCCACCCAGGAACGTAAGGGGTACGATACCCTCGCATAGACTTATAACGCTCTACAATGTCTTTTAAGATCTTATTCAGCGCCGTACCAATATGAACATCTCCATTGGTAAAAGGAGGCCCATCGTGCAAAATAAATGTCGTGCCCTGAGCATTTTTTTCCTGGATACGCTCGTAAAGCTTTGTGCTTTCGCGCTTGGCGATCCACTGGGCTTCTCGGGCCACCAAGTTAGCGCGCATCGGAAAATGCGTCTGAGGAAGATTTAGAGAGTCTTTAAGATTAATTGACATTTAAATATCGCTTAAGGGCAGAAAGCTAACACACGCTTCCTTAAAAAGACGTGCGTCCATGGAGAGTGTATTTTATGAGATTTAAGTCAAGATTATTAGGCCTAACCAATACCCCAAAAAAGACTAGAAGACAAAGGCACACTGTGTTAAGCTAAGTGCTTATCATACAAGTACCATGGAGGGTTCTTTTCTTTTAGAAGCACGATCTCAATTAGGACTTAGCGCTTTGCTCTACCTCGCAGCATTCGGCACAAAGCTCTATGCACTCATCAAAGATAAAAACTGGGATAATCTTCTGTTTCGGCCCCTTTTGTATAGTGGGTTCTTATTCCATAGTTGGGGCCTCTACCTACGAGGGCTCTCCACCCAATCACTCCCTTTCAGTAACCCCTTCGAAATTTTCCAGGTAATCGGGTGGTTAGCTGTCGTGCTCGTTCTCATCTTTAGAGCCGTCACACAAATGCAGCTGCTAAGCTTCTTTGGTACTGGGCTTGCAGCACTACTCGGAACCATTTCCCTACAAGCCAGCAGCTGGGACTATGCGTTCACCCCTACCCTCATGAACAACCCATGGATCCCCTTCCATGCGGCCCTGGCTATTTTTAGCTATAGCCTTTTTAGCCTAGCAGCACTCACAGCACTCATGTATCTCATCCAAGACTATGGCCTGAGTGCTAAACGGGGGCACATGCTCTTTAGTCACCTTCCCTCGCTTAAGCAACTCGATGCGATCAGCAGCCGTTTTTTGCATGTGGGGGTCATCATCTTAAGCATGGCTGTTGTTTTGGGGAGCATGAATTGGTTTGCAGCCAAAGATGTCATTACGCTGCCTAAGCTCATTGCTGCTTGGACCATTTGGGCTGCCTATTTATTTTTACTACTCCTTAAGCACTACAAACAACTACACCCGGGTGTTTTTTGTAAAGCATGCCTTTTACTGTTTATCTTAGCCCTAGTTGCCCTATGGCCCCTAAACCGTGGACTGCATGCCCGAGGTATCCCGCCTTATACCCACCATGGCTGATACACCCCTTGAAAAATCACTTTTCCTCCTAGGTAGCTCTCACCATGTCGCCCCCCTGCATGTACGTGAGCGCTTTGCTCTAAATAAAGACACTTCTGCAAGGCTTTATAACCAACTCTACCAGATCCCTCAGGTTGAAGAATGCCTACTATTAAACACTTGCAATCGTGTAGAAATTTACGGATTTGCTCACAGAACAAAAAGCTTACAAAACCACCTCCTCGACTGCTTCTGCACAACTAACACACTCCCGCAAGAAGAGTTCAGCCGTTATAGCATCTGGAAAGAAGGCCTTGCCGTAGTGAAACATCTTTTTGAGGTAGTCTCTGGAACAGACTCCCAAATGGTCGGAGAGACAGAAATCTTAGGCCAAGTAAAAAACTCTTTTGAAAATGCCCAGCAAGCTTCGTATTTGGGTCCGGTTCTCAACCGCCTGTTCCAAAAAAGCTTCCAGGCTGCAAAATGGATTCGCACAAATACAGACATTGGCCGAGGGCAAGTGAGCTTAGGGAACGTAGCCACAACCCTAGCCTTACGCATCTTTGAAAACCTTAATGAGTGCAAGATCCTTGTTCTAGGTACTGGTGAGGTGGGACAACAAGTCGTTAAGGCCTTCAAGAGCCGAGGGGGGCATAACATCACAGTTGCCAGCCGAGACCTAGCCCATGCCAAAAAACAAGCCCAACTCAGCGAGGGTCAGGCCCTTAGTATTGCTGAAGTCCCCCAACAACTCGACTCTTTTGATATTATCATAGGGGCCAGTGGTGCTGCGAAACACATCCTTACCCAAAAGCTACTGAAACCTATCCTTAACCAACGTACCGATAAGCCTCTATTCCTAATCGATCTTGCTGTGCCTCGTAACTTTGAATCAAGCATCGAAAGATTATCGAACGTATACCTTTATAACTTAGACGATCTAGCAAAAATTGCCCAAGAAAATCAAAAAGCACGTGCAAGTGAGCTCCAAAAGTGCCAAGCAGTCCTCACAGAAAAAGCTGAGTACCTCTGGGTAAACCTAAATGACGCTCATATGGCGTCTTCGTCAAGTAAATCACCCAACCAAGAGCCAGCCGTTTTATCTCCTTCCTGAGTTAAAACCCTGTAGATCTCCTGAGAGGCATCAAACGCTTCTTGTTGGGCATCTGGATCCTCCAAACAACGCATCAGTACTTTTAATAAACGTCGGGGGCTAGCCTTGCCTTGAATATACTCTGGGTAAATGGCCTTATCTAAAAGCAAATTAGCAATTCCTAAATAGTTAATGCGAACCATAAGCCGCCCGAGTAAATATGTCAGCGGGTGCGTGCGGTATACGATTGCTCCAGGAATCCCCGCTAAGGCGCACAATAAAGACATCGTGCCCGAGCTAGTTAGAACAACCTTCCCTCGTAAGGTTTGGTTATTTTTTACAAAGTATACGTGCCCGCGTAATGTATTGCGCCTCTTTTCAAAAATCTCTTCAAGAACCTTGCGTACTTCTTCATTAGGATAAGGGACTACTGCATTTTCAGTAGGGCGCTTTTTCAGGAAGCGCTCGAAGGTCGCTAGCATCACCGGGAAGATACGCTTCACTGCTGCAACGCGACTCCCTGGCAAGAGCAAAACAGGCCCCTTTTCATCATAAAGCATTTTTTGCTCGCACCCCTCTTCTACAAAAGGATGCCCCACAAAAGAAACAGGTAAAGCGGTGTCCTTATAGCAGTCTACCTCAAAAGGGAAAATCACCCCTAAAGCATCTAAGAAGCGAGCCATCTTAAAACGACGGTGCGCCTTCCAAGCCCAAACCTGCGGGCCAATATAATAGTACAAAGAAATATCTCCGCCTGCTTTACGAGAGAGGCCTTCTTGGTGAAGTACTTCTGCTAAGCGCAAGTTAAAGCCTGGGTAATCTACAAAACAAATCGCTCGCGGGCGGTGTTCACGCACCCACTTAATCACAAGGCTAAAGAGCTTCTTAAAAAAGTCGTAATGCTTAAGTACCTCAACCAAACCTACAACCGAAGCCTTCGTTAGGTCATAAAGCAATTGAGTCCCTACTGCTTCGATCTCGGGGCCCCCTATGGCACAAACATTGAGCTTAGGGTGTGTCTTTTTGAGTTGAGCCAGCATGCGCGCTGCATGTTGGTCCCCAGAGTGTTCGCCCGCTATCACAAGTAAGTCAGGCCTCCCCGTGAATTGAGGTGCAGCTAAAGCATCTTTTTCTAGTACGAGCCCTTCCATAGTATCCTATACTTTGGCTGAAAGCATTTGTTGCTGAATCTGCTCGGTGATAGTAATTGCAACTTCTAAAGCTGAGCGCCCCAAGCCAGCCCCAACCTTGGGCTCCGCAGCCTTACGGACGCAATCGACAAAGGAAGACAGTTCTAAAACTAAAGGTTCTTCTTTTACAATAGGGATCTCCTCTTTTTTGAGGCCTGTAATTCCCTCACCTACTTTACGCAGTAAGTGCCCCTTCTGATTCATAAAGTCTAAGGATAAATAAGTAAATGGCTGGAAAACCCGAATCTCGCGCAGCTTCTTCAAGCTTACGCGGCTGGTATTAAGGTTAGCCACACAACCACTCTCAAAGGTAATGCGTGCATTGGCAATATCCTCTGTTTGGCAAAGCACATTCACTCCAACAGCTTCTATCTTCTTAATCGGAGAGCGTACTAACTGCAGGACAATGCCAATGTCATGGATCATCAGGTCTAGCACTACGCCTACCTCTGTCCCCCGAGGGTTGAAAGGTGCTAAACGATCCGCAGTAATAAACCGAGGGTCATCCACGGCGTCTTCCAAAAAGCTCATAACCGGGTTGTAGTGCTCGATATGCCCAACTTGCACCACCGCCTCTTTAGCCTTAGCGGCCTCTAGGATACGCTCGGCCTCAGCCAAAGAACTGCATAAAGGTTTTTCCACCAGCAAGTGACAGCCTTGATCGAGCAGCGGCAAAGCCACCTCACAGTGTTTATCAGTAGGGACTACTACACTCACTGCATCACACGCCTCAGCTAGGGCCTCTAGTGTATCAAAGATCTTACAGCCGTGTGCCTCAGCTACTTTTTTAGCCGCCTTAGCGTCTACATCATAAATGCCCACAAGCTCACACCCGGGCAAATCATTATAAATACGAGCATGGTGCTGACCTAAGTAACCAACCCCCACAACTCCACAACGAATATTATTATGATCTGACATTATTAAAACAAATAAGGCTAATAAGAATTCTACGATACCCCAGAGGACTTACAGAGAGCAAGCCTTCAAGGGTTTTTCGCAACTAGGCCGTGCAATTAGATTTTCATACGGCTCTGGGGCAAACAACTTATCCGCATTCTCCCCTAAACAAAACCGCTCACAGACTTCGAAGAAATCAGCCTTCGTTACCGTGCGACGCATCTGCTTTAAAAACTTCCCCTCTGGCTCTACCCCTAAGCCTACAAAATTAACAAACTTCTTCATCCGTGCGGTACGGCGGGTTTCAGAGTCTCCCGGGCAAGCAACACGGTCGTACAAGGTCTGGATATACCCAAAAACATCGCTCAATTTGGGCTGAAAAAGCTCCTGCCCCAAGAAGTGTTCCCGAACCTGGCGGAAAATCCATGGGTTACGAATGGCCGAGCGCCCAATCATCACTCCAGCAGCCCCCGTATAATTGAGCGTCCACTCTGCTTTCTTGGCCGAGGTAATATTACCATTGGCAAAAACAGGGCAATTGACCGACTCGACGGCATGCTTAATCAAGTCATAATGCACCTCACTGCGGTACATTTCCTTTACGGTGCGCCCATGCATGCTCAAGAGATCTACCTGGTGTTTATTGATCAGGGCCAGCAAGGCATCGTAGTTTGCCCAATCCTCAAAGCCCACACGCATCTTTACCGTGAACAGCCCTGGGATATAGTCACGCAAATGCCCCAAAAGAGAATCGACCTTGTTGACGTCCCGCAATAAGCCTCCGCCCACGTTGTTCTTGTACACCTTGGGGGCTGGGCAGCCCATATTAAGATCAATACCCGCGACTGGGTACTTAATCAGCTCCTTAACCGTACGCTCCATGTATTCGAGGTTCTCCCCGATGAGCTGGGCAAACACAGGACGCCCTGAAGGGTTTTCAGTGATAGAGTCTAGAATGTACTTCTCTAGTGTAGAGTGTACGTGCACCCGGAAGTACTCTGTAAAAAAATAATCAGGCGACCCTAGCTGATCAACAACCTGCATGAACGGTAAAGTCGTTACATCCTGCATTGGCGCCAACGCGCTCAGTGGTGTTCCTGCGGCTAAAGGCCCAGGTAATTTATCCCCTAAAATCCCCATGTTACTTTATTAAAATTCTGGCGGCTCTTCGCCCCCTTCTTGATTCATTAATTTCTTTAGAACCTCTGTCACATCATCGACTGAATCCATAACCAGTCGATTTGCATACATCGGCTTGCCTGCCTGGAGGGCAAGGACAATGGCATCACTCGGGCGTGAATCCACTTCCGTGATCTTCGTCCCCAGCTCATTTTCCATTTTGAGGATGATCCTAGCATAAAAAGTCCCATTATCAACATCATTAATAATAATGCGCTCTAGACTAACCCCAAAGCCCCCAAACATATGGCCAATTAGGTCATGCGTTAATGGGCGCTCCTTACGGACTTCGTTGACTATCATAGAGATAGCATGCCCAATAGAGGCCTCCACGTAGATGACAAAAGTCTTAGCATCCGAGCCTAAAAACAGCGCACACCCATTAGGCGTAGGCATCACCCCCCGTATGCCTATCTCAACGACATCATTCTTCATTAGGATTTATCCTAGCACGTAAATCCCTGAGGCGCAAGAGGGATCGGCAATCAAGCCTCGACCTACTCGCCGTCGTCTCCGATGGCTTCTACTGGGCAGCCTTCTAGGGCTTCCATACATTCTTCGAGGCCTTCTTCGGACGTGGGCTGGTTATGGACAAAGGAATACCCCCCGTCGTCGTTGCGGGTGAAGTATTTAGGCGCAGTCTCCCGGCATAGGTCGCAATCGATACATTGCTCGTCTACATAGAACTTGCCGGTGATATTTTCGGGCCATTTTTCAGTCTTATCTGCCATAACGTGAGCCAACCATTCTGAAAATCCCCTCCCGTTTGTCAAGCAGAGAATAGGGACTCAAAAAGGCCACGAATTCCGCATTGCCAAAGGGCCTTCATTTACCTTTAATAAAGAGGTCTTATGATTCATGATCGCCCTTATATGACCCAACGCTCCTACCACTCAGGAACCGCTTCCCTCCTCAAATGGGTACTACTTATCAACTGTGTGGTGTTTGTACTGCAGAATGCCTTCTTTGTATGGTTTAACTCCCCCATATTAAGCAATCTGTTCGGGCTTTCTCCAGAAACGCTCTCCCAAGGCTTTGTCTGGACACTTTTCACTTACGCTTTCTTACACGGGGACTTATTGCATATCCTGTTTAATATGCTGATCGTCTACTTCATCGGGCAAGCGGTAGAATCCCTAGTTGGCCCTAAGCGCTTTGCTATTATTTACACAACAGCAGCACTTGTAGGTGGCCTTGTGTGGCTACTGATCAGTATGCAACGCCCGAGCACTGAGCTCATCGGGGCATCTGCTGCAGCACTTGGGCTGCTTACTTACTTTTGCTGCTCACAGCCCAACCAGCCCATTACCGTCTTACTCTTTTTCGTCCTGCCTTTAACCATTAAGCCTAAATGGCTAGCACTTGGGTTGCTTGCTATGGAGCTATTTGGTTTTCTTTTTTACGAACTGCCCGGGCGTAGTGCTATTGCCAACTCTGCACACTTAGGGGGCATGCTTGGTGGGTACTTGTGTTTTTTGGCGTTTCAGTCGGGTTATTCATTTTCTTTATTTGGCTCAGGCACACGTATCAGTGCACCGAAGTGGCTCCAGCACCGGGGCAAGGCACCGCTTAGTAAACAGCCTTTCAATGTTAACGTGAGTTCACGCCAAGTGTTACGCACTGAGGTAGATCGCATCCTCGACAAAATTAACTCCAAAGGATTTGGGGCCTTGAGCAACGAGGAAAAGAAAATCCTAGAGCAGGCTAAAGACATTTTGAAATGACGCCTGAAGCAACCGCTGGCAATACGCAACAACAGCGGGAGCGCCTAGAGCGCATTAGCCCCGTTTATACCCAATGGCTAAAAGCCCACCCAGAAGTTTGGGAGTGGCTCACGCAGGCCCACAATAAAGATGAAGACTTTCGCTTTAGTGCCTTCACCTCCGTATGGGAAAGCACCTTCAAGAAAGATTTCACGGCTGAAGAAGACTTCATCAAAGCCCTCCAACAATTCCGCCGGACGCTTTGCCTTAGGATTGCCTTTCGAGAAATTAATAACCTAAGCACTGTACAGAACTCTATGCATGAGCTCAGTCTCTTGGCGGAGTTTTGCTTAGACCGAGCCTGCACCTACACCTGGAAAGCCCTCACTGAGCAACTAGGCACCCCTTGGGATGAAGACCGCAACAAGCCCGCACGCTACGGCATCCTAGGGCTAGGGAAATTAGGCGGAGAAGAACTCAACTTCTGCTCGGACATTGATTTAATTTTCTTCTACCAAGGGAAAGGGCAATGTAATGAAAAGTCCCGCCTTAGCAATAGTGAGTTTTTCCACCGCTTCTTTGCAAAACTTAGCACGGCTCTGCAAAAACAAACGGACCAAGGCTTTTTATACAATGTAGACCTGCGCTTACGCCCTGAAGGGGATGCCGGGCCTATCGCCCACTCTTATGAAGCCCTCCAGAAGTACTACTGGGACCGCGGGCGCACCTGGGAACGCTTAGCACTCGTTAAGGCCCGCCCCGTAGGCGGCAACCTAGCCCTAGGCAGAGAGCTACTCGAGGAACTCCATCCCTTCCGCTATCCGCGGTTTGCACCCCCCAAACTTTTAGAAGAGGTCGCGGGGCATAAAGTCCGCATTGAGCGCGAAATTGTCGGCCAACATAAACTCGATAAAGACATTAAGTCAGGCTATGGAGGTATTCGAGAAATTGAGTTCCTGACCCAAGCCCTACAACTCTTGCATGCGGGGAAGTACCCTTTTCTACAAACAGTCTCTACGCTCAAGGCACTCAACCAACTGAACCGCTATAACCTTTTCCCTAAAGAAGAAGTTACCTTCCTTAAAGAGGCCTACTTATTCCTAAGAAAGCTCGAGAATTGCCTACAAATGCGTGAGGAGCGTCGCACCCACACACTTCCCAGTTCTTCAGCTACTCTAGAATTAATTGCCAGCACCCTTGACTTTGACTGCCTGGATACATTTCATACTCAGCTAAATGAAGTACGCCAAGGTGTCCAAAAAATTTACAAACGCCTCCTCCCCCACACCGACTCTGTTGAATCACTGCAAGACTGGATCCTCTTCCTAAGCAAGAAGCAATTACGAGCAAACTTAAAGCAACAGCTTGAGGCCTGGTTTGGCACCAATGAAAACACACAAGAAGTCATCCGTTTCTTTATTCTTGGTGGGGATACACAAGCCATCACCCAAGAACATATCCATTTATTCTTAGGCATAGCAGGCAACTTCGAGCAAATACTCCCAGAATTAGCCCAACCACTCAGTACGCTTAAAGCCGTGAGTCACTTTATTGATAGCTATGGAATTACGCGTAAGCACTTTTTTAAGAGCTGTGCGCTTAATCCATCCCTCTTTAAAGTCCTCTGCTTACTCTTTGACCGCAGCCCTTATATCCAGAAGCTCCTTTGTAAACACCCTGAGATCATCGAGGAAGTCATCCTAGAGGCCCCACGCAGGCAAAAGCCTGTTAAGAGAATTCTTCAGGAAATCCAAAAGCTCCCCCAAGGAGAAGAATTCTCCCAATACTTTTGGTTGTATGTAAAGGCTGAACAAATCCGCCTATGCATTAGCGAGCTACTTTATAAAATCCCTGCCCAAACACTCGAAATCAACTTCACTCGTTTGGCAGATGCTGCCGTACACGTGGCCCTCAAAAAAGCAGCTCCGAATGGAGAGCTCGCCGTGGTTGCACTAGGAAAGTATGGGAGTGAGGAGCTCACCTTAGGCTCCGACCTAGACTTACTCTTAATCGCCCAAGAGCATAAAGAGGAGCACACAACTATAGCAAAGGCGTTCATTCAGTTACTCCAAACCACCCACCCACTAGGGAAGCTCTTTGAAGTAGACCTACGCCTACGGCCCTATGGGCAGGATGGCCCTCTTGTATGCACTCCTTCGAGCTTAGAGGACTACCACCAAGGCGCTGCTAAACTTTGGGAACGCCAAGCCCTTACCCGTGCCCGATTTATTAAAGGACCAGAATCCCTCAAGCATACATTTGGGGTTTTTAATAACAAACTCCTGTATTCAGAAGCAATAGCCGAAGAGGATGTCAAAGCTATTTGGGATATGCGCCTACACATCGAAAAAACAAAGGCCGCCACAAACCCAGAACTCTACTACAAAGCAGGCCCTGGAGGGCTTCTAGATATTGAATTCTTAGCCCAAGTGATGCAATTACGGCACTGTCATCAATATCCAGAACTCAAGAACCCCAACACACGCCATATCCTAGAATCACTAGATTCCTTAAGCCTAGTCTCTAAGGACTTGTGTCAGAGCCTCTTATTATTTTATAATTTCCTACGTAATATGGAGCGGTGCTTAAGACGCAGTAAAAATGCTGCCGTAGATGTGCTAGAGAAAGAATCGCAAGTACTAGCTAAGTGGCTAGGATTTGAAACAAGCGATGACTTCTGGGCCCACTACCACAAGGGCCTAACTCAAACGCGCACCACCGTAGAAAAGCTTATTAAAACATTATGAAAATCAAACGCTATGTGCCTCTTCTCGGGCTTTTGTTTGCCTTCCAACCCCTCAGCGCTGAAGCGCTTGAAGAAGCGCCCCTCTTGGTCCCTACACCCAAGATGCAAACAGAGACACGCTACCTGGTCCATAGCCTAGAGCAACTCCACTACCTTAATAAAACTTTGTCTGAAATTGATGCTCAGGAGTTCTTAAAGAACTATATGAGCGACCTAGACTTCAACCGACTGTTCTTCTTAAGGTCTGACATTACTGGCTTTCAGGACCGCTTCGCCAATTCCATCACCCTTTACTTACGCCAACAAGGGAATCTCTACCCAGCCTTTGAAATTTTTGAGACCTACCGTGACCGGGTAAATAACCGCATCGAATGGATCGAGAAGCGCCTTGAAGAAGACTTTGATTTTACCCAAGACGATACTTACACCCCAGATCGCCACGAAGAGGACTGGCCAGAAACGATCGCCGAAACAGATGACCTGTGGACCCGCCGCTTAAAATACGAGCTCCTCAACGAGATGCTCAGCAGCAAAGCGTTCTCTGGAGAGCAAACAGACCAAGACACTGAAGAAGATACTGAAGAAGATACTGAAGCCAAAAGTGAGCAAGAGATTTACGAAGAGCAACTCGGCTTTGCAAAAGAGAATGTCCTAAAGCGTTACAAACGTATCCGAGAAGCGCTTGAAGAAATCGAAGCTTTTGAAGTTGAAGAGATTTTCTTAAGCAGCTTCACCCACATGTATGACCCCCACTCAAGCTTTATGTCTGCAGACACGCTCGAGGAATTTAGCATCGCACTGCGCAACTCCTTAGTGGGTATTGGCGCAGTCCTCGCCGTAGAGGATGGTTATTGTGTGATCCGTGAGCTCATGACAGGAGGCCCTGCAGAACGCAGCAAACAGCTCAACCCTACCGATAAAATCGTAGGTGTTTCTGACGGAAATGGAGAAATGGTCGACGTTATTGGGATGAAGCTACGTAAAATCGTAAAGCTCATCCGCGGCAAAGAAGGCACCGAAATCAGACTCCTCATTCAACCTGCAGATGGAGACCCTACCGACCGCAAAGAAGTCATCCTTAAGCGCGGTACGATTAAGCTTACTTTCAGCCTAGCTCAGGCCGAATTCTATGAAATAGAGCAAGGCGAAACAACCGTCCCGATTGGGGTAATTTCCCTACCTACGTTCTATGGCCCTACAGATATGAAGGGAGAAAGCGCCAGCACTACGCGTAATGTTGAAGAGCTTATCGATACTCTCAAGCGTATGAACATCGAAGGGCTTATCGTTGACTTGCGTGGAAACGGGGGAGGCCTACTCGAAGAGGCTATTGACCTCACAGGCTTATTCATCCCGTCGGGGCCTGTCGTTCAAGTAAAAGATACCGTAGGCCAAGTGAATGAGCGTATCGATAGGGATAAAAAGATCTCTTGGAATGGGCCTATGATTGTGCTGGTGTCCCGACACAGTGCCTCAGCCTCAGAAATTTTCGCCGGTGCGCTTAAGAACCACAAACGCGCACTTATTGTAGGAGAAACAAGCACCCACGGAAAAGGAACCGTCCAGGTACTCTTTGAGATGGACCGCTCTTTATTCAGCCGCCGTAACCGCCCTAAGATGGGTGCAGCTAAGGTGACTATTCAGAAGTTTTACCTCCCTGACGGTAGCTCTACCCAGCGCCGAGGCGTCCTTGCAGACATCGCAATACCATCTATCAATGACCACCTCCCGATTGGAGAGGATGACCTACCCAATGCACTGCCTTGGGATTCTATCGACCCTGTCAAGTGGGACTATAGTGAAACAATCGATGCGCTAACCTCTCCAATAGATGAAGAGCTCCTAGCAACCTTGAGCTTAGAAAGTCAAAGGCGCCAAGAGAGCCTACCAGAGTTCAACTACCTAGAGCGTCACATCAACTACTTCAAAGAAAAGCAGGAGAGAAAAACCTATTCACTTAACTTTGAAGAGCGTAAGGAAAAGCTTAAAAAAGAGAATGAGCACCGTAACGCAATGAAGGAAGAGCTCAAGGCTCTAGCTGAAAATAATTTCGAATCTCAGGAGATCCTCCTTGCGGTAGCTGAAAAGCAAAAGAAAGACAAAGAGGCTATCAAGAAGGCCATGAAAAAAGCTAAAGATGCCGCCGATGAAGAAGCAGGCAAAGCAAAGAAAGAGGAGCTCCCTAGCCTCGACATTTACCTAAGAGAATCGCTACGAATCATGGCTGACTGGATTAACACCATTCAACAAGAGGAGGGCTCTAACACCTCTTCTTTAGTCCAGAATGAGCCTAGTAATATTAGCTAAAGCTTACTCGTCAGAACCACTCAAGAAAGCCTTGATACTGGCCTTACCATAGTCGCGGTTAAGCTTAGCTATAAAGTCCAAGGAGATTTCCTTAGGGCACACGGCTTCACACTCACCATAATTGGTACAATTACCAAAACCTGCCTCATCCATCGTAGAGACCATTTTAAGGACTCGACGGTCCTTCTCGGCTTGCCCCTGAGGGAGGGTATTTAAATGAGCGGCCTTGGCTGCTACGAAAAGCATTGCTGAGGCATTCTTGCAAGCAGCAACACAGGCACCACAACCAATACAAGCAGCTGCATCCATTGCTGTATCCGCATCGCACTTAGGAACCAAAATACTATTAGCATCCTGAGCACTCCCTGTACGCGCTGTAATAAAGCCGCCAGACTGGATAATGGCATCGAAAGAGCTACGGTCTACAACTAAATCTTTGACCACAGGAAAGGGTGCGGCACGCCAAGGCTCAATCGTAATTGTATCTCCGTCTTGGAAAGAGCGCATATGCAACTGACACACAGTTGTAGCACGCTCAGGCCCATGAGCGAGTCCGTTAATACGCAAGGAACACATCCCGCAAATCCCTTCGCGGCAGTCATGGTCAAAAGCCACAGGCTCCTCCCCCTTGGCAACGAGCTGCTCATTTAGCAAATCCAACATCTCCAAAAAAGAAGAATCACTGGACACATCATCAACAGAGTAACTAATAAATCTACCTTGATCTTCCGTGTTTGCTTGCCGCCAAATCTTTAAAGTTAATTTCATGTTTAATCCTTATTTGTAGCTGCGAGTTGCAAAATCAACTTCTTCATAGCTTAGGGGTTCTTTATGTAGCTTAGGCGGTTGATCTTCTCCTTGATATTCCCAAACAGCAACGTAGGCATATTTTTTGTCATTACGCTTAGCTTCTCCTTCTTCGGTTTGGTGCTCTGTGCGGAAGTGTGCTCCGCAAGACTCATCACGGTCTAAAGCGTCATGGCACATCATCTCTGCAAATTCTAAGAAATCAGCCACACGCCCCGCACGCTCAAGCTCCTGGTTAAAATCTTTTGCCTGCCCGACCACACGGACATCTTCCCAAAACTCTTTGCGTAAAGCAGGGATCAGCTCAAGCGCAGTCTTCAGGCTTTCCTTACTACGAGCCATTCCGCAATGCTCCCATAAAATCTTCCCAAGCTCTTGGTGGAAAGAGCGGGGCGAACGCGCACCTTTAATAGAAAGAAGGTGATCAATTTGGTTACGCACCTGAGCTTCTGTTTGGGCAAAAGCTGTATCTGCAGGATCGTAAGAACCCGCGCCCACTTCAGCTAAATAATTAGCTACTGTATGAGAGATCACAAAATAACCATCTGCCAAGCCTTGCATGAGCGCACTGGCTCCAAGGCGGTTTGCTCCATGGTCTGAAAAGTTAGCCTCCCCCAAGACAAATAAGCCAGGGATATTACTCATTAAATTATAATCTACCCAAAGCCCCCCCATCGTATAGTGTAAAGCCGGGTAAATACGCATGGGGCGCTCGTAAGCATTCTCCCCAGTGATGCTCTCATACATATCGAAGAGATTACCATAACGCTCTTCAATAACATGGCGCCCTAAGCGCTTGATTGCGTCTGAAAAGTCTAAATAAACACCACGTGTGCCAGGCCCTACTCCACGGCCTTCATCACAAACTTCTTTTGCCGAACGCGAAGAAATATCCCGCGGGGCTAAATTCCCAAAACTTGGGTATTTACGCTCTAGGTAATAGTCGCGGTCTCCTTCAGGGATATCACGAGGATCCTTAGGGCAATCCTCCTTGCGCTTTGGTACCCACACACGCCCATCATTACGCAAGGACTCACTCATAAGCGTCAGCTTGCTTTGTTGGTCACCATGCTGGGGGATACAAGTCGGATGAATCTGGGTGAAACAAGGGTTCGCAAACCCAGCCCCACGCTTATAAGCACGATAAGCTGCTGTCACATTACAACCTTGTGCATTAGTAGAAAGGAAAAACGCGTTTCCAAAGCCACCCGTTGCTAAAATAACCGCATCTGCAGTATGCTTGCTAATCTCTCCAGTAACAAGGTTGCGCGTAATAATACCCTTAGCATGCCCGTCTATGAGGACTAAATCGAGCATCTCGTGGCGGTTATACATCTTAACTTGACCCAAACCAATCTGGCGACTCAAGGCTGAATAAGCCCCTAATAAAAGCTGCTGCCCCGTCTGCCCGCGCGCATAAAAAGTACGCGATACTTGCGCTCCACCAAAGGAACGATTCGCTAAAAGCCCCCCATATTCACGTGCAAATGGCACCCCTTGGGCCGCGCATTGATCAATAATATTAACACTCAGCTGCGCTAAGCGGTAGACGTTAGCCTCCCGCGAACGAAAATCGCCCCCTTTGATTGTGTCATAAAAAAGGCGGTAGATACTGTCTCCATCGTTTTGATAGTTCTTAGCTGCATTAATCCCCCCCTGGGCTGCAATACTGTGTGCACGGCGCGGGCTATCTTGATAGCAAAAGCAAGAGACATTATAACCAAGTTCACCAAGCGTAGCTGCAGCAGCCCCACCCGCTAAGCCAGAGCCCACAACAATAATGTTGTATTTCCGCCGGTTCGCAGGGTTAACGAGCTTGATATCAAACTTATGGTTGTCCCATTTTTGGGGTAAAGGGCCTTCTGGGATATTGGGGTCAAGTTTCATGAGAGCCTCAAGAGTACGTCTTGTACAGGAAAGATATTTAAAGAAGTGTATTCAGAAAGTAGAACAGCGGCTGGATTGCTCACAAAGCCAATAAAAATAACCCAACCATACAGCGCCGCAAAGATATCAAAAGTCTTACGCCAATAGTTATTACGCAGGCCCAAACTCTGGAACATACTGCTAACACCATGACTCAGATGCATACAGAGCAACCCCATGGCAATGATATAAAAAGTAGCTATCCACGCATTAGAAAACCCATAAATAACCATGCTGTAAACGTCGTAGACTTGCTGACCATCTAGATCAGTCATAAAGGTCTTATAAACAGGAAAGATTGTGTGCGTTGTGAAATGAAGAATATGAAAGACAATAAAAAACAATAAGATGGAGCCTGAAAGGGCCATTGTTTTTGAGGAGAGCGTTGCTTGTACGCGCTCTTTCACCCCCGGATCCGTCGGACAGGCTTTACAGTTTTCACGTGTTAAAGAAATTGCTGTAGCTACATGAACTCCAGCAGCAGCTAAAAGAAACAAGCGCCCCCCCCACATCACCGCAGGTGGCAAGGTCTTCAGAAAGTGAGCATAGGTATTAATAGCATCTGGACCTTGGAACATCTGGAGGTTACCCAGCATATGGAAAAGGACAAAGCCCACCATAATCAGCCCTGTAATGGCCATAAGAAACTTTTTAACAATAGAGGACATAACACAAAAAGAGTAAGGTAAGGATAATGCTACTTAGAGATAAGTAGGAATCGAAGCTATAATGTACCTAAAGCCTAGTCAAGAACGGCGGCTATTTTCTTCACGGCAGTATTGCATGACATGTAGCCACAACTCCCGCATATCGAAAAGAACCATGCTCGCGTCTTTAACAAAGAAGGTAAATAAATTCTGCTGCTTCTCCGTAAGGCCTTCCGGTATTTTTTGTAGACATGCCAAAGTCGCATTCAATGAACGTAATGCACGCTTAAGCATACAAATCGGCAAGGACGCATCCCCTAAATCTAGAGCATAAACCGCTAGGATCGCATTGCGCTCTGCATCATTTAGGTTCACTACAAAATCCCAAGAGAGCTCGCGCGCTACACGATCCTGGTCACGCTCCATCAGTAGCTCCCAATACTTCGTTAAGTAAACACTCAAGCCCCGGCTAATTACATACAAGGGGTGTTTATGAATTGTGTATACTTCAACAAGCTCATCCTCTTCTTCCTCCTGGAAAAGATTTTCCGTATCAAAGTAAGGCGTTTCCGTATCTGAAAATGTATCCGTAAAGCCCCCTTCACGACGCGCCCACCCCATTAAGCGAGCGACTTCATCCATATGATCTGGACGATACTTAAGCTTCTGATAAAGCGTAATAAAGCGGGCAACATCAGTATCTACATGCTTAAGGTAGCGTTGCCATTCACGCTCTCCCCAGACAAGCGGGCCTCTGTCGTCCCAATCGCTATCTGAAGAATTTTCTGCGTTGTAGTGATTCATCAAATTATAAGTTTAACTTTAGCAGAACTTACCCTAGGGTGTCAATTGCGATGAATAATAATGTCTTCTACCTCCAGGCCTGGTTTAGCGGGCACGTCCAAGGCGTAGGCTTTCGCTACAAAGTGCGCCAGATTGCCAGTGAATTTATTGTATGCGGCACCGTCAAAAACCTAGATGACGGAAGAGTCTCCCTCGAAGCCGAAGGCGAGGAACAGGAAGTCCTCGCCTTCTTAAAAACAATTGAGGAGCATATGGAGAGCTTTATCCGTGAGGTAGTTACACAAAGCTCCACCCGAGCCGCCTGCTTCAAAGGCTTTACGATCAGCCTGCAATAAAAAGATATCAATAACTACATTGTCTTGGCAGCATACTCAACGGCCTCAGCAGTCATCCCTAGCTCTTTCATGACTAAATCCCCAGGAGCGCTAATACCAAAGCGATCAATTCCGAGGACTTTTCCATCTAGGCCAACATACTTATACCAAGCTGCTGTAGCCCCTGCTTCAATCGCAATACGCTTACGACAAGCCTTAGGGAGAACAGACTCTCGATAAGAGTCGGTCTGGGCATCAAAGCGTTCGCAACAAGGCATCGATACCACACGGACACAACCACCCAGTTGATCCGCCGCAACCATAGCATGCTGAAGCTCACTTCCTGTAGCAATAATGATAAGATCTAGGGACCCAGTCTCCTTCTTGGCAACATAACCTCCCTTTAGGACGCCTTCACGGCGGTCCTGAGGTAAAATTGTATCCTGAGAAGGGACACCCTGGCGCGTAAGAATAAGCGCTGTAGGACCATCTTTACGCTCCATAGCTGCATAAAAAGCCCCAGCAGTTTCTTCTGCATCCGCAGGGCGGATTACATCAAGATTAGGGATCAAACGCAAAGAAGCTGTTGTCTCAACGGGTTGGTGCGTAGGGCCATCTTCACCCACTCCAACAGAGTCATGCGTCCAAATAAAACTCACTGGCAAGTGTGACAAAGCTGCCAAACGTACTGAAGGGCGCATGTAATCAGAGAAGGTCAGGAAGGTCGCCCCAGAAGCCCAGAATAAACCATAATAACCAAAGCCATTTACAATAGCTCCCATAGCATGCTCACGAATACCAAAGAAGATATTACGGCCCATAGGGTCCGTGCTTGAGAAGTCGCTAGCCTCCTTAATCAAGTTCTTAGTAGAACCATGAAGGTCTGCACTGCCGCTGACTAAAAGAGGCATCGCCTGAGCCAAAGGCTGGAGGACTTGGCTCCCTGCCTCACGTGTCGCAATTTTATTCTTAGGTTCAAACTTCGGGATATCTTCTAGCAAACCGCCTGGTAACTCACGGCTCAGCCCTTGCTGAAGCAAGGCTGCCAACTGAGGGTTAGCTTCTTTCCACGCCTTGAAGGTTTCTTCCCAAGCGTTGTATTTCTCAACCAAAGCAGCCTTATGCTCAGAAAAATAAGTTTGGACTTCCTCAGAAACGTAAAATTTTTCTTCAGGCAAGCCGAGTGCTTTACGCGCTTCATCTACAAATTTAACCCCTGCTTCTCCATGGGCTTTATTTGTGCCTGCAACCTCAGGGATACCACGGCCAATTTCTGTTTTAGCGATAATGAACTTAGGCTTACCGTTGTCGTTTTCTTTAGCCGCACGCACCGCAGAGTCAATCTCTGTCATATTATGCCCGTCAATAGTCACTACATCAAAACCATACGCCTCAAAACGCTTTGCAGTATCCTCACTCTGTGTTTTGTCTGCCATAGCATCCAAAGTCACATCGTTAGAATCATAAATAATAATGAGGTTATCTAAACCAAAGTGCCCTGCAAAAGAGGCAGCCTCGGCAGCAACACCTTCTTGCAAACACCCATCTCCACATAAAGCAATAATGTGGTGATCAAATAAAGTGTGCTCTGGGGTATTAAAGCGTGCTGCAGCCATCTTAGCAGCAACAGCCATTCCTGTAGCATTACCGACACCCTGCCCTAGAGGGCCTGTAGTACACTCTACACCAGGTGTTTCAGAGAACTCTGGGTGTCCGGGTGTCTTGCTGTTTAGCTGACGGAAGTTACGCACCTCTTCTAGGGATAAATCATGACCACTGAGGTGTAGCCATGCATACAAAAACATACTACCGTGCCCTGCTGACAAAATAAAACGGTCACGGTTGAGCCAATGAGGGTCTTCTGGGTTATAGCTTAAGCTATGACCAAATAATACAGCACCAACTTCAGCAGCCCCTAGTGGGAGGCCTAAGTGTCCTGATTTACAAGCAGTCACTGCGTCCATAGCAAGACCGCGCGCTTGAGTTGCGGCTTGAGTAAGGCGTTCAAGATTCATTTCCATCAAAGGTTGAGTCATCATAGTACAAGTTTTTTTGTGTTAAAGTGATTTTAAGGTTAATTTAACGAAGGATCCTCTGGCGCTGCAGCTAAAAGCATAAGTTCAGGCCTAATGGAGGCGATTAAGTCTAACCAAATATTCGGCCGGACACTGTGCTTAATAATTTGGGAGTCAACAGGAGTTACTAGCCAAGTATGCTGTTCTATTTCTTCAGTTAATTGATCAGTTGTCCAACCAGAATGCCCAACAAACCCGCGTAAATGTACGTGAGGGTCTGTCTCCAAAAGGTCACAAGCCTGAGCTTCGGTTATTCCAAAATGGAACTTAAACACATTGCCAGGGGCTATCCACTGCCAGGCAGTCAGAATGATTTGATCTACCCCAACAGGCCCTCCAATAAACAGAGGTACACCTGCTAAAGGCGTATGCGCAAAATGACTTGCTTTGCTGCCCAAAGTCTCATTCAAAGGCCTGTTAATAATAACCCCTACAGACCCTTCCTCCTCATCATAGGTCGCCATCAAAATTATAGATTTTATAAAATTGGGGTCCTGCAGACTAGGATGCGCCGCCAGCAGATAACCAGCAAGATTTTGCTCTGAAGGGTCCTTTTTTTGCATGTGTGAAATTGAGCCTACAAGCTCACACACGTTTAAGCAATACTTATAAGCGCTCTATCTTAAGCTGGGACTCTTCCGCCAAAGCTTCCACTAAAGGGCTATTCTTATAATCTTTATGATATTTAATTACCTTAACACCTGCAGAAGCCAGAATCTTAAGACAATGCACGCAGGGGTAATGAGTAATATAAGCCGTAGCCCCTAAAAGGGAAACGCCACGCAAAGCCGCATTAGCAATAGCATTCTGCTCGGCATGAACGGTTCCTTGTTCGTGGTCCTCCTCCACTCGAGAAATATGAGGAGCCCCAGAAAGAAAACCATTATAGCCTGTAGAAAGAATCCGGTTTTTATAATCCCCCCCAGAAACAAGGACACACCCCACATGCAAACGCTCACAGGCAGAGCGGGAAGCGACCAAGAGCGCTATGCTCATAAAGTAGCTATCCCAATCAGGGCGGCTCTCACGTGCTTCGGTAAGCTCGTGAATCTGATCAAGCAAACCGGTCACTATTGCTGCCATTCGCTTGTTTCCTTAACCGAAGGAGCTCCATGGTCAAAATTATCATCAATCATGGGGGGCATTTGCGTAGGCTGTGGTTGGCTCAGCACCATTTCTCGCATCAAGCGAACTAATTCAGTTATATTATGCACAGAGACTTGCGCAAATGCCTTTGCTTCGCCTGAGCCCAGAGCTACTCCTCCAGTGATAGGATCAAGTTCGAGCTCTTCGAGTGCGGCAAAGGTTGCCTCCTGAAGGGCTATGGCCTCTGGGGAATTATCCGGAAATTCTTGAAAGGCTAAACGGCTAACAGAGTCTAAAGACTCCTTAAGATTAAAGGTAAATTGAAGCAACTCTCCATTCCTAAGGGTGAACGACTCTCCCATATTATTCGAAACAGCCTCCTGAGCTTGGAGCGTTTGAATGAGAGTTGCCATGTCTGCAGGATTAACGGTGCTTAAAAAACTCCCCCGCACAATCGCAAAGTATTGCTCTTCTAGCATGACAGGGGGGCCATCAAGCTCGTTAACGGAAAAGGTGACTTTATGCACAGGGACCTCTTCCACCTCAAACGCACTTTCAATAAAATCAAAAGTAATTAAAGGTGTTCCTGTCTTTTTAGCAAATTTCTGAGCCCAGTTATTAAAGAAGTCAGTGTAAATAGTTTTTAGAGATTCAATCAATGACGCATCATCATAATCTCCTCCAAGTACTTCCATGAAATCTACAGTGGCTTTCCCATCACGATAATTCTCGGCAAAGACGAGAGTACCATCATGCATGAGGTTCAACTGCCGAATGTGATGCTGAAACACACGTACGCGCCCCTCACGCTCTGGCGGGAAGCTAGCCTTAGCTACACGGTCAAAAAAAGTATCAATATAAGCTTGGGTTGCCTGAGGGTCATACTTTGCCACAGCAGCAAGCATTTGATCTGCACTCAGAAAACGAGCTAAAGGAACGGTACCCCCTACTTCTTGAGAAAGTAGAGAATCTAGAGCTGTACCAGGCTGAGCTTTTAAAACAACTGCAGAATCAATCGCCTCCTCACCTAGAGCAATTTCAAACCCTAAGTATTCGCTTGTGCCCAATTCCTCCCATAGGGCATTAATATAAGCCTCGTAATTAGGGGCCACTTTACCCTTTAGAGGGATGGGCTCGCCCTTTTCGTCTGAGATAAGGTTCCCCTGCTCATCAACCTGATAACTTACTGTGCGTGTTAAAAAAGCCTCACGCATATGAGGGCAGCGCAACATGGACTGCGTGTAAAAACGACCCTCGAAGTCGCCAGACATTGGCGCGTTATTCATCTCAGCCAAAAGCTTTACATCCTCGTCACTAGAAAAAGTGTAAACCCCATCGCCTTCTTCGAATACAAAAGTCCAACCTGCTTGGTCTGTCACGGTAAACCCTGAAGCTTTTAAAGCCTCACGCACAGGGCTATTTTCATCCATCTTTAGCATGAAAGCCATGTGCTTTTTACCTAAAGGTAAGTTACGTGTGGCATCATCATCAAAAACAAAAAAAGTAGCGTGCTCTGTTTTAGAAACCCCTGGGTACTCTGGGTAACCAAATGCCCCAAAAAAGATTAGCGGAAGCATTTCCGTTTGCTGGGAGGGGTACACTTGGCGTGCCACTTCCATAAGACTCCCCGTAAGTTGTTTAAGAGGCGAACACTTCAAGTACCCAACCACCTCAATCGATGGGGCTGACTTTGCACTTAAAGGAAGAACGAAAAGCCCTGAACATAGAAGAAGGTTAAGGGTGAAGAAAATGTTCTTCAGACGAGGAATAGAAGTAATGGACATAGGGGGTTATTATAGATCTGGTTGAATATTTAAGTAGAGCGTTATTATTAAAAAAGACCCTAGTCTTGTAAAACATAAAAAGGGCCTACAAACAGCAGGCCCTTTTCAATAAAAATGTAAAATCGAAAGACTTAACCCTTGATTTCGCGGTGCAAGGTATGGCGCTTCAAGAATTTATTATACTTCTTCTTCTCCACGCGCTCTTGCTGGAGCTTTTTATTGCGAGTAGTCATGTAACGAGAAGGGGACTTTCCTTCTGCGCGTGCTTCTGTGCACTCTAAAATAACGTGGTCTCTTGGCATAAGCTTAAATGATTAATGAATCTTGGTAAATTAGTGGTATACCCTTAAAAAGCAACCCTAAAAAGTGACCTTATTAAAAAGTTCTCTCTACGCTCTTTTCTATCAGAGGCAACATCTGCCCTCGCCTAAAGAGAGTTACCTGGCCAGAGCTAGCTGATACAGTAATCGCAATACAGTCTGTTGCCATCGATATGGCCGCAGCAGCCGCATGACGTGTCCCTAGCCCACTAGGCATCTCCTGGTGGAAATCAGGCGCGTGAATTAAGCTTCCTGCAGCCTCCAGAACCCCATCTCCCCTAATAATAAAGGCTCCATCAATGGATGAAAATTCTTTAACTGTCTCATCCATAAAGGGATTGAGAATATTACGGTCCTCCTCTTTGTACCCAAAGAAAGGGTTAAGCACCAAAGGTTTAGTAAAGGGTTTTAAAGATTCTGCCTGGCCTAATACAAAAAGACAGCCCACAGGACGCCCTTCACGCCCTTCGAGGCCCAGCTCAGTCGCAATGGCTAGAATACGCTCAAGCACCTCAGGCTTCACCCCAGCAGGGAGCATATTGCGCTGTTTAGTGAATACGGCCTCAAATTCACGCTCTACATCAACGACAACTAAAGTATCGAACTGGTTACTCTGGGCAATCCCCGAGACACAGCAGATTTTCTCGTTATACTTGATAATACCCCGGGTCAGGCCAATCAGGACGGCACTGCGCAATTGAGAAAGACGCGCATTTGAAAAGGAGCGGACCGTGATAACATCATTAATAGCGTGTTCGCCCTGGCTCACCTCGGTCGAGGACTGAGTAACCAAAATAGTCTTAAATTGACTAAAATCGTGAGGGAGCTCTACTCCACCTGCAAAAGCATCCCCAAAAATTAGGATAGAGCTGCATTCAGCCCCTTTGGCCACCTTCTCGGCTTCCTTTAGGATAAGGCGGTTAAACTTATTGTTCTTTGGCTCAGAACGGGTTGCAACCCCACCAAAGGCTTGGATAGATTCTTCACGAAATGTTTTGAGATCTGGAGTCTCTACCAAACGCGAGATAACTGCTGTATCTTGAAAAAGGCGCGCTAAAGAAGCCAATACGTTGAGGTAAGACTTTTCCTTATCTGAGGCTAATAATAAAAAGATGAGGCGAATTTCCTCATACTCGACCATGCCTTCATACTCGAGTCCTTCTGGACAGCGTCCCAGCGCAAAGATATAAGGGCGCTTCATGGGGAGCTTGACGTGAGGTAAAGCAACCCCATTCCCAAGGTAGGTCGTCATTGTTTTTTCACGCTCTAGCAATGACTTCAATAACTTAGCCGAGCTTTGCTTTTCGGGCAGGACTGATGGGCAAGCATCCAAAAGCTCTCCAAAGGCATCAGGAAGCTGCTTGCTTTTGATGTCTATGATTCGAGATTTTGCTATGTAACGATCTAACCGCATATAAAATTGTTTACTATTTTTGCCATTCTAGCGCCCCTTTGCGCAACTCATAAATGAGGCCCACGGTCAAAACCAGCAAAAAGAATAAAATAGGTAATACTATAGGAATGTTAGCAGCCAATAACTCTCGGTGCACTAAAGCCCAAGGGAGAAGAAAAACAACCTCAATATCAAAGATAATAAAGAGCATTGCCGTCACATAAAATTTCACAGAAAACCGAGGGTGCACCCTCCCCTCAGAAAGCATCCCACATTCGTAAGGAGAATTTTTTATCGAAGAATTGCGTGCTCGTTGACCAAACACTATACTTGCTACCAAGATTGCAACAGCAATGCCCAAAGCTAGGGAAAACTGAATAAATACGGGGATGTAGCTTTCAATCGACGACATGGGGAATAACTTTATAAAACTCAATCAGATTGAGCAAGGTCTTTTCTTATCCACTGAGGATTCCGGTAATTCCCTAAGCCCAAGGCTCTAGTATACTCTAAAACAGGTAAAGTATTAGGGAGTGGATAGAACTTAAGTTTTTTACGGGCGGTATTAACACGCGCTAGGGCCGCATAGTCTAGAGCTGCTGCACTGGCACTTAGCCAAAGCAAATGCTCAGCATGCGTGTAAAGCGCATTAAACTGAGGACCCACCATAAATTGATAACGCTCTAGTGTCATTATAGTAAAAATCCAGCCTGATTGAAGCTCAGGGATAGCTGCTATTTCAGCAATGGCCATGGGCGCATTATGCGGGCTCCTCAAAAATCGCTGGTTATTACTTATTGCCCATACGGTAGGATTAGCTAATGCGCCGCTAACACCAAAAGCATCACTAACCGTGACCATAGGAAGGTTAATCCAAAAATCTATACCCTGCAGTAAAGGCATTGGTAAAAGGCTATTACGATCATCCCCAAGCCTTTCCTTAATAGCAGTACTATCAGAAAGCGTAGACGGAAGTGCACTCTCATAATACCAGACAGGGTTCCAATACTCGCCAGAACTCAATGCATAAACAGGGACGCCCTCAAAATCAGCCCAGCCTGCGCTCAACTTAGGTAAAAACCCGGCTTCACGCAATAAGTGCTCTTCTAGGCCCAAAATAAAAAGATTTTCCCGCTTGAAGCCGCGCTGCTCTAAAACATGAATCACCGCACGAACCAAAGGCAATGGAGTAGACAGCCCAGGCCCAGAGCTTGTGTAGACCTTAATCCCTACTCGCCCCGTTTCCCCTGGGGATAGCCGTGCGGACTGATCCTCGAAACCAGAAAATAAAGCAGCCACAGCTTGAACGTAGCCTTCATCCTCAAAATCGTTCAATCGAGCCTCCCAGATATTGGGCCCCTTTCCTTGAGCATAGCCTAGGCTTGTACTTAAAAGGAAGACGAGCCCTAAGGAAATCTGCCTAAAATAACGCCCAGCCCAACACATTCTGAAAGAGCCCTAAAAGGAGTGTGAGCATAGCTAACAAACCTAGGATAAATACATGCACTCCGCTAAGAGGAATAGCAGCAACAGGGGCTTCTTGAGGCGCATGCCAAGAACGGAAGAAAGCCTCGCGCATCCATCCAAAGTAATAATAAATAGAGATAACAACCCCAAGGATTGAAACCCCCAATAAGGTGTAAAGCTCTGCTCTGAATGCTGCAATAAAAAGCAATACCTTACCGATAAAGCCAACCAAAGGAGGAATCCCTGCCAAGGACCCTAAGCCCATTGTCAGCACAGAGGCCAAAGTGGTATTACGTTGGGCAAGATCTTGGTAATCACTGAGTTCTTGAGCCTCATCCTGCTCACCAGCTACGTGCGCCATCACCCCAAAAACAGCAAAGGAGCCCAGAAGATAAGTAATGAGATAAAAAAGAACCGCTAAAGGTGCCCAGTGCACATGAAAGGCCGCAACGACCCCGACTAAAAGATAACCTGCATGAGCAACCCCAGATAAGCCCATAAGACGCTTCAGGTTTTGCTGGGATAACGCAGCCATATTTCCAAAAAGGATGGTAACGACTGCCACAGCTGACAACAAAGGCTTCAGCAAGTATTCCATAGATGCAAAGGGGCCTTGTATTAAATTGAGCAAAACCATAAACCCTGCCGTCTTGGAAGCTACCGCAAGAAAAGCTGTCACGGGTGTGGGCGCACCTTGGTATACATCTGGAATCCAAATCTGGAAAGGGACTGCGCCTATTTTAAAAGCAACTCCAGAAATGACTAACAATACCCCAAGTTGAACGAGTGCGTTATGAGCATTGTTCTCTATAAAGGTTTGCAAGGAAAGGAAGCTCATAGAGTCCTGAGTAAATGCGGGAAGCTCGGGGTTCCCTGCTACGCCATAAAGCAACACAATACCAAACAGGAGCAAAGCAGAACTCAAAGCACCTAAAATAAGATATTTAAGCCCAGCCTCTAAAGAAAAAGCGCTCGTACGGCAGTAAGCAACCAAAACGTAAAAGCCAATAGTCACAGTCTCTAGAGCAACAAAGAACATCACAAAATGAGCGCTTTGTACGAGAAGCATCATTGCTGCAGTAACAATGAGCATTACATGGAAAAATTCGGTACGTGGTAATGGCTGTTTTTTGAAATAGACCAGTGCCAAATAACTCACGAGTAAAGAACTCAGCAGAAAGAATGCGCGTAGCAAGCTCCCAAAAGAGCTCATATAAATAAGGCCATTGAATGCATAAAAGGCATCCATGCCTCGACTCTCTATAAAGAATACAGAAACTGCTAAGAAAAGCCCACCCTGCAAGAAAACAGCCAAGCCAGGAACGAAAGAACGCTTATCCTTAGGCAAAAAGCAGTCGAGCAAAAGGAGTATGAGCGCTATAAGACCAAGGCTAATTTCGGGCCACAAGACACTCCATTGGTTATTTTCGGCAAAGACACTAAAGGCACTAGCATTCATAAAATAGACTGGTTTTGAAATTCTTCTGCAGAGGCTGTAGCATAATCAAGCACGACGCCTACATCTTCATAGACCTTCTGGAGGCTATCATTCAATGGATCACTGATAGTTTTTGGCCAAAGCCCTATCACAAGTAAGCTGCCGAGTAATACTAGGCAACAAATACGCTCATACGGTAAAATATCTTGGATAGAACCCGAAAGCAATCGGTCCTTAAAGGCTTCATCAGGGCTGCCAAAGAAAATATGTGCTACTGCGCGTAAACCATAAATTGCAGAGATCACAATCCCAAGCACAGCAGGAACAACTAACCAAGGGTTATATTTCCATAGGCCCATAAATATAGAAAACTCCCCCCAGAAATTGGCAAACCCAGGAAGCCCTGCGCTGGCCAAAATAGCCGCCACAAAAAAAGCAGCTAGCACAGGAGTCTTCATACATAAGCCCCCCATTGCTTTCAAATCATAAGTTTGCGTGCGTTGATGAATGGCGGTAGCTAACAGAAAACTCAGCGCTACTGAAAGCCCGTGGGCAAACATAAGCATAACAGCACCGCCAGCCCCTAAAAAACGACCTTCTGGCGAGAGCAAACATACAACACCCAGGAAGCAATACCCCATGTGCATCACAGAGCTATAACCGATCATCTGCTTAAGGTCGCGCTGAGCCATGGTGACTAGCCCTATAAGAACAATATTACCTAATGCCAACCAAGCTAAAGCGGTCGCCCAACTATTAAGGCCAACAATAAGCAAAGGTCCTGCTACTTGAATTAGGCCATACAAACCAAACTTTTTGAGTACTCCTGCGTGTAACATCGCCGCTGAGGTAGGCGCAGCTGCGTAACCACGAGGGGCCCAAGTATGAAAAGGAAATAAAGAGACAAGAATACCAAAACCAAAAAGCAATAAACCTACGATATTATGCTGCAAAGCCTCAGCCAAAGGCGCTGCAACCAAGTAGGTACGCAACTCTATAAGGTCAAAAGAATGGAATCCTGACCGAGAGTAGATTGCAATCAGACCCAACAAAGAAAGCATAGCCCCTAAAGTCAGGTAGATAGTCATCTCCATAGCCGCGGCACGACGACCGGCCCCACCCCAAATACCAATCATGATAAAAGTAGGAATCAGCGCTAATTCATGGAAGAAGTAGAAAAAGAAAATATCAATAGAAGCAAAGGTGCCCATGAGCCCCGAGAGCATGAATAGCAAAAGCATCCAATACATTTCTTTGCGCTGCGCATCTGTATGTAGAGCATAGAAGCCTGCGACAAAGCCAACAATTCCTGCTAGCAGGAACAGAGGCAGGGCAATCCCATTCAAGCCAAGCTTCAGGCTAATTCCAAATAAGTCTAGCCCTGTTGAAAGATCACTACGGAAGGCATACCCAGTAACAGCATCTGTTGAAGCAGTAAAGTGAGCCAGCAGCCATAAAGCAATCGCCACGGGTGCAATAAAACCACAAAACGCAATCGCTCTAGAAAGTTTGGCCCCCCAATAAGGAGCTAAAAATAATAAAAGCGCTGCACTAAACGGAATCAGTACAGAAAGCTGAAGAAGAAGGGGGTTCAAATCGTTCATAATCCTAAAATAAACCAACAGCAAACCCCCAGAAAATCAGGACACCTGCCAAAAACCAATACACATAAATCTGGATACTACCCACATGCGCCATACGAAAAACAAGTCCAGCAAGGCCAACTAAACCAGCACTCCCACGGACGAGCAGGCCAGAAATAAAAATAAGATCTAAAAAGGCAAGGATATCGGCAAAGCGTTGCTGTACCTTGCTTACATAAGCGTTATAAAGCTCATCCCACCATAATTTGCTTTCGAAGAGGCAGTATAGCTGAGGGGATTGTGCCTCCATCCGATCTGCAGAGGCCCCTAAGCCATAGTACCAAAGAGAAAGGCCAAGCCCCAAGGCCCAAGCTAAAGACCCGTATAGAAGCATATGAACAGATAGGCCCATTTGTAAAATAGCCTCGTGCACAACATGAACCTCTGGCTCGAAGGCAATGCTTGCCACATGGGGCCAAAGAAACTCATACCCTGCTAATAAGGATAATACCGAAAGAATAATAAGCGGTAGAGTCATAAACCAGCTGCTTTCCTTTGCAGATTCAGCAGCCTTACTGTTTGCAGGACCAAAGAAAACAACCCAGAGCACCCGACCCATATAAAAAGCTGTTAAGAACGCAGAGAAAAGTACCACATAAAATACAGGACGGTGATGCAAGTAAGCCGCTACAATGATAGAGTCCTTACTAAAATAGCCAGAGGTACCAAACAAAGCACATAAAGCAAGAGTGCCAATTAAGAAAGCACCACTAGTAATGGGCATACGCTTGAATAAGCCCCCCATCTTGAAAATATCTTGCTCGTGATGTAGTGCATGAATAATGGAACCTGCACTCAAGAACAACGTTGCCTTAAAGCAAGCGTGCGTAGCCATGTGGAATAAAGCCAAACCAGGAAGGTTTAAACCAATACCCACTGCCATATAGCCGAGTTGAGACAAGGTCGAGTATGCCAAAATCTTTTTGATATCCCGCTGCCCCAAAGCACAAAAACCAGCATAAGCAGTCATAATTGCAGCCAGCCAGATAATAACCTCGAGCACTTCCGGTGAAAGCATGAATGCAATTCGAGCCAAGAGGTAAATCCCTGCGGCAACCATCGTTGCTGCGTGAATCAGAGCTGAGACAGGCGTGGGGCCTGCCATTGCATCAGGCAACCATACTTGTAACGGAAATTGAGCAGACTTACCCAAAAAACCACACATGAGTAAAAGCCCAATGGCTGTTTTCACCATATCGGGGTTCACCATGACTTGATGGCGTAGGCCTTCAAAACTGACCGTACCAAAGTGCCAGTAAGTCCAGATGATCCCGAGTAAGAAACCAAAGTCCCCTACACGGTTAACGATAAAAGCTTTTTTAGAGGCCCAGGAAGCGAATGAAGTTTCGTAGTAGTGGGCAATCAGCATATAAGAGCTAAACCCGACAAGCTCCCAAAAGATAAAAAGCATGATTAAGTTATGGGAGAATACGATGCCAAGCATTGAGAACATGAAGATCGAAAGACCAGCAAAGTAGCGGCCTTTAGATTTGTCCTCATCCATATACCCCACACTAAATAGATGAATAAAAAAGCTAACAACCCCCACAACCAATAACATGAGTGCTACTTGGCCTTCGAATAGAACCCCCAGCTCGAGCTTAAAATCCCCTAACTGTAACCAAGTAATAGACGTGCTAATTGTCTCACCATCCCAGTCTTGAATAAACTTTAGGGACAGCAACATAATCCCTAAAGCTGCTAAAACGGACACAACGGCACCGGCCCAAGTGCGCCTCCTAAGGAAACAAGCGATGAGTGCTGCACTTGCTAAAGGAAGGAAAAGGATGGCTAATAAAGTTTGTACTGAAGAATCCATGGCTATTAGTGGCTTAGGCTGGTAAGTTCGTCGGACATGACACTATGGCGCTTGCGGTATAGCGCTACGATAATAGCTAGCCCTACAGCGACCTCGGCAGCTGCTACGGTAATAATAAAAAAGACAAACAAGCTCCCATCCATGGTGTTGTTAAAGCGAGAAAAAGTCACAAGAGCTAAGTTGGATGCAGTGAGCATCAACTCTAGACACATATAGATGACAAGGATATTCCGGCGTAATAATACGCCAAAAAAACCGATCGCAAATAAGAGACCTGCTACAACAAGATAAGCATTAAGGCTTGAAGTCATTTTGTTTCTGATGTGGGTTCAGGGGCTTTGGCAGTAGATTTACTCAAAACAACAACACCTACCATAGCCATGAGCAGAAGGAAGCCTACTGTTTGTAAAGGCAGCAGGTATTTCGTAAAAAGAGCATAGCCAAAAGCCTTTGCATGAGCAGGGAAGCCTAGTGGAGCATCAGGCATATCCAAGGGCATAAGATCCACAGAAGGCAAACTTGGGGATTCCATGAGCAGGTAGGTTACGCCAATAACCATTACCAATAAAGCGCTGACAGATAAGACCAAAGATACTTTTTTTGGCAAAATGTGGGATGTTTTCTCTACATCCAGGAGCATCACGATAAATAAAAACAACACCATCACTGCTCCGGCATAAACCAGAATTTGTAGAGCAGCTAAAAATGTAGCATCGAGCAATAAGAAGAGCCCCGAAATCCCCACAAAAGACAACACAACCAGCAATGCTGCTGTGACGGTATTACGGCTAAGCACGACAAGTAGCCCAGCCCCTAACGTGAGGGAGGCAAACAAAACAAAAAGGACATCTGGAAGTATCATATAAATTTAATGGTTCTCGTTTCCATGCAGGGCGTCATCACGTTTCTTATCCCATTTATAATGCTTATCGGGTAGGACACCTCCTAATTCATAGAGCTTGCTCTTGTTAAAAACAAGCTCCTCACGTGAAAGTCCATTGATAGAGTAAATATCCTGCAAGAAAATAGCCTCTTCCGGGCATACTTCTTGGCATAAGCCACAATAAATACAACGCAGCATGTTAATCTCAAATTCCTGAGGCGCTTTCTCGACATGAGCAGTATCTGCCTCTTCAGAGATGGTGCCTGGGGTAATACGAATAGCCTTTGGTGGGCACACAAACTCGCACAACTGGCAAGACACGCACTTTTCACGCTCGTTAGGGTCTTTTACTAAGGTCGGCACCCCTCTGTAATTATTAGGGATTACAGGCCGCTGATCAGGATACTGCAAGGTTACCTTAGGGCGGAAGAAGTTCACCAAAGTAATATAAAGCCCCTTAAGAATCTGAGGAATGTTCGTCTTTTCCAGTAAGGATAGGGGTTTTCTGTCAACAATTTTAGCCATACTATTTATGCCTTATCCAAAAAGCCAATGAGGAAAGTATTAAAAACAAGGTTCACTAAAGCCCAAGGGAGCAGGGTGTTCCAGCCCATATGCATGACTTGGTCATAGCGGAAACGCGGCAAAGTCCAGCGTACCCAAATGAAGAAAAATATCATAAAGCACACCTTAAAGAAAAACCACAGTACTGATAAGACAGAGCCTACAAGCGTATGCGGCCAAGGCGCTGCGAGAAAGGGTAGGAAATTCCAACCGCCTAAAAAGAGCAGTACGAACAAGGCAGAGCCCATTACAATATGAGCATACTCTGCAGTAAAGAAGAGCCCAAATTTAAATGACCCATATTCTGTATGAAAGCCACCGACTAAGTCTGTCTCGGACTCTGCCATATCAAAAGGTAGACGATTCGTCTCGGCAAAAAGCGCAATTAAGAACAAGAATGCAGATAAAGGTTGTATAAAGGCTAGCCAGAGTCCGTCCTGAGAAGCAACCACATTGCTCAATGTCAGCCCCCCAATACCATCAGCTGTATTGGCCCACATAAGCACAGGTAATAAAGCCAACCCCATAGTAAGCTCGTACGAAACCATCTGAGCAGAAGCACGAATACTCCCAAAGAAAGGATATTTACTATTAGCAGCCCAGCCCGCTAGTACGATGCTGTAGACACCTAAGGAACTCACAGCGAGTATAAAAAGAATCCCGATGTCGATATTTGCTAAAATAAGTGGGTGCCCAACTCCAGCCTCATCCCAGTACTGACCAAAAGGAACAGCAACCATTGTCATGAGCGCAGGGACTAAAGCCAGTACCGGAGCCAAAAAGTAATAAACCTTATTTACATGCCCAGGGACGGGGTCTTCCTTAAATAAGAATTTGAGCCCATCTGCCGGGAGCTGCCAAATACCAAGTTTTTGTAAAAAGGGTCCAATAATAGGAATCGCAGTAATGAAAGGTAAAGATGCTCGATTGGGCCCTACCCGCCCTTGAATCCAGGCGGCAACCTTACGCTCAGCCAAGACACAATAACCTGCGCAAGTCATGACAACTGAAATCATCACAAGCGCATAAACAACTTTGAGAATAAGGGTTATAGGATCCATGGGTTATGAAGTCTGTGGGTCGTAGTGCAAGGTTTGACTATCAAAAAAGTTAAAGCTCTTAAAGGTGCTGCCATCAAGCAACAGGCCACCATCTGAAATATTACTGTCCTTAAAAGTAACCCCCTTGAAGGCAGGTAATTCTTTATTCATCGAAGCCCAAATAGCCTCAGCATTATCTAAGGCACACTCTTGCTTGCTCACCAAGGCGAGTAACCTGGAAAGCACAAGCATATCAGGCATAACGCCTGCAGGGCCTGGGACTGCCTGAGCAAACCCTTGAAGACGGAATTGTTGGTTCACGAAAGAGCCTGACTTTTCAAAGACTGTCAGTGTGGGAATCGTGACTTTTGCTGCAGCACTTGTGGCATTCTCGTGCGTTCCTAAATAAACAATATTAAGCTTCTTTAATTGAGCTGTAGTGATTCCTACAGCAAGCAAGTCTTCGTTATGAACTAACAAGGTCTTTACAGCACCTGAATCGATCTTCTTAGAAAGCGCTTTGAGGTGTGCTTCAGGAACTTTATCAATCAAGCCTGTTAGGAGTGCCCCGCGCACATTCGGGTTACGATCTGCAGCAAGAAGCAGTCCATCTCCTGGACCAAAACGGCCTATAAGGTGAGCATCTCCTGGGGCTTGTTTAACCATAGCCTTTAATAAGTACTGCTCTTCTACGCTAGCCCTGCCAGAACCGACATAGGCGATAGAGCCTCCTTGAATAAATTCCGCCGCACGCTCAAGTGCTTCTTTAAGAACCGCAGGCCCTCCATTAATAGCCGGAGCCTTCAAACGTTTTTCTGAATCGACTAGCTTATAAAGCTCGCGACCACTGTCGGTCATCCACGTATCGTTAACTGCATCATTACGACGAGGGGTAATCCGATAAATAACACCTTCACGCGACCATACTTCAGTATTAGTCCCGGTACTGCTTTCTGTACAAATACTTGGAGTACGCTTAAGGAACCAAGTCCGCATCTTGAAGCGGAAATCCGTACTGGTTAGTGCACCTACGGGGCAAATATCTACTGTATTTAAAGAATAGTTGTTATCTAAAGATTCTCCGGGGTAGCAAGTGAGGGTCGAGTAACTCCCCCGGTCAATAAATCCTAAGACATCATCCTTTGCAATTTCCTTAGAGAAGCGTACACAACGTGAGCACAAAATACAGCGTTCATCATCCAAGGTAACCCGTGGCCCTAAGCGTGTACGTTTGGGTTTAACGTTTTTCTTTTCTATATAACGGCTCGCACCGCGTCCGTAGTCTGTTGCAAATTCTTGAAGCGAACACTCCCCAGCCTGGTCACAAATAGGACAGTCTAGCGGATGATTTACTAGCAAGAATTCCATCACACCTTCTTGGCAATTCTTGACTAACTCAGAGTCTGTCTTGATGCGCATCCCTGGGGCTGCTTCCGTAGCACAAGCAATCGCAGGCTTAGGCATCCAACCAATCTTAGGGTTGCCTTCTTCATCAAGGATAGCCTCCCCCGTGGCTCGATCGCGCATAGGCATACCCATCTCAACTAAGCACATGCGGCAATTCCCCGCAACACTCAGTTTAGGGTGATAGCAGTAATGAGGAACCTCTTTGCCTAACAAAGCAGCAGCTTCAATCATATTAGTACCTGGGGGTACTTCTACATCTAGGCCATCAATCGTTACGGTTACTGTTTTGTTTTCTTCAGTCATTGGGTTTAAATTAATCGAAAAGCCGACTCTCCTTGACGGTCACTCAAGGCAGCCTCCTTAGGCTCTGCTGCCTTGGCAATAAATTCATCTTTAAACTTGGTTGCTAATGCTTGCACAGGCCAAGCTGTTGCTTCTCCGTGGGCACAGATTGTACGCCCGTCGATCTGATCGGCGATATCTTTTAATAAATCAGCGTCTTCCTTACGTGCATCACCTGAGCACATGCGCTTCGTTACTCGGCTTAACCATAAGCTTCCTTCACGGCAAGGTGTACACTGGCCACAACTCTCATGCGCATAAAAGGCATTAATATTTGCGGTGGCTTCGACCATATCGGTCGTGTCATCCATGACAATCACCGCACCTGAGCCAGACATCGTTCCAGCAAGAACGAAAGAATCAAAATCAAGCGGGATATCTTCTAGGCTCCAATCAAATGGCGTTCCGTCCTTGAAGGTTCCTTTATAGCGCTCTCCAGCTTTTAATACTTTTGAGGAAGAGCCTCCTGGAATAACTGCTTTTAGAATACGCCCTGGAGCAAGTCCACCACATACATCGTAGATAAGCTCGCCTAGGGTAGCCCCCGCACACGGAAACTCATAATACCCCGGGCGCTGGACATGGCCACTGACTGACCAAATACGCGTACCTGTATTCCCAGGAGTGCCGATTTTGGCGAATGCATCCCCACCCATTTCGATGGCATGCTTTACATGGCAAAGTGTCTCTACGTTATTTACGATTGTAGGACACTGATACAAACCTAACACAGCAGGGAAATACGGGGGCTTAATACGAGGATAAGCACGCTTGCCTTCTAAAGATTCAATCAGGCCTGTTTCTTCTCCACAGATATAAGCGCCTGCCCCACGGTGCACGATCATATCGCAGGAATAACCACTCCCACCGATATTATCTCCTAAAAAGCCTTTGGCTCTAGCCTCTTCAATCGCACGCTCTAAAATGCGCGCGCCTTCATACATTTCTCCTCGAATATAAATGAAAGACAAAGCCGTCTGCGTTGCATAAGCAGCAATCATCATTCCCTCTAAAAGTTGGTGAGGGTCCTTGTAGAGAAGCTGACGGTCCTTAAAGGTACCAGGCTCAGACTCATCTGCATTACAAATCAAATAAATAGGCTTTCCTGATTTACGGTCCAGGAATTTCCATTTCATGCCTGCAGGAAATCCTGCTCCCCCACGGCCACGAATGCCTGAGGTTTCAATCTCCTTACATAAATCTTCGGGCTTTCTTTTTAGGGCTGCTTGCAACACCTTATAGCCACCATGCTTCATATAGCACTCGATGTCATTCGTGTAACCAGGCTGATCGACATTCTTTAAAAGGATACGTGTTTCTTTAACTGCCATAACTTATGCCTTTTGCTTGCTAGAGGATTTTAATTCTTTAGCGAAGTCACCGGCCTTGTCCGGAGTCACTTCCTCATGGAGGACATCATCTACCATCACTACAGGTGCTGTACCGCAGCTGGCCAAACATTCAACAAATTCAATACTAAAAGCGCCATCTTCAGACTTTCCATTCAAAGGACAGGCTAACTCTTTTTGTAAGGTCTCGCACACTTTATACCCTCCACGCAAAGCACAGGAAAGCGTTCTGCAAACTTTAACTTGAACCCGCCCCACTGGCTCTTCCTTAAGCATGGGGTAAAAAGTTACCACTTCGTAAACTTGCATAGGATTTAGGTCCAACTTTTTAGCAACCCACTCCATAGAAGTTTTGGAAATATAGCCTATCTCCTCTTGAATAATATGTAAAAGCGGCAAGACCGCACTACGCTTTGTGGGGTAGCGCGGAATCAGCTTTTCAATCCGTTGAAGTGATTCTGGACTCAATTCCATAAATTTTAAAAATACTTAACTTTAAATAATAATCCTACCAAGGCGTTATGTTAACCCTAACGGTCGCACTCCCCCATCACAAAATCTAAACTTCCTAAAACGATAGGAACATCTGTTATCATAAGCCCAGGCATAACCTTAGGTAAAATAGATAAACTACAAAAACTAGGGCCCCGAATTTTCATCCGATAAGGCACCCCACCTCCTTTAGAAACAATGAAAAAGCCCAGAACACCTTTCGGGTTTTCAGCCTCAAAGTAGACTTCACCGGGAGGAATCTGCGGCCCCTCAGTGACGATCATGAAGTTTTGGATAAGCTCTTCCATCTTCGTAAGGATTTTATCTTTACGCGGTGGGAAGATCTTTTTGGCTTCTTCCGCATACCAGGGGCCATCAGGCATTTTTTCTATGGCTTGGCGTACGATAGACATACTCTGACGAATCTCTTCCATACGGACCAAATAGCGGTCGTAACAATCGCCTGAAGTACCGATAGGGATTTCAAAATCATAATTTTCGTAACCACTATAAGGCTTGTCCCTGCGCAAGTCTGCATCCACGCCACTTGCTCTTAAGTTCGGCCCTGTTAACCCATAAGCTAAGGCATCTTCTTTTGATATAGGACAGACCCCTTCGGTCCGCTTCATCCAAATAGTGTTACGTGTCAAAAGCCCATCAACCTCTTCAAGGATAGGTCCTAATTGGTTGATAAAATTATTCACGCGACCAAGCCACCCTTCAGGGATATCACGCATTAACCCTCCGATACGTGTATAGCTTGTTGTTAGACGTGCCCCCGTAAGTTCTTCAAATAAGGTATAAAGTTTTTCTCGCTCAGTAAAGGTATAGAGGAAAATAGTAAAAGCCCCTGCATCCATTCCATAAACGCCAATTCCCAATAAATGAGAAGATATGCGAGCTAATTCACAACAAATAACACGAATAGCCTCGCAACGAGGAGGCATCTCTAACCCTGCCAGCTTCTCTACAGCAATTGCGTAAGTAACATTGTTATGCAAAGGTGCCAAATAATCTAAACGATCCGTATAAGGAACGAACTGGTTATAAGTCATATTCTCGGCAATTTTCTCATCCCCACGATGCAAATAGCCTATGACAGGATCGCACTTAGTAATAAAATCACCATCCAACTCGAGCTTAAGCCGTAACACACCATGCGTTGCAGGGTGTGAAGGCCCCATGTTCAGGCTCATGGTTTCCCCAGGCACTTCACTTTGATAGCGAGCGCTATTGTCACCTAAATTGATTTCTTTTTGTTGAGTTGCCATCTATTAATCTCTCTTAGGGTTGCTCTCTGCCCAACTTTGATCAGCTGCACTTGGCTCACGCTGACTCATATGATCCGCTGCCTGAGCATAAAAAGGCCCACCCATCATGGGGGCAGCAATAACGTTAGCATCTACACGCTCACGAACATCTGCAGCGGGGAGTTCATCTTCTATACCAGCTAAAGGAAACTCCTTGCGTAAAGGATGATATTTATAATCATCCCACATTAAGATACGACGCAAGTCAGGGTGGCCTTTAAAGTGAATCCCAAACATGTCATAAGTCTCGCGTTCATGCCAATTTGCAGCCGGCCAGACTGAAACGATTGAGGGAACTTCAGGAGATTCATCGCCAACACACGCACAAACCAAGCGAACGTAACACTGTTTTATGACAGAATATAGGTGGTAAGCTACTGAAAAACGAGGGCTTTGGTCATTCCAGTCAATCCCTGCAACATCTACTAAAAGAGAAAAGCCCTCTTTATCACGCAAATGTTCACATAAAGCCACAAGCTGATCCGCATCTACATTAAATGCATCATAATCGCTGCTTGGGCGCTGTGTTAGAGAATCAAACTGCTTAGCAAGCGTTTCAAAAGAAAGGGTCATTATCGTTTTTTAGTAAGCTGTGTAAGTGAGCGCTCTTGACTGATTTTTTCTTGTAAGCGCATCATGCCATCAAGTAAAGCCTCGGGGCGGGGCGGGCAACCGCTAATGTATACATCTACCGGAACAATTCGGTCCACCCCTTGCATCACTGCATAAGAACGGTACATCCCTCCGGTAGAAGCACAAGCACCCATTGCAACAACCCACTTAGGCGAGGCCATTTGCTCATAAACCCGGCGGACTACTTCTGCTGCCTTATAAGTGACAGTTCCTGCAACAATCATACAGTCTGCCTGACGTGGAGAAAAGCGCATCACTTCCATCCCAAAACGGCTCATATCAAAACGAGCTGCACCTGTTGCCATCAGTTCAATCGCACAACATGCTAAACCCATAGGCATAGGCCATACCGAGTTTTTACGAACCCAATTGATCACTGCGTCTGCTTTAGAAACAATGACATCACCTTCGATCCGACTGTTGTAACCTACTTCTAAATTCTCAGTACTCATTAAGCATAATAGTATACACCGCTATCCTCTTGAGACTCAAGCTGAAACGATGGTTGAAGCTTTGCCCCATGCCCTTCTAAAAACGTAACCTGCTGTACTAAAAACGAAGGCTAAAAAAGTAAACCAACCAATAAAAACCCATCTCTGTGGCAAAAGTACATGAAACCAGCCTTTAATATAAATATGACACAATAAGACTGCCACAATAACACCAAAAATCGAAAACATTCTACCGAAAAAACTCTGGCTTGAAAACTCACAACGCCCTTCAATTAAAGACCAGCCTAAAGAAAACCCAAGCATCCCTGCAAAATAACCTACAGTAGGTACCCAAGGTACAAAAAACAATAAGGGTGAAACCCCTAAGGCAAGCAATACCCCTGCCCAATACGGCTGATCCTTTATCCAAGGACGGTCAAACAACCAACGACAAGTAAAACACCACCAAAGCCCTACAATGAGACCTGCAGGAGGGTCGACAGGATAATGGTAGCCCATGTGAACAATCGCCCATAAATAGCCAGCAAGCCAGACAACAACACCAATACTAAACCAACGCTGCTTCCATTCAAGGGCAAGCCAGGTTAAGATCAATGTAACAGATTGTGTATGCCCACTCGGGAAACCATAAGCCTTGGCATCAAGATTTGGAGCCACACCAGGAGGCAATGGTACTTGAAAAAAGTGTTTCAAAAACTTATTCAAAATAAAGGACCCCAACAAAGCTAACAAGAGGGCCCCAAAAATCCTACGTTTAATACCCCAAAAGCCTATTATCAATAAAATCATGATAAACCATTCTTGACCCGGAAGGAGGAGTGTTTTCGCTATAATCTCTAACATAGACTCTACTCAATAAAAGGATACTAAAAAACCGCTACATAATTTGAGCGGTCCATAACAAGTTAATGACTTAATCACTCATAGCTTGTAATTCAAGGCAAAATCTGCAGCTTCTTATAAGATGAGTACTGCTTCGCAATCCGAATCAACCGGCTGCACCGATTATAATTTCCTCAAGCTAGAGCCTTTTTGGCAAGCCTACTGGGAAAAGAACAAGACTTTTAAGGCTGAAGACTTTTCTGAAAAGCCTAAGTACTACGTACTAGATATGCTCCCCTATCCATCTGGGGCTGGGCTACACATTGGTCACCCAGAAGGCTATACCGCTTCAGATATTCTGGGGCGCATGAAAAAGGCTCAAGGATTTAATGTCCTACACCCTATGGGCTGGGATGCTTTCGGCTTACCGGCAGAGCAACATGCTATCACTACAGGGACTCCGCCTGCTGTTAATACTCAAGCTAATATCGATACTTTCCGTAGGCAGATTAAGAGCCTTGGCTTTGGAATTGACTGGGACCGCGAGATCAACACGACAGACCCTAGCTTTTACAAATGGACCCAATGGATCTTCTTACACCTATTCAAAATGGGCTTAGCTTATGTAGACAAGCGCCCTGTATGGTGGTGCCCTGCCCTAGGAACAGCTCTAGCTAATGAAGAAGTTATCGAAGGACGTTCTGAGCGCGGGAATCACCCAGTAGAACGACGCAACCAGCGTCAGTGGGTTTTACGCATCACCGCTTATGCGCAAAAACTTTTAGAAGGCCTTGATACAATCGACTGGCCAGAGTCTACCAAGCGTCAACAAACTGCTTGGATCGGGCACTCTGTCGGGGCAGAAATCAGCTTCGACATCCAGGACAATGCCGAAGACAAAGTTAAGATCTTCACGACTTGCCCAGATACACTCTTTGGCTGCACCTACATGGTACTCGCACCCGAGCACCCACTCTTAGCGAAACTTACAACCGAAGAGAACTATAAAGCCGTACAACTTTATAAAGAACAAGCCGCACGCAAGAGCGACCTAAACCGTACTGACTTAGCTAAAGATAAAACAGGAGTCTTTACAGGCAGTTATGCCATCAACCCAGCCAATAACAAAGCAATCCCCATTTGGGTGGCTGACTACGTGCTCATGAGTTATGGTACGGGGGCTATTATGGCAGTACCTGCGCACGATGAACGTGACTTCGAGTTCGCCCAGAAGTTTGAACTCCCCATCACTCCTGTCATTGCTCAAAAAGACTCAGAAGAGACGCCCCTACCTTATACAGGCCCCGGAAAGCTTATCAACTCTGATCAATACAATGGCCTAGAAAATAAAGAGGCCAAGAGAGTTATCACAGAAGCGCTGAATAAAGAAGGCCACGGTAAAGAAACTGTTAACTATAAACTTCGTGACTGGATTTTCTCACGCCAACGCTATTGGGGAGAGCCCTTCCCTATCGTATGGGTCAGTAAAGAAGATTACGAAAAGGTCGCAACGAACAAACAAAGTCCTTTCCAAGAGTTTCTCCCTGAAGTACCCGTAACCTTCAGTGAAGAAGGAGGCACTACACGCTACGCGCTGCCACTCCCTACGCAAGCCCTACCAGTAGAACTTCCTGAGGTAGACTCCTACCAACCTTCAGGAACGGGGGAAAGCCCCCTAGCCAATTCAAAAACATGGCTACAAGTAGCACTTGATATTGAAACAGGAGACCTCCACTGCCGAGAAGCTCAGGGTAACGAAATCAGTGGAGTACGCGAAACAGATACGATGCCTCAGTGGGCAGGATCTTGCTGGTACTACCTGCGCTACCTTGACCCTAGCAATACAGATGCATTTCTTGACCCTAAGATAGAGGCTTATTGGCAAACGCCAGACTTTTATATTGGTGGAGCTGAGCACGCGGTGCTGCACTTACTTTACGCACGTTTCTGGCATAAAGTACTTCATGACATTGGTGTTCTCAATACACCAGAGCCATTCCCTAAGCTTTTCCACCAAGGGATTATCCTAGGTGAACTTGAATTTACAACCTTCAAGGATAGTTCAGGAAATTATGTAAGCGCCAATCAAGTAGAGCATGGCCCCATCCATAAAGAAACAAAAGTATCCCTCAGCTCAGAAAAGATTGAAGCTGACGCCGTAGAAAAGAAAGGAGACCACTTCGTCCTAAAAAGTGACCCTAACATAACAGTGGATGCACGTGCTTACAAAATGAGTAAAAGCCGCGGAAATGTAGTCAACCCAGACGACATTGTCCAAAACTATGGTGCAGATGCTTTACGCTTATACGAAATGTTCCTAGGCCCGTTAGAGGCAATGAAACCTTGGAGCACCCAAGGAATCGGGGGAATGTCACGCTTTTTGCGTAAGGTCTGGCGAGAGGTAATTAACCCAGAAGGAGAGATCAACCCTAAGATCACCCAAAGCGAAGACTCAGCAGAAACAAAGAAACTGCTCGCTAAAACAATTAAAAAGGTCACACAAGACATCGAAACGCTTAACCTTAACACAGCGATTTCACAAATGATGATCCTCTTGGGCCACTTACAAAAACAAGCAACAATTAGCCAAACAAGTATCAAGCAGTTCTTGCAACTCCTTGCACCCTTTGCACCCCACATCACTGAAGAACTTTGGGCACGACTGGGAGAGAAAGAGTCTATCGCTTGTGCTGACTGGCCTACCTTCGACGAAGCTATTTTTGTAGAAAATACGGTCAAAGTTGTCGTTCAGGTAAATGGAAAAATGCGTGCAGAACTTGAGCTACCTAAAGACGTTTCCAAAGAAGACGCTCTTACTCAGGCTTCCACTCATGCAAAAGTAGTCCCCTTCCTGGAAGATAAAACACGTGTTAAGGACGTATATGTTCCAGGAAGAATTATTAACTTTGTTGTACGTTAGATGTTTTCGCAATTCCTCCCCCAACCTTTCTACGCAAATAAACCGATCGCTTTGATCGCAGGTAAAGCGCTTTACCCAGTGCTGACGGCCGAACAAATCCGGAAGCACAATATCCCCTTACGCCTCATTGCTTTTGAAGGGGAAACACGGCAAGACCTCATTGACTCAGTCCCGGAGCAAGATCGTGTCATTATAAAAGTAGGACAACTAGGAAAGCTCCTTAAAGCACTCAAGCGCTGGGAGGTTGGCTATGCTATTATGGCGGGGCAAATCACCCCCAAGCGTCTTTTCAATGGATTAAGCCCGGACTTCAAAGCCATCACAATCCTTGCGACCCTAAAAGAACGCAATGCTGAGACAATCTTTGGTGCCATCGCCCGCGAAATCGAAAAGATCGGAGTCGTTCAAATGGATGCTCGAGCATTCTTAGATGACCAACTCGCCGAACCGGGTTTGATTGCAGGCAAAAAACTAGCACTCAAACAAGATCACGTCGACCACGGGATCCATATCGCTAAAGAATCAGCAAGACTAGATATTGGCCAAAGCGTCGTTGTTCGTAAGGGAACCGTTATTGCTGTAGAGGCCTTTGAGGGCACTGATGCTATGCTGCTGCGCGCAGGTGAATTTAAATCGGACGAAGCACTCTTTGTGAAGACAACAAAGCCTGAGCAAGACTACCGCTTCGATGTACCGGTCTTCGGGATGAAGACCCTAGAGACAATGCTTCAAGCGGGCCTAAAAAATGCCGCCCTAGAAGCTAACAAGACCATTATCCTTGAGAAGGAGAAGGTTCTAGCCGAAGCAAACCAGCAAGGGGTTACCCTCTGGGGGTACTAAAGGGTAAAAACATCCCCACATGCGCCGGGGCATAAACGCAAAGGATTCTCATGCCTTTGTATATCTAGGTGGGTGCTCTTTAAGCGTCTTTTGCCTTCCGATTTACGGCTGGACAGCCCTCGCTTAAGGTCAAGCTCCCCTCATGATGGGAGTAAGGATAAGAATGCTTAACAAACCCCGTACGCGGCAGGGATATGTACACCGTAGCATAAAAAGATTTATTTGAAAGGTTTTTTAGCCTAGAACCTAAAGGTATGCCTAAGGAAACCTCTGAAAAGCCCTTAATCCCCATCAGCTGGGTTTTAATCGCCATTTTGCTCTATATTCTCCTACACACAACGCTCATCGCCCTGAGCTAAAACCCCATAAAAAAACCTTGGGCCCGAAGGCCCAAGGCTCAGTAATACATTATCTAATTATGGACTGAATACCCCTCTCGGAGCATCAAAGTGTTGTGATGCATCCCCCCCTATCATGCTATAACCAATAAAAACTTGGTTTTTCATCTGGAAAAGAGCGTACATCTCCCTAAAGTTTTTTTACACTAACTCGTTCTTTATAAGAACTTTATATAGACCAACCTATTCCTGGCCTTGACGAAGTCGAGTGTAAATTAATAATACGCTGTAAAAAAGAACTGTTAATAGCTTAATAAGCTACCTTATGCCGATCATTAAGCTAATAATATTGACCTTTGTCAATTATTTTTTTAATATATTTTTAATAAAAAAATCAATAAAAGAATAAACACTCCATTATGCCATCACCAAGCAAGAAGTCCAAAGAGTCCTTATTTACAGGCAAAATCATCAAATCCCTCATGGAAGAAGCTAATATCTGCGAAGCAGAACTAGCCCGTTTGGTGGATTTACCTCAGCCTACTGTCCATAGCCTCCTCTCTGGAGCCACCCGGGATCCACGCTCATGCACCCTTATTCCTATTGCTAAGTTTTTCGGGGTGACTATTGGGCAACTCCTTGGCCAAGAACCGATTAGTAAAGAGCGCCTCAAAGGATCCTATCAAGTATCTAACCGAAGCGCGTGGATGGCCCTCCCCATTATTACCTGGGAAGAAGTAAACGGCTGGCTTTTCAAAAAAGAACAAGCGACCCCTTCGACCCACCAAAACTGGATTAATACCGAGCTTGCCTGCAGCAATGATGCATTCGCTCTAGCTACCAAACCGTACATGTCCCCCATCTTCAGAAAGGACTCCATCTTACTCCTGGACCCTAAAAAAGAGGCCGAAGATGGCGCTTTTGCTCTTGTTCTCACTCCTGGTGAAACAATGCCTGTACTCAAAGAGGTAGTTCAAGAGGGCTCAACGACCTACTTCCAATCTCTTAATCCAGGGATGCCTGCTGAGAAGCGAACTCCTCAGCACCAAGTACTTGGAGTAGTTTTTGAGTCAAGAATGCGTTTCTAAGGGCTTAAAAGGCTGAACGTTGTCTTCCTTCCCTTGTTGCCTGAGCATAGAAACAATGGCACAACTCAAAGGAAGTAATACTAAAGAGACAGCCATCTTAACAAGCCAGCTCCACATAATCATCACCCACAGAACACTCCAAGGGAATTGCCCAAGGAAAATCATTGGGTAGAAGACAAAAGTATCTGCCAGGGCACCAAACATCGTGCTGGTCCCAAACCGCGTCACTAAGTATTTCCCCGAGGTCAGTATCTTGAGGCGGCTGAGCAAAAATGCATTGGTTAAGGCGCCCACAACATAAGACATTGCACTGGCAAAGAAGAAGCGCAGCATTTCCTCAAAAATAAAGGTATACTCTTGTCCGTATAAAAACACCTCAGAATCAGGCAAGGCCAAGGACAGCTTTAGAGGTAAAGTCCCTGCAAATAGACAGGCAAAGCCCCCAAGAATCATCACACGTGCGTAACGAAAGCCATAAAGCTCTGTCACAATATCGCAGATAAAATTAACAAAAGGGAAGAAGAGCACCCCAACTCCAACATAAATAGGGTTTCTCCAGAAGTGATCTAGAAAAGGGATCGCTACTTGTAGATCAATGATTTTAAAGGTCGTGATATTGCTCAATACCAGGAAAGACATGTAAAACATGCAAAATACCCCATAATAGCTAAACAAAGGGCGATATTCTTTCTGATGGATAGACCGTAACGCATCGGAGGTTTCTTTCCCCTTATAAGCCAACAAAGCAAGATAGGCTGCATCCTTTTGGGAAAAGTCCTCTATAGAGTCCTCATAAAGCTCGACAGCTGAACGAGTGAATACCCGGGAAGAGCCCCTTAATTGAACCCGGACTGATATTTTATGCGGCTGCTTGGGGTCATGTATGGTAGAAACAATCACATAGCGCGCTGCACTACTCTGAGAGTCATCCTTAGGGCCAAACAATGAACTGAACCAACTCATACCAATATCATCACGGGAAATAATAAACTATTCCTAATCGATCGCAGGTGCAATCCTAAAAGTATTGTCTCTTGGAGCTTTTAAAAATAAAGTTTAGGTAACATAACTATTCTTACCCCATGGAGTCCCCCGAAGTTTTTGAAAGTGCACTTATTTTTCTGCTAGCTGCGATCATTGTCGTACCGATTTTCCGGCATTGCCGCTCGAGCACCGTACTGGGCTACCTCACTGCAGGCGTTATTATTGGCCCCTCAGCACTTGCCCTTATTAGTGATGCTAAGGAAATCCATATCTTAGCAGAATTTGGTGTAGTACTCCTGCTTTTCATGATTGGGCTAGAATTATCCCTGAACCGCCTAAAAGCCCTGCGGCGTTATGTTTTTGGCCTAGGCACTCTACAGGTACTCATCACCGGAGCACTCATCACCGCAATAGCACTGCTTTGCGACATAGATACACAAGCCTCTATCATTATTGGCGCCGGCTTATGTTTATCCTCAACAGCATTTGTTGTTCAACTGCTTGTCGAGCATAACGAGCGCACTACTCGCTTTGGCCTCGTAAGCTTTGCTATCTTGCTTTTACAAGACTTAGCGATTGTTCCTCTGCTGATTCTTGTAGGCTTATTAAATAATGATGAGACTTCTTACCTAGAAGTATTCAGCCTGACTATTGCTGAAGCCGCTGCAGCCTTGGCCATTGTTATTATTTTAGGGCGATTACTTTTCCGTCCAATCTTTCGTATTATCGCAGGAACAAAAAGCACAGAGCTTTTTGTTGCTGGAGCGCTTTTAGCTATCTTAGGCACTGGTTGGATCATGTCCTTTGCGGGTGTTTCTATGGTACTAGGCGCTTTCCTCGCAGGCCTCATTTTGGCAGAAACAGAGTACAGACACCAAATTGAGGCAGACATACGTCCGTTTAAGGGAATTTTCCTTGGGTTATTTTTTATGACCATTGGGATCTCCCTAGACTTAGCCTTTATCCAATTCCATCTCGAGCTTGTCTTAAAAATCGTCGGTGCCCTTTTATTAGGTAAAGCCATCATCATTGCTTTGCTCTCTCGTATCTTCGGGATCCCCTGGATTACATCCACACGAATTGGAGTGATGCTCTCTCAGGGAGGAGAGTTTGGCTTTGTGCTCTTTGGGGCCGCTCATGTTGCAGGGCTCATTGAAACAGAGATGCAACAAATCATGCTGGCTGTGATCACGCTGAGTATGATTGCGACCCCCTTCCTTAATTACTTTGCAAGCTTTCTGCCTAGGACCTGGGAACTCCGCTGTACAGACAAGCCTGATAAAATCGATATCGATACCGAAGAGATTGAAGAACACATTGTGATTGCAGGCTTTGGACGCGTAGGACAAACAATTGCTAAACTGCTCAAGTCTGCAGACATCCCCTATCTAGCCATTGATAAAAACCATTCTTTAGTTACTCATTGCCGGGCCCAAGGGATTCCTACCTATTACGGAGATGCAAGCCATCTACATATCCTCGAGGCTGCTTGCGGCGGCAAAGCTACTGCGGTTATTGTGACGCTAGACCGCGTAGAGACCGGGAATAAAATCGTCAGCATCTTACGCAATAGCTACCCGGAGCTTAAGATCTTTGTGCGTGCTCAAGACATGAAACACATGCACTTACTCGAGAAGGAAGGCGCCACAGCCGTCATCCCAGAGACGATTGAAGCAAGCCTACAGCTCGGTAGCATCGCGATGAAGTCTCTAGGCGTAGACCCAGAAAGGGTAACCGAAATCATCCAAAGCCATCGGCAGGACGACTACATCCGGCTCGAAGAGATTATTAATTAAGAACGGCCCCTGTGGTACAAAGCTCGCCTAAATATTTAAAGCGAGGCTGCTTCACCCCTTCGATAATAACATCTTCTTGAAACATAGCTGCTGGACGGACCCAGAGGCTATAGTCTCCATAAAGGCTTTGATAAACAACTACCTCTTCTAAGCTCTCCGTATGCCGCGCCACTCCAACCACTTGATACCGCTTTCCTTTGTAATGTTCGTATAAACCTAACTTCATAAAGTTATTTTTAGCGTAGCTAGCGTTTTGTCCATCAGTAAGTTACGTGGTATCAAAAATGCTGCGTATTTTAGTATTGAAACTGATGCTTAATACAAGAATATCTCACCCCTAACACAATACATTATGGATATACCTACTACTACAATACACACTACAACAACATCCCCGGAAGGTGAGTTCACAACCCCCACAAGACAGGCAAAAAAGATGCGCAGGCAGCAGCGCAGAGCTGTACAGATAAGAACAGCAAGCAAGGCTCATAATTCAAATCACAGGACTCAAAGAACAAGCCAAAATCACAGAAATCTCCAGATAAGGAGTGCAAAAAAAGTTGCTAAGCGTTTATCCAAGACAGGTAAAAAAGCATCTCGCTCTGTCTCCCCGGTGCGTAGAAAACTCCAAAAAGGGCTTAATAAATCACGGCAAATGTGCGCCAATAAAATGAGGCTCCACAAATGCAAAACCGCCAGTTTACCCCCTAAGGTTAACGGTAACAGTGCATGCCTGGACTTACACTATCTGAACCGTAAAGAAGCCGAGCAAGCTACTAAACAGTTCCTAGAACAAGCATACCACTCAGATAAAGAACAAGTAACCATAATAACGGGCAAAGGAAACCACTCCAAAGGCAGCCCTGTGCTTAAAAAATACTTCCCTCAGTGGCTAAAGAAAACCGAAAATGAACTGGGCATTAAACATAGGAAACCCAGACACCCTCTGAATAATTCAGGAGCATACGTCGTTCAGTTCGGGACATCTAAGTAAAAGACGCGACGGCCTAAGCCATCAGCTTCAGTGCAAAGTATGGCACTATATTGAAGGTAATGATCAAGACCTTGAAGCGTGCTAAGTAGGTGAAATAGGCCTTAAGGAGGTCTTTTTCGCTTATAGAGAACAGCTTATTGTGGATCTTGAGGGGTACTTCTCTGAAGCGAACGACCATAAAGGTCGAGAAGAAGAGCAGGAAGATGTTAATCACAGACATCCATCCGAAGAATTCAGCGAACTGACTGGTAATCATAGTATTCAGCCTTTTGAGGGGTTATAGGGGTGGGTAAATTAAAGGCAAAAAAAGGGGATGTGGGTTGACGGGGGGTCGAACCCCGAACCAATGGCTTAAAAGGCCACTGCTCTACCATTGAGCTATCAACCCGCAGAAGAGAAAGCCAATTCTTCGGCCTTGTGGCAAGAAAAAATCTCAATTTTTATTATTTTAGTTGTTTTTAAAAACAGGAAATCAAAAAGTAGAGCATTTCGCATTTGACCTGAGGCCGAAAGATTGACTTTATGGCTTACTCAAAATGGTTTACGTAACCATAAGTGGCCCGAAGGAGAGATGACAGAGTGGCCGATTGTGTAGCATTGGAAATGCTATGTACCTCACAAGGGTACCGAGGGTTCGAATCCCTCTCTCTCCGCCACCCTGCTTCGCCAAGGCTTCGCAGGGCTACGCCCAAGGAGGCTTGCTGCGAACAGGAGTGCCCTTCGAAGCTCCGCCAGGAGCGTAGTAGGGCTGAGAGCTAACTAATAATATATACCACAGGACGCGCTATGGCGTGATGAACTACCTTTATCAAGACAAACGATTCAGTCTTGCTAAAACTCCCTTTTTAGGGTTATTTACAGGAAGTAAATTTTGATTTGTCCTATGAAGAACTCCCGACTTCCTTTCCTTCCTTTAGTCATCGCGCTACTCTCTTTACTCTTTGCAGGGTGCCCGAAACAACACGAGCTATCCCCTTCTGACACGGTTGTAGGCCATCGCTATGGTGGGGGTTACCACTCAGATTTCTTCACTGGCTCAGAGCTTTACGATGACAACCTAAGCCCACGTGACATTTCTTTAGCCGAAGGCGGTGCCTTTGATTCTTCTGGCCGGCCCCTAGCCTCTAACGTAATGGCATCGGTTTACTTTGGCTTTGACAAGTCTAGCATTGATGCATCCGAGCGCAACAAGCTCACCGATGCAGCCAAGAAGCTACAAGCCAACCCTCAAGCACGCCTACTCATTACTGGTCACTGTTCCTGGCACGGAACACGTGAATACAACCTCGCTTTGGGTGACCGCCGCGCACGCAGTGTAAAAAACTACCTGCAACAAATCGGTGTGAATGCCTCCCAGATTGAAACCCTCTCACGCGGGTCCCTTGATGCGCTTGAAGCTAACAGCAAAGGCAGTGTATCAGAGACATCACGCGACCGCCGTGGCGATGTTATCTTAGTTAAGTAAATTTTTACTTACCTAGTTCGGTAAACACCTTCTCGTAAGTTTCAATACCACGTTGCATTAACGTTAGGTCAAAACTTTCATCCGGGGCATGTAAGTTATCCTCTGGGGTAAACAACCCAAGCATTAAGGAGTCTAACCCAAGAACTGTTTTAATCTGTGCAATAATAGGCACACTACCCCCCTCACGCAAATACAGCGGGGCTTTCCCAAAAACATCCTTCACAGCATTGTCCATAGCTGTAAAGGCTTTCGCTACGACTGCTGGCTGATCCTTAGGTGTATTGGGTTTGCCTGGAGGGATAACACAATAGGCCTCAGCCCCTGCATCCACACGGCACTCCAAACGCACTCCTTCTGGGCAGCGTTCTTTAATCGCTTGAACAACCTTTGCTTCAATGTCCTTAGGGTCCTGGTTCGCCACCAAGCGGCACGTAATTTTTACTGAGGCCTTGCTAGGGATAATTGTCTTACTCCCCTCGCCTTGGTAACCCCCAGTGATCCCGTTAAACTCCAAGGTAGGCGCAAAGCGGATAGACTCTAATGCGTTGTAGCCTTCTGGCGGAGTAAATGCAGGCACACCTAAGCTTTGTTTATAAGTACCCTCATCCTGAGGAAGCGCTGCAAGCTGCTCACGCTCCCAAGCCTCAGGCTCTATAACCGTGTCATAGAACCCAGGCACGGCAACACGTCCTTGCTCATCGTGCAAAGAAGCACAAAGCTTCGCAAGCGCCCGGATAGGATTCATCACAGGCCCGCCATGCAAGCCTGAGTGTAAATCCACATTGGGGCCATGCAGTGTAACCTCCAAAGCCATTAACCCGCGTAATGCAGTCGTAACAGTCACCTGATCTATACTCGGACTACAAGTGTCTGACAGGATTACCAAATCTGCTTGTTTGAGGCGGTCTTGGTATTTCTCGAGGAACCCCGGAAAACTTGGGCTGCCGATTTCTTCTTCCCCTTCAATCATCACCGTAATGCGCACTGGCAAGTCAGGGTGCTTCTCTAACGCACGTGCCAACCCTAGTATCATTGCAATCTGGGGGCCTTTGTTATCTGCAGTACCCCGGCCATAAACACGGTTACCCCGTACTTCAGGCTCAAAAGGCGCACTTGACCAGAGCTCTAGAGGATCTGCAGGCTGAACGTCATAATGCCCATACAGCAGAACATGCGGCCAGCTAGAGTCTCCCTCACGCTCAGCCAAAACGAGCGGATGCAAAGGCGTCTCAGCAATTTCTGTCTTAAAGCCTAGAGAGCTTAGCAAATTACAAATATAATCACGCGAGGCGACCATCCCTTCCTTGGCCTCAGGGTCTGTAGAAATACTCGGGTGACGAACGTAGTCTTGAATAATTTTTAATGGGTCTTGCATTGTGTCTTATTTATTTCGGGTTGCCTCGTTATACTCAGCTAAAGCTTGAGGCATTAAAACCTCTAAATTCCGAATACGTGTATTATGAGAAGGATGTGTAGATAAAAACTCAGGCATTTTAAACTTAGACTGGGCGCCCATCTTCTCCCAGAAGGGTATAGACACACGCGGGTCATACCCTGCTCGGGAGGAATACAAAAGCCCAATATGGTCAGCCTCGCTCTCATCACGCCGACTAAACGGTAAAGCCACACCAACGGTGGAACCCAATCCATAAGCAGCTAAAATAGCGCGCTGAGTATCGGCATCTTGCCCTCCGGTAGCGACCCCAAGACCAATCCCGACACCCGTGATGAGCAATACTCGGGAAACGCGCTCATTCCCGTGGTGCGCTGCCACATGAGCAACCTCATGCCCAATAACCACAGCTAAATCATCATCAGTTTCAATCAGATCAAACATACCTGTATAGACACCGATTTTCCCGCCAGGCATCGCAAAGGCATTCACCACCTCGTCATTATCGAAAACAACCCATTCCCACTGTGAGACTGGGGGTAGGTCCGTAGTCTGATTTGCCTGGGTGATAATTGCCCGAGCGACTCGATCAAGCTGCTGGTTATAGGCTTTATTCTTAGAAACCTTGTCCTTTTCTTTAAGTTGGTTAAAAGAAACCTCGGACAAATTCGCTAGCATTTCATCCGACACCAAAGAAAGGCCCTTGCGCCCTGTTTCAGGCACCGTACGGCAAGCCGTTAAAATGATAGCCAGAGTAGTTAAAGCAAAGAGCGTAAATCGTTTTTTCATAACTCAAAGCTAGACTATTCAGGGAAAACCAGGCATGCAAGACCCCAAAATTAATAATATGACCTCAAAAACTTGCTTTTAGATAGATAATCCTCTAGCTTCCCCTTCCATGGAATTTGTGGATCTAAACCGCACCCAAGAAATTGGGGCAAGCTCGTTTTGGGTAAAGTTAGGGCCTTTCGAGCTTATCATTGATGCTGGGCTAAGCCCTAAAGTAGCTGGGCATGACGCCCTACCCAACTGGGATAAGGTCGAGCCAGGAACCATTGATGCTATTTTACTGACCCACTGCCACCTAGACCATGTCGGCGGTCTGCCGGTACTCATCCGCCAACAACCCCAAGCAGCAGTCTTTACTAGCCCCGCCTCTGCAACTCTAGCCCCTCGGATGCTGAAAAACTCCCACAGTGTGATGTTCAAACAACGTGAGGAGCTTAATATTCTCGAATACCCGCTCTTCAGCTCAACAGACATACGCGTTACAGAAGATAAACTCCGCCCTCTACGTACAGAAAAAGAGATCACCCTCCACAAAAACGATGAAACGCTCTCTATCACATTCCATCATGCGGGGCATATTCCCGGAGCTGTAGGAATTCTTCTAAACTATAAAAACCGAAAAATCTTTTTCACGGGTGATGTCCTTTTTGAGAAGCAAGCCATTCTAGCAGGTGCGAAATTCCCTAAAGGTCCTTTCGATACCCTCGTCCTCGAAACTACTCGCGGAGCAACCGAGCGCCCAGAAAGCCTCACCCGCAGCTCTGAGACGCACCGCCTCTTTGAAGTCATCCGCAATACGCTTAAAAATGGAGGCAGCTGCCTCATCCCAAGTTTCGCCCTTGGGCGCATGCAAGAAATCCTCACTCTCTTGCATCAAGCCCGCTCAACCAAAGAAATACCAGAGTGCCCTATCATATGCTCAGGCTTAGGAATGGACCTTGTGGACATCTTAGATACCGTCGCCCCAGGCACACCTGAGATTACCTTCAGGCGCAAGATTATTAAAGACCTCAACGTCAGGAAACTCCCTAAAAAATGGACGCCTGGTAAAAAAGAGCTGAAACAGGGTATTTATGTTTTAAGCAGCGGGATGCTCGTTGCTAAGACGCCCTCTTACCGTGTAGCAGCAAGCCTCCTCGGGGATAAGCGCAATGCCATTTGTTTTGTGGGGTACTGTGCCCCAGATACTCCTGGAGGGCAATTGCTCGAAGCAAGCGCTAATGAGCCCTTCCTGTTTGAAGATTTAGACCTAGCCCCTGACTTAAAAGCCCATGTAGAGCAGTTTGACCTAAGCGGACACGCTCAACGTGATGAACTCCTGGACTATGCCCACAGCGTAGACCCACGCTCTGTTGTGCTCACCCACGGGGACCCAGACGCACGCACATGGTTTGAAGAACAACTCGCTGAAACGCTCCCCAAAACAAAGGTTATCAACCCAACGCCTGGAGAAGCTTACTTAATTTAGCAACTCCTGGATATAACTACAAAATGCACTTGTCCCTGCATAATAGCCAATAAAGGGGGCAATCTTTGGATGGAAGCGCTTTAAGGGAAATACGGATTCCTCAAAGAAGTGAAATTGCCCGCCCCCTGCCTGGAGGAGTGCATAAGCAGCAGCAATATCCCACACCTTCACATTAAAGCTTATGGATCCATCAAAACGCCCAAGAGCAGCATAAGTAAGATTAAGGGCCCCTGTACCAAAATTACGCGAGCGATGCTTTTCCATGAAAGGAAGCAATTTATTGAGCACTGCTTCAGGCAAAGGAAACTGCAAGGCAGTATAGCTAAGACGCCCAAACGAGCGATCAGGATCTAAGGTCACTTGTTTATCCCCATCCCAAGTTCCACAAGCAGGCCCACCCTGGATGAGTGACTTCGTTAAACTATCATAAATGATTCCATAAATGGGCATTCCATCCTCAAGCAAAGCCAAAGAAATACAACAAGTCGAAAGCCCCATAATATAATTGTTTGTCCCGTCGACAGGGTCTAAGACCCAACTAAAACGACTTGTTAGATCAAAAGGCTCAGCCTCTGCAGTCTCTTCACTACAAAAGTGGTCTAAGGGGAAGCGTTCTTTAAGGGCTTCCATAATCGTCGCAGAAAGCTCTAAGTCCGCAGGGGTAACACGAGTCTGATCCTCCTTAAAGGTGCTAGACACATTCCCTAAATGCTCTTCAAAAAAAGCAATCTTACCACGCACAACCGAGACTGCCCATTGCACACGGGCCTTCATTTCAGCCTCTAAAGATTCTATTGCAGTTTCTAAGCTTAGAGAGTCAGCATCCATGACCTCTAAGCATAAGCGATAGTCCCTATTTTGCAACGCTGTATCGCAGCTTGTACTTTATCTAACTGCGCAGAAACATCAACAGGACGCTTCACAAAGTGCTGTTTAGCTTGAGCATTTGGGTGCAAAGGATTCAACAAAATATAACACCATTTTAGGCGGATACACTGCTCAACCTTGGGCAGACGTTCCATAAATGCTTGCTGATAAGCTTCTGGAAGAAGTGTTGCTGTGCGCTCAACAAAAGACTCATAAAGAATTCCAGGGGCTCGAACTGCCACCTGACAGAAAAAGTCTGCTACAACTTTTGCAGGGTCATCCCAGCCTGCATATTCAAAATCTATAAAACTTAAGTTTCCTTCTTTATCTTCGAGCGCATTATGTAAGCCAAAGTCAGAAGGACTTAAAACTGCAGCATCTCGAGGCCATAAAGTATTAAAGTCTTTATCTGCCAAAAGATTTTCGGCCAGCACTTGATACAAAGGTTCGAGCTCATTCGATACAAGCTCCTGAATAGATTTACTCAAAGACTCAAGACTTGCCAGATGAAGCCATTCATCACGCCTGCGCTGAACAAACCCAAGATGCTGAGCTAATGACCAAGCAGACTCAGCTGCTACAGGTAACTCTTTGGCAGCGTTTGTATTTCGAACAACCTGCATTTCTTCAAAAAAATGCAAGCACTGTTCCCAATGGTGAGAGATTGCATCCTGTGGTGTACACCCTTCTATAAAACTATAAAGCGCCATCCCATAAAGATCATCTCGCAACAAAGCCTTTGCACAAGGTAAATGGGGGTTCTTTTTTAACACTGATAAAAAAGCATATTCATGGTTCAGCCGGTCTCGTTTATCTTGGATAAAACGGTAATAGCGTTTCCCAAAGAAAGTACGACCAAAACCATCTTTAATGCGATAGCCTTGGTTATTCCCCCCTTGATACAAACGCTCACAAAGAGTCAACTCAGCATCAAACGAACGCTTTAGCAAAGTCTCAAATCGACCACGCACTTCATCTTCGGAAAGCTCGTTATATTCAAATGCTGTCTTATACGACTTAATCTCCTGAGCTGGCTCATTAAGTAAATGTTCCTTAATTTCACTCCAAGAACTGAATGAATAGAAAGGCCCATCAGCAATGTCTTCTTTTCCAGGTGAAAATAAGATTCGTGAGATTGAATCAGGGAATTCTTCACGAGATAAAAATTCAGGCAAGTCATCAATAAAATGAGTACATCCCTCTAGAGCAATACGCCCAATTTTTTCTTCTTGAGAATTCTCCCAGAAGCAATGCTCTTGTTGGAAACCTACCTCTTCATCCTCTAGTAAGTCACAATCACGCAACCAGTTCAAAGCTGCCTCTCGAAAAGGATAAAGACTCCCGATCGCCGGATAGCGGCTTTTATGACTTATAATACAATACGGAATGCCTGCTTCTTTTAAACTTTTTAAAAATTCTTTAACCTCAGGAAATGGCTTAGCCTTTTTAATAAAGTGCCCATAAAGCTCTCCTTGCAATTGAGTCCAACGAAGGTTCCCTCCCTCTGTAGCGCTCAAGGTGCTCTTAAGGACCTCACGAGCTGACTTGTCCTGAGGGATTTTTATTTTTTCGCGCTTAGCTATAGCCTCGTATGCTTTTTCATAGCAAACAATTGTGTTGTCAAAATCTATACCAACTTTCATAAACCTCAGTCCTTAAAATGTATCATTGCATGCATTACTTCCCCTGAGCGCATTTTAGCAATAGCATCATTAGTTTCCTCCAAAGGAATGCGGTGGGACACAAGGCCCGTCGGATCAAAACAACCTGCCTCTAGCATACGTAAAATACGTGGGATATCTTTATCTGGCTGACTACTTCCACCCTCAGAGCCTGTTAATATTTTTCCAAAATGAAGCGGAAGCGTATGCAAGCATACCTTTTTCTCGTGAGGCATAACCCCAAAAAGCACACAACGCCCTTTAGCATGTGTTAATTCATAAGCTTGCTCTATAACGCTAGGGATTCCTGTTCCATCAATAGCCACATCAGCACCATCTCCTCCGACAAGAGCACGGATTTTCTCTTCAAGCTCAGGGTCATTCCCTAAAAAAGTATGCGTAGCACCCAATGCTTTGGCTTTCTCGAGCTTATGCTCATAAAGATCAATAGCTATAACAGGGTAAGCCCCTGCCAAACGGGCCCCCAAAATGACGCCTGAACCAATGCCACCACACCCCCAAAGCACAACAGACTCTCCAATCTTGAGCTTAGCATCATTACTAATAATACCAAATCCTGTTGTGAGCGTGTCCGCTAATAGTGCCCCCACCTCAGGATCTACTTCTTTAGGCACTGCAGTCAAACGATTTTCAGAAATGACTGCATAACGGTTAAAAGTCGTTACCTTACCTGCATTAATCACTTTACCTTCCCATCCATACTGAGGGCATTGTGCTTCTATTCCAGATCCAGGCCTCCAATGAAGGACAACCGAATCTCCAGGCTTAACAGTCTTCACCTCAGGCCCTACTTCAAGGACGCTCCCAAATCCTTCATGCCCAAGTAAGTGAGGTAACCATCGATCAGGTCCTTTAACTCCATCAATTTCACCAATCTGTGAACCACAAATCCGGCTTACCTGAACGTCTACTAACACCTGCCCATAAGATAAAGGCGGAAGAGAAACCTCTGCAAATTCAAGAGGTTTGTTTTGTTCAATTAAAATAGCTGCAGGCGTTTGCATTACTCGAAATAAATAAAACCGTAATCTCCTTTATATCCTGTTTTATGGAACCAAAAGGCCCATTCTTCTGGAGTAAAAAAGCACTCACAAGTCAGCTGCCAGTATAGCAAATTAACCTTTTCTTGCTCATTACGATACGATTCTACACAAACATATTTATCTTTCTTACTCACGCGCTCAATCTCTTGAAGCGCATCAAAAAGCTCGTAACAATAAAGGTTATGCAGGGTATTAATAGAAAGGACTAAATCGAAGCTATTATCCTCAAAAGGAAGCTGCTTGGCATGCCCCTGCTGGATATTCCCTCTTACCTCTTCTTTAGCATTTTCAATCGCATAGCCCGAAATATCTAAACCATAGACTTCTATACCAGGGACAACCAAAGAGAAGTCATGCAATAAAAATCCTTTTCCACAACCTACATCTAGAATTTTATCCCCAGCCTTAAGTTGATAATGGTCCGCCATCGCTTGAGCTACCTTCTTCCAGCGTCCATCATAGTTCATCCCCCCATATCCTGTAGTACGGTCTCCATCCCAGTAGTCATAATCCCAACGTTTAGCAATCTCGGCAACCTGTGCCTTAGGGGATTCATTCACCCGAGAAAGATAATCTCGCTTTGTAGACTTATGAATAAGCCCTATAAAATCGATTTCTTTAAGCATAAACGTGTGTACTAGCAAATGTTTCCTGAACAATAAGAGACAAACTGGGCAAAGTAAAACCTGAAAGCTCACGTGCATAAGACTGCCCTCCTGTCTCAGCAATAAAGCGATCTGCAAAGGCCAAGCGCTTGAGCTTACCAGGCAAAAAAGGCCTATCTACAAGCCATTCTGCAATGGCTGAGCTAAACCCACCGATACAGCTATGTTCTTCCAGGGTAAAAGTCCAAGCATAGTTACTAAAGCAATGCCTCAGCACCGCATCATCCAAAGGCTTGACGGTATGAAAGCTATAAACAGCTAGATCAATCCCTTCCTGTGCTAAAACCTCAGCCATTTCTAAAGCCATAGGCACCATATTTCCTACAGCTAAAAGAGCTCCCGCATAACCTTCACGGACCTTCAAAGCTTTTCCTATACTAAAATCACTGGGAACCTCTTGGTGTACTAGAGCTTCTCCTTTTTTACCCAAGCGCAAATAAGTAGGCTGAGGGTTGCTCAAAAAATCTCGTAGGGCAGCTCGGACCTCCCAGGCGTCCCCCGGGCAAACAACTTGCATCCCCGGCAACGAACGCATCACCGCAATATCCTCAAGCGTATGATGCGTTGGGCCGTTACTCGCATAACTTAGCCCTCCTCCAACACCTACAATCAGCACAGGAAGCTTATGATAGGCAATATCTATACGGATTTGTTCAAAAGGCCGATAGATCATAAAAGAGGCAATGGTATATAAAACAGGGACTAGCCCATTCATCGCCATTCCTGCGGCCATCGTCACCATATTGGCCTCAGCAACTCCACAATTAAAAAAACGCTCAGGATTTTGGCTTTTAAAATCATCAAATAAGCGGTTTCCAATGTCGCCACTCAAAAGGACTGTTTTTGAATTTTCTAGGGCTAACTGCGTAAGCTCTTGAGCGAATGCATTTCTCATACAGCTAATTCCTTATAGGCTTCTAACAACTCCCCTTCGCTAGGAATGCGGTAGTGCCAATTATTATCATCTTCCATAAAGGAAATACCCTTCCCCTTTATGGTATCGGCTATAATGGCCAACGGTTTTTCTGAGTCTTGCCCACAAGCCTGTAAAGCTGGCAGTATCTGACTAAAATCGTGCCCATCAATCCGTTGAGTTCCCCAGCCAAAAGAAGCGAATTTTTCTTCTAGAGGCTCTAAGGCTGTAACCTCTTGACTGCGCCCTGTAGCCTGCCACTTATTAAAATCCACAATCAAACACAAATTAGACAACTTATGTGCAGGCGCCAACAGCGCAGCCTCCCAGACTGATCCTTCATTACACTCGCCGTCACTCAACAAGACATAAGTCTTGAAGCTTTGCTTTTGTACTCTTGCTGAAAGCGCAAGCCCAACCCCTAAAGATAAGCCGTGCCCCAAAGACCCAGTCGAGGCTTCTACCCCAGGCACACACCAAAAACTAGGGTGCTCAGGCAAAGGAGAGCCTGGCTGATTAAATTCCTTCAGTAATTCAGGCTTAAAAAACCCTTTCTGTGCTAACACAGCGTATAAAGTCGTTACCGCATGCCCCTTGCTTAAAATGAATCGATCTCGATTAGGGTCTTCAGGGTTTTTCGGGTCTACATTCAAAATAGAGTCATACAAAGCTACGATAATATCTACGCAAGATAATGAAGAACCTAAATGTGGCGTGCGCGCATCATGAGAAAGACTCACCACTTTAGCACGTACCTGTGCCGTAAACTCTTCTAACAAGCGATTAGTACTCATAAGCTAAAAACTCAACATAGTCGTTCCACTTTTTATTAAATCTGCCTTAGAAATAGAATCCTTGTTGCCCACAATCTTAACTGCTTGAGCTCCAGCAAGCTGCCCCATAAAGGTCGCTAAAGCTAAAGGTAACTTTCTCACAGCCCCTAAAGCAGCCACAGCAAAGAAGGCATCTCCAGCACCTACAGCATCTACAATTTTCTGCTCCAAAGGCGGGCAGACACAAAGATCTTCTTTCCCAGAGAGCCCAATCGTCTCAATAGCTCCACGCGTCAGCCAAGCCGCCTGAGCACCAAGCTGACCTTTCAAGTGCCGTAGCTCTTCAATAAAGTCAGGGTTCCTCAAACCACAAGCCAGCTTAATTTCAGCAGCATCTAAGGAAAAAATGTCCGCACGCTGATACTGACGGTTAATAATATTAAAGCCGTGGTTATTGCTATTCGTCTGACAATTAAGCGCCAAACACGGGGCCTCAGCTTGTATAAGCTCACGAATGCAAGTACTCAAAACACCATGACCAAAGTCTGTCACAACAACGAGGTCATAACCCTTAATCTCCTGACGAATTCTATCAAGTACTCGCTCTTGGAGATCCATTTCGGGTGGCCCATCATTAAGATAATTCGTAGAAAAAAGCTTACTCAGTTCTTTTCCTTCTGCCTGAGGCTCTACAAACCGCTGCTTCACCACACTTGTAAAACTAGAATCGTAAATGACTCCATTTTCCTCAGGGCTTAGGTATGCATCAAGGTCTCGCGCCACCCAAGGCTCATTCCCTACTAAACTAATCAACCGCACCGAATCAGTAAAAGCTTTCAAATGCCTAAAAACAGCTAAGCTACCACCTGCCTGAGTTTGCTCTTTTATAAAGCGCCCAGAAAGAATTCGATTTTTAGAGGTTAGTCCCTGAACACATACCGTTGTATAACGGTCAAAAATAATATCACCCACGACAAGCACCTTAAGCCCTTGAAAGCTATCTACCGCATCTCTAAATTGATCAGCAGAAACTGTCTTAGATAAATGTTCACAAAAAGCTTTCACCGCGGGTGTATAAACCTCGAAACGTTTATTAAGCAAACGCGTAGAACTAAACACACGTGAACCTAAGTAAGAGACCTGCCCTCCTAAAGCTTTAACAGTCTTTATATCATCCTGAATATTACCTGTAGCATCATTCTCTGGTTTCGCGTATTCTATCCCTTTGCAATAAACGTCAGGGTTTACACACTCAATAGCTTCCACTGCAGCTTTATAAGGTACGACCACGACATGGTCCACACACTCCAAGGCTGCTAAAGATTTCACACGCAACTCATCATCAAAATAAGGCCGTCCTGGGCCTTTATTTACAAAAGCCTCTGCAGTAACGGTAACTACAAGCACATCGCCTAAACCCGCTGCTTCTTCTAAATGGCACACATGCCCCGGGTGCACTAAATCAAAGGTACCGTGGCATTGTACAATGGTTTTTCCTAAAGCCTTCAATTCCTTAAAGAACTGGGGAGCTTCTTCAAAAGTAAGGGCTTTAGTCGTTGTAGCAACCATGCCTAATTAACAAGAGAGCAATTCATAAGGCGCCGCATTTCGCTCTAACTGCATGGAGCGCATATTGTAATAAGTATCGGCTTCAACATCTGGGTAAGAACCAAGTTCGAGTGCTTTACGTAAACTGCGCACTTCCTGCCGGATAGAGCTTACAGGCTTATAATCAAGTTCATTTAAAATCTTTTCTGAAGAGATGTGGTAATCTCGCTGGTCAAAAGCATCTGTTACCTTGATTTCTACATTCAGGTCTTTTAGCTCATCCCGAATAATTTCAGCAATTTCAATGACCTTATGGTTCTCGAACCCAAAATTAAATGTACGACCATTAATTTGAGCAGGGTCTTTTTTAAGTAGAACACTATAAATCTCAACCATGTCTGTCATACCCACGTTAGGCCGACGTTGCTGCCCTCCATGAACGGTAATAACTCCTTTTTGAACACCATCTGCAGTGAGCTTGTTCACAGTAAGATCAAAACGCTGACGCGCAGACACACCACAAACCGTTGCCGGACGGATATTCACCGTACACATATCTGGAGCACTCGCTGCAACCACCAACCACTCTGAAAGCATCTTGTACTTAGAGTAATAAGTAATCGGTTCTGGCTCAAGCCCTTCACTAATTTGTGCTTCAGACTTTATCCCAAAAACACTACTCGAAGATGCATTAATAAACCGACTCACGCCTGCTTTCTTAGCGGTAGCAAGCAAAATACCAATAGCATCATAATTTACCTGACGCGTGAGGACCTCATCAATTTCTCCCGTAGGGTCATTAGAAATACCTGCTAAATGGATAACTCCATCTACTCCTTCCATAGCCTCAGCCACAGCCTTAGGGTCACGGATATCTTCCTGAAAGAAACTAAAGCGTTTTTCCCACTCTGGAAATTTAGGGTCATTCTTAAGAGCTACCAGCCCAGAGTCTCCGTAAAGCATCAAGTCTATAACGCTTACGCTATAGCCTTCTTCTAACAAATGAGGCGTTAAACGACTGCCTACATAACCAAATCCACCTGTAATTAGTACTTTTTTCATCATTTTATTTTTTATGTATATACTCTAAAGGCTCTTCTTTAAGGGCGCCCAGGTACTGCTCTATCCAGTAATGCGTTTGATCAAGCCCTTGCTCTAAATCTATTTTGGCCTCCCACCCCAATTCATCCTTAGCACGTTGGCTACTCAACAAATAGGCAGCATCCTTCCCGGGTCGCTCTTCAGCAACTTCAACAAACTCATCAAAATCAACCTGCATCCGCTCACAGATTAGCTCTACTAGTCCTTTGATCGAAATTTGCTTATCTGTAGATAGGTGGTACACATGCGGAGGTTTTCCTTTTTCAATAATATCCAAAGTACCTTCTGCAACATCACGCGCATGAATAAACGAACGCACCGAAACACCCCCACCATGAAGCTGCAACTTTTTACCTAACTTGATATAGAGCATCGTACGCGGGATAATACGATAAAGCTGCTGCCCGGGGCCATAAACATTAGCCGCCCGGGTAAATACAACCGGAAAGTCATAGTTGTTAAATAAGTTCATCAAATGCATATCACAAGCAGCGCGCGAACTGGCATAAGGCGTACTCGGGTTATAAGGAGCCTCTTCAGTCACCACTCCTGAGCAATTCCCATAAACCTCAGGGGTCGAAACATGCACATATTTCTTGATATAAGGCAATACTCGTAAAGACTCCAAAAGCCTTACATTACCCAACACATTGGTCTGGTACCAGTGATCTGGGTTTTGCCAACTCTCTGCGACCATACTTTGCGCCGCGAAATTAACTACAGCCTCAGGCTGAAATGTCTCTAATAGACTTACGATCTCTTCCCCATCATTATTCAGATCACACTGATGAAACTTCAATACTCGATCATCCCATTGATAAGGCAAAAAAGCTTCTATAGGCTCATGCGAGCGGCTAATACCAATCAACTCATGTCCTACTTCAAGCGCTCTAGCTACAAAACTAGCCCCTGAAAATGAATTACTCCCTAAAACTGCGATTCTTGTCATAATTTTAAACTTGGCTTAACCTCCTTGATTGGAGCCACTGCATCAGCATGTGCCCCACCATCAGCTGAAGATCCTCAGCAATTTGCATATCATCAATAGGAAAGTGAATAGGTACCTCAGCCAACGAAAGCGCCTTCCCTCCTGAGTAACCAAGGATGGCAAAGGTTTTCATGGCCATTTCTTGCCCCATCTTAAGCGCTTGAACAATGTTGGGAGAATTCCCACTCCCTGAAAGAGCGATAAGCACATCATCGGGCTTGGCTAATACTGATAACTGCGCGCTAAACACTTGCTCATAATGAACATCATTGGCCAAACATGTAAGCACTGCGGGGTTAGCCGTCAGCGCATTCACTCGTAGGCCTGGCCCCTCTCCCGCTCCAATTCCATAGAGGTAATCATTGGCCAAATGCGTTGCATTAGCTGCACTCCCTCCATTACCACATAAAAAAACTTGGTGCCCATGCTTCCATGCATGCTCTAGTGTGTCTGCTAGGATAGACACCGGCTGCCAATCAAAAGCAGTAAATACTTCCTGCAGTTTCTCTCCATAACGTTCTGCATGCTGGAGAAAAGAGGTTTGAGTCTCAAGAACTGATGGGGTAACAGGGGACATAAGGTGCTAGAAACCTAGTGCTTATTACCTCGGGTGTCTAATAAAAAAAGCAGCCTCTTCGAATTATTCAAATATTGGAGAAATAAAAAGATTTTGAAGCCTTAGGGCTCAAAAGAGATTATTGATACAGTGTTTGAATTATTTGAGGAGGCAAAAAAAGCAGCAAGTTTTTAAAACTTACTGCTTATCAAAATTTTAGTAGCTGTATAAAGCTTACGCCTTATCCTGGCCCGCTCCTACAAGCTCTTCAGCTTGCTCTGGTGCTTTTTCTTGGGCGGCGACCTGTGTAGGTGTAGGCTCTGGATCGGCATTTAGGTTCTTTTCAATGTCTGAGGCTGCCTTACGGAATTCACGCAATGCGTGTCCTAAGCCACGGGCTATTCCTGGCAGACGTTTTGTTCCAAAAAGCAAAAGGATAGCAATGATGATCAACATCAACTGCCCGCCTTGTATATTGTAGAAAAAAGCTATAGGGAGTTCGTTCATTACTCTTCTAGAATGGCCTTATCCCACTGATAATTCAACCTTTATTTGCTCACGCACTGCTTCTGTAATCGCACAGGCCTGTAAGCTTCCATCCTCACGATCAAATGCCGCACAAACCGTAGTCATCTCCCCTCGTGCCACGAGTACCTCTTCGGAGGCCTCATCTAGCTTATAAAAACTAAACACATACCGGATTGCCTGCGACAGCACCTCTGCAACTGACAATTCAATTATCACTGTATCCTGGAAACGCAGGGGCTTCTTGTACTGGCAGCTCACACGTCCACGTGGCCATCCTTTTATAAAGGCTTCTTCTTTTTCTATAATAGGCAAAGCCAAGCTACGGAAAAACGCATGCTCAGCACTCTCCATCCACTTAAAATAATTCGAGAAATGTACGATACCCGCCATATCGGTATCAGCAAACTCTACGATGCGCTCAATTCTAAAAGACATTGATTAGACCTTTGTTAATATTAGAGATTCAGGAGCATTCGTACCCGAACCACCTTCTATCTCAAGCAAGTAAGCCTCCTGTGGCAAGCTTTTCAAAAAAGCTTTTACGGCATGAGCTTCCTCACTCCCCCCTGGATGCCCTGGGTAAAGCAACACACTCAGACACCCACCCTGAGCCAAACAAATTAACGCTGCCTGAATTGCCTGCAGGGTTGTTTCTGTCTGGGTAATCACCTGTTTGTCTGAGCCTGGCAAATAACCCAGGTTAAACATAATTACCTTCACTCTCCCGATAAATTCAGCAGGCAAAAAATCTAATAAACACTCATGGCCATTCAAAAAAAGATCGACCCACTCTCTCACTCCAGCAGCCTCCAAGCGCACGCTTGTAGCATCAATAGCCGACTGTTGGACATCAAAGCCAAACACCCTACCCTCAGGCCCTACTGCCTCAGCTAAAAAAGCAGTATCATGCCCATTCCCTACGGTAGCATCCACAACCCCATCACCAGGGCAAATAATTTTAGTTAAGCGCTCATGGACTTGCTGTGTTAAAGTCTTTCGCATTACTATACCCGCGCAATAGTCACATCCGCGTGGAGTTCTCCTTCATTATTAAGCACATCAATAAATTGTCGCGCATAAAAAGGCACCCACAAGGTCCCCCGAGCGCCAAAACCATTAAAAATTCCTACACGAGACTCCTCTGGGTGCATTCCAATAAAAGGATGTGCATCACGCGTTGCAGGGCGCACGCCCGCCTCATGTGTAATCACTTCAGGAGCATCCTTCGTATCCATAATCGAATAAAATGCTTTCACCAAACTCTTTTTCCCACGCTCACTAGGCACTTCGTCCAAAACATCCCAATTATAGGTAGAGCCGATCTTAACGCCTTCTTGTGTAGAGACCATCCACTGCTTACGGATGAGGACTTCTTCAGGTAATGCTACATCTGTCTTCAGTGTCAAAATATCTCCTTTAGCTGGAGAGAACGGCAAGTAAGAGAAATAAGGGTTATCCTTAGCCTGATACCCCTCACAAAAAATAATCATCTTAGCCGCCTGGTCTTTATACAGCACACCTGCAGGGGCAGTACGCAAATGGGCATGATCAAAAGTCTCGCACTGCAATACACCCTTTTGCTCAAAGTACTGCTTCATACAGGCGAGGAAGCGCTTTGTATCTAAAACATAGGCAGGTTTAATTTTAAAACTTCCCAATTCATCATGCAAACCCTCTCCCCAGGCACCCGGCGGATAAGCTTCACTCAAATACGGGGCATAATCAGGGTTCTTTAAGCGCCTTTCAAATTTAGCTTTCTCTTCCTCCGTCTGGAAAATACGTAAGACTTCATGTTCGGTTAAAAGTGTTTCTCCAAAAAAAGCTTCTAGGCTCCGGTAAAAAGAACACGCTACCGGCAATATGGAGTCTAAGTACTTATGCTTTACTAAGCGTTTCCCTGTAATGGGGTTCAAAAGCCCTGCAGCAACTTTTGTGGCAGCATGCTCGTGATTGTTGTCAATAATCCTGACACTCCCCCCACGAGAAAGAACCTCCCAGGCCAAAACACTCCCGGCAACCCCCTGCCCTACAATCAACATATCTAGTGGTTTATTATCCATCTCATGCAAGGGGTACGATGCTTAGACTGAATACTCAAGATCTTTCTTGCAAAGAGGCTTAGGTATACGAGAATAAACCCTAACATGAACCCACAAGTATCGACCAAAAGCACACCCCTATCAGCACTCTATAATACAGAGACACCCCCTGCTGGCCTCGATTTACTCGGCTTAATTGGCTACCCCTTAGACAATAGCCCCAGCGACACCATCCACAATACCTACTGCCAAACAGTAGGCATGCCTGCCCTTTATGGAAAAACCAACCTTTCCGCTAACGACTTAGGCAATTTTTTGAATCAATCCAAAGCTGTAGGGATCAAAGGCCTTAGCGTTACAATGCCTCTTAAAGAAGCGATCCTGCCTTATCTAGATACTTTAAGCCCTGAGGCTGAAGCAATCGGCGCAGTAAACACGGTTCTTTTCCAAGACAGTAAAATAATCGGCCATAATACCGATGGCGTAGGCGCCATCCGCGCTATTGAACAAGCCTTAGGCGAGCCCGTTTCTAATAAGCGCATTGTCATTGTAGGTGCAGGTGGGGCCGCCAAAGCTATTGCCTGGGAGGCCACCCAACAAAAAGCTCAAGTCTTTATCCTTAACCGTACGAAAGAAAAGGCGCGCCTCCTAGCCGAGAAAGTAGGCGCAAGCTATGACTCGCTCATCAAAGCTTCCGCAGTCCTTAATGAAGGCTGCGATGTCCTAATCCAAACAACTCCGATAGGGATGCTCTCTAACCATAGCCTTATCCCGCCAGTGATCCTTAAGCCAACAATGCTCGTTTTTGATATCATTACAAAACCTGCTACCACCGAGCTACTCAAAGGAGCCCAAGAGCAAGGCTGTAAAGTCCTCCATGGGCAAGAAATGTGGATTCATCAGGCCCTAGAGCAATATAAGCTCTGGCTAGGAGAGGCTGCTATTATCGATGAATCGACCCTGCGCACCGCAGTAAACCAATCTGCCAAGCAATAAATTGATTTTAAGCTATCAAGAGAAAGGCTTATAGCCTTGCCTCAAGCCGCTTAATGCAAATGATAATCCTACACATATTATGATTACCACGGATATACCCACAAATCTTTCTTTTTCAGAAATGAGCGAACGGACTGAGTCTCCGGTCATTATTGACCTGATGACCCGTGCGCTCACTATCCCAAACCTCCTTTCCTTAGCTGCAGGTTTTACTTCAAACGAGATCCTCCCCGTAGAACAGGTCACTCAAGCCCTGGAGACCATTAAGGCCGAAGCTGCTAATAAAGAATACCTCCAATACGGCACAAACCAGGGCCGCCCTAAGCTGCGCAAAGCTATCCTCGATATCATTGCGGCTCACCCTGGCGAGCAGCCTGAATCCTGGGACCCGAATCATCTTGTAATTTCCAACGGGTCTCAACAAACCTTGTACATCGCAATGCAAGCTTTGTGCAACCCAGGTGATATTATCTTTGTGGAAGAACCCAGCTATTTTGTTTACCTAGAGCTCCTGCGCGGACTGGGCATCCAGGCAATTTCAATCCCTACTCTTGGCCATAACCAGATTGATTTTGAAGCCTTTGATGCCCTCATCCAAGAGCTCGACTACAAGGGCCAAGCGGATCGTATCAAAGCAACCTACTTAGTCAGTTACTTTTCTAACCCGTCATCAGGCTGCTTATCTGCCGAAGATAAAGCTCAACTAGGAGTCCTCTTCAAAAAACATAAACTCCCTACAGCCATCATCGAAGATGCTGCCTACCGGGATCTTTATTACGAGGCCCCCCACCCAGCACCGAGTATCCTCAGCGTTCCAGAGCTCGAAGGCATCGCCTGCTTATATTTAGGCACCTTCACCAAGCCCTTCTCCTGCGGGATGAAAACCGGCTTTGGCTACTGCACTGATGCTCAATGGCTCCAAAATATTTTAAATATTAAAGGGCACCACGACTTTGGCTCTTCTAACTTCAACCAAGCTCTGATTGAGGCTGTTTTGCTAGATGGACAATACGAGCCTCACCTAAAAACTCAGCGCGCGTTTTATGCAAAGAAAGCAGCACTACTCCAAAAAACCTTTACTGATGAAGGCTTGGTTAATCTGGGTTGGCACTGGGATACCCCTAAAGGGGGACTATTCCTATGGCTGATAGCCCCAGAACACATTGACCTTTCCATCGGGAGTGATTTTTACGAGGCCTGTCTCCAAAACGGAGTACTCTATGTCCCCGGTGATCTTTGCATTGCCGAGCGCTCTCCCAAAAACTGCACACGTATTTCTTTTGGAACCCTTAATGACGAAGGTTTGATTGAAGCTGGTAAGCGCTTTGTCAAAGTCGCTAAACAATTTTCTTAATCATGCAAGCCGGACCTTACACGCTTGAGTTAAAAAACAACACGCTCTTGATGGGGGTACTTAACCTAACGCCTGACTCTTTCCATGATGGTGGTCGTTATACCTCCATCGAAGCTGCCCTTGCCCAAGCCAAAAAAATGGAGGCCGAAGGGGCAGATATTATCGATGTAGGCCCAGAATCTACGCGTGAAGTCCTCGGACAACGCACGGCTACTTCCATAGAGGCCAGCACAGAAATCCAACGCCTACTCCCTGTCTTAGACGTTCTCCTTAAGGAGTGTCGTTTACCTATTTCTATAGATACCTATAAATCTTCTGTAGCTGCCCTCGCCCTCGAAGCAGGCGCTCACATGATCAATGATGTTTGGGGGTTTCAGCGCGATCCTGACATGGCCCGCGTAGTTGCCGAACATAACGTTCCTGTCACCCTCATGCATAACCAAGTGGGTACCGATTACACCCAAGATGTTGTCCATACCGTTATCGACTTCCTCAAACGCTCTATAGACATCGCCCTCAAAGCAGGCGTTGCTGAAGATAAGATCATCCTAGATCCAGGCAGCGGCTTTGGGAAGAATGTCGAGCAATCCAGCGCAGTACTCGCACGCTTAGGGGAACTCAAAGCACTAGGCTTTCCCGTTCTTATTGGAACCTCCCGCAAATCAATGATTGGGAAGATTCTAGGCGGGGTTCCTAGCGAAGAACGCTTGTATGGAACAATTGCTACTACCGCACTTGCTGTAAGCAACGGTGCTAATATCTTACGCGTGCATGACATTAAAGAAAATAAAGACGCAGTCAAAGTCACTCAAACGATCCTTCAACACACAACCCCCGTACTTAGCTAATGGACACGATCACACTCACAGGACTTAGCTTTCACGGACACCACGGCTGCCTCGAAGAAGAGAAACAAAACGGCCAGACCTTCACCATCGACCTAGAGCTCCAGGCCGACCTCAGCAAAGCCTGTCAAAGTGATGCGCTCGAAGACACGCTCAACTACGCAGAAATTTTTGAAACAGTAAAAACCATAGTCACCCAAGAGCGTTTCAACCTAATCGAACGCTTAGGCGAGGTTATCTGCCAAACCTTACTTTCCAATTTTAATCAATTAAACAGCATCACCATCCGCGTCAAAAAGCCAGAAGCCCCACTCGAAGGCACTTTTGACTATTCCAGTATTCAACTCACTCGTACACGCACATGAATAAACCACACATTGCCTACCTAGGCCTAGGTAGTAACCTAGGAGATAAAAAAGCCAACCTTGATGCCGCTGTTGAAGCGCTTGCTCAGCACAATGCCATCACCTTGCTAAAAACATCAAGCTACTACAGTACCGAGCCTGTAGGCTACACGGAGCAAGATTGGTTTTTAAACGCAGCTATCAAGATCGAAACCGCGCTAGACCCTCATGGTCTACTCAGCTTTTGTAACAGCATCGAAAGAGCCCTTGGGCGCGAAAAAACAATTCCGATGGGCCCTCGCATCATCGACCTAGACTTACTCTTATTCAACAAACTTACCTTCCAGGATAACACACTCACACTTCCTCACCCCGAGATGCTTAACCGTGCTTTTGTCATGATTCCTCTTCTAGAGATTGCTCCAGACCTAGACTTTGGCAGCGCCCCTCAAGCCTGGAAGACTGACACCGCCAAGGTAGAGGCATTAAGCAAACAAGCTGTCGAGCCTTTGCCAACAGCTTAACGGAAGCTCCTCCGGACGCTGCGTAAGCGCATAGCCTTCTTCTTCCAAACAAGATTGCCAAGCTGCAAGAGGTGCATGCTGCTCAAAACGTTTTGCTAGGGACCCCACTTGCTTGCGCCGTTGTGTAAAGATATCACGGATACACACACGTGTCTGGCCTTTGAATACAAAAGGATTCTCTTTACGCTTAAGGCCAAGCAGGACAGAATCCACACCAGGCACTGGGTAAAACGACTTGCGTGATACCTTCTCAAAAGCAGATTGCTCATAAGCCGCCTGCAAAAAGATCGCAATAGCCCCCCAATGTTTTTCTCCTGGCTGGCTAGTGTAACGTAGCGCCGCTTCCTTCTGGAGCATCAATACCATCTGCTCAGGCAACACACGTTCTAGAACACCATCAAGCCAAGGTGTAGAAATCGCATAAGGAAGATTCGCAACTACTTTAAAGGTGCCCTCAAAATTATCAGGCAAATCTGCCAACGGGCACTCAACAGCATCCCCTTCGAGCAATGAAAAAGCGGGTTGGGTTAAATGCTCACGCAAGTGCGCTGCTAGGGTTCGGTCTTTTTCAACCGCATGCACTTGGGCTCCGGCTTCAAGAAGTGCCCCTGTCAAAGTCCCTAAGCCTGGCCCGACCTCAAGCACCACATCCCCAGGCACCACAGCAGCTAAGCTCAAAGATTTGCGCACAATATTCCCATCAATCAAGAAATTCTGCCCCAGTTTCTTTTTAGGAGTATGCTCTAAGCGCTCTAAAAGTTGCGCAGTCTGTTTTGGTGTTAAAGCCATTTAGTTTTCCAAATCCGCCAAGTATTGCTCCTCTAACACCTTAAAGGCTTTTGGCTCAGGATGGTTCTTTATGTAGTCCTGAATTAAGCGCGCACATTCCTCTGGGGTGTGTTCAGTAGTGTCTACTTCCAGGTCGTAAAGAACAGGGCGCTCAACTTCAGAATCCTCAGGCCCATAAACATGGACTCGAGCATAATGACTACGCGCATGCCCCACAGGGGAGGTCCCACGGTTCTTTTCACGCTCTTCAATTACTTCTAAGGGTGTCGTAATCCCTACCAAATAGACTTTGTACGGGCGTAAGGTCTGTGTAAGTTCACCTAGCCAATGTTTTTCATAGGCAATGTAATCCACAACCAAATTATTCCCATGCTTCGCATAAGCAGCCAGGGCATCATGCATCCCCCAAATTGCGCGTTCCCCTATAGGACCAATTTCTAAGCTCAGCACAGGTTTTCCTTCTTCATCAAAGGACTGGATTCCCGAGCGTATCATTTCTTGGGTAAATTTACCCTGGGGCTCAACCCCCATCGTATGCACATCAGGCACAAGGGCATCAAAAAAGCCATCGATCCCTGCTTTCAAGTAAGGCTCTTCAAAAAGAATCTGGACTTGGCGCTGAATGCTGGATTTCCCTGCAGCTGAAGGCCCATTAAGCACAACCACAGTCCCTTCCCCCAAAAGAGTCCCCGAAACAATAAAAAGCCCTAAGGTCAAAACACCACGAATAAAAGTCCCAAAATGCATACCTCCTATAAAAAAACCTACCAACAGATTTGCAAGTCCATTTTCAAAGACCACCTAGCCATTCATTACTAAGGAACCAAATCTCAAAAACGTTTCACTATTGCCATCACTTGGCTCGCACTTAAGCATACTGCGCTATGGCTAAATCTGGGACGCTGACACCAATGATGCAGCAGTATTGCGATATTCGCGCTAAGCTGCCAAAGAACACACTTTTGCTTTTCCGTCTAGGGGACTTTTACGAAATTTTCCAGGAAGACGCCGAAGAAGGCGCGCGCTTACTCGGCATCACACTGACCAAACGCAATGGAATGCCTATGGCAGGGATTCCTTACCACGCCGCCGAGACTTATATCAACAAAGCCCTCACTGCCGGTAAAAAAGTAGCCATCTGCGACCAAGTAAGCACCCCTCAGCCAGGGAAACTCGTTAAACGAGCCCTCACCCGTATCCTCACCCCAGGCACCACGTTCGAAGCCAGCCAACTTACCGAAAAACAAAACCACTACCTGCTCGCGCTCAACAAAACCCGCCAAGGCATCCATGCAGCCTGGCTTGATCTTTCCACTGGGGATTTCCAAATCGCTACAAGCCCGGACCCAGAAAGGCTCCTTCCCCTCTTTAACGCCCTCAATCCAAAAGAAATCATTTTAGCCGAAGAGGCCCTTACCGCTTGGAGCTCCGAGAAGGAAAGCTCCCCTTGGTACACACAGTGTCAACTATTACTCGAAAACCGCCCTCTTTCCGAGGTTCCTGGCTACTGCTTTGATGAAGTCAGCGGCGCACGCGAAGTCATGAAGGCTTTGGGTGTCCTCAACCTAGACGGCTTTGGAATTAGCAAAGACCACCCTGCTCTTGGCGCAGCAGGCGCTCTGATCCACTACACCAGCGAGAACCTCTGCACCCCACCCAAGAATTTACGCACTCTAAAAGAATACCGCTTCAAGCAAGCTCTATTGCTTGACCCAGCAACATTACGTAACCTCGAGATTTTCAAATCCGCACAAGGCACTCATGAGGGTAGCCTCCTTGCGGCCATGGATGCGACTGAGACTGCCGCAGGCGGACGCCTACTCGAACAATACCTAGCCTCCCCCTCACAAGAACTCCCCGAGCTTTTAAGACGCCAAGAAAGCGTAGCAGAATGTTTTGCCGAGCCAGGCACATGTGCTCAAATCCACGAGACACTCTCTCAAACACGTGACATTACACGTATCCTAAGCCGCCTACAGAATCGCTTACGCTCTCCACGTGAGTTAGGCGCCATCTCCGAGACACTCGCTTGTATCCCTCCCTTATTAGAGCAACTATCTTCCCTGTCCGGGCCACGCCTAACAACTCTGAAAGAAACGATTCATACCTTTGATGAGTTGCGTGAACTCCTCGCAAAAGCACTACTCGAAGAACTCCCCTCCACGCTTCAAGAAGGAGGCTATATCCGCGATGGTTTTTGCGATGAGCTTGATCACCTGCGCTCCTTAACCCGGGACAACAAGACCTGGTTAGCTAACCTAGAGCGCGAGGAACAAGAAAAGACAGGCATCAAAAACCTCAAGGTTAAATACAACGGTGCGTTCGGCTATTTTATTGAGGTCAGCAAAGCAAACACTGCGCTTGTGCCCGATACTTATATACGCAAGCAAACGATGACGAATGCCGAGCGTTACACCATGGAGATCCTAAAACAAAAAGAGAAGGAAATCCTTAACGCCGAAGAACGCTCAATCGCTCAAGAGGATAAACTCTTTAAAGACTTAGTCGCCAGCACTCTAAACGAAACGGATAAGCTCCTAGAAACAGCCAACACCCTGGCCCAAATTGACCTATTCATTGGCTGGGCAAAACTTGCACGCCAGTGGAACTACTGCTGCCCCACGCTTGATAAGAGTGACAAACTCTTCATCGAAGGGGGACGCCACCCGGTTGTAGAGCAAATGCTAGCCAAAGAACGCCTAGGTTTAGCAGGGAATGACTCTTTTGTCCCAAACAACACAGACTTATCTTCTTCAGAAAAGCAAATCGCGCTAATCACCGGCCCAAATATGGCAGGTAAGTCTACCTATATCCGCCAAGTTGCTTTAATTACCTTAATGGCTCAGATAGGCTCTTGGGTCCCTGCAAAGCAATGCCATATTGGCCTGGTAGACCGCATATTCTCTCGGGTAGGCGCCAGTGATGAATTAGCCAAAGGAAACTCAACCTTCATGGTAGAGATGAACGAAACGGCTAACATCCTTAATAACGCCAGCGAAAAAAGCCTCATCATCCTCGATGAGATTGGACGAGGCACTAGCACCTATGATGGACTCAGTATTGCCTGGGCAGTCATCGAACATATCCACGGAGATCACTACTGCGGCCCTCGTACTCTTTTTGCAACTCACTATCACGAACTTACTCAACTGCATACGCCACTTCCGCGCCTAGATAATTACGCAGTAGCCGTCAAAGAATGGAATGACCAGATCATCTTTGTACGCCAAGTAATCCCTGGGGCCGCAGACCGTTCCTACGGGATCCAAGTAGCACGCTTAGCAGGTCTTCCCAACACAGTGATCGACCGGGCTAAAACCATCCTAGATGCCCTCGAGAGCGAGGAGACTGTCCCCAGCTATAACCCAGACATTCAAGCACCCCCAGCCATCGAGCCAGATATCATCGAAGAGGTCCCCTTTCTGGAGGAGGCCACGCAAGACAATCAGCTTGAACTCTTCTAAAAAGCCTTTTAGCCTCAGTCTTAATGATCGTCGGCGTTTTAAAAGAAATCAAAGAGGACGAAAATCGTGTAGCAATCACCCCTGCAGGAGTTGAGCTACTGGTTAATGAAGGGCATACTGTCCTTATCGAATCTAACGCCGGCCTAGGCAGTAGCATCAGTAACGAGGCTTTCACAGATGCAGGGGCCACCCTCGAAAAATCTGCTAAAGCCGTCTACGACAAGGCCGACATGATCCTGAAAGTCAAAGAGCCGCTCCCCCAAGAGTACAAGCTCATCCGCTCAGGCCAAATTGTGTTTACCTTTTTTCACTTTGCTGCCTCCCAAGAGCTTACCCAAGCCATGATTGATTCTGGCTGCACAGCAATTACCTACGAGACAATTGAAACCAAAGACGGTAAACTCCCCCTCCTCACCCCGATGAGTGAAGTTGCAGGGCGCATGTCCATTCATGAAGCCAGTAAATACCTGGAACGCAAATATGGCGGACGAGGGATTTTACTAGGCGGTGTCCCTGGTGTAGAACCAGCCCAAGTGGTTGTACTCGGAGGTGGAGTAGTAGGCACCAATGCCGCTAAAATGGCTGCAGGGCTTGGGGCCAAGGTCTTCATCCTAGATATTTCCTTAGATCGTTTGCGCTACCTGCATGACATCATGCCGCCAAACGTAGTCACTATGGCATCAACTCCGCACAACATTCGAGAATTACTCACCCGTGCGGATGTGGTGATTGGCGGGGTCCTTATCCCTGGGGCTAAAGCACCAAAGCTTATCACCCGCAAGATGCTCAGCAGAATGAAGCCCGGGGCTGTTATGGTAGATGTCGCTATCGACCAAGGCGGCTCCTTTGAGACTTCAAAACCAACAACACACGACGACCCTATTTTTAATGTGGATGGCATAATTCATTATTGCGTTTGCAATATCCCCGGAGCCATGCCTATCACCTCCACCCAAGCACTCACTAACGCAACACTTCCTTACGCCCTCAAGATTGCTAAACATGGCTGCCCTAAGGTTTTCCAAGAAAGCCCAGAAATCAGCAAAGGCGTTAATATTATTAACGGGAAAGTAACCCATCAGGGCGTAGCAAAAGCCTTTGACTTGCCCTACGTCTCTTTAGAAGAAGCCCTCTCCTAAAGAATAATAAAGACTCAAAAAGTAAAGTATTGTTAATATTATATATTTGCAATGCATCCTGGAGCACCTAGCCTTGCATGCTACCCTCTTGGTATCACAATAATTAATAATAATGAGTCAAAATAAAAAACTGCCCGTATTTTCTGTTAGTCTAATGATTACAGGGAACATGGTGGGCGCAGGTATCCTCGGACTACCCATTAACACAGGCCTCGTAGGTCTATGGCCAGCTTTAGGCGCTCTTGTTGCCACCTGGGCCATGATGTTTGCCACGGCCTGGATTATTGCTCGTCAGGCCATTAATGCCAAAACAGACGACTTTGACTTACCCAGTCTATTCGGCCAAGTACTCGGGCCCGCAGGAAAGTGGCTAGCAATCATCGGGAACTTAGTCATCCTCTACGGACTACTAGTTGCTTACCTAAGTGGTGCAACGACTATTCTCTTCCACTTATTTGACCTCCCCTTTTCTTATAACACATTGCTGCTTGCCTTCTTTACGCTCACTACAGGGCTTACTCTGTTTGGGGTAGAGATTGTACGCAAAACGAATGCCTTGATGACGGTCCTTATGTGGGTAGCCTTCATTGCAATGGTTTGCTTTGCAGGTAAGTTCATTCAAACAGCAAATATGAACCTCCTAGAATGGCGTTTGATGCCAATCGCCTTGCCAGTGATTGCAACCGCGTTTCACTTCCATAATATTATCCCTACAGTTTGTGGCACCCTCGAATGGGACAAGCCCGCCATTAAAAAAGCAATCCTCACGGGTACCCTCATTGGTTTAGCTATGAACATTGCCTGGACCGTTGCTGCAGTAGGTGCTCTACCTTTATCAGGAGAGTCTGAAAACACGATCCGCTACGCCTTCTATCATAACGAGCCAGCAACCATTCCTCTGTCTAAGTTGATTAATTCTCAACTCTTTACAATTGCGGGTCTAGTCTTTGCATTACTTGCAATCCTCACCTCCTACATCACGAATGCAATCGCGCTGATGCACTTCATTCGCGATATGCTCCATACCTTCTGTAAGAAGCGTTCTCAAATTCTTGAAGCTGCACTCACCTTCCTTATTCCATTAGGGCTTGTGTTTGCATACCCGAATATCTTCCTACGAGCACTTGATGTTGTGGGCGGTATCGGTGTTGTACTCTTGTTTGGAGCTCTCCCAAGCTTGCTCTATATCAAGTATGCCGAGCGCAAGCACGACCGCTTCGTAGGAATGGTGCTTCTTGGGCTGTTCTGCTTTGCGCTATTCTTCGCTATCATGAACATCCTAGGACATTACCCTATCGACTAATTTCTAAAAAAAAAAGCCCGCGGTTATTACGCCGCGGGCTTTTTTATTGAGAAATAGGGTCTTAAGCCACTTCCTCTTCAGCAACAGAAGCTTTTACAATCTTCTTTTCCTCTTTAGGTCTATCTTGAACATCCGTTGGAGACTGCTCAATTTTGGTCACGACTTCATCATAACCTTCAACTACCTTACCAAAGATAGTGTGCTTCATATGGAGCCATGGGGTTGCTGCAGTGGTAATAAAGAACTGGCTTCCGTTGGTATTAGGTCCGGCATTAGCCATAGCAAGTAAGCCAGGCTCAGTAAATTTAACACCTGGATCACACTCATCCTCAAAGGCATGGCCCCAGATAGACTCGCCACCCATGCCTGTTCCATCAGGGTCTCCTCCTTGGATCATGAATTGCGGTATCACGCGGTGAAAAATAATCCCATCGTAGTACCCATTTTTAATGTGTGTGACAAAGTTCTCACACGACTTAGGTGCCACGTCAGGCATCAGTTCGATCTTAATCGTTCCTTCGTTTGTTTCTAGTGTTACAATAGGTTTAGACATAAATATAAATCCTCAAGAAGAGCTTCCTCACAGCAAAGATATGTGTTTAAAGAAATTCTTTTAACTTCAAGTAAAGTTTGCGGCTAATCCAGGCATCGGTAGCAGCATAACGGATCTGAGCTTCAGTGAGGTGCTCACGGGCCCAATTAGAAAGTTGAGCGCGCTTGGAAATCCGCTTTTCAAATAATAAAGCAGTTAAGTTGCGTAGGCCGGAGCGTTTAATCCCCAATACGTGGGCCATTTTGCTGACATCCATAAACCCATTTCCTTCGAAAGGTTCTAGTACCGCAAGTTTTTTGACATCATCACCAATAGCCACCCCAACCTTCAAGACATCAGGGTTCTCTAGCAAAGGGATAAGTTTTTTGATTCCAGAAAATCGGTTTAACTGAATAAGATAGACAGAGCGACTGCAGGCTAACTGGATGAGAGAGGGATGATAGCTCTTTCCCTTGCGAAAGGCCGGGCGGGTTTCTGTATCAAAGCCAAGTAGCTTTTCTTTTTTCAGCGAAGCTAAAGCCTTATTGAGTTCTTTCTCTGTTTGGATGAGGTGTATGGGCCCTTCATACTGCACCAAAGGCATCGCATTCACCTCCTCAGAGCTAAATACGTTTGCAAGGTCAGATCTTTTTAAAAAGCTACGCACGTCTTACTAAAAAAGAGGGTTTTGCTAAAAAGGCAAGCCTCGTAGGCTGTGGAGTGTGCCCTAGTTAGGTATCAAGCTCCAGAGAGTCATAGGCCATGATAATTGATTGAGGATAACACTCACCTTTGTTTATTGATTTATTTTTCTCAAAATATTCTTTCCGGAAACACCGAGCATCCTCCAATAATTGATCCAAAGCCTCATCATCTAAAGCTGGGTTCTGATGAAAGAGAACCACCTTCTTCACCCGAGCCCAGGCAGAAAGCATGATCGCCGAACAATGTGTAGAATGCCCCCAATAGGACATTTCTTTACACACAGTAGCCATGGTATCAAAAATCAGTAAGTCTGCATCTTTAAAAAAGTCGACGAAGGGGGTGTCCTTAGGGTCAAGCTCTTCCTCATGGTGTTCTGCATCGGTTGCATATACGATGGCCTTGCCTTCCTTCTCAAAGCGATAGGCATAAGAGTCCCCTGCATGGCGCTGCTTAAGAGTGCTTACCTGGAATCCCTTAACAGCTTCAAATGCCTCTTCAGGTTTACGTACATCAAAAATAACCGAACAAGGTAATTCGTCAAAGGTAACAGGAAACCCAGGTGCATTCATTTGGGCGCGCAAGAAAGCTTCTGTCTCTTCATGACGCGCATGAATCACAAGCGTATCTTCGGCCTTACACTCCACCGCAAACATAGGTAAGCCTTGTACATGATCCCAATGCAAATGAGACAAGAAAACATGATAAGTAACCGGTTTCTTATTCTGGTGTGCCTTCAAGCCAAAAGACCATAAGCCCGAACCAGCATCACATAAAATATAAGTTTGGGGGTCTACTTCAATTTCAACACAAGGCGTACACGTCCCATAGGTGCCTTTCAAACTAAAGGGGAGTTGCTCTATAAACCGCTCAATTGCATCAGGGCCAGCGAGATCTTGCCCTTGCACTTGCTCAAGAACTTTAAATAACTTATCGCGATAACGCTGCGCCGAGAAGCAACTCGGTACAGAGCCACGCGTACCCCAGAAGTGAACTTTCATGGCTAAAAATAGGGTATCTTAAGGATATTCACCTGGCTTTATTATAGAGAATGGAATCTCTTTTGGCCAGCTTAAAGCCCCCTAAATCACATAAATCCTTAATCTTCAACACCTACAAGCTCTGGCGCCTGGGGCAGATTAGGGGCTAATTCCGCCGGCTGGAGGTCTGGTAAGGCCGCCTCAGAGCCAATGTGTAAATCCTGAAATTTTCGGGCTGTCGGCAATACGCGGGTCTCCATAGAACGCACTGTCTTATTATAGGCCCCCACAGTGCGCTCAAGGTTCTTATGCAGATCTCCAAAATGGCCTCCCAACACACTCATGCGCTCATAGAGTTCACGCCCCAAGGTACTTACAACTTGGGCCTCTTTAGCAATAGAAGCTTCTTTCCAACCAAATGCAACGGAGCGCAAAAGGGCGATCAAGGTCGTAGGTGTTGCCAAAATAATCTTCTGATCCACCCCAAAATCAATCAATGCAGGGTCCTCCTGGAGTGCTGCACTAAAGAAAGGCTCTCCTGGCAAAAAGAGCACCACAAAGTCTGGGGTCGGGTCAAACTGCTTCCAATACGCCTTCTCTGAAAGTTTTTTAATATGATCACGGATGTGGCGGGCATGGGCACTCAGGCGATCTCTAATAGTAACTTCTTCCTTGGCCTCAAGCGCTTCCAAATAAGCAGTAATCGGGGCCTTAGCATCTACAACAACATTACGTCCATTCGGCAAGCGGATGATCATATCCGGGCGTTGTAATTTATTATCTGCAACGACACTTTCTTGCTCATCAAAATCAACATAGTTCACCATGCCTGCAAGCTCCACACTGCGGCGTAACTGTAACTCTCCCCACTGCCCGCGTACATGAGGCGTACGCAAGGCCTTTACCAAATGTGCCGTTTCCGTCTCTAGCTTCACTTGCGTATTAGCTACCTGCTTCAACTGTTCAGACAAACCACTATAAGCATGAATCCGCGTTTTCTCCATGCCTTGCACCGTCTGATCAAACTGCGCCAAGGTCTCCTTCATCGGGTTCATGAGTTGCTGGATAGCTTCCTGACGTTTATTTAAATCCCCCTTAGCTTCATCCTGGAAGCGCGCTAAACTTTCCTTGGCCAAAGCCAGAAAAGACTGGTTATTATTTTTTAAAGCCTCCGCTGATAAACCTCTAAATGCCTCCGAAAGGTCTTCATGCGTCTTCTTCAAAAACGCCTCTTTTTGTTCAAAATTCTTTAGTTCTTCTTCGCGCCGTGTCTGTAACTCATTCAAGGCAATCTGCAAGGACTCCTTTTGGGTACGCAATCCTTTTAAATCCTCATGAGCTGCTACACATTCTGCTTTTAAACGCTCGACTTGCTCATCATTAGCACGTGCTCGCTCCTGGAGGCTTGCATGGGCTAAAGCCTGCTGAGTTGCCTTACGGTTACTGAATACCAGGGCCCCAAAGGCACCCACAACCCCTCCTATTAAAGCAGCAATTACTATCATACTCATGGTCAATAAGCTAGAGGCCTCTTCATCAAAATGCAATGATTCAAGAAGACCCAAAACTGGCATAAAAACTGATACACATCCCTTACCGAGAGCTTCCTCTTAATTAAAAATAAAACGCAATCAATATCAAATGGATGAAGGTTTTTTAGATTCCGATCTTTCTTTTAAGGCAGCGAACCACTTTCTGCCTGTTAAAGACGAGCTCCTAGAGGCAGCAAGACGTTTTGAAGAGGAGAAGGTTGAAAATAGCATCGTATTTTTTGGATCTGCACGGATTCTCCCCGAAGAGGAAGCTAAAGACTCTCTCAAAGAGCTAGAAGACAAAATCAGCAAACAAAAGGATCCCTCTTCTAAAGATCTGCAACTCCTTGATCGGGCTCGCAAGGACCTTTTTGTCTCTCAATTTTATACCTCCGCTGAAGAGTTAGCTTACCTGTTTACAGAATGGTCTCATAAGCACCCAGATCCTAAAGACCATTTTTTGGTCTGTTCCGGAGGCGGCCCAGGGATTATGGAGGCCTCTAACCGCGGAGCTCACCGTGCAGGCGGGCGTTCAATCGGCTTAGCTATCCAAATCCCTTATGAACAACGGCCAAACACCTACGCATCCCCTCAGCTCCAATTTAATTTTAGCGCCTTTTTGCTGCGTAAGTTCTGGTTTTTCCATTTCGCCAAAGCCATGGTAGTCTTCCCAGGAGGGATTGGCACCTTAGATGAGCTCTTTGAGATCCTAACCCTCATCAAAACCGGCAAAATTGACCATTATATCCCCATTGTGCTCTTTGGGTCCGAATACTGGAAAAAGGTAATCAACTTTGACATTATGGTAGAATATGGTACCATTAGTCCTGAGTACATGGAATACTGCCACTACTCTGACAGCGTTGAAGAGACCTTCTCCTACATTACCCAAGCCCTTGAAGAGCACCACCCCAAACCCTCATAAGTCCTTTTTCAGATAATGAACACCTCCTCCGAAAAACTTGATGCGCTTGTAAAAGGGCTTACTGAATTGCCCCCAACGCCTCAAATTTTACCCAAGCTCCAACAGCTTTTGCAGGATGAGGATGTTACACTCTTAGACATTGCCTCTCTGATTAAGATAGATGCTTCTTTAACGGCACAAATCATTCGTCTAAGTAATAGTGGCTATTTCGGGACCTCAACACCTTGCGCGAGCCTAGAGGAAGCTATCAACCGAGTAGGCTTTAATGAAGTTTATCAGCTCGTCAGTATTCTTTCCTTTAAGAAAATTCTCGATACCGGTATAGAGGTCTATGGCCTTAAACCCGGAGAACTCTGGGAAGCTGCCATCAGTACCGCAGTAGCATTTGAGTCCTTTGCGTCCTTAGTCAACGAAGATTTAAACACCGCCTACACTATTGGGATGGTACACTCCATCGGGAAAGTTGTAATCAACCACATCCTCATTCAAAAGAAACGTGGGGTCGATACATCCAGCATCGCACAACAACTCACCCCTGAGGAAGAGGAAAACACCCTAGGCTTCAACTACGCACAAGCCGGAGGGGCGCTTTTAAGGAGTTGGGCCTTTCCTGAAATCGTGTGGCAAACGCTTGAAGACCAGCTCAGCCCTATGGAGCCTGCTCACGAAAACACACGGACTCTTGCCTGCCTGCTAAACCTCAGTAAACATGGCGGCAAGCAACTTGTTGGGCTAAAAGGAAAAACCGAGCCTTTTGATTCAAAAATTATCGAAGCACTCAACTTAGATATAGAAGCGCCGACCAAAGTCATGCAAATGGCTACCAAACGCTTCCAAGATATCCAAAACCTTTTAAGAGCATTTTAGGGTTTTGAATCCTCAGGCTTTGCTCCAGCATCGCCCATCATGTGCTCAATCAAGCGCTCATTAAACTCCTGAGCAGAATCGTGCCCCATCCGCTTAAGCGCCTGTATCAGCGCCGCTACTTCGGCCAGACGTGCCAGATCTCGACCAGGACGCACCGGAATCTCCACATGCGGCACAGAGACTCCCAAAATCTGGTAATAACCTTGGTCCAATCCTGTGCGCTCTTCATCCATCCCAGGCTCCCACTCGATAAAGCTGACCACTAAATCGATACGTTTCTCTAAACGAACAGAACGTATCCCAAAAAGCTCTGCAATGTTAAGGATACCAATCCCACGACACTCCATATATCCGCGGTTAAGCTCAGAGCTATCCCCCATAAGCTCGTGATCTCCTAAGCGACGCACATAAGTCAAGTCATCAGCAACCAAGCTGTGCCCACGCTCAATCAAGGCCAAAGCACATTCACTCTTTCCTACTCCACTCTTCCCTTTAAGCAAAGTGCCGATTCCTTTAATATCAAGAAGCGTTCCATACTCCATCGTGCGCGGTGCAAACTTATCTTCAAGCATCACCGTACATTCTGCCGTAAAGTCCTTAGACTTCATCGGCGTCTTAAAAAGCGGCACCCGAAACGTTTCTGCTATTTTAAGCATCGCTGGGGTAGGGTCTAGGTTACGCGATAAAATCATACATGGGATATTCTTACGCGCAATTTCTGTCATCAACAGCTCCTGCATGTTTTCGCGCAAGTCTCTCAAGTAAGCCATTTCTCCCGCCCCAAAAAGCTGGATACGTTTATTTGCAAAGTACTTAAAATACCCCGTAAGCGCCAAAGCCGGACGATTTATACTCTTTTCCTGAATAACTTTAGACAGCCCTTCTTTCCCTCCCAAAAGCTCGAGCTGCAAACGCTTCTCGAAGGACTCATAAAAGTCCCACACAGGGATACTTTCCACAACCTTAGCAGAAGCAAGCGATTCTTTTACATTACTCATATCGAGAAATTCTCACCCAAATAAAACTTCCTACTTTTTTCATCATTCACCAAGAAGTCACTCGAGCCTTCACAAAGAACCTTCCCCTCATGAATTAGGTAAGCACGGTCTACAATACTTAGAGTCTCACGTACATTGTGGTCTGTAATCAAAACTCCAATACCTTTCTTTTTAAGATCACGAATAATGCCTTGAACTTCGCTCACGCTGATAGGATCCACCCCACTAAAAGGCTCATCCATTAATAAAAATCGTGGGCGTGTAACCAAAGCACGTGTAATCTCCAGGCGTCGGCGCTCACCACCACTTAAGGTATAGGCCATTTGACCTGCCAAATGAGTAAGGCCTAACTCTTCAAGAGAAGCTTCTACAGTAGGAGCAATTTCTTTCCTAGGGATAGGGAGGGTTTCGACTACAGCCTGGATATTCTGAGCAACCGTCAACTTACGAAAGACCGAAGGCTCCTGCGGCAAATACCCAATCCCCAAACGCGCACGCCGGTACATAGGCACATCAGTAATATCATGATTCTCTAAAAAGACCTGCCCACGCGTTCTAGGGACAAGCCCTACAATCATATAAAAACTGGTTGTCTTACCAGCACCATTAGGCCCCAACAAGCCAACAATCTCCCCAGCACTGACATTAAGGTTTACACCGCGAACAACCTCACGCTTTCCATAAGCCTTCGCTAAATCTTTTGTTTCAATTGTAGCTTTCTGCTCCATAAATTATGACTCCTCATCCATCTTCACTAAGCCTTCATTCAGCTCATCATCCGTATAAACAACGCGGGACTTTTTATTTTTACGTGGGTCAAGGTTAGGCAAAGCAGGCAAAGTCACACTTGGGCGGGCCCCTTCAGGGCTTCCCTCAATTTCTGCCCTGCGGTCATCCTTATGCAACACCATACGATACCCACGCACAACCCCCTGAGAATCTGTCACACTTGGGTTGCCCATCAACACAACCTCTCCTTTACTTGGAAAGATCTCTGCACGCTCAGCCTTAGCCGTACGATCAAACTGATCAATCACCACATTACCCACTGCGATGATCTTCGCAATAGAGCCTACCTCACCTAAACCAGGCTCGGCTTCTGCCTTAGCACGCTTAGCAATGACCATCATCTCATCACACTTTGTTTTCAAAGCCTCACCATCAATGCGCACATTCCCAAAAAAGCAAAACGTGTTGACCTCATCAGTCGTCACCATCTCCAAGCGCTCACTCTCAATCACTGTTGCACTCTTAGTATTCTGCTCTTGGGCAGAAAGAGCTGCAGGCATAGCCATGCAACATAAAACTAGATAATAGATTTTTTTAAGTTGGGGTAATTTCATGATCCTAAAATATTTGTAAGGTTATCGCCTTTGAGGGTCACACGCACATCTTCGTTAATGGTCACTTTTTTATCATTGCCGTCCCACTCCCAGTCACGTCCCATAATCACAAAGTCTTTTCCTTGCACGACAATAAACTTAGCGCCTGTTGCCTTATTCTGCTCGATCCACACGGAGGCCTCAGGGCTTTCGATCCGTGTCTCCAGAGCCACAGACTCATCCCCCGAGAAGGTCGTCAGCAGCATGTCCACAATGTTCACCTGCTTGCCATTCACATAATGGCCTTCTTTTCCTTCAAGGGTCCAAAGCTTATAAGTATTCTCTCCGAAGCGAGGCAGCTTAAAGCCCATCACTGGGGCATCAGGCACCATAGAGCTAGCAAAGAGGCTCAGGGGCAGCCCTACTCCTGTGATCAGGAGAGACTGACGAATGAAACGTAAGGGTTTGCTTAACAACAGTTTTAATTTAAACGTAGACATGCCGTGGTCAACGTGATGGTATCACCTGCCTTAAATAAAAATCGAGTTAAAAATGGATCTTCCTTTCAGAGTTAGCACTCTCATTTTCATCCAAAACCCCCAGGACGAATTTCTTCTGCTTAAACGAAAGAAGAGTCCCAACAAGGGAACCTGGAGCCCTATCGGTGGAAAGCTTGAAATGAGTAAAGGAGAATCCCCCTTCGAATGTGCGATTCGGGAATCTCAAGAAGAAGCTGGCCTAGAACTCACTAACAAAGACCTCCACCTCTTTGCCATGGTCTCTGAAAGAGGCTACGAAGGCACAGGCCACTGGCTTTTATTTCTCTTCAAAAGCCTCAAGAAAATCGAGCACATCCCCCAAGACTTTCACGAGGGTGATTTTTCATTCTTCTCAAGAGAGGCCGTAGATACCCTTTCCCTCCCCGAAACCGATCGCGAAGGCTTATGGCCTTTGTATGATCAATATCATAATCGCTTTGTTGCCCTAAAAGCCGATTGCCATCCCGATAAGAATTTGCAAATAATACTTGAGGAATCATTTTAAGACCCAAACCATGAGTCATAACCCAGCCCAAGCCAGTATTAATACGCTTCTCTCCCAAGAAGAGAAGATACATCTATACCGAGAAATGGTCCGTATACGTCGTTTCGAAGAACGCTCCGTACGGTCTTACCAACAAGGCCACATTGGTGGCTTTTGTCACGTCTATAATGGACAAGAAGCAGTTGCTGCAGGTACCATCTCTGTTCTCGGACCGGATGACCACATCATCACCGCTTACCGTGACCATGCCCACGCCCTCATGGTCGGGATGGACATGAATAGCCTAATGGCGGAGCTCTACGGAAAAGAAACCGGCTGCTCTAAAGGTAAAGGCGGTTCTATGCACTTCTTTGACCCGAGTAAAAACTTCTGGGGTGGCCATGGTATTGTTGGCGGGCAAACACCATTAGGCGCAGGGCTAGCCTTTGCACTGAAGTACCAAGGCAAAAAAGGAGCCTGCTTAACCTACTTGGGTGATGGTGCCGTTAACCAAGGACCCTTCTACGAGGCATTAAACCTAGCCTCCCTATGGAACCTCCCACTGATTTACATCATTGAAAACAACCAATACTCCATGGGTACGAGCCAAGAACGTGGCTGCGCTGGGGACACACTCGCAGGCCGCGGAAGTGGGTTTGGTATTTATAACGAGGTAATCGAAGAAGGTAACGATGTCTACACGATCCGTGAGCGCACTTCCGAAGCGCTGCAGCGTGCTTACGAAGAGCAACGCCCTTCTATTCTAGAAATCAAAACCTACCGTTACCGCGGTCACTCCATGTCTGACCCAGACAAAACCTACCGCAGTAAAGAAGAGATCGAAGAATACAAAAAAACCAGCGACCCGATCGACCGCTTCCAAGAGCAACTCGTGGGCGAAAGCGTCCTTTCTGTAGAACAAGCAGAGGCTATCAATAAAGAGGCTAAAGAGGAGGCCGAGCGTGCTGTTGAATTTGCTGAACAAAGCGACTTCCCTACCAAGGAGGCCATCCAACAAGATATCTTCTGGGAAACCGATAATCCCGAACAAGGCTCTTCACAAGGAACCTTCTTCTTTAATTAATTTTTAGATTATAAACCATGCCTGAAATAACCTACCGCGAAGCGATTAACCAAGCGATTAAAGAGGAGATGCAGCGTGACGAGAGCGTTTTCCTCATGGGTGAAGAAGTCGGCCAGTACCACGGTGCCTACAAGGTCACACAAGGCCTCATGGATAGCTTTGGTCGTGATCGTGTTATTGATACACCAATCAGCGAAAGTGGGTTTGCTGGCCTAGGTGTTGGTGCAGCAATGATGGGACTGCGTCCGATTGTTGAGTTCATGACCTGGAGTTTCTCCTTTGTCGCCTTTGACCAAATCATCAACAACGCTGCTAACATGCGTTATATGTCTGGTGGTCTTATTAATGTGCCAATCGTATTTCGTGGTCCTGCAAACGGCGGAGTAAACGTCGGGGCGACCCACTCCCACACACCTGAGAATTTTTACGCCCATATCCCTGGGCTTAAAGTCATTTGCCCTGCGAATGCCTATGATGCCAAGGGCCTCATGAAGATGGCTATTCGCGATAATGACCCTGTCTGTATTCTAGAAAACACTATTCTTTATAACCAAACAGCAGAAGTCCCCGAGGAGGAATACCTCATCCCCTTTGGTGAGGCAGACATTAAACGTTCCGGCTCAGACATTTCTCTAATCGCGCACGGCCGCAGTGTCATCACCGCCCTAGAAGCCGCAGACAAACTCCAAGCCGAGCACAACATCAATGCTGAGGTTGTGGACTTGCGCTGCCTACGCCCCTTGGATGAAAAAACCATTCTAGAGTCAGTCAAAAAGACGAATCGTGTTGTCTATGTTGAGGAGAATAAACCTTTCTGTGGTACCGGAGCACAAATTGCCTGCCTGATTCAAGAAAAAGCATTTGATCACCTCGATGCAGAAATTAAGCGCGTCTGTACTCTAGATGCCCCTCAAATTTACAGCATGCCACGTGAGAAAGACCAACTCCCTACTGCAGATCGCGTAGTAGAAACAGCCCTAACCATTTTATAAAAAGAGACTATGGCTACCATTATCGACATGCCCAAATTGAGTGACACCATGACGGTGGGCACTCTCGTACGCTGGCTCAAAAACGAAGGCGACACCATCCAATCCGGAGACATGATCGCCGAAGTTGAGACTGACAAGGCCACTATGGAGCTTGAAAACTTCGAGGATGGCGTACTCCTTAAGCGCTATGTCGAAGAAGGCGCCCAAGTCCAAATCGGTACAGCTATCTGTGCTGTAGGTGAAGCTGGTGAAACCGCACCCGATGCGCCTACAACCTCAGCAGCACCTGAGGCACAAGCAGCTACCCCAACTCCAGAGCCAAGCCCTGTTGTAGCCCAAGCACCTACTGCAACAACAAGTGCACCCGCTTCTAACGGGCGTGTTATGGCCTCTCCACTAGCGAAACGCATCGCTGAAGACACCGGAGTTGCCTTACAAAATATTCAAGGTTCTGGGCCACACGGGCGCATTGTTAAGGCAGACGTCTTAGCTGCCTCTCAAAACCCAAGTGCTGCAGCACCCGTGGCAAGTGCTCCAGCTCCTCAGGTTAGCACACTAGCTCAAGCCTCTATCCCTGTAAGCAATATGCGCGCAACGATCGCACGGCGCCTAGTAGAGTCTAAGACACAAGTCCCTCACTTCTACCTAGAGACTGAAGCAGATGCCGCAGCACTGCTAACGACTCGGGCTCAAATTAACAAACGCCTTGCAGAACTTTCGGCGGAACAAGGCGGTGGCATTAAGCTTACTGTCAATGACCTTATCCTAAAAGCAGCCGCGGAGGCCTTAGTAAAAGTCCCTGCAGCTAATGCTTCTTGGATGGGGAGCACCATCGAGCAACACGGCAGCGTACACCTTGCATTTGGGGTAGCTATTGATGACGGCCTAGTAACGCCTGTTATCCGTGATGCTCAAACCAAGACTTTGCGCCAAATCAGTATCGAGGCTAAGGAGTTAATTGCTCTAGCCCGTGCGCGTAAGCTCAAGCCCGAGCAAATGACAGGCAGCACCTTCACCGTGACTAACCTCGGTATGTTTGGCATCACAAAATTCTTCGGCATCATCAATCCACCCAACGCGGGTATTCTCTCTATTGGTGCAACCATCACTAAGCCGGTGGTTAATGAAGACAACCAAATCGTCATCGGCAAACGCATGAGCCTCGGTTTTAGCGGAGACCACCGCGTAGCTGATGGAGCTGTAGCAGCCACTTTCTTAAGCACACTCAAGGACATGCTCGAAGCCCCTTCCCTACTCCTTTGGCAAGGCGTGTAAAATTTTATGAATCTTCCTGCAGAAATCCGTTCCCAACTCGACGAAATCGTTAAACGCGCTGGCTACCTATGGAGGTATCTTTGACGTCGAGACCAAGCAGCAAGACATAGCCCAACTCGAAGAGAAAATGGGCGCCCCTGGCTTTTGGGATGACCCTAAAAAAGCCCAAGTTCACATTGGCAAGGTTAACCAACTAAAAAATGCTATTAACGGCATCGTGGCCTACCAAGCTAAGCTTGAGGACCTTCAAACCTTAGTCGAACTCCTCGAAGAAAGTGACGAGACCGAGGGCGAAGAACTCCTGCCTGAGATCGCAGAAAGTGCCCAAACGCTTTTTGATGGCTTAGACACACTCGAGATTGCCTCCTTCCTAACAGGACCTCACGACAGTTGTAACGCCATCATTAGTGTCCACGCCGGTGCCGGCGGGACAGAATCCTGCGACTGGGCAGACATGCTTTTCCGCATGTACCTACGCTGGGCTGAGCGTGAGGGCTACAAGACCGAGATCCAAGATATCCAAGCTGGTGAAGAAGCAGGCGTCAGTAAAGCCACCTTCCGCCTTATAGGCCCCAATGCTTATGGTTATTCTAAGGCTGAGCGTGGGGTACACCGCCTCGTACGAATTAGCCCGTTTGACTCTAACAACCGCCGTCACACCTCCTTCTGCTCAGTAGACATTATTGCAGAGATCGAGGATGATGTAGACCTAGACATCCGGGAAGAAGACCTACGTGTTGATACTTACCGTGCTAGTGGTAAGGGTGGGCAACACGTTAATAAGACAGACTCTGCGGTACGCCTTACTCACTTACCTACGGGCATCATCGTCACCTGCCAAAATGATCGCTCCCAGCATAAGAACAAAGCCAACGCCATGAAGACACTAAAATCCCGTATTTACGAAAAGATGCAGGATGACAAGCGTTCCGAGATGGAGAAGTTTTATGGTGAAAAAGGTGAAATTGGCTGGGGTAACCAGATCCGTAGTTATGTCTTCCAACCTTACCAAATGGTTAAAGACCTACGCACTGGCCACGAGACAGGAAACGTCCAGGACGTAATGGATGGTAATATCCAGTCTTTCGTAAATGCCTGGCTACGCGCAGGCTGCCCTACTTCGCGTAATAAGAATATCCAGGATGACTCATGAGCCCGCAGTGCCCTGAAACACTCGCCTTAAATCACGACACACTCACCCGGGCCTTTGCTCAAACACCTTTGTTTGACTCAAAGACCTGGCAACTTTCACCTGAGCCATTCCCCTTAAGTCCTGGGCAAAAAGAAATGCTCCAGGCTATTGGAGAGGCTTGCCTTGCTTTTTATAAAGCCCAGGAACTGCTCTACCAGCGTAGCACTCACAATAAGAGTCTCCTGCGCAATCAAGAACTTAAGGCCCCCTGGGTTGCAGAGCTACTTAATGCCGGCAAGCCCACTAAGCTTTGTCAACACAGCCTCCACAAAAGGCTCAAAGGCACTCACCCTCAAGTCATTCGCCCGGATATTTTAATCACCGATTCTGGCTTCGCTTTGACTGAGCTTGATGCTGTCCCTGGAGGCATCGGCCTAACTGCATTCCTGCAAGGACTCTACACCCTTCAGGATCAGGCCTCTCCCACAATGCTTGAGGCTTTCTACCAAGCTTTAAAAGCTACCTGCCCTAAGAACGACAATCCTTTTATTGCTATTGTGGTAAGTGAAGAAGGCTCTGACTATCGGCCTGAGTTTGAATGGCTCAGCGAACAACTCTGTGCCTTAGGCAAAACTATTACCTGCATCTGTCCTGAACAACTCCAAGCAAAACCGGATGGCTTATACACTCAGTATGAAGGCGCTGAACAACGGATCGACCTTATCTACCGTTTCTTCGAGCTGTTCGACCTAGAAAACGTAAGCACTGCACGTACCATTATGGATGCGGTAGAATCAGGCATAGTTCAAGTCACCCCACCTATGCGCCCCTTCCAGGAAGAAAAACTATTCTTAGCGCTTTTTCACCACCCACGCTTAAGTCCTTTCTGGCAAGAAACACTTTCTTCAAAGCATTACAAACTCCTTAAACAAATCATCCCAAACTCCTGGCTCTTAGACCCAAGCCCACTCCCTCACAGCGCTTTCCTAAACGGTCCACAACTCAACGGCCTCCCCCTGCATGATTGGAACCAGCTTGCACACGCTAGCCAGAAAGACCGTAACCTAATCATCAAAGCCAGTGGCTTCCATGAAACAGCCTGGGGCTCGCGCAGCGTAACTCTCGGTGCAGACGTCGCCCAACAAGAGTGGCAACAAAAGCTCGAGGCTGCCCTAAACGCTTTTCCCGAGACGCCCTACATTCTCCAAGACTTTCATAAACCTAAGCAACTCACCCACCCGATTTACCAGCCAGACAAGACCGTACAAGAAGCAAACGTACGCGTACGTCTGTGTCCTTACTATTTCATACTCGACGGGCAAGCCACTCACGCAGGCACCCTAGCCACACTCTGCCCCGCTGACAAAAAGATCATTCACGGCATGAAAGACGCCGCCCTACTCCCGTGCGCTTAATATGGCTAAGGAAAAACCCATTCCACACCTTCTAGTAGATGGCTATAATATTATCCATGCTTGGCCTCGCCTCAAAAAGGTATTTGCTTTCGGGAGTGAACCTGCTCGCGCTCAACTGGGTAATCTTTTACGTACAATTCACGATACGGACACCCTCCGCCTAACAATCGTATTCGATGGTCAAGGGAAGAAGGTAGAGATCGAGCGCCCCTATGAAGACCTCAGTTTTTCTTACCTGTTTACCTCATCAGACTTAACTGCAGATGAGCTCATCGAGCAACTTGTCCAAAAATCAAAACACCCCGAAACTATCACAGTAGCAACCAAGGATAACCTCTTGGCTGACACGATCCGTGCTTTAGGCGCTTTCCCTATCACCCCAGATGCACTAGAAGACTGGATCACCCGCTGTGAAAAACAACAAACCAGCAGCCTGGATCAGCATAAGCGCTCTACCAATAAAGACTGGAACGCCTCTTCCCCCTGGAGGGATCTACGATAGCCGGCGGAATAATACCAGCGCAACTACAAGCATTACTGCATTGGGTAACCAAGCCGCCAGCATGCTACTAAGCACTTGCTGGGAGGCTAACAAAGTCCCCACATTTACCAGAATGTAGTAGGCAAAAAACAAACTCGCTGCCTTAGCCACCCCAACGGCTGGGTTCACCCGCACGCCACTGACCACAAAAGGAATGGCCAGAGCAACTACCAACAAACACCCAAAAGGACTGGCCAAAATACTCTGGTAGCGCACCTCATAGCTATAAAGAGCTGGGTTCTCCTCGGGGGAGATCTTATCCAAAAGCCCCTTAAGCTCCCACAAAGACAAGTCCACAGGTCGCTGGCTCAGCGTATCCATGATACTTGGGGGCTCTGTAAAGTTCGGCATGGGTTTGCGCTCAAAAGGAATATGCCGCAAGGGCTCCCCATCCTCAGGATCATAAGTCCACTCAGCCCCATCAATAAAGACCCAGTAATGCTCTACATCATCAAAGTAAGCCTCATTAGCTACCAAGCGGTAAATCTCTTTCCCTGCCTTATTGCGCTGGTACACATTCACCCCAAAGCCCTGGTAAGTGTACTCACTAAAGCCATCCATGAACCACAGGCGCCCTTCCTTCAAGTTATCAAAAGCAAAGGCGGGTACTAAGCCTACCTCCTTAGCATCTTTGTGCTGCACCTCACTCGCAAACTTAAGGTTTGCGAGCATCGAGCGTGAGCGCTCTACCGAATACGGGACTAGCTGTGCGTTTAGGTAAAACAACAGCCCAGCTAAAACAGCCCCTGCCACAAAGAGCGAACGCGTAATCGTAAACAGATGCATGCCCGCGGCACGCATCGCGATAATTTCATTATTCTTATGCAGGTGCCCCAAGGAGAATATTAAAGAAATCAACAAAGCCAGTGGGATGATCGCCGGCAAAAAACTCGGAATCAAAACAAGGTAGTAGTGCAAGATAGTCCCAACACTGGCCCCATACTTAATCAGGTCTGCCACATAGCCGTACATATCTTGCAGGATCAAGATCCCCAAAGTCATCCCCAAGGCCATCAAAAAGGCCTGGAACCACTGCCAAAAAATATAACGGTCTAAAAGAAGCATCAAAGACGTTCTAAAGGATCCAATCGCCCTCGTCGATCGTCTTTTTAAGAGACTACACTATCAAGACCCATAGAAGATTCTCTTAAAGCCCCTGGATCAGCTGGTTGATTTGCTTCACTCGCTCATCCTCACTATACTCTGCTTGTCTCTCAGCAATATCGGCAATCGTCTCACCCTCTCTTATTAGGGCCTTCGGGTCCGCCCCTGCCTCTAGCAAAAATTCCACTGCAGCAACATCAAGCAAGGTAGTCGCATGATACAAAATCGTAAATTTATCCGGATCTCTATCATCTAGAATTCCCCACTGCTTAAGATCATTAGCAATTTTGTTCCTCAACCCCACCGCACAAGCACAGTGTATAAACTTCAGAGACGCCAACCAAAGAGTCGGATGATAACGCACCTTAAAGGACCTACGAATACAGTTTTCTTGCTCCACCCATATTACCCCTCCTCCTTTATTTACAAACAACTCAACCAGCTCAAATAAACCTGCACGGACTGACAGAACTAAAAGCGCAGACAATAAAAACTTATCTTCTTCTAAGTCTACCTCCCACACTTCATTAACAGCAGCCTGCCCCCCTAGCTCAAGCACCACAGACTTAATAAAATGAAAAAACCACTCAATACGGTCTGCACGATCGATAGAACACTGATTGCGCGCCCTATTAATCAGGTAAGGCAGCAATAATTTGCAACATTCGATAGATCCCCCCTCAAGCACAAAGTTGAGCAAATCAGAGTCTATATATTTGCTGGGATTTTTCGCAATCTTACCAGAACTAAGCAGAACTTCCGCCACCCGAGGGCGCCCTTTAATCATAGCCATCTCTAAAGGAGTCCGCTTGTGCTTATTCAAGGCATCCACATTAGCACCTTGCTCAAGCAAAAATGCAACCGCACGGGGGCAATTCCCCTCAACTGCATAATGCAAGTAACTCATCCGATGCCGACCTCTCTTATCAAGGTCTACGCGATTCTCCTTAAGGAACTTTTCAAGCGCTTCAGTATCGCCCGCTTCTAACGCTCCCTCCATAGAGCGAACCACCTGCATCATCAACTGGCCCTCCTGTTTTTCCAACTGGGCTTTCCGCTTTTTTAATGCCTTAAAGCCTTCAAAGGCCGTCACTACCCCGTTCACCCCAGCCTTATCCGCATGCCAGTGCCCAGCAGTTACCTCCCGAGAGGCTCCTCCTGCCCGAACTGTTTTCCCAAACAGCCCACACAGATTATTATTTTCATCAACCTCCGTTACCCCAGAAGTTCTTCTACCAGTTTTACCACAGTCCATAATGGCCTATACCCTAAGTATTCAATACTTTCCGTCAATACTTCCCTCATCCCGATACAATTTCTGAGTTCAGCCTACCCTATTGACTTCTCTTTCTAAATAAGCCAGTTTAAGCCTCAAATGGCTAAGCGCAAAAAAGAAACATGGAATTCCAATATCGGCGCCATCCTCGCCGTCGCCGGCGGTGCAGTAGGGCTCGGGAATTTCTTACGCTTCCCCGGGCAAGTTGCCCAATACGGCGGAGGCGCCTTCATGCTAGCCTATTTCATATCCCTAATACTCATCGGCCTGCCTTTATGCTGGGCCGAGTGGACCATCGGGCGCCACGCCGGCAAGCTCGGCTTCCACTCCTGCCCCGGTGTTCTCAACGCCATCTGGAATCACCGCTTTGCAAAATACGCCGGGGTCATCGGGGTGTGCATCCCCCTAGTGATCTACATGTACTACATCTACATCGCTTCGTGGTGCTTTGGCTACGCCTTCAACTACGCCCTCGGGAACTTCCACTTCGACAGCACCGCCCAAGCCGTAGGCTTCTGGGAAGGGTTCGTCGGCATCAAAGAAAACGGCTCGGCCTTTGGCTTCACGAGTAATCGCGTAGGCTTCTTCCTCATCGCTGTTTTCCTGATTGATTTCTTCATCATCTACCGCGGCGTCACCAAAGGCATCGAAGCCTTCTGCAAGTACGCCATGCCTAGCTTGCTAGTGATGTCCTTAATTGTACTCGTACGCGTCCTCACTTTAGGCACGCCCGATGTTGCAACACCGCACAACAACATCAACAACGGCCTAGGCTTTTTGTGGAATCCCAACAAAATCACCCTACAAGCCCAAGACGGCGACCATTGGCACGACCTAGAGTCTATCATCGGCCCAGCCGCATTAGCCGAAGCCCAAGAACGCGTCGCTGCAGATACCACCCTACGCCTCCAAGAAAAAACCGTCCTCGACCAACTCCAGCGCCCCAAGCTCTGGCTCGCTGCGGCCTCTCAAGTATTCTTTTCCCTAACCGTCGGCTTCGGGGTCATCCTCACTTACGCCAGCTACCTCAAGCGTAACGACGACGTCGTCTTAAGTGGCCTCAGTGCCGTCAGCGCGAATGAATTTGCCGAGGTCGCCTTAGGCGGTCTCATCAGCGTCCCGGCAGGCTTTGCTTTCTTAGGGGCTGCAGGCCTAGCCGGGCAAAGCTCCTTCGGCCTGGGCTTCCACGTATTGCCGATGGTATTTTCCTCAATGCCCTTGGGTAACCTCTTCGGCTTTACTTTCTTTTCTTTGCTTTCCTTGTCGGCCATCGCCAGCACCCTTGCAATGCTCCAGCCCGGCATCGCCTTCCTCGAAGAAGGCATGGAAATCGGCCGCAAACGCTCCGCTGCGCTCCTTGTACTCATCTGCGGTATCGGGTGCGCCTTTGTCGTGTACTTCTCCAAGGACGTAAAAGCCCTCGACACCCTTGATTTCTGGATCGGTTCCTTCCTTATTTTCCTTATTGCTACGATCAACAGCTTTATTTACGGCTGGGGCTTCGGCGCTCAACGCATCCTCAAAGAAGCCAAGCGCGGCGCCTGCTTTCCTATTCCTAAAATCTTTGGCTTCATCATTAAATACATTAGCCCATTCGCTTTATTAAGTATCGCCATTCTCTGGTTCATTCTCGATGTCTTAGGCATTGGCGCTCAAGGGCTCGATCACCATATTGCCGAGCTTACCGGAACCAGCACCCAAGCCCCTAACCCCGTTGCCTGGTTCAGCGTGGTGCTTATTTTATTTATCCTTACGTTCCTCATGCTCATCGCATCCCGGGCTCAACACTACAAAGACTTCCAAAAGAAAGCGGCAAAATGACTCTAGGCGGTTGGATAACAATGATTCTTTCAGTAGGCAGCGTCACACTCCTACTGCTTTGGTGTATTTACAAGATCATCACCACCCCCGGTGAGGCTGATCACGTACACGGCTTCGATTACCACGACGTAGACGATGAGCAAACCAAACCTCTCCCCTAAGCTTCCTGAGGTTCCACACCCGGCCAAGCCACTCCCTATCCTACAGCTCGGGCACCCGCGCCTCAACGAGGCCACCCAGTTTGTTGAGGACCCTACCCATCCTTATGTACAGTGGGTCGTAGACTCTTTGTTTGCTACTGTAGATAACCTCGGTAGCCCGCGCAAAGCCGCTATCTCTGCACCACAAATAGACATTCCTTTGCGCATTGCTTTATTTGGCGTCCCACCCGGGCGTGGCGATGCCGAGGTCATTCCACTCACCCCGCTCATCAACCCTGTCATCCTAGAGAAAAGCCCAGAAACACTCCTTGCCTGGGAACGCTGCCTCTCCTTTCCAGACCTTACAGGGGAGGTCTGCCGCCACCAACACATCACCTACCGCTACCAAACCCTAGAAGGAGAAACCATTACCCGAAAAGCCAGTAATTTCCACGCACGCGTCATACAACACGAACTGGATCACCTTGACGGCATACTCTACACCCAACGCATGCCCGACATTACCCGCTTCGGTTATGTCGATGAAATCCAAGCACAAGTCGTTAAGTAAATATCAATACCAACTAATAAATATTTCTAGTATGGACTGCCCCGCTTTTTTCCTTAATCATAAGACTCTGTTGAACACTTTCATTTACTAACTGACACTTCATATGCCAAAGAAAGACGCAGATAACCAAAAGCCAGACTCCTCTATCGATCACCGCATCCAAAAAAAATTCCTGGATGATCGTAAAGTTTTCCTCTGGGGTGAGATTAACAGCGACTCGGCCCGCGTAGTGACCGACAAACTCCTCTTCCTAGAATGGGACAAACCCGGAGACGACATCACTTTCTACATCAACACACCCGGAGGTTCCGTGACCGATGGCCTCGTCATCTACAACACCATGAAGATGATTTCCTCTCCCGTCACCGTAGTGGTTACCGGCTTGGCAGCAAGCATGGGCTCTATCCTATTAAGCGCACCCCAAAAAGGCCGCCGCTTGCTTTACCCACATGCCCGCGTGCTAATTCACCAGCCTCTTATTGCTGGCCAGTTCCAAGCCGTAGCCGTAGATATTAATATCCAAGCTACCGAGATGGAAAAAACCCGCGAAGAAATGAACACCATCCTCGCTGAAGCCTCCGGACAATCCATGGATCAAATCCGTGAAGACACCGACCGGGACTTTTACCTTTCCGCTGAAGAGGCGATCAAATACGGCAAGCATGGCCTCGCCGATAAGATCATCGACAAGCTCTAAAAAAAGCCCTGCTTAAGGGCTACCTACAAACTACTCCAGGAGACATTAGGGTGAAAACGTGCTGCGTAAGATTACTTACCGTTGTGTTAACGAGTCTGGCCTTATCAGGGTGCGCCTCAAACAGTGTTTTTAAGAACTACCCCAGCCAAATGTATTCGGTAAAAAATGATGTTACCGATAACAAGCTGAACGACGCTTACGAGCGCTTATCTAAAAACATCAGAAGCGCTGATAAGATTCTCTATCTCCAGGAACGTGGGCGTATCGCGAGTATCCAAGGCAACTTCGAGGGTAGCATCGCCGACTGGGAGGCCGCCTTTGCCAATATAGAGAAAAACCGCATGAAGGCCACCGTCTCAATGTCCAAGCTCGCCGGAGAGGCCGCTGGGATGATGATTAACGACAATGCCATCCCCTATGCTGGAAAAAGTTACGAACTTGTCTTCCTCCATACCTTTCAAATCTATAATTACCTTGGCAAAGGAGACCTAAGCGGGGCCCTCGTAGAGGCTCGCCGTGCGAATAACGAGCAAACCTACGCTCTAGAGCAACACCACAAAGAGCTTGCGAAGGTAAAACAAGATATCCAAGAGGCTCAGGTAGACAGCGATACCTTCCAAGACGCTCTCCAGAAAGGCTACAAAGAAATGGCCTTCGCAGCAGGCAAGGTCAAAACCTCTTTTCAAAATCCTTACACCTACTACCTCTCAGGTGTCCTCTACGAAATGACGGATGACCTAGACAACGCTTACATCGCCTACAAGCAAGCACTAGAGCTCACCCCAGACAACACCATCCTCAGAGCTAACGTCATGCGCCTAGGCAAACGGCTGCGTATGAACTCAGATCTTGCTCACTTTTCAAAACTCTTTGGCTCTATTGAAGAATCCCCCTGGCCCCGTAAAGACCAAGGCCGCCTAGTTGTCATTTACGAAGACGGCTGGATCCCCGCCAAAGAGCAAATCAAAATCCCCATCTATTTTAATAAGCGCAGCTACACAGTCGCCATGCCTTACTACGACTTTGGCTGGAAGAACATGACTGCACTGTCCATTAAGGCTCCTAAACGTTGGCTAGGGAAGACCGAGCCACTATGCTGGGTACGCTCTCTAGCCGCCAAAGCCTTGGTTGAAGATTACCCCCGCATCTTCCTGCGCCAGCTCTTGCGCCTAGTCACCAAGACTGAACTTCAAAACAAGGCCGATAAAGAAGACCGCACCCTAAGAGGCATTACCTCACTAGCGAGCCTCTTGAGTGAAAATGCTGACCGTCGCAGCTGGCTTACCCTCCCAGACACAGTCCAAGTTGCAGACTTTTTCCTCCCCGAGGGGACCTATCCGCTTGAATTCCAATCACGTAAAGCAGACAACAAAATTCGCAACGTGCATATAGAGGAAGGGAAAACAACGCTCATTAGAGTAATCCGCCTCGGCTCCAAACTTTACATAAACGCTTTCAATCAGCCCAAGGCTTGACCTTCAGGGCCTAGACACTTAGGTTAACACAAATCTATTATCATAAAGCTATGAAAAATAAATCTATAACACTGCTAGGACTTCTCGGGCTATGCCTTCTTTTTAGCGCTTGTACTACCCCACAAAATGTAGAGGTAGGTAACTTAGGAAAGTCCGGGCTCAAAGCTAAGGGGAGCTTTAATATAGACGGTACCTTTAGCCGTTCTGCACTTACCGATAAGGGCCAGAAGAAGCAAAATTTCCAAATCATGACGGTTACAGGTAAAGAAGTCGATGGCTTCAAAAAGATCCAAGTAACCGTAATGAACAAGCTCGATAAAGACCTCAACCTTCAGTATCGATTCAGCTGGTACGATGCTCAAGGCATGGAGATCGAGTCTGACTCTACAAGCTGGCAACCACTCCATCTCTTTGGCCGCGTTACACGTCCTATCAATAGCGTCGCACGCTCACGCCAAGCCGTTTCCTTTGAACTCTATATACGCAACTTCAAATACACTAAATAATGCAATACATCAAAATTTTATTATCCAGCACCCTATTAGTTCTACTAGCAGGGTGTAGTGCCGGTCCTGTAGTCTATGAAGATCCCGCAGGAGGCAACCCTCTAACCACAGGTTTTACACTTTCTGATCTTAATCAGATTGCGGACAAGATGATCAACTCAATGCTCACCTCCCCTGCAGCTGAAGAAATCACCCATAAGAGCCGTCCTATACTTGTAGTAGATCGTATCCAGAATCGCACAGATCAGCACATTGATACCGAGTCAATCACTGATACCATCCGTACTGAGCTTATCCAATCAGGCAAGTTCCGCTTCACGGATAAAGCAAGCCGTGCAAGCCAGCGCGAAGAGCTCGATTTCCAAAACAAAAGTGGTATGGTTGACTCTAGTAAAGCGATTGCCTTTGGCCGTCAACTAGGCGCCCAATATATAGTTTCAGGGAGTATCGTCTCTTACCAAGAAAGGACTTCTAAAACACTGCGCAAGAGTTACAAGTTCACCCTGAATTTAATCAACCTAGAAACAGGTATTATCGAATGGGCGGATGAGAAACCAATTACGAAAACTCAACGCAAAACCTTGTTTGGAAGTTGATTATTTTTTAACCCAAGGCGTGCCTTAACATGAAGAAATAATATCCATATTTAGGGGTTGCATATCTTTACGATATGCATCATTAATTCTAATAGAATTTCCTTCCATCCCTCCCAAAGTAAGGCAGTGCTTCCTCGTTGAAGCGCTGCCTTTTTTCAGAGGGTATTGTTTAATGAAACACGTACTGTATAAATAAAGCCTTTTGGCCTAGAGTCCAGGAAGTGAGACTTGAAATACTCTACGGGTATTCCTTCACCTCCCTTCAAGAACTCTAGACTCAAAATTTCTTTATTTCTCCAACACGAGTTTCATTAAACAACACCCTAAATACTTTCCATTTAATTTATTTATTAAATCAAAACAACTAGTACATCTCTTTCTTAACACCACTTGGCATTATCCTCGAGCCCGAGCCCGAGCCCGCGTGCCTGCCCGATTTCCCTAACATCACTTGGCATTATTAAGGTAAAACAATGAAATCATCTCATGCATTGTACGAGCACTTCGGCTTTTCCGAATTCCGCGGAGTTCAGGAAGAGGTCGTTAACGCTATCCTCAATAAGCAAGACACCTTAGTCATCATGCCCACCGGTGGGGGTAAGTCCTTGTGCTATCAACTCCCCGCGCTACTGCTCGAGGGTGTAACCATTGTCATCTCCCCCCTTATTTCTTTAATGCAAGACCAGGTTAACAGCCTGCACGCTAAAGGAATTGCCGCAACCTTCCTCAATAGCTCCCTGTCCCCTACTGAGCAAACCGAACGCCTCGCAGAAATCGAAGCAGGCCAACACAAAATCGTCTACATTGCTCCCGAGCGCTTCCGCAACAACCGCTTTGTACGTTCGCTCAAAAACATCACCATCAGTTTCTTTGCTATTGATGAGGCTCACTGCCTTTCTCAATGGGGGCACGATTTCCGTCCGGACTATATCCGCCTTGGCGATGCCATCGAAGCAATCGGGCGCCCTCCTGTAGGTGCATTTACCGCAACAGCAACTCCAGAGGTTCGTGAAGATATCCACACACACCTCAAACTCAAAGACCCTCAAGTTTTTGTATCCGGGTTTTCACGACCGAACCTCAGCCTCAACATCCATAAAGTTTCTAAAGAAGTCCAAAAGTACAGCCGTCTTATTGAACTGATCGAGGCTCAAATAACCGGCATTGTTTACTGCTCTACTCGTAAGCGCGTTGAAGAAGTTTATGACTACCTCAAGGCCGAAGGCCTAAGCGTTGCGTGTTACCATGCCGGCATGACTGATCAAGCCCGCAAGAAAGCTCAAGAGATTTTCATGCAAGGTAAAGTCGATGTTGCCGTAGCCACGAATGCATTCGGCATGGGGATCGATCGCTCTGACATTCGCTTCGTTGCTCATTTCGATATGCCCGGCAGTGTCGAGGCTTACTACCAAGAAGTCGGGCGAGCAGGCCGTGATGGCGAGAGCTCTGTTTGTGAGTTGTATTTAAATTACCCCGATAAACGTACCCAAGAATTTTTTATAGACGGCAATAATCCCAGCGCACAAACCATTCGGGATGTTTACCACCGCCTCCTCGAAGATGCAGACAATCAACACGAAGTTTACTTATCCATCCAAGACCTCAAAGACTTACTTCCTGGTAAAGTAAATGTCATGGCAATCAGTGCAGCACTCAGCTGGCTAACACGGATTAAAGTAATCTCACGTTTTGATGTTCCTGGCCAACGTATCCGTGGCACACGCATCCTCAACCCAGACCTCATGCCCTTTGAGCTTCCCTTGGATACTGCCCTACTCAACGAGAAATACGAACGCGATAAAGACAAGCTCGAGACCTTCATCCGCTTTGCCTATTCCCACAGTTGCCGCCAACAATGGATTCTAAATTATTTTGGAGAAACACCACCCCATAGTCACGACGAAGCTCAAAGAGCGAAGGCGGAGTGCGGCACTTGTGACAGTTGCGCTCAAAACCATTCCCCTCAAGCCCAAGCAAACAACCGCGCCCCTACAGAAGCAGAATTCACCTTAGTACAAAAAGCTTTAAGCGGTGTTGCAAGAGCGTCACGACGCATCGGGCCAGATAGCTGGGAAGGACGCTTCGGCATCTGGAAAATCATCCACATGCTCCTAGGCTCCAAACGGACCGAAGTCCTAAGCAGTAATCTCGACCAACTTTCAACTTACGGTCTACTCAAAGGAGAAAAAAAAGAACCTCTCCAAAAACTTTTTACCGAACTCGAGCGTATCAAACTCATCACCACAACGCCTGATTCTTACCGGCTCGTGTCACTTACCCCCAAAGGTCAACAAGTCATGCAAGGGAATAAAGACTTTGAGTTAGTCTGGCCGCCTTTCGCTTCGCGAGGTAAGCGGATGCAATCTGATTGCTCCGCGCTTAAACCAAAGAGCGCCCCTCAAAGCCTTAGTGAGGCAGGACCAGATGCAAAAGAAGAAGCACCCTACGACCCAGACTTATACGAAGCCCTCCGCCAAAAACGTCTAGAGCTTGCCAATGGTAAGCCTGCTTTCACTGTCCTTAGTAATAAAACCTTAGAAGAACTCGCGCGCCACCAACCAATCACACAAGAAGATGCCCTTAATATCCCTGGCATAGGCCCTACCAAAGCAAGAACTCTCATCCCCGAGTTCTTAAAGGTAATCCACAGGCACAGGGCTCAACTCACACTCGCATAAAAAGCGAAGATTCCGTTGACTTAGCAAAGCAATCATGAACACTTATCCTCATGGAGCCTAATTCTCTCAATAGACAAACCACACCTATAACCCCAAAACAAGACCGCGACCCTGCAAGAGAAGAAGTAGATAATCAGCGCGCACAAAAAACAGTCTATACCGAATATCAAAACCATGCCAATGAGGCTGAAGCTTTCTGGGAGCTTGGCCAACTCTACAAATGCCTTGATACTAGACAAAGGGCTCTACTTCAAGATTTCCTCTCTAGTTAATCCCTATTCAATTTTCTATGACTGCCAAGGAACGCATTTTATCTCTACAAAACGAAGTAGCCCGGCACGATAAGCTGTATTACCAAGAGGCAGCCCCAGAGATTAGTGATTTTGAATACGACCGCCTCAAGACCGAGCTCGCACAACTCGAAGCCGAACACCCCGAACTCGCCCAAACTTCCCCCACACTCAAAGTCGGGGATGACCGCCTGGATGAGTTCTCAAGCTTCCCTCATGCCGAGCCAATGCTCAGTCTGGACAATACCTATAGCCAAGAAGAACTTTTTGACTTTGATGCACGCCTTAAACGTCTTCTAAAGATAGAAGCACTCCCTTATGTAGTAGAACCTAAGATTGACGGAGTCGCTGTAAGCCTAACCTATCAGAAGGGTAAACTCATCCGCGCACTTACCCGAGGCAACGGCATTCAAGGGGACGACATCACACACAATGTACTCACTATTGCTGCAGTCCCAAAAAGTTTATCCGGCAAGGACCACCCGGATTCTGTCGAGATCCGGGGGGAGATTTATATCACCAATGCTGAGTTCGAGCGTATTAACAAAGAGCGCGAAGCTGAAGAACTCCCCTTATACGCAAACCCACGGAACCTCGCTGCAGGGACTGTTAAGCTCTTAGACCCTAAAGAAACTAAAAAACGTAAACTCTCTGTCGTATTCTATGGCCTAGGTGCGTGCGAGCCTGTACTTCCTTTTGCTGAGCATGCTCAGGTACACCCTACCCTAAAAAGCTGGGGCCTACCCACCCTCGAAAAATTCTGGGAGGCTTCCGGCATTACAGAATCCTGGGATGCGATTGAAGAACTCGACGGGCTGCGCGAACAATTCACCTACGCTACTGATGGGGCCGTCATCAAGCTCAACCCCTTAGCCCTACACACCAAAGTAGGCAAAACAGCTAAGGCACCCCGTTGGGCGATCGCCTATAAGTTTGCCGCCGAGCAGGCCGAGACTTTACTTAAAGACATCACCATCCAAGTAGGCCGCACAGGCGTACTTACACCCGTAGCAGAGCTAGAGCCTGTATCTTTAGCTGGCACTACAGTCTCCCGGGCCACCCTACACAATGCCGATGAAATTCAGCGCAAAGACATACGCCCTGGCGACACCATCGTAGTTGAAAAAGCCGGTGAGATCATCCCCTGCGTCGTGCGCGTAATTCCCGATAAGCGCTCTGGCAACAGTACAGCTTATGAATTCCCTAAAACATGCCCAGCCTGCAACACAAATGCAATCCGCCTCCCCGAAGAAGCTGCCTGGCGCTGCCCAAACCCAAGCTGTCCCCCACAGATACGTCGCCGTATCCTTCATTACGCTTCTCGCGTAGCCATGGATATCGATACACTAGGGATTGCCGTAGTAGACCAACTCACAGAGGCTCAACTGTGCAACACCATCGCAGACTTATATACCCTCAAAGAAGACGACCTCGTCACACTCGAGCGCTTCGCGCCTAAGTCTGCCCAGAATTTACTCAAAGCGCTTGAAGACTCTAAAGCAAACGACCTATGGCGCTTAGTCCACGGCTTAGGGATACCTAACGTAGGCTCCCAAAGCAGTAAGGACTTGTGCAAGCACTTCACTTCCCTAGAGGCACTCCAACATGCCACCGAAGCAGACTTGCTTACCATTGATGGCGTAGGCCCAATCGTTGCCCAAAGTATCTTGCAGTTTTTTGAAAACCCCGCCAATCAAACCCTCATCGAGCGCCTAACAAGCTATGGCCTCAACACCCAAGCCCATCAACAAGCCCAAGGCACACAAACCCTAGAAGGCCTAAGCTTCGTACTCACAGGGACCCTACCCACTCTAACCCGTGATGAGGCCAAAGCCCTCATCGAAAAGGCAGGCGGCAAAGTAGTAGGTTCGGTCAGTAAAAAGACCGACTACCTATTAGCCGGTGAGGCCGCAGGCTCTAAGCTCAAAAAAGCGCAAGACCTCGGCATCAAAATCGTTGACGAGGACCAGCTCAACCAGATGCTTGCTTCCTAAGCAATAAAAACCTACTATTACTGCATGAATAGTATGACAGGCTTCGGCAGCGGGACTGCCCAAGAAGATAAGCTCGAGCTTACTTTAGAGATCAACTCCGTCAACCGTAAGGGCTTAGAGGTGAATGCCTCCTTACCCAAAGATTGGCAAAAGCTTGAGCCCTTTATTGCCGAGAAAGTTAAAAGCACCCTCAAGCGCGGGAAGCTCAACATCACGCTTAATGTTAAAGACTTAAGCACAACCGAAGGCCTCAGCTGGAATAAGGAAGCCGTCCAAGAAGCCTACCAAAAACTCGATGCCCTCAGTAAAGATTTGGGCATTGAACTTAAGCCTGATGGTGACTTTCTGATGCGCTTGATTTCCACTTTAGGGACTGATGCCTTGCCTGATGCTGAAGCCCTTAAGCCGCTACTCGATAAAGCCTTAGACGATGCCCTAGGCGCACTCTGCCAAATGCGCGCCACTGAAGGGGCGGCGCTTAAAAACGATACTCTAGGACGTTTAAATACCTTGAGCGAAACCCTCACAAGCATCGAAGCAGCAAGCACTAACACCGTCGCGCGCCAACGCGAACTCCTCCTAGAGCGCTTAAAGCAAGCAGGCCTAGAGCTTAACCTTGAGGATGAACGCATTCTAAAAGAGCTCGCCCTCTTTGCAGACCGTTGTGATATCACTGAGGAAATCACCCGACTTAAAAGCCACCTCGATCAATTTGTAAACCTCTTGGAATCAGAAGGTTCCATTGGCAGAAAGCTGGATTTCCTCTGCCAAGAGGTCCTGCGCGAACTCAATACCATTGGCAGTAAGGCCAATAACATTGAAATTACCCGCTTTATTATCGACTCTAAGAATGAATTAGAGTGTATCCGCGAGCAGGTACAGAATATTGAGTAACTTACTCAGCTGCAGCAGGTTCTGCCGCTTCTTCCGCAGCACCCTCAGCGGGGGCTTCACCTTCAGCAGCAGGGGCTTTCTTCTCTTTAACTACGACTGCCCCGGAGGCAATAGCAGCTTCTAAGTCTTTGGTTATCTGCTCCTTAAGTTCTTCTGCTGTCGGGAAACTCTCGGGCGCGCTCTCTAGCTGGCCCGCAACTGATTCGGTTAAATAAGCCTTAAGGTAAGCAGCCGCTTTAAAGGCTTCTTTGTTTAAGTCGCCCTCGTCTTCTACTAGGACAAAATTCGAAATTTCTTTCTCGTTGAGGGCCAAAGAGTAAGTGACCTGGTAAGCACTCTTGGCCCCCTTCTGAGGGACCCCTTGGATCTCTAAAAAAGCGATGCGCTCGAGCCGTGGCAAGGGGGTCTCTTCAGGCGTAGGTGCTTGATTAGCAGGCTCTTGTGTCGTTTCCTCAGCAGCGGGAGCTGCCTGTTCACCTTCAGCAGGTTCAGCAGGAGGTGTAGCGGGTGCCTCAGCTTCTGGAGCTGGAGGGGGTGCTTCTTCGGCCTTAGGGGTGACTTCCATCCATAAATCTAGGCGGGAGCACTCTTTTTCAAAGTTTATAATCCGCTGGTTATCAATAGAAAGCGTCTTGAGAGACTCATCCTCAGTAAGGGCCTTAAGGAAGAAGCGCTCCATTTGATCTAAGAACTGGAAGGGGGAGAGAACGGGGAGATCAGTCATAGCAGCCCTCATTTTTCACAGAATATTCACTAAAAAGCAATCCTATTGAGAAGCTTATTGATAATAGAGAAACCCGTTGACAGACCATGTCACCATGCTATCGTGTTAGCATGATAGCATGGTAGTATGCTAGCACGTTAGTATGACAAAAAAGAAAGAACAAGAAGACTTGGGCGTTTTTAGCTCCGAAGAAGAACGCGATATGTACAGGGCGATCTCAGTAATCAAGACCCCCCTAGAAGCCTACATATTCTTCCGTGATTTGTGCACCCCCTCTGAGCTCAGTGCGATGCAAGAGCGCTGGACGATCGCACGGATACTGGATGCTGAGCCTGAGCTTTCCTACCCCAAAGTACGTGAACGAACAGGGGCGAGTATGGCAACTATTGGCCGTGTTGCGCGTTATTTGCGCAAGGAATACTTCCGTGGTTATGAAACCATCATCAACCGCTTAAAGAGCATGCCGTCCCTTAAAGAGATAGACAAAAGTCTTTCCTAAGGATGAACAAAATCATAAAGATAAAAACACTTATTGTAGGGGTATTTTTGCTAGGGCTTACCTTTTTAGGGTCTGCAGCAAAATCAAACGAAACCAAGCAAATTGCTGTATCGGTGATCCAGGTTGTTGAACACCCAGCTCTTGATGCTACCCGTAAAGGCATTCTGGATGAACTTAAAGAACAAGGATACAGCCCTGAGAATAATTTGAAGTGGTCTTTTGAGACAGCACAGAATAGCCCCCTGCTAGCCTCACAAATCTCGCAAAAATTTGCCTTTGATAAACCTGACGTGATTGTTGCGATTGGGACTTTGGCAGGACAGTCAGCCCTGAGGCCAGCACGCACCCAGGACATTCCTGTAGTGTTTAGCTCTGTCACAGACCCACTCGGGGCACAACTTGTGAGCTCTCTTGAAAGACCTGCGGGTAATGTTACCGGAGTCTCTAATTTAATTCCTGTAGTGCCTCAGTTTGAACTCTTCCGAGAGATCCTACCACAGCTTAAACGCATCGGGATGGTTTATAACCCAGGTGAAATAAACTCGGTAAAAATGGTTGAGCTGTGCCAGGCCGCTGCAAATGAACTAGGGATAGAGCTCATCACTGCAATGGCTGAAAAGTCCATTGATGTGAATGCTGCAGCACACCACTTAACAGCCGAAGGGGTAGATGCCCTTTTTGTGAGTAATGACAATACAGCCCTGTCTGCTTTTAAAACCTTGATTAAAATTGCTACCGAAAATAATATCCCTGTGTTTTGCAGTGATACAGACTATGTCTACTTCGGCGCGTTAGCAGCCCTAGGGCCTAATCAATATCTACACGGACGCCAAACTGGGCGCATCATTATAGATATCCTCAAAGGGAAAGCTCCAACGGAAATACCTGTAGGCTTCCCTGAGAAAACAGAACTCTTTTTGAATCAAAAGATGGCTAAAACTTTAGGCATCACACTGCCAAGCAAGCTTATTCAAGAAGCGAGCACGGTGATTAATTACTAAAACTATGTCTAGTTTACAAATTTTGGGAGCGGTTGAACTGGGTCTTATTTATGGCCTAGTCGCGCTGGGCGTTTACTTAACCTTCCGGGTGATAGACTTCCCGGATCTTACCGTGGATGGAAGCTTCCCGCTGGGGGCCGCTGTGTTGGCTGCTATGCTGACTACAGGAAGCTCTCCTGCAACCGCAACCTTCTGTGCTTTTTTAGCCGGTTGCGTAGCCGGTTTAATCACTGGGGCTTTGCATATCAAAGGAAAAATCTTTGGCTTGCTTGCAGGGATCCTCACCATGACAGGACTCTACTCGGTAAACCTGCGGATTATGGGGCGCCCTAATATTGCGCTAATGTCCGAGCCTACTTTATTCTTAGAACACATTAATCCCTTATGGATACTAGGAGTGATTACGATCCTTGTTCTAGTACTGCTTATTTGCTTGTTGCTGAGTGACTTTGGTTTGGGCATGCGTGCAGTTGGGATTAATTCACGCGTGAGCTTAGCCTATGGGATTAACCCAGATACGATGCAGTTCATCGCGCTGGCTTTAGGCAACGGTATCGTCGCTCTTGCCGGAGCTCTTTTTACCCAGCACCAAGGTTTTGCGGATATTTCTATGGGAGCCGGTACAATCATTCGAGGCCTGGCTGCTGTTATTATTGGAGAGGCCTTAATCCGTCACTCCACAAAAGTCCCCTTGGCCCTTTTGGGATGTATTGGCGGGTCGATTGTGTATCACATTGCTGTGGCCTTTGCTCTCAGTGGTTCAGACATTGGCTTAAAAGCCTCAGACCTTAATTTGATTACAGCGACCTTAGTTGCCGTGACTATGATTCTACCCCGCCTTAAACGTAGAAAGGGGTGTGTTGCATCATGATTAAATGTACTGATTTACGCGTTACCTTTGGACAAGGAACTGCTTTAGAAAATCCTGTTCTTAAAGGGATAGACCTCACGGTTCCTACTGGAGAGTTTGTAACGATCATTGGGAGTAATGGTGCAGGGAAATCAACCCTGATGAATGTTCTCTCGGGCGATACGCGAGTAGACTACGGCAGCATCATCATTGATGGTGAAGATGTAACTCGACAAGGGACCCACAAACGAGCTCAACGTGTGAGCCGCGTTTTCCAGGACCCTATGTTAGGAACCTGCGCAAGCCTGACCCTCGAAGAAAACCTGGCCCTTGCACTGAAGCGTGGGATGCCACGCGGGGTTAAACCGGCTTTATCTACAAAAAAGCGCAGCTTGTTTAAAGCGCTACTGTCTGACTTAAAAATCGGACTTGAGGAACGCTTGGGTGACCCAATGGGGCTGCTCTCTGGAGGACAACGCCAAGCAGTCAGCCTATTGATGGCAACGCTACAACCCTCTAAGGTATTGCTGTTAGATGAACACACTGCAGCACTAGACCCCAAGATGGCAAAGCTTGTATTGGCCTTAACACAGCGCCTTGTGGTGGAACATAATCTAACCGCAATCATGATCACCCATAGCATGAGCCAAGCCCTTGAACTGGGAGACCGAACCCTACTGATGTGCTCCGGTAAAATCATCCAAGATCTTTCGGGCGATAAGCGCAAAAAACTTAAGCCTCAAGACTTACTTGGATTCTTTGAAGGGTAAACGAGTTAAAAAAAACGCCGGCATCAACTACCGACGTTTTATGTAATAAACGTTTTAACTTATACTAAGCACTTGTAGATACTAGGGCTCCTTCAGGGATTTCTTCTAAGAACTTTTCGTAGAAGAATAGATTCTCTAGGTATACACCACGGAGGCGCTCGCGGTTTCCTGCGTCTTCAACCTCACCAAAAGTGGGCACGCCTTTAGCATCAAGCTCGTACTCAGTTGGCTTACCAAAACCAGTACTGTTGATTGCGTGTCCATGCCAGTGGTACATGTTCTCAGGTGTTTTCGCTTCGTGCCAAGCCGTAGCACCTTGGAAATTATCTCCACCATCTTCCCACTGTAATGACTCCTTAAGAAACGGAATGCCTACGCGATCACAAAACTGGTGAAGCACCTGCTCAGGATGATCCGCTAAATCCTCAGAAAGAATGATTGTGACTGGGTTCGGTGAATATTGCTTAGCAAGCTTAAGAACTTCATACACACCTTCGAATCCCATTACTAAACGAGTACGATCGAGCTGCTCGATGGTCGACACAAGATCTTTGTTCCGGAAATAGCGAGACAAAGTGACAGAATGCGGTTTACGCACTAAGAAAGCAACATGGACATTAGGGTCCTTAAGAATACTGGGGTCTTCCCTTAAAAAGTCTTTAACCGCATACCCCATTTCTTTAGCAAAAATGTTTCTGGACTCCTTACCTTGCATGAGCAAGGCTTTGAGAGCTTCAAAATCAACAGGGCTACTTTCATTAAACAGACTATTACTCTTGGGCCAGTACTTATTCATGAAGGCACGCTGTGCCGGCTCGGAATAAACATCAAAGTCCCCACGTTCGCTCATCATACGAGTAAACACCGTAGATAAAGAGCGCGAAGGCGTGATGAGATAGATTGTTTTATGAGGAGCCTCTTCTGAAGCAGCCTGAACGGTATTAAAACTCAAACAAGTGAGTAGGAGGATTAGGTATTTTTTCATAAGGAATCAGTAAGATTATAAATCGAAATTTAGATTTATAATTAATTAAACGATTCCATCAAGACTCCATTTTACCTTGGCATAAGACTAAAGCACTCAGATTCAGTATAAAGTTTTAAGAGCCAGTAGATACTAAAGCCCCTTCAGGGATTTCTTTTAGAAATTTTTCGTAAAAGAATAAATTCTCCACATAAACACCGCGGAGACGTTCACGATCTGCCTTATCGCCTACTTCACTCAAAGTGGGAGCCCCTTGCGCATCAAGGTCATATTCTCTAGGCTTGGCAAAGCCTGTACTCTTGATAGCACGCGCATGCCAATAATACATACCGTCGAGCTCTTTAGTCTCATGCCAGACAGTAGAGCCCTGGAAATTATCCCCGCCATCAGCCCACTGTAAAGCGTCTTTAATAAAGGGAATCTCCAGCTTGGCACAAAAAGAACTAATAATACCTTCAGGATTCTCAGCTAAATCTTCGGAAAGAATGACCGTAATCGGATTAGGCGAATACTGTTTTGCAAGCTTAAGCACCTCTAACACCCCCTCAAAACCAGTTTCAAGCCGGGTCTTATCAAGCTGCTCTATGTTTGAAACCAAGTCTTTATTCCGAAAATAACGAGATAGTACCACGGCATGTGGTTTACGCACTAAAAACGCAACGTGGACATTAGAATCTTGAAGGACACTCGGGTCCTCTTTCAGAAAATCCTTAACGGCATACCCCATTTCTTTAGCAAAAATATTTTGACCCTGGTGGCTTTGGAGTAACAAGGCCTTAACCTCACTATAATGGCTGGCAGCACTTGTATCAAAAACGGCATTTATCTCGGGCCAATAGGTCTCCATGAATGCGCGTTGGGCAGGTTCGGAATAAACCTCGAAATCCCCACGCTGGCTCATCATACGCGTGAATGCTGTAGATAGCGAGCGTGAGGGCGTAATCAGATAGATTGTTTTAGAAGGAGAAAGACTCGTTTCTGACAAAAGCAAGGAGGGTATAAGGCAAAAGAGAAGGAGGAGTAGGTAGTTTTTCATAAGGGGGGTATGGGTTAGAAATTAGATTTACGATCCTTCATTAGCCCTGGTTGCGCAAGGAGTTAGCGAAGAAGAATCCTAAGTAAGAGATTTCTATAAAACTAAATTCTAGAAAATCTTTAGCACGTTAACAAAACTTAAAAAAAAGGCCTAAGAAAGGTAAAGACAATGCCTAAGGAATAGCTAAAAATCCCTTGACAGGTTCTCATTATTAACGTTAAACTTTATTCACATTGTAATAAGATTACTTATGACACCTAACGCAAACATTATTATTGGATACACTGCTGGAATGGTTATTATTCCAGGGGTGCGTGCGGTTGTAGGTAATTAAAATAAACGAAATTTAAAAACCTAAAAACCCGCGCTGCCCCATTCCAGCGCGGGTTTTTTTATTTTTATTAGATGAGATTCTAGAATAAGTCATAAATTCTGCAATCCCATCTAGGAAGAGCGACCAAGCATAATGACAGAAATAGCAAAAACGAGAAATAACACGAAAATCATCCTAACCGCGGGGTTTGCGATGTTTGCGATGTTCTTTGGCTCGGGGAACCTAGTCTTCCCCCTGGCTTTGGGAGCGCAATGCTTAGACCAAGCCGCCGCCGGCACTGTGGGTCTACTCTTAACGGCAGTAGCGGTACCCTTTTTGGGACTAATCGGGATTACTCTCTACCATGGGGACCGGGAACACTTCTTTGGACGTATTGGGCGTATTCCTGCGCTGATCCTATCACTGATTATCCTAAGTTTGATGGGGCCTTTTGGGGTGGCTGCACGCTGCATCATCGTTGCTTATGGGGGCTTAGAGCTCATCCTGCCTAATGTTAATTTCGACCTATTCAGTATTACTTTCTGCTTAGTGACCTTCATCCTGGTGTGGAATTACCACCGCATCGTACCGATTATCGGACGCGTCCTAACACCATGGCTCTTGGTAGGGATATTTGTACTGACCTGTGTCGGCCTCTGGAAGGCCCCTACAGCACCTGCGGGAGAGCTCTCCAATCTAACGGCTTTTCTAATAGGACTTAAGCAAGGCTACCAGACGATGGACCTGCTGGCGGCATTCTTCTTCTCGGCGGCTACGATTTATTACCTCAAGACCCACCTAGAGGACAAACATGACACAAAAACACTCCTAAAATTAAGCCTTTCAACGAGTTTTGTAGGAGCTGGATTACTAGCCTTAGTCTATGTCGGGTTTGTTCAATTGGGGGCTAGTTATGCAAATCAATTAGCCAACATACACCCAGAAGGCGCCCTGGTTGCTATTGCAGAATACACCCTCGGGCCTTTGGCTGTACCGGTAGCCAGTGCTACCATTATGCTGGCTTGTTTGACAACCACAGCGATCCTAGTGTCCTTATTTGCGGAGTTCCTAAACCATACGCTGACCAATGATTACTTAGGCAGGCACCCGGCCATTGGGATTACCCTATTTATTACCTACTGCACCTCTCGCCTTGGGTTCACGGCCTTGTCTGTCTATTTAGATTTGGCCCTACAAATCGCCTACCCTGCACTGATTGCGCTGGTTTTGGCAAATATCTTGGCTATTTTTGCACCTATCCGGATAAGTAAATGGGCTTTCTGGGTGACCCTAGCTATCAGCTTGATTTTCAGGGTATTAGGCAGTTAAAAGCTGAATTTTACAGGAGGATTGCCGACTTATTAGGGGATCATGAATTCAGCTCCTCATGACGGTGATGCTCTGCAAGTGTACCTCAGGCAGATTGGCGAAACGCCTCTGTTGACGCCTAAGGAAGAGCTTGCTTTGGCCAAGCGAATCCAAAAAGGAGATGAAGATGCCCGGGACCATATGATCAGGGCAAACCTGCGCCTAGTCGTTAAGATAGCCTATGACTACATTAATTTAGGCCTTCCGATATTAGACCTGATTAGTGAAGGGAACTTAGGGCTGATTAAGGCAATTGAACGATTTGACCCAGGCAAAGGCGGAAAACTAAGTACCTATGCCTCGTGGTGGATTAAGCAATCCATTAAGAGGGCCTTGGCTAACCAAGGGAAAACCATACGCCTGCCGATACACCTCGTGGATAAAATATCGAAAATGCGTAAGGCCGCTAAGCATTTAACCGAAGAGCTGAGCCGCCCTCCTACGAATGAGGAGATTGCCTGGGAAATGGGGATCCCGGTATATAAGGTAACCGTGCTGCAATCTGTGGCAAACCCTTTGCAGTCTTTAAATGCGCCTGTAGGGACAGATCAGAGGACCCAGCTTGGGGATTTATTGAGTGACTCACGCATAAAAACCCCTTCAGAGAGGCTAGATGAGAAATCCCTTAAGAACCAGATTCATAGCATTGTGGACCTGCTTAATGACCGAGAGGCTGAGATTATCCGGATGCGCTTTGGATTTAATGATAAAACGCCCAAAACCCTGGAAGATGTGGGCGAGCATTTTGGGGTGACCCGAGAACGCGTTAGGCAATTGGAGCTGATTGCGATGAAACGCATCCGGGAGGCCATGAAAGACCAAGGCCGCCAGCGCACCCCCGAAGAAATCGAAGAAGAAAAGAATAAACACCTGCAAATTGAGGTACTGCAGGAATTCTTAGAGGAACTGAAAAAAGAAAAAGGCACCCCTGAATAGAGGTGCCTTGCAAAATAAAAACCTGAAAGGGTGATTAGTTACCCCCAGTGGCTTCGTCAAGAATGTCACCTAGGCTGGTAAGCTCTTGATCCTTCTTGAGGTTCTCGTAAGCGGCTACTTCGGCCTCGAGTTGCTCAGGATCGTAGCTAGCTGCCTTGATAGATAGACCGATACGACGCTCGTCGCGGTCAATCTTGATTACGCGGGCGGAAACTTCGTCACCAACGTTCAAGACGTCCTTGATCTTCTCTACGTGGCCTTCGCTCACGTGGCTGATGTGAACCAGACCGTCGATCTCGTTCTTCAAGGAAACAAAGGCACCGTAGTTAGTGATCTTGGTAACCTGACCAGAAACCACATCTCCAATCTTGAAGTGGTTGTCGATCTCACTCCAAGGATCTTCTTGAAGCTGCTTCATACCAAGAGAGATACGCTGCTGTGAGGAATCTACATCCAACACGATTGCGTCGATCTCGTCACCCTTCTTGAGGACTTCACTTGGGTGGTTAACCTTGCGCGCCCAGCTCATGTCAGAAACGTGTACCATACCGTCGATACCTGCTTCTAGCTCGATGAAGGCACCGTAAGTAGTGAGGTTACGTACCTTACCACGTACACGGGCACCTGCTGGGTAATTGTGCTTAGCCATATCCCAAGGATTCTCCTCGAGCTGACGGATACCAAGGGAGATCTTCTGGTCTTCCTTTTGGATACCCAACACAACTGCTTCGATTTCTTCACCAATCTTGAGGACTTCGCTTGGCTTAGTAATGCGCTTAGTCCAGGAAAGCTCAGTATTATGAACAAGACCTTCTACACCGGCTTCTAGCTCGATGAAGGCACCGTAAGGGACCAAGTTGACCACCTTACCCTTGATATGACCACCGATAGGATACTTCGTCTCGATGCTTTCCCAAGGATTGTTGTTCATTTGCTTCAGACCCAAGGATACACGGCCGCGCTCGCGGTCTACCTCGATGATCATTACGGTGACTTCTTCACCGATCTTAACCATCTCACTTGGGTGAGAAATGCGGCCCCAGCTCATATCTGTGATGTGAAGCAAGCCGTCTAGACCGTCTAGGTCTACGAATACACCGTAGTCAGTGATATTCTTAACAACACCCTTGCATACATCACTTGGCTGAACGCGAGAAAGAAGCTCTTCGCGCTTCTCGCGGCGTTGCTCTTCGATCAGCTCACGGCGGGAAATAACAATATTACGGCGCTCTTGGTTGATCTTAAGGATCTTAAAGTCGTACGTTTGCCCGACGTATTGGTCGAGGTTCTTCGGAGGCTGTACATCGATCTGAGACGCAGGCAAGAATGCATCCACCCCGATACTGACGATAAGACCACCTTTAACCTTAGCCTTAACGCGGCCGGGTTTAACAGTGCCTTCTTCACACTGGGTGAGGATGTTTTCCCAGTTTTTCTTCTGCTGGGCTTTATCGAAGGAGAGGACAGGGCGTCCGTCGCGATTTTCACGCTTTTCGAGGTAAACCTCGACAGCTTCTCCTACGTTAATGTCATCAGTGTCGATAAACTCAGATGCGGGAATCACACCTTCGGACTTTCCGCCAATATCAACGATAACTTCGTTTTGACGCACTTCGGTGACAACACCACTAATAATAGAGCCTTCTTTTTGGTTCTCAAAAAGACTTTGGCTCAACAATTCTTCCATTAAGGAATTAGAACTCATATGATTTTCTTTTCTGGCCCTCACGACAAAAGTCACAAGGGGTTTAAGGTTAACGATTTATAGTTTATTTATCCGATTACAAACAAGTGTAATACGAAGCGTGAGATAATCCCGGTTTTTAGGGGGTAGAGCAAGTATAAAAATCAAGGGAAGTTGTAGTTTTTGATCAACAAATATCACTTGATGGATTTTGCTTTTGCGGGTGGGGGTCTGTGCTATATAAATAAGCATACTACCCATGAAATACAAACACCACCTATTGATCTTCTTTATGAGCCTCATTATGCCTGCACTTTCTGCCAGTACTGACCACCCATTCCTGGATGATAACTTCCATATCCGCTGGGACCTTCTTGCCCCGGAGCATATTCAGCCTGATATTGAAAAGGCCTTGACCCAGACGGAGGAGGCACTTTTAGCGATTGAAGTGCAGGACCTTAGCACCGTGAGCTATGACAGTACACTCTTGGCCCTGGAAGAAGCAATCGAGCCTTTAGAGGCAGCCTGGGGGAAAGTTTCCCACCTAGAAAACGTCAATAATGTGCCTGAGCTGCGAGAGCCGTATAACCAGATGTTGCCGACAGTATCTGCGTTCTTTACGAATATTCCTTTACGCGAAGACCTCTGGAAGGTCATTAAAGCTTTTTCACAGACAGAAGAAGCCAAAAGCTTAACAGGGACACGTAAGCGGTTCCTCGAGGAAACAGTAGCAGACTTTGAAAAACAAGGTGCAGACCTACCTGAGGATAAAAAAGAAGAACTTGCCCGCCTTAATGCAGAATTAGCTAAGGTCACGCAGAAGTATTCCGAGAATGTCTTGGATTCTACCAATGCGTGGGAATTGATCATTACAGACCCTAAGCGCTTAGAAGGCCTACCCCAAAGCGCTAAAGATGCAGCGCAACAAAGTGCCGCTGAAAAAGGCCATGGGACCAAAGAGAACCCAGCCTGGCGCTTTACGCTGCACTACCCTTCCTATTCCCCGGTGATGCAATATGGTGAAGATGAAAGCTTGCGCAAGGAAATCTGGGAGGCGCGCAATACGATTGGAACTGCTGAGCCTTATAATAATACTGAAAATGTGCTAGAAATCCTTAAGCTGCGTCAACAAATCGCAACCCTCTTAGGGAAAAAGGACTTTGCAGACTATGTCTTGAGCCGCCGTATGGCTAAGAACGGGGAGACAGCTCTTAACTTTACAGAAGACCTCCATGATCGTGTTAAAGAAGCTTTTAATAAAGAGGTAGCTGAGCTTGAGGCCTATAAGGCTGAAAAAACAGGAGAACCTGTTGGGCACATTGAGCCGTGGTCCCGTGGCTATTGGATAGAAAAACGCCGCCAGGAGCTTTATAGCTTCAATGAGGAAGAGCTGCGGCCTTACTTCCCAATGAAGGGGGTTAAGCATGGGCTCTTTGAACTGGTGGAGCGCTTGTATGGAGTACAGGTAGTGAAGCGTAAACAATCCGTAAAGCCAGCTGAAGGAGAGGTTCCTGTGTGGCACGAGGATGTGCGCTTCTATGATGTGCTAGACAAAAACGGAACCCACCTGGGCTCCTTCTATGCCGACTGGCACCCGCGGCCAGAAAAACGAGGCGGTGCCTGGATGGTTCCTCTAACAACAGGAAACCGTGCAGACGGTAAGCAAGAACCCCACTCAGGGATTATTGCAGGAAACCTGACCCCACCCATTGGAGATGAGCCGGCGCTTCTCAACCACCGCGAAGTAGAAACGATTTTCCATGAATTTGGCCATTTATTGCACCACCTACTGGGTAATGTAGAAGTCAAAAGCCTAAATGGAACAAGCGTAGCTTGGGACTTTGTGGAGATGCCCTCCCAGGTGATGGAGAACTGGTGCTGGGAGCGCGAGAGCCTGGACCTCTTTGCCAGGCACTACGAAACAGGGGAACCGATCCCGGAAGACCTTTTCCAAAAGTTAGTAGCTACCCGTACCTATGGGCAAGCCCTCTTCACGATGCGGCAGCTATCCTTTGGCAAAATGGATCTAGACCTGCATATTAAGTATGACCCAGCCCAGGACAAAGACCTAGAAGCTTACATTCAAACACGCTTGGAAGACTACTCGGTCCCGACGCCGACCAAGGAGCCTTCTCATATACGGGCATTCACTCATGTATTTGGAAGCCCTACAGGCTATGCGGCTGGCTATTACTCCTACAAGTGGGCAGAAGTACTCGATGCTGATGCCTTTACCCGCTTCAAGACTGAAGGCCTCATGAGCCCTCAGGTAGGAGGAGAATTCCGCGATAAGATCTTAAGCAAAGGTAATAGTGAGGACCCAGCAAAGCTCTTCCGCGACTTCATGGGCCGTGAACCAGACCCCGATGCGCTGCTAAGACGCGCAGGGCTTCTTTAGGAAGAATAAAATATCAAATATAAATGGCTTTTTCCTTGCCCTTAGCGGGCAGATAAGGCCTTATTATGGGCTTTATATCAGAACACGATGTCTAAGCGCTTCTCCTTCTTCGTTTACGTTATCACTGCACTGTTTTTCACGTGCTTCTTCCTGTGGCCTATCTGGGAAATCCTGCATGGGGCCTTTTGGGATGTAAACGGGGAATTTACCTTCGCCTACTTTAAGGAAGTCTTCATAAACCCGATCTACTTAGAGGGCTTATGCAACTCATTCGGATTAGCCTTCTTCTCGACCTTGCTGGCACTGCTGATTGCTTTGCCCTTGGCGATTGTATCAGACCGCTATCCATTCCCAGGGAAAACCCTGTTCATGGGCTTGGTGCTCTTGCCTATTATGCTGCCTCCGTTTGTAGGGGCGATCGGGATCCGCCAAATTTTAGGACCGTATGGGGTGCTAAACACCTTCTTGGAGTACATCGGCCTCGTTGGGCCAGGAATGCCCTATGACTGGTTTGGGCACGGCCAATTCTGGGGAATGGTCCTACTAAATGCCTTCAGCCTGTACCCGATCTTGTACCTCAACTCGATGGCGTCCTTGGCTAATATTGACCCAGCCATGGAAGAAGCCGCAGCTAACTTAGGCTGCCGCAGTATCAAAAAGTTCTTCACGATCACCCTCCCGCTCATGCGCCCAGGTCTCTTTGCGGGCTGTACGCTCGTGTTTATTTGGGCCTTTACGGAGCTTGGGGTACCCTTAATTTTTGACTACGACCGGATCACTTCGGTACAAATCTTTAACGGCCTCAAGAAGATTGGGGGGAATCCTTTCCCTTATGCCCTGGTTACAGTGATGCTCTTCTTCTCGGTTGCTTTCTATGCGATTGGGAAAGGGTTATTTGGGCGTAATACCTTCTCGATGATGGCTAAAGCCTCCCACGCGCGTGAAGCTAAACCCCCCCACTTTATCGTACAGGCGCTGTGCTTTTGCTTCTTTGGGTTCATCAGCTTTTTAGCGCTGCTCCCGCACCTCTCGGTAATTTTTATCGCCTTCTCCTCGGACTGGTACGGAACGCTCCTGCCTGCAGGCCTCACCTTTGATAACTTCCATATTGCTTTGGGTAATGCCTTAACGGTTCCTTCGATTAAGAACAGCTTGATTTACGCAGGGCTAGCCACGGTGCTAAATAATATTTTAGGTATATCGATCGCCTTTGTGATTGTGCGTACAAAATTCCCTGGACGTGGGATGTTGGATGCGATGTCCATGCTGCCCTTGGCTGTCCCTGGACTCGTCATGGCATTTGGATACTTAGCGATGAGCCAAGAGGGACGACTCTTTGCCTTTCTCAACCCTACAGAGAATCCTACCATGTTGCTTATTATTGCCTATGGTATGCGTAAATTGCCCTTCATGGTACGTGCCGCTGCCGCAGGCTTGCAGCAAACGTCAAAAACCTACGAAGAAGCTGCACAAAATTTAGGATGCCCGCCTCTCAAATCAAGCATCATGATCACTATTCCTTTGATCACAGCTAATTTGCTCGCTGGAGCGCTTCTAGCGTTTTCGCAATCGATGCTAGAAGTATCGGACTCTTTGGTACTAGCGCAAAAGCAACAGTACTACCCGATCACCAAAGCAATCTATGAGCTAATGAGCCTCTTGGGTGATGGGCCGTACTTGGCCAGTGCACTCGGGGTATGGGCGATGGCCTTCTTGGCAGTCACCATTATTGGATCTTCTATCCTCCTGGGGCGCAATCTAGGAAGTATCTTCCGAGTATAAATTAGGCATCGTTGCCGTTACGCTTATTATGCTCGAGGAAAATCCATTCCTCTACATCAATATTATGCTTATTAAGTGCTTCGGCATATTCCTTCTTCTTGATTAGGCTAGCTGGAGAATTCATAACCATCTGCACCTTGTTCCCGTAAATATGATGCTTGAGCAGCATGATAGCAGCCTCATAATCACGGCGATCGTAGCTGACCCCGAGCTTATGGTACGACTCATTCGTGTCATGGCTTAAACCTAACTGAGTGAGCATCTTATCCTGAGAATAAGCACCAAAACCAGCACCCCGACCATCATTATAAAGCATCACGATAACACCGACACCATAACGGATAATTTCTTTAACAGTAGCCTTAAACTTCTCGCGATTATCCATGTCTTTGACCGGAAAACGATTAAAAATAGATTCGCTATGCAAACGCACCACAGGCAACTCATCTGTTTTTAGATCCCCGTAGGTAAGGACAACAAAGTCCTCCCCAGTGATAGTATCAAAGTAGACGTGAGTCCTAAACCAGTAAGGCGTCGTTAGTAGCTTAGCCAGAGGAGACTCAGGCTCGCGCCGTTGGAAAGTAGTCATGTTGCGCTCGTGAATGGTAACCATGACCCGGTTATTACGAATCATGTTATATTTCACGATGAGAGGATCCTCACGCTCGATGTAAGAGTCTATAGGCTCGTCCTTAAAATAGTGGCGTAGTTCTTCCTCACGTAGGCTTAAGACAACTTCCCCATCAATAGGCCGCACGGGCAGCATATAACTAGCTGCGTATACAAAGCGTTGGGCATCTTCTAGCGCATAAGGAGCAAAGGGGACGACTTCCTCAGGCAAAGCGATGCGCTTAGTCGTAGCATCCATTGGCTTTTCGAGGATATGCCCATACTCCATTTTAGAGGTTAAATAAGCTAAGTTATAAGGACTTGGCTCGATCTCGAGTGTCTCGGTGGCCGCTACGTGGATATTCTGGCGTTGCATTGCTTGGACCTTGTCTGGGTTATTAGTAAGCAACACAAAGCTGGCCTGGATATTTAAAAGGAAGCAAATGTCTTTAATATTACGATACTGGCGGTAGTCACGATGTAACCCCAGCATTTCGTAAGCATCGAAGGTAGAGATCTGGTCGTTCGTTGCTTGGACAAGCATACGATCGCGTGCTTTGGCAACATAGCCGATACCCCGGCCCTCTTGCATGAGGTAGAAGAGGATACCACTCCCCTTCTCTACAATGAGATTAAAGGCAGACTCAAGCTGCTGGACGCAATCACAATCACACCCGCGTAAGGTCTCACTTGTGACGCAAGAGGAGTGCAAGCGTACGTAAAGCGTATCAGCAGCTTCTACATTACCATAGGTCAGTGCAATCACGTAGCCCTTATGGATGATGTCTTGAAAAATATAAGCCTTAAACGCTCCCATGCGCATATCAACCGAGCACGTTGCTAAGTAAAGCGTCGTTCCATAAATAGGACGTGCAAGGACATCTTCTTTAAGAGAAAAAGCTTTATCCTGAAACGCTTTTATAAGCGCATTAATCTTAGGAGGTAAAGGCGAGCATGTAGCAGACTTAATCTTAGAGATTACTTTTTTGATCTTCTTATGAGGCATAGAGGAACGATTGTTGGGGTACTCGCATCGTTATATAATCTGAGGTGTCGTGTAAGCCCTTAACGAGTATGCGCTTACATTAAAATAATGTAGATAACAAAGGGTAATTTCAAGCGGCTTTGTTGAATAATTCAATACATCATGAGAATAAAGAGATTTTGAATTCATAAATAGGGACTTGTCTCAAAAACTCTTAATAACAGCTTTGAAAGCTAAGATGATTTATGCTAGCTATGTACAGTTACTTAGCAAACTTAAGCCCCTTAAAAAGAATGATAAACTTATTGCATCGATATATCTTAAAGCAGGTCTTTCTGGCCTCCTTGGGTGCAGTCAGTTTTTTTATCGTAGTCTTAGTTGTTGGAGATGCCTTGCGAGATGTATTACAGCAACTTATCAATAACCAAGTTTCTTGGAATGGGTTCTTTCAGCTCCTTATCCTCATCATCCCAGGCGTCATTCCTTATGCACTGCCAATGGGGTTCTTATTAGGAATTCTCTTAGTCCTAGGGCGACTCTCCTCCCAGCATGAGATAACGGCAATCAAAGCAGCAGGCATTAATCTATACACCCTTATCTGCTCTATCCTCTTTTTAACTTTTGCAGGAACGGTTCTTTCGGTGCTTATTAACCTCTATTATGCCCCCCTTGCCGACACGGCCTATAAAAACGGCATCGTGAATGCGATCCGGCATGACCCCTTACGGTTCATTAAGCCTCATACCTTTATTAAGACCTTCCCTGGATATGTGATCTATACAGAGGGCCAAGAAAAACAGCAGCTGAAAGATATTTGGCTGTGGGAAATGGATAAAAACAACCATGTCAGCACCTTCATTAAGGCACGCAAAGGCGCCTTCTCCTATGATGAAGCCCAAGAAGCTATCTTGCTGAAACTTATCAATGGCAGTGGAGAACGCCGTTCTTCAAACAAAAACCTGGGTGAATATGATAGCCAAAACCCCTCCATCACCTTTAAGGAACTCTCCCTCTCGCTTTCTTTAGACAAAATCCTAGGAAAAAAACGCGTCGACCGCAAACTTGCCTTCTACACCTTTGGGGAACTACTCCAAGAGCGTAAAAACTTAATTGAGACCTACGAGAATGACCCTAGTGAAGAGAACTATAAAAATAAGATCCAAATTCAGCTAGAGATCCAAAAGAAGTTTGCGATGGCCTTTTCTATCTTCTCGCTCGTTGCAATCGCCATTCCTTTAGGGATAAAGACCAGCCGTAGCGAAACATCGGCTAATCTGGCTTTGGCTCTTGGGTTGGCATTAAGCTATTACCTATTGCTTGTGGTGCTATCTTGGCTACAGAAACAGCCTCACTTACGCCCAGACCTGCTGGTGTGGATCCCGAATTTACTCTTCCAGACAGTGGGGATTTATTGGATCTACCGGGTTAATAAGCGCTAAACAATCTGGCAAGCTACATTCCCAGAGCGCCCGGGTACAGACTGTTGGGCAACAGCGCATACAGGAATATTCTCACGGTCTTCTAGGCAAGCTAAAGCCAAGAGTTCAAGCGTTACAAACTGAACCCCGATGCCCTGCATCTTATCTAGAAGCTTACAGAAAAGGTCTGCCTTACCCATCCCCTCAATCTCGGCATGGATCGTAAGGACATTCGTGTGCTTGAAACTAAGCAAGCTCATATAATGATCAGGGATCGATTCCTCTGGAAATTCGGGATGGCCTAAAAGTTCATCTAAGGTAGGCAAGGTCGTAGGGATTTGCAGTGTCCTAAATTGCTTGTCCCCAACTTTTGGAAAGAAGGGTACGGTTCCACGTGTGTCACTGCCATAGAGAAACCCTGCTTGATCGTAGGCACGCAAGCTCCTTTCATTTGCTTGCCAGCCAGGAGCTCCAGCACCGATAGCCTTGCGCCCAAAGATACGCTGAAACTCTTCTAGGGCACGACCAAGCTCTTCATAAGTTTGCTCTGAGGAAAAATGATGCAAGTAGTCTTGCCATTTAAAATGGTCGTAACAATGAATACCGACATCAAACCCAGCATCACGAGCATCACGCATGGCTTGTTCATTGCGCTTCCCGATGTGAGGAGCAGGCAATAAAGTTCCGTTGAGTAGAGTCCGATAGCCGTAAAGCTCGGTAACCTTTGTGCGTGAGACTTTCTTAAAAAAACCAGGGCGGAAAATCCTACGGATAGCCTTGCCTGTATTATCTGGCCCAAGGCTAAACAAAAAGCTAGCAGCAATGCCACGCTCTTTGAGGATGTTGACCAAACGCGGCACGCCTTCACGAGTGCCACGATCGGTATCCACATCGATTTTAATAAGAACTTGCATGGGGATTTAGCGCAGGTGCTTACGGTTCAGTTCGTAATCTTCGTTCTTTAGGTGGTAATCTAGGGTGAGTCTCAGGGCGGTCTCTAGGTCTACCTTAGGCTCCCAGCCGAGTTGCTCTTTAGCCTCTTTAATAGAAGGAACACGGTGAGTGATATCTTGGTAAGCCTCCCCATAGTATTCGTTTGAGTGGACTGTTACAATTTCTGCCTTTTCAGCACGCTCTTTGTATTCATCATACTCCTTAACCAGACTTACGAGCATCGTTGCTAGCTCGGCAATCGAGTAGTTCATTTCTGGATTACCGATGTTAAAGATACGCTTAGAAGCTTTGCCGTCTTTATTCTCGATAATACGCAACAAGCAGTCGATACCATCATCAATAAAGGTAAAGCAACGACGTTGCTCCCCTCCGTCCACAAGCTTAATGGGGCGGCCATGAATAATATTATGCAAGAACTGAGTCACGACGCGTGAGCTTCCTTCCTTAGGCTCGTTAATATCATCAAGCTTTGGCCCCAAGAAATTAAACGGACGGAACAATGCATAATCAAGGCCCTGGTGCTCTCCGTAGGAATAAATAACACGGTCTAGCAACTGCTTAATGCAGGAGTAAATCCAACGACCCTTAGGAATCGGCCCTAGAACAAAGTTACTTTCGTACTCATCAAATTGAGAGTCTTTGCTCATGCCGTAAACCTCTGAGGTAGAAGGGAAGATGAGGCGCTTCTTGTACTTAACGCATTTACGGATGATTTCCATGTTGGCCTCGAAGTCTAGCTCGAACACTTCAATCGGCTTTTTTACATAAAGTGCAGGGGTAGCAATCGCAACCAGAGGGATAATGACGTCACACTTTTTGACGTGATACTCGATCCATTCTTTATTGATCGTGATGTCCCCTTCAAAGAACTTGAAGCGATCATGACCGAGGCAGTTTTCTATCTTATTAGAAAACATATCCATACCGTAAACGACCCAGTCTGTTTTCTCGAGGATGTTCCACACAAGACTGCTGCCGATAAAGCCGTTAACACCAAGAATAAGTACTTTTTTTGGTTGATTCATAATTTATTAATTTGCATTTGCAGAAGCTGGAAGGTCCTGCCATTCACATTCTGTAATTTTAAGAAATCCGTCACCGGTGGCGATCATTAGAGGCTCTTGGCTGACGCATTCACCGGGTTTAAAATCGCTTGAAGGTTTGTCTTGGAACCGCATCTCAGGCTCTGCCCACCAGATACACAGCCGCTTATTCTCGAAGGCATCCGTAAAGGCACCTGGGAAAGGATGGGTGACTGCGCGTATTAAATTAAAAATAGATTGAGCCGACTGTGTCCAATCGATCCGGCCATCTTCGGGTTTGCGCCCAGAGAAATAAGTGGCCTGAGAGTCGTCTTGAGGAATACGTGGCGCAGTACCAGTCAACAGTGCTTTTACTTGGCGCTCTAACACCACACAAGCCGCTTGTTGGACTTTGCGCATGACCTCAAAGGCGGTCTCTCGAGGGCCAATAGAAACTGCTTCCTGGTCAATCATATCCCCAGCATCGGCTTGCTTCACCATCGTGTGCAGTGTTGCACCGATTTGTGTTTCCCCGTGTAGGACTGCCCAATTCACTGGGGCACGCCCACGGTACTTAGGTAATAAAGACCCATGCATATTAAATGCCCCTAAAGAAGGAAGGTCCAAGACAGCCTCAGGGATCATATTACGGTAGTAAAAAGAGAAAATAATATCTGGACGCAGATCCTTAAGCCCCTGAAAGACTGCCTCATCTTTTAAGCTCTTGGGCTTAAAAACAGGAATCCCTTTGGAGGCTGCTAAATCGGCGACGCAACGGAACCATTGTTCTTCATTGGGGTTATCCTCATGCGTAAAAACGCCTACAACCTCAGCCCCATGTTTGAGCAATAGCTCAAGACAATCATAGCCAACATCACTATAAGCAAAAACTAAAACTCTAGGTGCTTCTTGGGAACTCATGAAAGATCTTCGAGAACTTCTTTGGTTACGTAGCGTGGCCGGCTTTGAACACATTGGTAAGAGCGCCCGACATACTCTCCGATAAGGCCAATCCCTACGATAGTAACACTGATTAAGAAAAAGAGGATCGCGAATAAAGTAAATAGACCTTCGGCCTCTGGTCCGATGAAGAGACGGCGATATAAAAGAATAAGGACCAACAAACCACTACACCCTGAAACAAAGAAGCCAAACAAGGTAAATAATTGAAGCGGTAACAGGGTAAAACCGGTGACTAAGTCAAAGTTAAGACGGATGAGCTTATAGAAACTGTACTTGGACTCCCCTTCTGCGCGGGCCTCGTGAACAACCTCAACCTCACCGGGTTTGGCAGAGAACTTATGCGCTAAAGCAGGAATAAATGTAGAGCGCTCCCCCGATCGGGCGATAGCATCTACAATAGGACGCTTGTAAGCACGCAGCATACAACCCTGGTCGGTCATTTGGATGCCAGTAGCGACCTCACGAAATACGTTGATGATCTTTGAGGCCCACTTACGCCACCAAACATCTTTGCGCTTTTTGCGGTAACCTCCAACCACATCATAACCCTCATCAATCTTGGCAATGAGTTTCTGAATCTCTTCGGGCGGGTTTTGGAGGTCTGCATCTAGGGTTACTGCAATCGCACCGCGCACGTGCTCGAAAGCTGCGATAATAGCCATGTGTTGACCAAAATTTCCGTTAAAATCGATCACACGTACTTGCTTAGGGCGCTGCGCGTGGAACCCTCTGAGCAATTCGATAGAGTGGTCTGTGCTGCCATCATTTGTAAAAATAATCTCGTACGGACGATCGAGCTGATCCATTGCGTTTGTTAGGCGCTGGAAAAGCGGCGCGAGATTAGCCTCCTCATTAAAAACAGGCACCACTACGGAGATTTCTGGAGGATTTTTCATAGATCTTAGAGATTTAACCAATTTTGAGGACCTTGGCAAGGGCCGTGATTACCCGATCTTGATCGGCTTCAGTCATATCAGGGAAAAGGGGCAAGCTTAGGACAGTATCAGAAATACGCTCGGCATGAGGGCAATCCCCAGGCTGCATACCCCATTGCTCGTGATAATAAGTGCTGAGGTGGGGGGCTTGGTAATGAAGACCCGTCCCGATGCCGTGCTCTTTGAGGGCACTCATGAGTTGATCACGGTCCATACCGGCAACTTCAGGGTTAATGCAAGGAGCAAACAAATGCCAAGCATGGCGGCACTCGTAGTCAGGGGCCTGAGGCAAAACTAAGGCCTCCCAGCTAGAAAGTTTTTCGTAGTAGCGCTCTACAAAGCGTGTACGTGTTGTGATGAAGCCGTCTAAGGCAGGGAGCTGATGCAGGCCTAGAGCTGCCTGCATATCCATCATATTAAATTTGTAACCGGCTAAAGTGATGTCGTACTGAGGAGTCCCCTCTTTGGCAAAGCGGTTCCATGCTTCTCGGTCAATCCCATGGAAACGCAATAAGTTAATACGCTTTTGCATGGATTTGTCTTGGGTAGTCACGCAGCCTCCTTCACCGGTAGTCATGTTTTTATTCGGGTGAAAGCTAAATACTTGAGTGTCCCCAAAACTTCCAATGCGTTTGCCCTTGTACTCGGTACCAATCGCGTGAGCGGCATCCTCAATAACACGGAGGTTATGCTTCTGGGCCAATGCGTAGAGTTTGTCTAAGTCTACCGGTAAGCCTGCGAAGTGAACCGGCATAATCGCGCGAGTCTTAGGCGTAATCGCAGCTTCGACAAGGGCGGGGTCTATATTGTAAGTACCCGGCTCAACATCAACGACAACGGGCTTACCCCCTGCTAGCACAATCGTGTTGAGTGTGGCTACGAAAGTCATGGCTGTAGTAATAACCTCATCCCCAGGCTCTAGATCTAAGGACAAAAGAGCCATGAGCAAACCAGCAGTTCCGGAGGCACACGCTTGTGCGGAAGGGGCGCTTAAGTAGTCACACAGCATACCCTCGAACTTCTTGGTACGCGGACCTGTGGTTATCCAACCTGAGCGCAAGCACTCAGCTACCTCATCGATAGCGGCTTGGCTAATCGAAGGTTTTGCAAAAGGAAGGAAGGGTGCCTCAACGGTGTCAGCCATAGGAAATTCAGGGTTACTGGTTACTCACGATGATGAAATTAAAATCTGTCAGAACAACATGACAATAGTCTGCACCCACATCGTTTTTAAAATTATCAAACTTCTGCCACTCTACCAGGGCATAGGCACGCTGCGAACTTTGCCAGAAATCTCTGAAAGCTTGCCCTTCTAGGTAGCGTGCGGAATGGTCCTCAAGCTCAAGCCCAAAGCCATGCTCATCAGGGCTGTGGTTGGCTAAAGACGTCGTACGCTCTAGGTACGTGGTGAAGTCGTGAAAATAGTCGTAAGCATGGAAAACGCGGTCCTGCTCTTGTAGCTTAGGTTTGAGCGCATAGGCCATTTCCCGCGTACTTGGACGCTTGAAGCAGCCTGCTACAGGGTTGAATAAAGCCAAGATGCATGCTGCTGCGCCCATCAAGACAACCAAACCATGGCGGAGCTTACCCAGACGGGTGAAGAAATGGATAAGTACGGCACTTAGAATAAGGGCACCCAGCAAAAGCGCTAGCCAAGGAATCGCCTCGAAGGTAACATCTTCGCTCTTATGCTCTAAGACAAAGGGGAAGGCAGTAGCCAGCCCCAAGATAAGCCAGGTATAGGCGCGTAACCCCCACTTAAGGCCTACTGTATTAGCCCCGTCCCAGGCCTGGGCCATATAACGCCCCATGATAAGCGCCAATGGGAAGTAGGCCGACAAGATGTAAGGGATTAGCTTGGACTTCGAGAGAGAGAAGAAGAACAAGATGAACAAGATCCAGACTAAGCATAAAAGCTCTGTCGAGCGTTCTTTAGCGGCTTGCCAGCCCCCTCGGAAAATAGAAGCCACGGATTGAGGCAAGAAGCTTGTCCAAGGTAATAAGCCCAGGGGAAGAAAAGCGAAGAAGAACCAAAACGGTTGAACGCGGCTGTGGGTAGAGCTCAGGTAGCGCAAGAAGTGCTCATGGACGAAGTAGAACCATAAGAACTCTGGGTTCTCACGGGCGGCCATCACGTGCCAGGGGACTGTAACGGCTAAGAAGATGAGTAAGCCCATCCCCATATAGTAGCGAGCAAGGTCCTTCCATTTGCCCAATAAGATAGTCCACAGGAAGATGATAAGGGCGGGAAAAACCCAACCGATGAGGCCTTTACTGAGAACAGCTAAGCCCATGAATATATAAAAAGCGACAAACCAAAGCCGGCGCTGAGTCGAGAGCGGATACTTAAGCCCAATAAGAAAGCTAAACAAAGAACAGCCCGTGAACACACTCACGGCAATGTCCAAGGTAATAATCTGGCTAAGGGCAAAGTAGATGAGGCTTGATCCTAAAATTGCTGCGGCAAACAGCCCAGTACGACGGTCGTAAAGACGCCGACCTGTAATGTAGGTGGCTAAGATCCCAATAAGGCCTAAAAGTGCAGGCATAAAGCGCCCGCTTACTTCGTTAATGCCCCCTACTTTAAGCGCAACGGCTTGCATCCAATAAAACAAAGGAGGCTTCTCGAAATAAAGGACCCCGTTCAGGCGCGGAGAGACCCAATCACCTGTGACAACCATTTCTCGGGGGATCTCAACATAGCGCCCTTCATCTGGGTTGGCTAAAGGCCGCACTCCAGAAAAAGCCAGGTACAAAAAACCAAAAACGAATAGCAATAAAACACAGTCCCTAAAAGCCTTCATAATCAAAGAAATGACTCTCTCATTTGACACCCAAGAGTCAATGTTTAAAGAGAGATAATGGACAATCAAAAGCAAAAGATTTACAGATAAAGAACTTTACGGGGATTCTCAAAAAAACTATGATATTTACTTACCCTATGGCAGCCTCACACTCCATCGCCGAAAAGCTTAACCAGAGTAAACCAGTTCTCTCGGTAGAGTTCTATCCCCCTCGCTCAGAAGAAGAAGCACGACGCATCATTAAATCAGCGCAGGCTTTGCAGGAACACCATCTCGATTATGTATCGATCACCTACGGTGCGGGAGGCTCTACTCGAAAACTGACTATCGATTACGGAGAAATTCTGCATGACCTTTTCGATTTCGAGGTCATGCCTCACCTAACCTGTGTGGGACACTCCCAGGACGAACTCAAAGAGATTATCGAAGGCTTTCAGCAATCTGGGTTTCATAATATTATGACGCTAAGGGGGGACCCTCCGAAAGGGGAAGATCATTTCACCCCGCACCCCGAAGGATTCCGATACGCCTCAGAGCTGGTTAATTTTATCAAACAACAATGCCCTGACTTTTGCCTTGGCGTAGGGGGATACCCCGAAATGCACCCTGAAGCAGCCTCTGTTGAAGAGGACCTACAGCACCTCAAACATAAGGTAGACCAAGGGGCCTCCTTCATCACCACACAGCTATTTTTCAGGAATGAGGACTATTTCAGCTTTGTAGAACAGTGCCGGGCATTAGGCATTACAGTCCCTATCATTCCAGGGATTCTACCGGCTCTATCGTTCAAACAAGTCCAGCGGTTTTGCAGCTTCTGTCATGCAACTGTTCCTCAGGAGCTCCTCCAACAGCTCGAGGCGACCCAAGGTGATAACGAAAAATCCATCCAGACAGGAATCGATTGGGCCTACAAGCAAATACAAGGACTCCTAGAGTTTGGCGCCCCAGGTATTCACTTATATATCCTTAACCGCTCTGAATCTGCAGCTGCTATCCTTAGGCAACTCCGCGAAGATAAACTAGTCGCAAAAGCTTAAGAAAGCGCTTGCGCTGAAAATAGTCTGGATTTGTTAGGCAAAGTGGTGTCGAATATACACATATGAAACGTGCTCTTATTACTGGTATTACAGGTCAAGATGGTTCTTATCTTGCAGACTTACTCCTCGCGAAAGGTTATGAAGTTCATGGAATCATCCGGCGCTCTTCTACCTTCAACACAAGCCGCATTGACCACATCTACCAAGATCCCCATGTCGATGACAAGCGCCTGACCCTACACTATGGTGATTTGACCGATTCTGTGAACATGGTCAAACTCCTCTACCAATTGGAAGTAGACGAAATTTACCACCTGGGTGCGCAGAGCCACGTGCGTGTTTCTTTCGATATCCCTGAATATACCGGAGACACTTGTGGTATGAGCGCGATCCGCATTCTAGAAGCTATCCGAGAAGCAGGATTAGCCAAACGCACGCGTTTCTACCAAGCTTCTTCCTCAGAAATGTTCGGGAAGGTACATGAAACACCTCAAAAGGAAACGACACCTTTCCACCCACGCTCACCTTACGGGTGTGCTAAAGTGTTTGCTTATCACTTGACCGTGAACTACCGCGAATCCTACGGGCTGCATGCTAGCAATGGCATTCTCTTCAACCATGAATCTCCACGACGAGGTGAGACATTCGTAACGCGTAAGATCACTCGAGCTGCTACACGCATTAAGATGGGCCTACAAGATGCGCTATACCTAGGAAACCTAGATGCAAAGCGTGACTGGGGTTATGCACCTGAGTATGTAGAAGCCATGTGGCTAATGCTTCAGCAAGACAAGCCGGATGACTACGTCATCGCTACCGGAGAAACCCACACGATTAAAGAATTTTGTGAGGCTGCTTTTGGTCGCCTAGACCTAGACTGGCAAGAATACGTTAAGTATGATGAACGCTATGAGCGCCCTGCTGAAGTAGACCTACTATTAGGAGACCCTGCTAAAGCGAAAAAGCAACTTAACTGGGAGCCTAAAGTACTCTTCAAAGAACTTGCCGAAATCATGGTAGATGCAGATCTAGAACTTGCTAAAAAAGAAAAGGCACATCTAGAAGCTGAAAAGGCACTTTCCTAATAATGAAGCCTGAGGATAAGATTTATTTGGCTGGCCATCGGGGGATGGTAGGGTCCGCCATCTTGCGGAACCTCAAAAAACATGGATTCACGAATGTCATCGTACGCACACGGGAAGAATTAGACTTGTGTGATGGACAGGCAGTCGATGCCTTCATCGAACAAGAAAAACCTGATTGCATCATTAATGCCGCTGCACGCGTGGGGGGGATTTATGCAAACAGCACCTACCCTGCAGAGTTTATCCACGAAAACTTAGCCAGCGCACACAACTTAGTGCACAGCGCTTGGCGCCATGGCGTACAACGCCTACTCTTCCTGGGAAGCTCCTGCATTTACCCACGACGTGCGCAGCAACCCATGAATGAAGATGCGCTGCTGAGTGGCCCTCTCGAGCCTACGAACGAAGCCTACGCCATTGCTAAAATTGCAGGGCTTAAGCTATGCCAACACTACCGCACGCAGTATGGAGTCCTCTACCACTCGGTCATGCCTACAAACCTTTATGGCCCGCATGACAACTACCATCCGGACAATTCCCATGTGTTGCCTGCGCTGATTGCACGCTTCCACCAAGCAAAAGAAGAGGGCTGGCCTGAAGTAGTCCTCTGGGGGACCGGCAGAGCACAACGTGAGTTTTTACATGTCGATGATCTAGCTGAAGGGGTCTTTATGATCTTACAACATCCGAACCCTCCAGATGTTGTTAACGTAGGCTTTGGTAAAGATATCACAATCAGTGAGCTAGCCCGAATGGTACAGCAAGCGATTGGCTATGAAGGGAAAATCACCTTTGACTCCTTTAAACCTGATGGAACACCCCGCAAAGCCTTAGATATCTCTAAGATTAAGACCCTAGGCTGGGAACCTACGATTACACTAGAAGCAGGGATTGCACAGACCTACCAAGATTTCTTGAAAGAGAAAGAAGCAGGTATCCTAAGAAGCCACTAGGTTAACACCAAGGCAACAGCTACGAGTAACAATAAGGCACCGAGCAAACGCCGGAACATGATAGCTCCGCCAATCTCGCGCTCTTGGTTATCAAACCAATGGCCAAGAAACCACACCAAGACAATACTCCATAAACTCCGGGTATTGTAAACGATGTTAGCGGCGGCTGCTTGGCTATAAAAGCTGATAGCACAGAACAAGAGGATCACCTCAATCCCTAAAAGGAAGGACCCGAGCCACAACCAACCCCAGCAACCCCTAGAAATATCTTGGAGACGGCTCCGGAAGAAAGGCATTAAAAAGACAGAAGCAATAGCAGTTCCCCCTGAGCTCACAACCATAAAGGGGACAACACCAAAGTGAGGGGCTTCAACCTGGACCAAGGCATCATTCATACCAAAAAGAATCGCACTGAGTAAGGTATAGATAACCGTCTTAAAAATACGGCCAGCATCCTGACTAGAGGTAACCCCTTTACTCATCAGGGCAACGCCCCCGACCGTCATAAAGGAAGCAATCCAAAGTTCGGTACTAATCCCTGCGGCCCCCAATAAGTAGACAAAAAAGGCTACAAAAATAACTTTAGTCCCGATCAAAGGGACTTGTAAAGAAACGTCCCCAACTCGAATGGTATGGAAAACAAGCACAAGCCCTACAAAACGGATCAAACTGCAGGCAAGAGGAGCCCAGATATGAGCCCAGTCCAAAACCTGAGAATCCCAAACTAGAAATGGGAGCGTTGAGGCAAAAAACATCCAATTAGCCACAAAGAAAATCCGCATAACCCCCGCTCCTCCTGCTAAAGCGCGTTTGCAGAAGAGAGCTGAGAGCGTATAACCAAAACCAGCGGTTAGCGCTAATGTGAATGGGACGAGTTGCATTAAAAACGTTGAGGTATACGGGAATTCAGCCTAAGATTCAAGGGTCTTCTTTTAGATCCCCTTATCAATTAGCTATGTCCAAGAAAGTTCCTATCACTGTCGCCCATGGAAATGGGATTGGCCCAGAAATCATGAAAGCTGTGCTTTTCATCCTCGAAGAGGCTGGAGCCCAACTAGATATAGAAACAGTAGAGATTGGAGAAGCCATCTATCTCAAAGGGAACCCAGCCGGAATTGAAGAAAGCGCCTGGGAATCCTTACGCCGCACAAAAGTATTTTTTAAGGCCCCGATCACAACCCCTCAGGGTGGTGGAGTAAAAAGCCTTAACGTGACCGTACGGAAGGCCTTAGGCCTCTATGCAAACGTGCGCCCTTGTGTTTCGTATGCACCTTTTATTCAAACCAAGCACCCAAATATGGATGTGGTCGTGGTGCGCGAAAATGAAGAAGACCTATATGCAGGGATTGAACACAGGCAAACTACGGATGTAATGCAGTGCCTGAAGCTCATCACACGCCCAGGGTGTGAGCGAATTGCGCGGTACGCGTTTGAATATGCAATAGCTAATGACCGCAAGAAAGTGACTTGCTTCACTAAAGACAATATCATGAAGATGACAGATGGGCTCTTCCATGAAGTCTTTGAAGAAATTGCCAAAGAATACCCTAGTATTGAGCCCGAACATTGGATTGTAGACATTGGCGCAGCAAAGCTTGCAGACACCCCAGAAGCATTTGATGTGGTGGTCCTACCAAATCTTTATGGAGATATTTTAAGTGATGTAGCTGCTCAGATATCAGGCTCTGTCGGGCTTGCTGGCTCTGCTAACATTGGAGCAGACTATGCTATGTTTGAGGCCATCCACGGGTCTGCACCACGACGCGCAGGGCAAGACCTTGCAAACCCTTCAGGTCTATTCTTCGGGGCGATGATGATGCTCGTTCATATTGGACAAGCCTCTATTGCACGCCGTGCGCATAATGCATGGCTGAAAACAATTGAAGAAGGTATTCATACTTATGATATTTTTGAAGAAGGCCTAAGCACGAAGAAAGTAGGCACCCAGGACTTTGCAAAGGCAGTAGCCCAACGGATGGGACAAACACCCGAAAAACTCCCTGCGGCACACTATTCAGAAACAGAAGAAGCTGCGAAACACCCCCCAGCCTACAAGCGCCCCAAAGTTGAACGTAAGTGCGTAGGGGTAGACATGTTTGTCCACTGTACAACCAGTACTCCGGAGCAATTAGGCAAGCAACTCCAGACCTGCGAAAGCGATGGCCTGAGCTTAACTATGATTGCTACACGAGGGATGAGCGTATGGCCACAATGCGCAGAAGTTACCTTGTGCACCGACCATTTCCAATGCCGCTTCCAACTCCCTGAAGACAGTAAGGACGAGATAGGCCCTGAGGTCATCATTGCCCTACTCAATAAGCTTCATCAAGCAGGCGTTGAGATCGTCAAGACGGAGAACCTCTATACCTTTAATGGAGAAGAAGGGTTTACGCGCGGACAAGGCCAGTAATACTCCTCTAGAGCACTTCCTTAATTAAGAGTCTCGCAGAATTGCTTGAGACGGTTAAGGCCTTTAGTGATTGTTTCCTCAGAAGTAGCATAGCTTAACCGGATGTAATCATCCGCACCGAAGGCAATACCGGGAACAACGGCTACTTTTTGTTGTTCCAAGAGCTGTGCTGCAAAATCCGTAGAGCTTAGGCCATAGTTATTAATCTTTGGGAATAGATAAAAAGCCCCTTGGCTTTTAAAACACTCTAGACCAGAAATACGAGAGAGTCCTTCGAAAAGCAGAGCTCTTCGTTGATCAAAGACAGTCCTCATATTTTCAATCGCCTTTGCTGCTTTATCTTTCTGCTCTAAAGCCGCTAGGGCTCCGTATTGTGCGAATGTAGTGGCGTTAGACGTCGTATGACTCTGGAGACTAGAGACAGCCTTAGCTAAGGCTGCAGGTGCGACCAAGGTCCCTAAGCGCCAGCCTGTCATTGAATAAGCCTTACTGAAGCCATTGATCGTGATCGTTCGTTGGGCGATCTCTTCAGATAAAGAAGCAATACTGCAGTGCTTGGCACCGTCATACAGGAGGTACTCATAAATTTCATCTGTAAAAATCCATAAATCATTTTTGAGTGCTACCTGTGCTAAAGCCTCAAGCTCTTCAGAAGTATAAACAGCCCCTGTTGGGTTAGAAGGGCTATTCAGCATAAGGACTTTTGTTTTTGGGCTGATGGCTTCTTGAAGTTGCTCAGGCGTAATTTTAAAGCCGGTATCATCACCAGCAAAAACGACTCTAGGCTCTGCACCGGCAAGTTTAACCATTTCTGGGTAGCTTACCCAGTAAGGTGCGGGGATGATCACCTCATCACCAGGGCTACAAGTTGCCAGAATAGCCAAATAGCACGAGTATTTGCCCCCGGGGCTAATGACCACCTGAGACGCTTCAAGGCCTTGGATTTTATTTTCTTGGATATGTTTTTGGGCAACGGCCTCGCGCAATGCGGGCAGGCCTGGTGCTGGAATGTATTTTGTTTTGCCTTCTTTAAGGGCTTGGATACAGGCCTCTTTGATAAAATCAGGTGTGTCAAAATCAGGCTCCCCTGCCCCAAACCCACAAACATCCTCCCCAGCTGCTTTCATAGCCTTAGCTTTAGCATCAACTGCTAAAGTAGGTGAGGGAGATACATTATTAGCCCAAATCGATAAAGCGCTAGACGGTGTACTCATAATCTAGAGACAGTATAAAAAATGAGTATGCATTGCACTCTAAAAGTGCATTAAGGCAATAAGCTTACCCAAGTATTCCAGGCCTGCTCTTCTGATTTTTGGGAATAGAATATCCTCCCCTTCCAATACAAAACGTAAGGCGGCAAGGGGCCTAGCTCGGCTAATAAAGCTGCTGTACGTAAAGCATCCCTCCACTGTTCTTTCTCGATCTGTAGTTTAAATAATAACGTGCCCCGGACCATATCGGTAGGGCTCATTAAAAAACTGCGTTTAATTTCTTCAAAAGAGCGGCGTTTCTGCTCTTTAAATTCTGGAAGCTTGGGTTCTTCTAAATTCATTCTAGCAAGCCTAGCCGCTTTTTCGTACTCACTTTGGCGCGCATAAATTCTAGCAGACCATACCCAAGAATGAGGGATCTCTTTAGAATACTCTTCTAGGTAAGCCAAAAATGTTTCGGTATCATTGGCATCAAGCCAGCGGGAGAACAGTTGACGCTGCTGATCAACCGAGTATTGAGCGAGCAAAGGATCTTTCCTAATGTCATCAGCAAGCTCTTTTGTAAAAGCTTCTCCGTGCAAGTGTTGTAAGTAGAAAAACCGATACGCAGGATCCAGCTTGGAAAAGTTGCTCAGGTACTGAGTATACTCAGGCTTAGACGAAGCATACACGTAAATATTTTTAAAGGCGTCAGCCTTATCAAAGTTATAACGGTGAAGTGCATCGCGCCAAACAGCAAAGGCATAGTCTGAATCATAAGGGAGCCAAAGCTTCCCTTCCCACAGTGCTATTTTAAAATCATGAGGGGCTAAAAAACGAGACTTCCTAAAATCTTCTTTAGCAGCACCCTGATTATTCGCATAGAGTAACTTTGCTTGGCCCCGCTGAAAATACCACTCCCACTCTAGAGGCTTGAAACTAAAGCCTAGAGCAACTGCAGCGTCTACTTGTGTTGAGTCTTGATCTTCTAGAGCTTTTTTAATCTGTGACTGAACTAAAGGGCGCGTTGCGGCAAACACCCAAGGTTTTTGAAAGAAAAGGCTCCAGGAACTAAAAAAGCTTATAATCAAGAACAATGCACCTACTCCACGAAAAACATTAGGAGGAATAATACAGCGGACAATAGAAGTACTCGGAAAACTCAATGCAAGCAAAAGGCCTGCGAGCATAAAGGTTCCTAGGCGGTGTGCAGGAACATCAAAACAGGAATGTGCTAGAAAAACTAATACCGCAACAAGAGCAACGATACGATAAGGTTGTGCCTGTGTTTCTTTGAAAGGGTGCGCATAAAATAAAGCACAAAATACTGCCGAAAGACAGACCAAGAAGCCCACCACCCCTGTTTCTGAAAGCAGCCACAGCCAATCACTTTCGGGGTGAATAATAGCTCCAAACAGTAAGGAATGTTCGCGGTAATAAGGAAATATATCAGCAAAGTTAGCAAGCCCTACCCCAGCAAACCAATTATCCGAAGATAAGTTAAGTGCATCTCTAAAGACTAAGATCCGAAACGGTAAAGCCCCACTAAAGATATCAATGAAACGCCTCCAAACGTCACTCCCTAGCAACAAGAAGAAAGCGAAACAAAGAATCACAAAAGGAATCCCGAATTTTAGAAAATTCTTAAATAACGAATAGCGGACATGTAGAACGCCCCATAAAAGAACTCCTAAGAAAAATAAAAGAATCCCTCCGCGCGAAATACTGTAAGGCAAACTTACAAAAGAAATACAAGTCAGTAAAAAGCTCACTAAAAGAGCTAACTTATGACGAGTGCGCATCGCCTCCATCATAAGCCCAAAAGAGATAAGCCCCCCTAGGCATAAAATATTGCTAGTCTGGTTACGATTAGGAAAATAAGTAAAATTTTGGGCCGCTTGAGCAAAAGGATATTTTAGATTGAGGGTATTACCGATAATGATACCTACAGCAAGAATACTCACGACAATCGCCAATCCCCACAACATACCCCTGCGTTGCTCATAAGACCAACCATCGCCCAAACATCCATAAATCCAAGAAACCCCGAGGAGCACAAAAAACCAAGCCTCAAGGCTAAGTCTTGGCTGTACGGATACCGTATTTACAAAACTAAAACCATAGCTATCTACCGCTTCCTGGAGCCATAAAGGATCTTGCCCAAACCAATACCTCGGTAAAAAGGCGGATAAAATAACAATTAAAAATACAATACACGACCAATCAAACCACTTACCAGGAGAGTACTGCGGAGGACTGTACAGTAAAAAACACCCTACAAAAAAAAATACAAATGCTTGAGCCCAAGGCAGAGTCCCGCCGCCCAGAAGCACCAAGGCAAATAAAAAGAGAGGCAATAGAGTGCTTCTTAAACCAAGGGGTGCCCGATGCGTAGGCCTCGTGTCCATTGTTATTCGTCGTCCAGATCAGTTAGGGAGGTGTAGTAGTCTCCGTAGCTGTAACGGTAGAAGCCAAGTACCTGTGTATCCATACCGTTGAGGACAAACCCATAGAAGGGAACCTTACGCGCGTGTAGATTTTTGAGAGCTGTCTTAACGTGCTGCGTGCGCGTAAAGCCAGAACGCACCACAAAGATCAAAGCATCAAACTTACTTGCAAACCCGGGTGTATCGTCTGTTGCCAATACCGGAGGGGTATCAAATAAGATAAAGTCGTAACGGGGCTTAAGCTCTTCTACGATGTCCTCAAGACGAGAGCTCATTAACATATCACCCGGGTGAGAAGGATACTGACCGCAAGTAATGAGGTCTAGATTCTCTACGTGCGTCTTTTGTATAGCGCCTTCTAGGGTAATGTCTCCTTGGATAAGCTCTGAAAGACCAGGAGATGCAGGAACCTCAAAAACATCATGCAAACGCCCACGCCTCATATCTGCGTCAATAAGCAAAGTCCGAGAGGCGGCAAAAGCAAGGGCCACACTCAAATTTCCAGAAATAGTCGTCTTACCCTCACCAGGAACGGAACTAGTCACCAGCAAGGTCTGCGGACGGAACCCATCCTGATTGAGGTATAGCATTGACGAGCGAATATTTCGACAAGCCTCCGCAAAAGCCACCCGTTCATCATTAGGCTTGAGGAGCCCTAGCTTGTCGCTTGCATCAGGCTTCTCCTTAGGCACGACACCCAAGACCGGCTCTTCGTAGCGCTGGGAGATATCCTCGGTAGAGACCACACGGCTATCAAGATTACCCGCAAGAATAATCAAACCAACACCAAGAACAAGACCAACGGCTGCGCCCATTAAAATCTGTTTAGCAAAGCTTACACGGATGGGGATAGGCTCGGAAGCATGCTCGAGAATAGAAACAGTTTCTTGGGCTAGATTACGGTTAATATCAATCGATTGCGTAGACGCTAAAAGCTGGTCATGCAACTTCTTGAGGCGGTCTAGCTGAGAATTGATCCGCTCAAACTCAGCAAGCTTACGGCTATACTCTAAAGCTTTTCCTTCCCACTCTTTGACTGCAATCTCTAGACTCGCAAGCTCTGAGGACAAGTAACGCTTCTTGTCCCTGACTTGGTTCAAGGCCTGACGGCGCACGATCTTAAGCAAGCCTTCTTGACGATCAATTTCTAGATCGAGTTCCACCAATTTAGGGTGGTTGCTCTTCATGTAAATTGCTGTTTCATCACGCTCGGCTTTAAGACGGCTTAAAGCATCACTCACCTCAAGGTATTCGTCAGAAACGACCTGAAACTCGGGGTCCAATAGTACTTGCTCAAATTCAGGGGGGAATTCTTCATCAGGGCCTACCTCATCAGGGATATTTGCAAGCCGTGCAAATTGTACCTTAAGCTCTGAATATTCATCATTGAGCCTTGCTAAGTGTGAGCCTGCGCTACTGCCCTGCTCTTGAATAAAGACTATATTGTTGTCTTCTTGGAAGGCAAAGCGCGCATCCTCTAGACGAGAAACATCTGCCTTAATCTGGATCACCTGATCTGTGATGGACAAGAAAGTGCTTTCGGCAGTTTGGGCACGCATCTCACGCTTGAAGTTCATGTACTCCTCCATCGCCGCATCCAAGAATGCCTGGACATAAGGGCCGCTGGTACCCTCACTACTCAGCATGAAGATACTAGACTCAGGGCTCTGAGAGACGTTCATGCTCACCTTAACGGGGTCTAAGTCTGGATGTAAGGCAAGTACCCGGTCTAGCGCACGGCTCTGGACCTTCGAGCTTTTCATCAAACTGATCTGAGTACCAAAGAAGTTTGAGAGCTCTTCACGGTAGACCGCACCCTCAGGCAAAGCAATCCGCCCACTCACGATCATTTGCGCATAAGATACATAAAGCGTCTCCTTAGAGAGCTGGCGATAGGCCTGATAAGCAATACCGATGCTTATAGTGAATAGGAAGATCCACCAAAAGCGCTTAAGAAGCACTTTCGCTCTAAAGAGTATTGAAAATAAAACATCGGCCCACTCTACAGTGGTTTCCGATTCCATGGCGCCTGGGTTTCTCATAGGGGGATGTGGGAGCGCACAAGTCTGTTAGGTTAGAAATTGATCCATTTTTCGTCTACGACGATCATATCTTCGTTTTGTATTTTTACGTCTAAGTGGCGGTGTCCATCTTCTAGTATGTCTTCTACGTTTACGATTGTAGTTTTCTCTTCGTCAGAAAGATCAGGATTGGCGTGCACAATCTTGACATTCGATCGATTAGCAAATTCGGTAAACCCTCCGGCAAGGAAAATCGCTTGGGTGACCGTGAGGCTCCCCCCTGCAGGGATAGGATAAAGCCCGGGAGAGCGAACCTCTCCTACGATAAGGGTCTTCCCTTGGGATTCTCCCTTCTGGGGCACAAATACCATATCTTCTGGCTGCAAAACAGGGTCATCCCCTAAGGTTCCAGTCTCGAGCATTTCACTCATGTTGACCTGCTTCTTAATCTCTTGGCCAGGGTTATCAGGGTCCTTCCTGACGATGCTGACTAAGGTCGGGTCGGAATGATTGGTGAAACCGCCTGCAGCCAAAATAGCCTTACTGAGGGTCAGAACCTCATCACTAGGAATGTCTAAGGGGCCTTGGTTTCTAACTTGGCCTAACAAGTAGATCTTCCCTCGCGTCTGTGAACCTTTGAAAAAGGAAAGTAAAACGGTCGCTTTGTTGTAATAATTTTTGGTGAGCTCTTCTTGGATTGCGTAAGAGGCTTCCTTACAAGTCTTTCCGGCAACTACAAAAGAGCCCACTAAGGGGATGTCAATCTCTCCATTTTCATCTACGAAAAGTACGCGCGCTCCTTCCCGATCCTCCACTAAGGTGTAGCTTAACTTGTCCTCGGGTTCGATAACTCTTTCAGAATCAAGCAACTCCATAGGGTCTTGCTTACCCTCTTGCGCAAAAGCAAAAGAAGTAGACATAAACGCCAATAAAAACATCCATAAAGTGATGCGGGAGTAGTGAGATATCTTAGAAATCATAGTCTATCCGAAAGGAAACACGGTGGCGCGGGAAACTTCGCCCCTCTATATTGGAGTTTTTCTTGGAGTAGTCATAAGTGAGCTTCATGCCCGTTTGCTTATTTATAGTATATCCTATGCCAACCTTCCCCGAATAGCGATCAAATTTTTCAGGATTAGCCCCCCCTGAATCAGCTTTTCTTGAGTATGCGATATCACCGTCTATGTCACTCCACTTGAAGGCCTTCCAAGTCCAGAGGTAGGCAATTCGATTCGTTGTCGTGGTATTGGAAACGAACCCGAAACTGGAGCTTCTGCTTAATGCTAAAGCATGATTATAAGAGCGACTCCAACGGTGTTTTACCCGGAAATTGAGTCCAATTGATTTAGGCTCAGAGCTAGTATCTTGGTTATTCCCGTTGTTATCAAAAGATGAAACTGAATATGATCCGTCAAAAGCAAATATTAACAGAGGTGAATACTGATACTGGAACGAAGGCCCCATAGCTATACTACTACTACCATTTTGGAAATTAGTGGCATACTCATTCGTTGAAAAAGAAACAAAGGCGCCCACAATAAATGCACGTGTAAGGATCATCGTACCCCGCAATAAAGCGGTGCGCTGAGTACGTTCAATGTGTTTGAAACGTTCGCTACGAGGTTTTACATCTAGCTGACTTAATTCTAAATCCATCACTAAGTGGTTCATGTTCCAATTAGTGTTAACGGCAAGCTCGTTAGTAAAACGCTCGAAAGTGCTTACGCTAGTGTCCTCACCCCCACTGGAATTCACGGCTACAGCGTCTGTAGCATCAATGTCATAGCTAAATTTATCGATAACCTCGATGGTAATGTTATCAATGAGAATTGTGAATGAAACCTCTGAGTCTGGAGAAAGGCTTATGAAATTACGTCCAGAATTAAGGTCTCCATTTTTTAAATAGCGATCATACGCAATTCCAAAAGTCCACTCTAAGGTGTTAATCTCTGTCAAACGCCACATTCCGGTCATGTCTAAACCTGGCCTAAAAATAATATCGCGCCTGGGAGAAGTCCCCGAATTAGTGATATTAGAGTCCGCTACTGTTTCAAAAACGCCTTTTAGGTCAAACTTAATGGCTCCAAACTTAAAATTAGCCCCCTGGGCACTTAAGTCATTGCTAACCAGCAAGAAAAGCAACAATACGCAAGCCCAACACCTAAGCCTGATAAAGGCTATTGTGCTGCTAAGTAGCTTATTATTCGGGGTATAGGGAATAATCTGCATCTAGGGTACCGCAAACATTATTACAGATTTCCCCCCTTTATAAAGCTTTAAAGTTGCAATTAACCCCTTTTTATATTATATTATCAATATATCAAGATCTATTAATCCCAAGGACTTATGGAAAAAATGTCTGTTTTATTTTCAGAACCCAGGAAAATAGTAGCGTTTTCCTTGGTTTGCGTATTACTAGGCCTAAGCACTTCTATTGGATTTGCGGTAGACCCCCTATGGCCTGACCCCGAAGAAGACCCAGAAGGTGTTCCTAAACTCCGAGAAATTCCTAAAAATTTAGCGCGTTGGCATATGGGCTCTCGTTTATTCCTCTCGGAACCTACTGGAGGATTTATCGAATATAGCTTTGCTCCAGGAGAACGTGGTAACGCTGAGTTACCAGAATTTATTATTCTAGGAGAAGATGCAGCCCAAGGTTACTTCCTTAAAAAAGGAGATACTTCTTTTGTGATTAAGTTAGGAAACTTTGGTTTACTAGAGCGGTTTATTTTCAATAGCTTCACAGCTGAAGGGACTTTTGATCTATATTATTCAAACACACTTAACAAACTTGATAGCAGAAAATGGAACGTCATTGATGAAGGCGTTCCTTTTAGTATTAAAGAGCGAGTAGAAGTACCTGTTGGGCCGCTTGAGTCTCTATACATTCGCATCACCATTCATATTGATGAGCCTGGTGAAATAGGCCGTTTAAACCTGTACGGAAAACTTTCTGTTGCTGAAGCAAAGCCTCGAAGCCTCGAGGAGTTTGATAGAGAAATCCTCACCGAAGCAGAACAAACCATGGTGCCTTATAACTATGCGCCTTTACATAATGGATCTCAGTTTATCCACACTAACTCTGGAGACCCACGTGAGACGGATGCTATGTTGGATGAAAACGCGCAGTCTGCCTATGTGTGTGAATCTAAACCTGAAGGTAATGTATTTATCTTAGACCTTGCTGAATCAAAGGAGGTAAATGGTATTTCTGTTGTCTCCGAAAGTGGTGCAGGGCGGTTTGATTTCTACCTCATGGATGCGCTCCCTGAAGGACAGCAAGTAGGGCCTTCTACTGTCTACATGAATTTATTCTCTAACAACTTTGTCTTCATTGCTGCTGATGAAAGCGCATTGAATGATGCCTTAAGCAGAGGGGTGCTCTTAGCCCAAGTAGGCGGAGGAGAAACCACACCTGGTGAAGGCATTACTGAAGAAAGTACAGAAGGAACTAATTTCGAAGACTCCCCCCCTGGATCCGCCTTATTCGGGAATGCACTCCAGCACTTTTCTCGTGGAGTCCCTGGTGGACAACAACGGATCAGCATACAACTTGATGACACCTTGAATGCCCGCTATTTAGCAATGGTATGGACCCCAGAGATGCCTGGAGACGGCAGTGCTCCGGCTAACCTACAAATCTACGAAGTCGCAGTATTGGGTGAGATCCCTCAAGAAAACTTCGAGGTACTTGCAGTGCCTACCCTTGAATTCCAAGGGGAAGAAGACGGTGACCCTACAGACTTAATTGGCGATACCGACGGGCCTGAAATCCCTGATCCAGAAGATCCATTCGATCCTGATGTGTCTCAAGAAACGCGGGACCCTGTAAGCCTTTAAAATCGAGTGCTTACTTAAAGCTCTTCGAGTACCTGAATTAGGTTTCCTTCTTGGAGCTCTGTAAGGAATTCCTTTTCTTCAGGCAGCAAATCAATGGGATTGATATCCAAAGCAAGCGTTTGGGCTTCACTCAGATAATCATTAGCTTGAAGTGTGAGCGCATAAACAAGCTGCCAGCGTGAGCGCACTTGACTCCAATCCACATCAAGGTTTCCTAAAATTTTATAAGCTTCATCTGATTGCCCGCGGACCCAATAACTCATGGCCCAAGTAATCCGATAGGCTAAATAAGGTGGGTTATCTTCCACAATTTCTTTAATTTCTTGAGAAGCTTTCTCGAGGTCTTTCCGAAGTAATAAGCGGATGTAAATCCAGTCGCTCTTTACAGTTGGATTATTAGGATAAAGCTTAACCATTTCGGCAAGGAGCTCTTCAATTTTTGTGGTATTACCTTCGATTTGCTCGAAATTAACCCACTCTTCATAAGCCTGACGCATGGTTGCAGGTGTTTCAGTAAGACGCTTTAAAATCTCGCGTACTTCCTCTTTTCGCTGAATACGGTTAGCATAATTATAAGCAAACCAGAGCTTATCGGGCTCATTATTAATGCGCAAACGGAGCCTATCCCAAGCAAGCTTTGCTTGGGCTTCCTTCCCAAGTTCTTGATAGGTGCGCGCTTCAAATAAGATTTTCAAATAGCCCTCTAGAGGTGCATTAGGATCTTTCAAGGCCTCATCAATAACTTCCCACTGGTCAGTATAGGCCATAGCATCTAACCACACTAAGAAAACATCTTTACGCCGGAAAGCATCATCCTTGCTAATGACCTCAAGTGTTTTAGGTGCTAAATTTTGCTGATTAAGCCACTGCCCTAAGCCACGCTTTTCATCTTCTTTAGAGATCTCAAATAAAGACTGAGCCTCTTGAAGTAGAACCTCTTGCTCATCTCCAGAAAGGCTTCTTTCGTACTGAAGGGCTACAAGCTTATCTTCACGCCCAGCTTCAGGATGGTTTTTAATACGCTCAATATAGACTGCAAGCTCTTCAGGCGTATTATCTGGATAAGCAATAAGGCGCTTGAGAGCTTCTAGGCCAAATTCACTTTCCTGCTCAGCAAGCTCTTTAAGAAAAACAACACCTTCGTGACGGTCTACCCAAAAGGGTGAGAGTTGTGTGAGTTCATAATAAAATAAAGGCGCTCCTTCAGGAAGGTCTCCTCGTTTTACTAAGGCACGCATAACATCTAGGGCGCGCTCAAAATTGTTTTTAATGGCATAATAACGTGCCTTAAAAAAGACTGCTTCAGCATCCATCTGCTCCTCTTCTTCAAGGATATCGAGCTGCTCTTTAGCTTCTTCTAGGCGACGTGATTTGAGTGCTGCCTCAATAAGATACTTACGGTCCTGAGGATCTCCAGTAATATCTACCACTTTCTGAAAAGGATCTACCGCACGTGCTGGATTAAGATCTAAATAGATAATCCCCATGGTACGCAAAATACCCTCGTTCTTAGGGGACAAATTATAAGCAGTGTGCGCCTTATTGACTGCCTCTAGATAGGAGCCTTCTTCGAAAAACGTCAAAGCCTGATCGGCAAGTTTTTCGGCCCTCCATAACTTAGTAGCCCGATATGCAGGGCGTGCAAAAAAACCTATGCCAAGAATAACCAATAACGCCAAAGCGCCATAGAGGTATCTTTTTCTCATTTGGGGGTTCATAAGAGGGGGATTTATTGTATTTTTACAGGTTTTTAGAGAAAGGTAAAGACCTTAAGGACCTCAAGGGCTAAGCCGGACATAAAGGCGCATCCTTGGCCGCAGCTAATTTCATAGGCTCGATAAGAGAAGATTTCTCTCTCTCGGGATTAAGCAAACCTGCCCGCCTGAAAGAAAAATGGTCTTCTTCGGTAATAATAAGGTGGTCAATCAGCTTAATGCTTAAGGCGGATGCGGCACGTATAAGTGCTTGAGTAAGCTGTTTATCCTGGGGTGATGGGCGAGCATTCCCCGCAGGATGATTATGTGCTACTACTAAAGCTGCAGCTCCACGCCTCAAGGCTGCTTCCATTACTTTGCGCGGGTAGACTTGCGTGCGATCTACAATACCTTCTTCCAGACGCTCTACTCCATCCTCAAGAAGATGATAACCGCTATCCAAGTAAGCAACCTCGAACACCTCATTGCGCTTCCCCCCAAGACGAGAATGCCAAAAAGCCTCTAACCGCTCGGTACTATTAAGCAAGGGTTGCTCTTCGGCTGACTGCTGCAAGTAGAGGCTGGCAGCATCACGGATGATGCGCAAAGCCACCGGGGCAACAGCCCCCAGACCGCTCACTTCGCGCAAGTCTTCTAGCGGGGCATCAAGAATTGCTTTAAGAGAACCAAAGCGCTGAATGAGTGCTTTAGCAGGAGGCTTCACATCACAACGCGGAATACATAAGGTGAGCAAAAGTTCCACAACCTCATGATCAGAAAAGCCTGCAAACCCTACTTTTAAAAAGCGTTCTCGTAGCCGTTGGCGATGACCGTCTGCTGCTGCCATAAGGGGTAGGACTCCTAATAATTAAGCTAAGACGGCTTCTTCCTCTTCTGCCTCAAGCGTTTTCTGCGTATCAGGTTCTTCAATAATATCAGGACCGATATCAGCTACCTGGGCTTTCTCTTCGGAGGCTTTTGCCTCGGTCTTACCTGTAGCTGCATTAAACTGCATAGAGATCAAGGTAGTTACCCCACGCTCTTGCATGGTCACTCCATAAATAGTGTCAGAGGCAGCAATGGTGCGCTTGTTGTGGGAAATCACCAAAAACTGAGAGTAATTGGTAAACTCTTTAAGCATATCCGTGAAGCGCCCAATGTTTGCATCATCCAAAGGTGCGTCCAATTCATCTAATACACAGAAAGGACTTGGTTTCACGCGGTAGATAGCAAAAAGCAAAGCAACTGCAGTCATTGTCTTTTGCCCACCACTAAGCAAAGATAAAGTCTTAAGGCGTGTACCTGGAGGCTGAGCGATAATATCAATCCCTGAATCTAGGATATCTTCCCCTTCAGAGAGGCTTAAGTCAGCCTTACCGCCGCCGAACAAAACATTAAAGGTATAAACAAAATTCTCACGGACCTTTTCAAAAGTCTCCTGGAAGAGCGTGCGGGAAGTTTGGTTAATATCTTCAATCGCGGTCAGAAGCGCTTCCTTAGAAGCAATCAAATCATCCGTTTGAGTCTTGAGGAAGTCATGACGCTCTTTGAGTTCTGTATATTCCTCAATCGCATCTTCATTAACAGCGCCCATAGAATGCACGCGACTGCGCAAAGTGCCAACTTCTTCCTCTACAGTTTTCCAGTCTGTCTCGGCAAGTGTTTCTAAATCTTCCTCAGTAGGTTCTGGATATACCTCGTCTTGTTCAGGAGCAGATTGCTCATCCTCAGGAATATCCTCCTCAAGCTCTTGAAGGCGCAAGCGCGTGTCAATCGGGCGGTTTGCTTCCCACAATTCTTGCTGCCAGTTAATTTGGTCTAGCTGCATATCGTGATCGTTGACTGCCTTCTCGATCAAGAACTCACACTGAGAGCGCTCTTTAGCCAAGCGTACTTCTTTCTGATTTAAAGCTGTCTCACGATCATGTTGCTCAGACCGCTTTTGGGAAAGACCTTCTTCAACACCCTTAATCACCTCTTCCATATTAGCAAGAGTACCGCGGACGGACTCCAAAGAAGCCATAGACTCTTTAAGCATAGCCTCGAGGTGCTCGCTCTTTTGCTTTTGCTGGAGTTGCTCTTCCTGGAGGGTCGCGCGTTGCTTTTGAATATTTTCTTTCTCTTGAACGAGTTGGCCGATGCGGTCTTCGATTGCCTGGCTCTGGTTTTTAAGCTCACTCAAGCCGCGCTCAAGAAGCTCGAGGCGTTGTTTTTTCTCGGCAAGATCAACACGCACCTGGGACAAAGCCTCTTGGCGTACTTCTCTTTCCTGGCGGGCAGCTGTTACGGATTCTTCAGCCTGTGTAACGGCTTCACGCGCTGCCTCAACCTTGCTATCAATTTCTTGAAACTCAGCCAAGGCTTTGTCTAAAGTCTCACGTGCTTCATCATGACGCTTCTGTAGACGTTCAAATTCTTTCTGAGCTTGCTCGATAGCTCTTTGGTTTGACTTCTGGGATTGCTCTAGCGAACGCTGCTGTGCTTGCACCGAAGAAAGCTCCTGTCCAATTGCCACAAGGGCTTTTCGGTTTTCTTCAACAGACTCTTCAGAAGATTCAAGCTTTTGGCCTAAGGTTTCAGCCTGAGCTTTTAGTTGTTCTAAAAGAGCATCTTCTTTTTTCTTCGAGGCTTTGAGCTTACGAATTTCAGCTTCACGCTCTAAGAAGCTAGACTGCTTGCTCTTAGAAGAGAGAGCACCTCCGTATACCAAACCTCGACGGTCGACGACTTCACCTTGAGCGGTAGTGACTAGCAAAAACTCAAAGTCTGTCTGCTCGCTCCAGAAGGCTAAAAACTCTTCGAGTGATTCACAAAAGAAACAACCGCTTAAAAGATTCTTAAATAGAGGCTCGAGCTTGTCATCTTTAATCGTGACTTTATCAAAAGCAGGACATAACCACTCGGGCACATTTTTCGAAGGTTTTTTTACTGCCTGCGTAAACGGGGCTTCGATTTGGAAGCATGCACGCCCTAAACGCTTTTCTTGTAAAGCCTCACTCAAAGGCACTACAGACATCCCTTCATCCAAAGCAATCGCATCGATGGCAGAACCTAGAAGCGCTTTAAGGTGCGGGGTAAATGCTTCCTCAGCCTCTAAGGACTTAGTAAGCACGCGTACCTGATCTTTAGGGAGAAGGTCCTTAAGCTTTCCTTGGAGGATTGCTTTGGCGCCTTCACTAAAACCTTCTAGTTTCTCTTGAAGGCCTTCTAAAACATTCAACTGAGCACCAAGACGAGCAACCTGGCGGTCTTGATCTTGGACCTTTTCTTGAGCAGTACGAAATTCACTACGACAAGAATCAAGCGCTTCTTGGCTTGCTTTTACAGTAGCCTGAGTCTCGGTTTGTTTATCAGTACAAGAAGAAACTTTCTCTACAATTTCTGCTAAGGACTGAGTGAGCTCTTCTTCCTTTTGACGCAATGCTTTGGCATTTTCCTCAAAAGACTCTTGCTTCACTTGAGCTGCCTTGAGCTCAACTTCTAAATTGTTAGCCTTCGTCCGCAAGCGTGATCCATTACCTTCGAGCAATACAAGGTCCTGCTTTGCTTTATATAAAGTACCTTCTTCTTGAGAGAGTGCGGATACAGCTTCACTCAGAGCATCGTTCTTTTCTTTAAAGACAGCATCTGAAGATCCTACAACCTCTTGCTGGCTTTGGCGTAAAGCAACATCGTCTTGGCTGCGTAGCAATAAAGCTTCTTGGTTTTTCTTGAGTGTCGCTGTCTCTTCGTCAATACGCTCTAGACGTTCCCCCAAATCTTGAGAACGGATCACGGCAAGCTCAGCCTGGTTATCTGCCTGGTCTTTCTCTGAGCGGTAGTCAAAAACTTTTTGCTGAGTCGTCTGGAGAGATTCGTAACATTCCGCACGTTGCGCTTTGTGTGCAGCTAAGGCAGCTTCTTGCTCTTGTAGGTGAGTTTGGGCCTCTTCTACCTGAGAAGAAAGCGTGCTAGAGTCTCCAGATAAAGCAGCGATCGTTTCCTGCCGCTGGGTGTACTGCACACTGTACAAGGCTAACTCAAGATGAGTGAGGCGGTGCTTAAATTTCTTATACCGCAAGGCTTTACTTGCTTGGCGTTTCTTGGAACCCATCTGGCGGTTGACCTCATCCATCACGTCCGTTGCGCGGGATAAGTTTTGGTCCACTGTATCGAGTTTACGCAAGGCCTCTGCACGTTGGACTTTATAGCTGGTAATTCCTGCAGCTTCTTCAAAAATCATACGACGCTGCGCAGGGTTGTTAGACAGAATGCGGTCAATCTGCCCCTGCATCATGAATGAGTAAGACTCTCGCCCTACTCCTGTGTCCATAAAGAGCGTCTGGATATCGCGCAAACGACAACGTTTTCCATTTAGAAAATAATCACTAGCCCCATCACGCGAAACACGGCGGGTAATTTCTACCTCATTAAAAGCTGTACCGAGTTCTTTTTCACAATCACTAAAGATAAGGGTAACTTCACAAAAATGGAGAGGCTTACGCTTGTCAGTCCCCTGGAAGATAACGTCATGCATCTTACCCCCACGCAAAGCCTTAGCACTTTGCTCACCCAGTACCCATCGAATAGCATCGACAATATTACTCTTCCCGCACCCATTGGGGCCGACAATTGTCGTCACTCCAGGGCCAAGAAGTACACGGGTACGGTTAGCAAAACTCTTGAAACCGTTTATGATGATTTCCTTAAGAAACATAATGGACTATAAAAGGGGGGTTTTAAAGATAATGAGTAATTATATCAACCAAAAAGGTGCTATTTTAAGCTCTGTAGAGAGTAATTGACGATGTGCCCCAATTTGGACTATTTTTAAAGGAGCAAGCTTAGGCGATCTTTAGCCCTAACACAAGCCTGACAAAAAGATATATAATTATCATATGAGCGAGTCTGTACCATCCTCTCCAGCGATTCTCGGCGTAGGGGTCGATTTAATCGAGATTGACCGGATCCATAAGGCCTGGGAGCGCCATGGGCAGCAATTCCTCGAACGGATCCTTACCCAAGAGGAGCGAGACTATTGTATGAGTAAAACCCACTCAGCCCCGTCGATCGCAGCCCGATTTGCAGCTAAAGAGGCTGCTTCCAAGGCTTTAGGAACCGGCATTGGCAAAGATCTAGAGTGGCATAGTGTGGCCATTCATAAAGGCCCCCGAGATGAACCCATCGCTGTTCTAGATGAAAAAGCCCAACGATTAATCGAAAAATGCGGCGGAAAAAAGCTTTTGATTAGCCTCACCCACACAAAAACCCTTGCCCAGGCAGTAGCTATCATCAGCACCTAACCCTACTCCCATGAATTACCGTACCCCTATTTTGAATGCTGAAGAAGCTACCCTCTGGGAAGAAAAGCTCCTCCAGAACGATGAGACGAAGGTTTGGCAGGCAATGAATGCAGCAGGCCGAGGTGCGGGAAAAAAGATACTCCAAGACTTTACAGAAATATCTTCATTGCCTGAGAGCCCTAAAATCCTGGTTTTGGCAGGAAAAGGGCATAACGCCGGGGATGCGCTTTTGGCTGCAGAGCAAATCCTTGAAATGCACCCTGAAGGTGAGGTCTCTATTCTTTTTGCCTTAGGTAAAGATGGCCTGAAGCCCTTGGTCGCTAAGGCACTTGCCCTTTTAGAGAAACGTGAGCGAGTGAGCCTGTTCGATGCAAAAAAAGGCATCTATGGAGAACTCCTACAGCAACCTTTCGACTTTGTTATTGACGGGATTTTTGGGATGTCATTCACCCCGCCCGTCGAAGAGCCCGTACTGACAATCCTCGAAGCTATCAATAAAAATGAGCAAATTAGCCTAAGAGCAGCTATTGATATTCCTAGTGGGCTGAGCGATAACCTACCGGCTATGGTCTTTAAGGCAAACTTTACCTATGCTACAGGTATTGCCAAAACCCCACTATTCCGGCCTGAGAATACAGAGTATACCGGACGCATTCGCATGGTAGATATTGGTTTTTTTGAAGAAGACTACTCAGGAGGGTTTTCCTCCAACCAACATATCTTAAATGAAACAATCCTGGATCCTTTACGCCAACTAAGGCCCAGTACGGTTAATAAAAAGAACTTTGGGCACCTCTTTATTGTGAGTGGCTCGACCACTATGCCAGGGGCCCTCCTCATGAGTATTCAGGCGGCCTTGCGCTCAGGCGTCGGGCTCATTACCGTATTTACGCCAGAAAGTATTGCTACCACATTGGCAACCTCAGTCCCTGAGGCGATGTGGGTTCCTTGCCCGGAAACCTCTGCGGGGACACTTAGCTCTAAAAGCTTAGCACTAGTGAAAGAAAAAAGCAAAAACGCTACAGCTTTGCTCACGGGCCCTGGGTTAGGCCGTGAACCTGAAACGATAGACTTAGTCAGTAAATTATTAAAGACCATAGCCTCTCCAGTCCTCTTAGATGCTGATGCGCTCCAGATTGATACCGTGCAAGCCGCTAGCTCTCGTAATTCAGAATTTGGATCTGTCCTAGCAACCCCTCATCAAGGGGAGTTTATGCGCCTAAATAAATCAGAGAACCAACCTTATAATAAGATGCACCTGCTAAATTTTTGCCAAAGAGCACGCATCACAACACTCCTTAAAGGCGCTATCACACGCATCTGCAACGGCCGCACGACTACTTGCAGTACTTTTGGTGGCCCCGTACTAGCACGAGGAGGCACAGGAGATATCCTCAGCGGACTTGCAGCAGGGCTGCTAGCTCAAAAGCCTGAAGAGACGCCTGAACTTATTTTAGGCCAAGCTGCTGTTTGGCATGGGCTAGCCGCTGACTTACTCGCCCGCCAGCAAGGCCAAGCTGCTACAGCAACAACAGATCTTTTGCCTTTCCTTAGCGAAGCACTTCGTGAAGAATGCACGGGATGCTCTTAAAATCACCCGCTTCAATACCCACAGTCAAACAAGCTTTCATGGTCCTACAGGCCTTACCAGGCATTGGCCCAATAACCCTGAAGCATTTGCTTGAAGCTTTTAATAATGACCCTTGTGCTATCTTAGCAGCCGCACCGCATGCTCTCCAAAAGGCCGAAGGCGTAGGCCCTACCCTAGCAAAAACAATCCATCAATGGGATACTACTGTTGATTTACCAAAGTTACAAGCAAGGCTCACGCACCTACACGCAGACTTTATTACTCTACAAGATGATGGTTACCCGCCTTTACTTAAAGAAATTTATGACCCTCCCACAGGGCTTTACTGTTTAGGGAACTATCGCCCTAATGCGATGAATGTAGCGATTATTGGTAGCCGCCGCTGTACGCTCTACGGGCTTGGTGTTGCCCGGAAGCTGGCTAGCGAGTTTGCTAGCCGTGGGTTCTGTATAGTCAGCGGAATGGCCCGGGGGATTGATTCGGCAGCTCATGAAGGCGCGCTTGAGGCTCAAGGAAAAACAGTCGCAGTCTTGGGGACAGGGCTTGATGTGATTTACCCACCTGAGAATGAAGGCCTGTACCACCGTATTGCTCAGACAGGCTTAGTCGTGAGTGAATTTGCCTTAGGCCAGCGCGGAGACAAAACGAGTTTCCCAAGGCGTAATCGACTGATAGCAGGGATGTCCCAGGCTGTTGTGGTTATTGAAACTGATAAGCAAGGCGGCAGCATGATTACCGCACGATTTGCAGCAGAACAAGGCCGCCATGTTTTTGCTGTGCCGGGAAGAATCGACCAAGTATCCTCCCGTGGGTGTCTCCAGCTTATTCGTGAAGGGGCGACCTTGCTCACAAAAGCTGAAGATCTGCTAGAAGAATTGCCTTATTTGATGGGCTCAGTAAAACCTGCACAACAAGAATTATTCGAAGAGCCAGCTTGGCAAGAACTTGATTTGAGCGAAGATGAGCGCTGTGTCTTGGGTGCTTTACGTGAAGGAGGGCTCATGGGTGATGATGCTTTGGGTCAAGCGACAGAGCTAGAGCCTCAAGCAGTGGCCTCGGCCTTGATGATGCTGGAGATCAAGGCGCTCATCACCAAGCGAGCTGATGGACGGTTTGAAAGCGCGGTTTAACTTGACCTAAGGACCCAGAGCTTACTTGATTAACCCTATGTTACAAGTAGGTATAGTGGGATTACCCAACGTGGGGAAGAGTACGCTTTTTAATGCGATAATGAGGTCTCGAAACGCAGAGGCTGCAAATTATCCTTTTTGCACAATTGAGCCTAATGTAGGCGTTGTGGAAGTACCCGACGAGCGACTTGAGCCTTTGCGCCAGATCGCCAAGACCAATGTGGTCATCCCAGCTGCTATTGAATTTGTAGATATTGCTGGCTTAGTGGCAGGGGCAAGCCAAGGCGAAGGCCTCGGGAATAAATTCTTAGATAATATCCGTAAGGTAGATGCGATTGTTCAAGTAGTACGCTGTTTTGATGATGACGATGTGATTCACAGCATGGGAGCAGTTGACCCTTTGCGTGATATTGAGGTCATTGCCACAGAACTTATCTTAGCTGACCTACAATCCGCAGAGGCCCAGTTAGAGCGAAACAAAAAAAGAGCTAAGGGTAATGATAAAGAAGCTGTAGCTTTAGTCAGTTTGCTCGAGAAAGTCGTCCCACATCTTAATGAGGGCAAGCCTGCCAACATGCTAGAGCTTACCGATGAGGAAAAGGATTTGATGAAATCCCTCCATCTACTATCAGCAAAACCGGTACTATTCGCCTGTAATGTCCCCGAAGAAGACCTCGTAAGTGGAAATGAGAATACTTATGTCGCTCAGGTGAAAGATTATGTAAAGAAGCACCACGATGCAGGCTGCTGTATGCTGTGTGCAAAAATTGAAGCTGAACTAGGAGAACTCTCTAAAGAAGAGGCCGAAGAATTTCTGGCAGACCTTGGAATCAAAGACAGTGGTGTCTCAAGCCTAATTCAGGCCAGCTACGACTTATTAGGCCTAGCCTCTTACTTCACTGCAGGAGAGCAAGAAGTACGGGCATGGACGTTTAGAAAAGGAATGAAAGCCCCTGAATGTGCAGGTGTCATCCATACGGACTTTGAAAAAGGCTTTATTAAAGCAGAAGTGGTCTCTTATGAAGATCTTACTGAAGCGGGAAGCTACCAAAAAGCACGAGAAGCGGGGCGCTACCGCCTGGAAGGGAAAGAATATCTATTTAAAGACGGCGATGTTGCCTTGTTCCGCTTCAACGTATAGGTTCTGCTAAACTAACAATGACCCCCTCTAAACTACCCATCTTTGGCCTATGTCTTTTGCTCGTGCTATGCGGCTGCAAGCAGGAGACCATCACGACTTATAGCATTCCTAAAGAAGAAAGCAAAGCAACTGCTCCAGGCACGCCCCAGATGATGCCCGGGCTTGCACAACAAACCTCAGGGTTTACTACCCCAAATTGGCAACCTGCACGCCACTGGGAGACTCAAGACCCTGGCCCTATGCGCAAGGGACGCTGGAATATTGCTCGAGATAACCAAAAAGCCGAGGTGACTGCAGCTGCATTCCCTGGAGATGTCGGTGGTGACCTTGCAAATGTGAATCGATGGCTAGGACAAATTGGCCTAAGCTCCATTGATGCTCCTACCCTAGAAAAACAAAGCCTGTGGGTAGCTATTGATGGAAAGACCTGTCGACTCCTCATTCTCTATTCAGACGACACCCCTCAGGCTATCATTGCTGCGATTGTTCCCCACCAAGGCAGTACTTGGTTTTTTAAACTTATGGGAGAGACTGCCTTAGTATTGCAAGAAGAAGCAGCCTTTCGGGCTTTTCTTGATTCTATCCATTTTGATGAAGCGTAATTGAAATGAAGCGTTTACTTAAATTCTTTTCCTCTTTGCGCCTAACGATTGTCTTACTGAGTTTTGCGCTTTTGGTTGTATTTTTTGGAACCCTTGACCAGGTACACCTAGGGATCTATGAAGCCCAAAAACGCTACTTTGAAAGCTGGCTTGCCCTATGGTTTTATCCGGCAGAATGGCCCGGAGGTAATAGCCTTCAAACATTTTTCATCCCTTTACCTGGAGGATTCCTTTTAGGGATTTTGTTGATCATTAATTTGATCTGCGCGCACTTCACCCACTTCCGGCTTTCTTGGCAAAAAATAGGAATTGCTTGTATCCACACAGGACTACTCTTCCTTATTGTTAGCGGGTTCCTCACGGGCATGCTCCAAGAAGAAAGCCAAATGGCCCTCGATAAAGGCCAAGCAGTGCGCTTTTCACAAAACATGCGTCAAGCAGAGCTCGTCATTATTGATAAAAGTGATCCCTATATGGATTATGTGACCAGCATCCCAACGAGCTTACTCGAAGAAAGGAAAACCGTCACAGATCCAAACCTCCCTTTTAGTCTAACAACCTTACACTACTACCCGAATGCAGAACTTGGGCTACAGGCTCAAAATCCGGAAGCAGTCCCTACTTTGGCAACTGCAGGGGCTGGGGCAAAAATGGGATTAGTCGTATTTCCTCAACCATTGAGCCGCCAAGACAATGTGGTAAATGCCCAAACAGCTTATATCACTATCAATACCGATGAAGGCCCTTTAGGAACCTGGCTTGTATCTAGCATTCTAGACTCAGACCGCTTTCCACCACAACAGTTTGACTACCAAGGCAAGACTTATGAAATAGCCTTACGTTTCAAAAGGACCTACTACCCTTTCTCTCTCAGTCTAATTGAATTCACTCACGAGCGCTACCCGGGAACGAATGTTCCTAAACACTTCTCAAGTTTGGTACAACTCGTAAACCCCGAGCACTCCGAAGATCGACAAGTCCTTATTTACATGAATCACCCTCTTCGGTATTCAGACTACACCTTTTTCCAAGCTTCTTTTGTACCTGGCGGCAACACTTCCATCCTCCAAGTTGTTAAGAACCCTATCCGAAGCCTTCCTTATTACGCCGTACTCTTGGTAGGCTTAGGACTATTCTTTCAATTTTCTACTTACCTGATTCTCTTCTTAAAGAAACGTGAATAAAATTTTAAACTTTTTTATTTTAGCAGGTGCCCTAACCCTGATAGGGCTTGGTTTCCTCCCCCCGAAGATTTCTTCTAAATTTGATTATACTCAATTTGGCGCACTCCCTGTTCAGCATGATGGACGGATTAAGCCTATAGATACTGTTGCACGGAACACATTGCTACAGCTAAGTGGCAAGCAGGTCGTTGTTGTACGAGAGCATGGAACTATACATCCGACTACATGGTTCATGGAGATGACGATGTTCCCAGAGTCTGCCCACAACTACCCAGTCTTTCGTATCGACAATCCGGAAGTACTTGGTCTCTTGGGGTGGACGGATGAAGAAGGTAAATACTTTTCATTCAACCAACTACAGCCTTTCTTTCCTACACTAGCCCAGCAGTACCAAAAAATGAACCCAGACCCAGACAATCGGTCTGTGTTTGAACAACAACTTAACAAGCTTTACAATGCCCTCACACTTTATACCAAAACACTCTACGGCTTACACCCGATGGGGATGCTCGATTCACTCACGCTTGAATATGCTAGCTGGGTAGCACTTATAGGCCCCGGAATGGAAGCCATACGCCTTCAACAAGAAGGGAAGCCTTTTAACGAAGAAGCCTTGCAACAATTTGCATTTGTTGCAGATCATTACCTCGAGGTTTCTAAAACCTCAACACTAGGTATTATTCCAGTAGCCACTCCTGAAGAAACTTGGAAAAATGTAGGGCACAGTCTTCTAGACGCGATCCCTCAAGGATCTGTAGATACCATCACACAAAATTATGCTCAACTTATTTCAGCATACCGTCAATCAGAGCCTGACCTTTTCAATACTACTCTCACCGAAACAGAAATACTATTAGCCGGACATATTTCTTTAGGGAAGGTAAAGTTTGAAGCATTTTTCAATCAATTTGAGCCTTTTTACAGGAGCATACTACTTTATATTTTTGCTTTTGTACTCATTCTAATGGGGTGGCTTTTCCAGACACAATCACTCCTGCGTAATGCATTCTATGTGTTACTGCTTGCCTTTGCGGTTCATACCTTTGGCTTAGCCGCACGCACTTATATTCAAGCACGCCCGCCTGTTACTAATTTATATTCTTCGGCCATCTTTGTTGGTTGGGGGGCTGTATTGTTTGGTTTATTATTAGAGCGTTTTTACCGTAATGGACTGGGTGCTGCAGTAGCTACCATGGTAGGATCAACCACTTTAGTCATAGCGCATCACCTAGGAACGTCTGGAGATACACTTGAGCAAGTCCGTGCTGTGCTAGACTCTAACTTTTGGCTCTCGACTCATGTTGTTGTCGTTACCTTAGGTTACTCAGCAATGTTTTTAGCAGGAGCACTAAGTATTTTTGGAATTTTCAAATCTATATTTTCACGCACGCTCGATAAGCCATTCATTCAATCTTGCTACTCAATGATCTATGGCGTCATTTGCTTTGCGACACTCTTTAGTTTTGTAGGCACGATGCTAGGAGGCATTTGGGCCGATCAAAGCTGGGGGCGTTTTTGGGGCTGGGACCCTAAAGAAAATGGAGCACTCCTTATTGTCTTATGGTGCGCGATTATGCTCCACGCCCGCTGGGGAAAGCTTGTGGGGGCACACGGCTTCATGATCATGGCTGTTTTTGGAAATATCATCACCAGCTGGTCTTGGTTCGGGACTAACATGCTCAGCGTAGGCTTACACTCTTATGGCTTTATGGATAGTGCTTTTGTTGCCTTGCTTGCTTTTGTGCTAAGTCAGCTCGCCGTAATGGCTTTAGGTTGCGTAGCTTTATACAGGAGCTCTTCGGCATGACTCAGGGCTGAGGCAGACTCACGATCGCCTAACATGCGTGCTATTTCGGTAACACGCTCTTGAGGGTTTTGGTCGATAGCCTTAATAGTAACCTGGGTTCCTTTGCCTACTGTATCTTTAGTCACCACATAGTGGTTTTTTCCGAGTGCTGCCACCTGAGGTAAATGCGTCACACATAGAACCTGATGACCTATAGCTAATTTAGCTAACTCTTGGCCTACAACCGCACCAATCTCTCCTCCTACATTAGCATCAACCTCATCAAATACGAGAAGCGGAGTATTATCCGCACGAGCCAAAACCGCTTTAAAGGCAAGCATAACGCGTGCTGTCTCTCCAGAAGAGGCTATTTTATTAAGGGGGAGCAAGTCTTGTCCTTTATTAGGTGAAAATAAAAACTGGCACGTGCTATAGCCCGCAGGGCCCAAGGTTGGTTCAGTCTTCATTTCTATTTGAAGGCCTGCTTTTTTAAAGCCTAGGCTCAAAAGCAATTTGCTAGAATCACGGGCCAACAACTTAGCTGCTTTAACACGTCGAACATGCAAGTTCTCTGCTAGAGATCGAAGCTTTTTTTCCTCAGTCTGGGCCTGTGTATTCAGATTCTCAAGCATGCCTTCCAAATCTGTCTGTAGAGCCACCTTTTGCTTCAAGGCCTTATAACGCTCTAGAACAGATGCTATATCAGGGCCATACTTACGCTTAATCTCTAGCCAAGCGTGCATACGTGTCTGAGTTGCTTGTATAGCCTCCTGATCCCAAGCATCTTCTTGGACAAGAGAGCCATATTCACTCGCTAAGTCCTCAAGCTCTACAATCAGAGAATGCAAGCGCTCTTCAAGAGGTTTAGCAGTACTCGGATCAATCTCTACTAAAACTTGTGCTTTCTTTATGAGCTCCGGAAAAGGCATACTGCTAGAAAGCCCTGCCTCTAAATTGCCCGCTGCTTCACTCAATTCTTGCAAGCGTGATAAGCGATTAAAATCACTCTCCAAAGCTGTGACAGACTCTACAGAAGGATCCACTGCTTCAATCGCTTCAATCTGACTTTGCACGAAAGCCAGTTCATCTTCATTCAATTGATCTGTATTTTTAATAGCCTCAATCTGTTGTAGCAAGTCTGTCCACTGGCGGTAATGCACTTGGTACTCCTCTAGAAGTTCATCCACTTGCGCAAAGAGGTCTAACATCGCTAGCTGGTACTTTTCATGAAACAGCTTTTGAGGCTCTCCAGGGCCATGGAAATCGACCCAAAGCTCTCCGAGTCTTTGCAAGACCGCTACAGGAGCCAAAGCCCCGTTAATATGAACTCGGGAGCCTTTGTCTCGGGCAACAATACGTTTGAGCAAAAGAGTGCCATCCTCACAGAGAGGAAGCCCTAAAGAATCTAGAAATTTGTTAATAGCACATGGAGCTTCAAAAAACAGCGATGCTTCTACATGACAAGCCTGGGCTGCTTGTCGAATAACCGTTTTATCAGCCCTAGCCCCAGAAAGGAGGCTTAACGCCCCTAGTAATACGCTCTTACCAGCTCCAGTCTCTCCAGTCACAACCGTAAACCCAGGTGAGAATTCTAAAGAGACCTCATTCATCAATGCAAGATTCTCAATTCTTATATAATTAAGCATAGGTACGGTTTGAGGTTTTTTTATTACTAAGGACCTGCTCTATATCTTGACACTTAAGTACCACCACCACAATAATAAGCTGCATATAGCCTAAAAAACCTTTATATTACTATTTTAGTCTCAAGGAAATTTTCCCCGATTATCCACCTACTAAGGTAGTTCGTCTAAATAAAATTTTATATGATTTATTGGTGGAAATTTATTATAGTCCTCACCACATCTGTACTTTCCCTACGGCTACTCCGTCCTTTGGCAATTCACCTCAGCCTTGTGGACCATCCTGACACGCGCAAGCAACATACAGGCACAATTCCCTTAATTGGCGGCTTAGCTATGTTTTTAGGCTTTGGGGTAGGAATCCTCCTGCTCACCCCAACAGTGAATGGCTTATGGACCTTACTAGTAGCACAATTAGTACTGATTTGTGTAGGCGTTTTTGATGACTATCACTGTCTGTCTGCCAACATTAAAATCCTTGCCCAGATAGCATCTGCCCTAGTCATGGCCCTCATCGGTGGCCTAATGCTCTGGAACCTAGGAGACCTAACCGGAGCTGGTATTGCTGTAGATCTTGGAGTTTGGGCCGTTCCTTTTACCGTCTTTGCCGTTGTAGGTGCTGTGAATGCGGTAAATATGATCGACGGACTTGATGGGCTTGCAGGGGTTCTCACCCTAATCACCTTTACTGCAATGAGTATCTTGGCCTTTGCTGCAGGGTTTGAAGAAATAGGCGCTCTACTCCTAGTGTTCCCTGCTATCATTATTGCGTTTCTACTGTTTAACTTAGGTATCTTTGGAAGACGAAGGAAAGTCTTCATGGGAGATGCAGGAAGCATGTTCTTAGGGTTCAGTGTTGCTTGGTTCTCTATCCTTTTAGCTCAAGATAATGTTCAGGCCATGTCCCCTTCAGTTGCACTTTGGGTCTTTGCAATCCCACTTTTTGATACAGTCACTGTCATGCTACGCCGGATATTTAAGCGCCAATCTCCATTTAAAGCAGACCGCAACCACCTCCATCATATCCTCCAAAAAGCAGGCCTTTCCTACAAGCAGTCCTTATTTACTATAGCTACAGCTGCTTTGGTTTGTGCTACGATTGGGGTATTTAGCCAGCTCTATCAAACCCCTGAGCGCATTCTCTTCAGTAGCTTCTTGGGCTTATTTGGTCTTTATTTCTGGTTCATCGGGCGCCTTCAAAAATCTTTAGCTTAAAGTAATGCATTATTTAGTTACTGGAGGAGCTGGGTTTATAGGCTCACACCTTGTTGAGGCACTGCTTGCCTCAGGCAATACTGTTACCATCATTGATGATCTTTCCTCAGGCTCGGAAGATAACTTAGCCGCGATCCAAGGGGCAGCATTCATTGATGCGAAGCTCCAAGACTATAACCTAAAAAAGCTCGAAGCCATTGATGGGATTTTCCACTTGGCTGCACAAGTCTCGGTACCTTTATCTATTAAAGACTTTAAGAACAGCTCGATAAACAATATAGCCTCAAGCCTGAATGTGCTTGATCATGCTAAAGAAAAACAAACCCCAGTTGTTTATGCTTCAAGCTCTGCGGTTTATGGGAACTTGCCTGCAGGGGATGATGAGCAAGCCCAAGTACACCTAAAGTCTCCCTACGCAGCGGATAAATATTGCCTAGAGCAATATGCGAAAACGTGTCACGAGCTTTTCCAGCTTCCTTCCATGGGCATGCGTTTCTTCAATGTCTACGGACCACGCCAAGACCCCAATAACCCTTACTCAGGGGTTATCTCTATTTTTATTAAGCAATTCATTGAGCAGCGCCCCATTACTCTTTTTGGCGGAGAACAAACACGAGACTTTATCTTTGTTAAAGACATAGCGAAATTGCTCATCAAAGGCATGCAACGCCTACACGGCAAACCCTGCTGCGAAGTGACTAACATAGGCACAGGGCACTCAATTAGTATTCAAGCCCTAGCCGAACTCCTAGCTAAGCTGTTCAATACCCAACTAAACGCCCAATATAGCCCTCTGCCTGCTGGAGACCCCCTGCATTCTACATGTATCTCTAAACACCTCACGACCTTACTAGAAGTCACCCAAAAAGACTTCCTTCCCCTAAAAGAAGGCTTGCGCCAGACAATCGAGTATATCACTGCACGCGCTTAGGATTAAGAGCGTATTTGACTTTTAGAGTTTAAAAATACTCAAAACCCGTTAGTATTAAGCATTAAGGAATGCTTCGTGCTACAGATTGCATACACCCCTGAATGCCATGACAATGAACCCCAAAGAACTTACCACGGCTAATAAAGCCCTTACGATTAATCTTGATGAAAGTGTCTATGGAACTTTTGCCGAAATCGGTGCAGGACAAGAGGTTGCGCGTCATTTCTTTCAGGTAGGAGCCGCCGCAGGAACTGTAGCCAAGAGTATGTCAGCCTATGACATGAAGTTCAGCGATGAGATTTATGGGGCCAGTACACGGTACGTATCTCAGGATCGACTCATCAGAATGCTTGGGCATGAGTATGACTTACTTGAAGAACGGCTTGGTAAAGCACGTGGAGATGATACTCGATTCTTTGTTTTTGCTAATACCGTATCAGCTCGGAACTTCAAAGGGACAAATGAATGCCACGGGTGGATGGGTGTTCGCTTCCAGCTTTCCCCTAAAGCCCCCACCAATGATATTGTAATCCACGTACGCATGTTTGATGACTCTAACCGAGAGCAACAAAATGCATTAGGTATTATTGGGGTAAATCTAGTATATGGAGCCTACCACTACCATCAAGACAGCCGCGAATTCATTAAGTCACTCAAAGATGGCCTACGCGGGCACAAGATTGAGATCGATATGATTACGGTGGATGGCATCTGCTTTGAAGGGGTAGACAATCGTGTCTTAAGTATGGAGCTTGTTGAAGTAGACCTTACCAAAGCTGTAATGTTTGGAAGCAATCGAAGCGTACTTCAACCTTCAGAAGTCCTTTATAAAAAAGCTATCATGCTAGAGCGGGGCTCTTTTTGCCCGATCAATAATGTCCACCTAGATATGCTAGAGTGTGCAGGGTCTCAGTTTGTGCAGGAACCCAAGGTACGAGGGAAAAAGGTGCTCGTGTTACTTGAAATGACGATGCACAACCTCTTAGCAAATGATGTCCCTCTAAGTGATTTATTGGATCGAGTAGATACCATCACCGCTTTAGGGTACCATGTGCTCATTTCCAATTACTCGGAATACTATCGCCTGAGTGCTTATTTACGCCGCTACACCAAAGAGATGATCGGGATTGTACTTGGCATTAACCTGCTTCTAGAAATCTTTAATGAGCAATACTACGAGAACCTCGATGGGGGCATCTTAGAAGCCTGTGGACGCCTCTTTAAAGAAGACATACGCCTCTATGCTTATCCCATGAAAGGAGATTGCTACAATCAATATATTGAGCTGTCCCAGGGGAACCTCGAGGGGCAAATGGATGTGAGTGGGTTTACCTCAGACATGCTCATTACGGCACAAAATCTACAAGTAAAGACTCATTTGCGCAGCCTATATAGCTACCTGCTCGAAAATCACTCGATTGAGCCGGTTATTGGATTTAACCCAGAATATTTAGGCATTCTCTCACGCTCTATCACCAATCAGATTAAAGAAGGCGACAAAGACTGGGAGCTAGTCGTCCCCAAACAGGTAGCTAATTTCATTAAAACGAATAAGCTCTGGGGCTACAGCAATAATGGGACAACGCCACAAAAAGTAAGTACCGCGAAGAAAGCGACCAAGAGCAAGAAGAAAAAACCTAAGCCCTCTAAGAAGCAAAAAGCTTAAAAAAGCTTACTTCTTTTCAGGAATAGCTTGCTCGGTCTTATTCCAAATACATAGGAAGCAAAGTGCACCGAGAACTGCTGCAACAACGAACGAGCATAGAGTAGCACCCCAACCCCAATTTGTAGCTACATAAGCCACACCAATCCCAGAAGCTGCCCCCCCTAAGTACCCAAAGGTACCGGTAAGCCCAGCTGCAGCACAGGCTGCTTTTTTGGAACCAAATTCTGCAGCAGCAACGCCTACCAAGACTTGCGGTCCATAGACCAAAAAGCCCATCATAAATAAACAGAAAACACCTACAAACGGCATAGATGCAGGAACAAACCAGAAACCAGCCACTGCAAAAGCTAAAACAACCATATACAGGAAGCTCACCCGGCCACGACGCCCTCTAAACCAATGATCTGACAACCAGCCTGCCAAGAAGCCGCCCACTAGACCCGCAATCTCAAAGAGCGAAAGCTGCTTACCTGCCTGGAATAAATCAATACCTTTATACTCCTGAAGGAAGGTAGGGCCCCAATTGAAAACCCCCATACGCACGATATAGACAAAGAAATTGGCAATACACACGCACCACAAAGGTTTATTAGGGAGGATCTTCTCAAAGAAAATCTGGCGGTAAGTTAAGCGTTCTTCAGCGCTAGCTTCTGCGGCTTGCGCTTCAGTCACAAGACCTTCTTTCTCTTCAATAGAAGGTAAACCCAAAGAAGTAGGAACATCACGCAGGCGCATGAACACAAAAAGAGCTAAGGCCAGACAACCGAAGCCAGGAACAATAAATACATGCCTCCAAGAGTAATTAGTTATTAACCAAAAAGCCCCTAGCAAAATAACAACGCTCCCGATTTGGTGAGATGCATTCACAATCCCCCAACGCGTACCTAACTGGCTCGGGCCATACCAATGCGTTAGCAAACGTGTGCACGGAGGCCACCCCATGGATTGAAAAAAGCCATTTGCCGCATACATCACACCAATGAGGAATATAGACTCCGAAAAGCCCATTACTAGATTAACTGCAGCAGCACCGAGTAGACCAATAGTCATAAAATAGCGGGCATTAGACCTGTCGCTAATTGTCCCGCTAATAAACTTCGAAATTCCGTAAACAATACTAAACGTAGTAAAGACCCACCCGATTTGATTTTTAGTATACCCCAACTCATGAAGCATACTAGGGACAGCCATAGAAAAGTTCTGACGCACTACGTAAAAAGCAGAGTACCCAATAATCAGGGTGAGCATCAGACGGAAACGCCAATAAGAATAGGCCTTATCTACTTGTGTCTGAGACTGAGCCTCAACAGGGGCAAAAGGGGTATCCAGTACCTGCTCTTTAGTGTTTGCTGCCATCGCGTGTTATAAAGTTAAAATTTAAGAGTTATCACAAGGGTCTTTCCTAAGCATGAAAAAACCTTTGGTGAACCATCGAACCAAAGGATCGAACAAAGCCTAGAAACTAGATAATTATTTGATTTGTAGTTATCATAAATACAAAGCGTACAGTACCGTACCCTTTAGGGTGAGCTGCTTGCAACCTTTTTATTAAAAAAACAGTCCTTTTTTGTTCACAGTTAGCCCTCAAAAAGTTATATATAGAAGAGAAATGAAACGCTCTTGGGTATCTTGCGCTGTATCAATACTTTGCGTACTTATTGTCTGGGGAATAACCCAAGGCCATATGCAGCAGCGCCAAGCCCAAACGCAGCAGCAAAGCCAGCAATTTGCCCTTTCCGCCCAGAAGACCACCCAGGTCCAGCAAGAATCTAAGCAAAGAAGCAGCTACCAGAAAAAACTCCTCCAAGAAATTGAAGCTGAAAAAGCCCGGGCCCAAACCCAAGAAGGCAAGCAATTAGACGCCTTAATTGAACAACTCGAGAAGGAGGAAGAGGCACGAACTCAAGCTGAAACAACAGCCGCCAAACTCGAAACCAAGATCCAAGCCCTTGAAGAAGGGATAGCCCAGGCGCTCACCCAACAAAAAGATTTAGCAGAAGCCTCACCAGAAAGTGAGATCCAAGAGGAAATGAGGACTATTGTTGAGCAGCTTAACGATAACCAGCGGGAACTTGAGCAACTGAGGCAAAAGCACCAAACCATCGATGAAGCAAAGCAAACCGCACTTAAGCGACAACTTAGCCTTGAAGAGGCCATCCGTATTCAGCAAGAAAACAACTAGGGCTGCTTCTCGATCTCGACAGACCGGTCTAACATCTGAATAAAGGCTTTTTTAGCCACTTCCAGGGAGGGAGCGTCCATGGCAATAACCTGTAAGATCTTTTTACCGTCTTTAACATCGGCATCCCAGGCATCCTGAAAACGGTCCAAGTGCATTCGGCCTCCCTTTTCATAATAAGGATAGCCTACGGGGTCCCACTGGGCGTAAAACACGTAGATAATATAGCCAGAATATTCAAAAGTATAGGTAGTGAATACTAGCTCAAGATCACCGCGCTTCCATGTGAAGATGTTATTTTGATAAGAATCAGTCCAGCCGGCAGAAGGAAGGCAAAGCTCCGGGCTATGAAACCCTGCCACCTGAGCAGCCTTACCAATATCCCACTCCATAAAGAAGGCTCTCCAGCGTAAGCCTGCCTTGTCTACCCAATTAGCCATCACACCACGATCATAAACGAGTGTTTGCTGAATATCTACAGGAATACGCTTTTCCTCAACCTCTGGACCCATTTTATTCCATGCAATCCCCCACTCTTCAGTCATTTTCGGTACAGGCTGACGGATCGTATACCACAAATACACAACAGGCTGAGTAAACAAGAGCAACCCAATTAAAAACAACATGGGCGGCCAACTTAGAAAACGGGGCTTTGTATTCAGTGCTTCCTTATTAGCTTGGATAATTACGGGTGTACCCCGAATGCCTAAGGCAATAAAAGTCAGGATCAACAAACAGCCTAAAAAGACAAAATAACCGGTCATGTCATGCCAGTAAGCCATAGCATCCATCCCGTAGCTATTAGCAATCAGGGCAAGACCCATCGTGCGTACTACGTTAAGCGTAATGGCAAAAAAGGCTGCCAAAACAAGCAAAATGCCCCGTTTCAAAAGCCCTAGGCGATATAACTCACCCAAGAAATAGCCTAACATCAGCGTTGACTGGAATGAGCGCACCCCGCTGCAGGCTTCAGCCATACGCATAGGCCCAGTTGAGAGGTGAACATAATTTGCGCTTTGGTGTGCATAAATACCTAATAAATTAAGAACCTCCACCGTACACATCGTCACAAAACGCAACAAGACCTCGATCAGGAAAAGCTCTGCGGTTTTAGGCCAGGGGATTGCAAACAGCAAAAAACAAATAGGGAGGATAAAATGCCTCACCCAAGGTGTCCCCCCCCAATAAGAAATAAGGAATAAAGACCCCAAAAGGACAAATAGACCCTGGGTCCAATGGATTAATCGCCAGTCTACATTCGCCTCAAAAAGAATCTTAAGGGGGTAATGAAGCAGAACGATAAACAATAAAAGACCTAATAAAAGTGTAAGGCTTGAGCCTTTGCTTGGCTCTGGAGCAGGACGATCCTCCCAACGTAAGTAAATAAGATAAAACCCTACAAAAGGAATAAAGAGGCCATAATTGTACTGTACATTATAGCGCCACTCAAAACTCAGCTGCAGGAACAAGGTCCCCCAGAGGAGGACTGCAAATAAAACATTACTCCAATACGGAGCTTTTTGCTCAAAAGTGCTTGTTGGGGAAGTCATAGGGGTATCCTTTAGATATAACGCAAGGGAGGGGAATAGGGTCTTATTGGATAATTAATTTACTGGAGAAATAAAGAGATTTTAAAGTTATAAGCCCTGAAGACGGACGACGCAATACTGGATAAGTCTGGCTAGGATGGCTTCTGGGATTAGAATTTAAAAGCATTTGTTTATATGATAAATCACCTAGGGTGTGTCGTCAATTAATGGATTTTGAGACGAAAATGGAGGATTCTGAGAACCGGAAGAGTAAATGTACAAGCAGTACATGCGAACCGGAAGCGCAAGAAAACTCCATTTGCAGACCAAAAGACTTCATTGAAGACATACCCTATCCAATAAGACCCAAAAATAGTCTAATAAAAAACTCTATCGAGAAATAGGCCTCGGGCAGGTCCGGTGGGGATTTTGTGGGTACGCTTACGGCTTTTTAGGATAGTCTTAAGATCTTGAGGTTTAAGTTTTCCGATCCCTACTTCAACCAGAGCTCCGACAAGGCTGCGAACCATTTTATACAAATAGCCGCTAGCTTCTGTAGTAACTTTTAACCGAGGGCCTTTAATGACTACATCCAAGCGCCTTAAATCTTTAACAGGGTTCTCTTTGGCTGAAGTACGCACGCCAAAGGCTGAAAAGTCGTGCTTACCTAAAAGACCGTCAGCTGCCTTTCGCATCAAATCGATATCGAGATCACGCCGGCCTAAGGACCAACAATAGCGTGTCTCCGTAGGGGGCGCATACCCCAAGAAGAGATTGTAGCGGTAACGTTTGCCTACAACACTGTAACGCGCGTGAAAGTCGTCTGTAGCTTTTTCAAGGGAAGAAATCTGGACTGTTTCAGGAAGCTTAGAGGTCAGTGCGGTCAGGAGGTCTTCTTTACTATGTTTCCAGACTCCATCGAAGTGAAACGTTTGCCCTTGAGCATGAACACCTGAGTCTGTACGCCCACTCCCATGAATACGCACAGGCTTTTTGAAAACTCTCTTTAATTGAGCTTCTATGAGATCTTGGATGGTGTTACCCCCGGTCTGGCTCTGCCAGCCGTAAAAGTCTGTCCCATCGTAAGCACAAATACACTTCCAGCGCATTATTTCTCGGCCCGTGATTGGGCATCTCTTTCAATATTTGTCTTAAGTGCCCTCAAGGTCTCCTGTGTTTGATCTTTGACTGACTGCAAGTCGTTAGCATCCTGAATAGGAGTATGCGCAAATAAATAGAACTTTATTTTAGGCTCAGTCCCAGAACCTCTGACTGCATAGCGATAGCCATTTTCAAGCTCTATAAAATAAAAATCTTGGCTTGGGATACGTCGGGCATCGTCGTCCTTAATTTCTTGAACCCCAAAGTCTGTAAAATTTTTTACTCCGACACCGTCAAAATCTTTAGGTGGATTTTCACGATAAGAGGTTAAAATGTTTTGGATTTTTTGGGCCCCTGCTGCACCTTCGTAATAAACACTCAAAAGATCCTCTTTAAAATAACCATACTTAAGGTAAATCTGATCTAAATACTCAGGAAAGGTCAGTCCTTCTGACTTCAGGTAGGCTGCTAATTCACAGATCATCAATACAGCAGCATTAGCATCTTTATCCCGGACACTATCCGTACCTAAATAGCCGTAACTTTCCTCCCCTCCAAAAACAAAGAAAGTACTATGCTTCATTAGAAGTTCCGCGCGTTTGCGGTGAGTAGTCCAGTCATAATCTAAACCTAGGCCTTCTTGGTCATACAACGCTTCCTTGAGGGTTTCCTCATAAATTTTGAGCTTCTCCCCTATCCACTTAAATCCTGTTAGAGTGTTAATCACTTTCAAGCCGTGCGCCTTCGCAATAGTGTCTTGAAGCGGGCTGGTCACAAATGTTTTAACCAAGGCTGCTGACTGCGTTCCCTCCTGAGGAATCCAGCCCTTGGCCTTATATTGAAAAATGCGATACTCAGCTAAAACAGATCCAATCTGATTCCCTGTAAACAACTCCATCTCACCAGAGGAAGTCTTTACGGCCATTCCCATGCGGTCTGCATCAGGGTCAGTAGCAAGAAGTAAATCTGCATTAACTTCTTTAGCTTTTTTAATCCCCATGCTGAGTGCTTCAGCATATTCAGGGTTAGGAGATTCCACTGTAGGGAAATTAGGATCCATACTGGCTTGCTCAGCAACCTCAGTCACATCAACCCCCATGGCCTTCATTGCAGGGATGGAAGTCACCTGCCCTGTGCCATGAATTGAAGAAAATACAACTGAGGGCGCCTGTTTACTCATAAGCTCCGAATCAATGACCGACTCTCTCACTGTGTTAAAATAACTCTCTTCAGCCTCAGGCGGTAAGACGACAACGCCTTCTAGTTTTTTATCCAGAAAATGAGGAATTTCTTCCAGGCCAACTCGGTTTACCTCATCAATAATCCCTTCTGCATGAGGAGAAACTACTTGAGCACCATCCTCAAAATAAACCTTATAACCGTTATCATGAGGAGGGTTATGACTTGCCGTGACTACAACACCAGCTGTTGCCTGAAATGCACGCACCGAAAAACTAAGCTGAGGTGTAGAACGAGGGCCCTCAAAAATAAGCGCTTTACCACCCAGTTCCGTCCATGTTGAAGCAGCTAGTTCACAAAAGTGACGTGAAAAATGTCTCACATCATGGGCTATCACAAGTTTAGGGGCCTCCAGGTGTGCTCCCCTTGCCTTTAAGAAACCGTCAGCATAACGGTATAAACCCATTGTCGCTCGAATGATATTAAAATCATTTAACACATTACTGCCTACTGCAGCATGCTCAGGGGTTCCTTGCTCAGAAGGCGTCCCCATTTCAGCCTCGGTATGCACTTTAGCAATGGTCCGTCCACGCATACCTCCAGTACCAAATGCAAGAGTCTTATAAAAACGATCATTCAACTCATCCCAAGCTTCTTGTTTGACTAAAGACTCTATAGCACAAAGCCCCCACTCAGGTAGAAAGTTTTCTTGCAACCAAGCTTCTAGGTTTTCTTTGGTTCCATCAAGTAACTTGCCGGCCTTATGAGCCTGGCAGATTGACTCCCACAAAGGAGCTGTAGGCGTAGCTGTTTTCATAGTGGTTATTCTAAATAAGTGCCTTCTTTTATTTCAGGCTTAGGGTCTAGGCTGTTAAATCGCTCAACAAAGGTAGTTTCATTATCTGCAAATAAAGGGCTTATTTCAAATGAAAAGGGAGGCAGTCCTGACTCATCAACAGGAACATCAACCCCTGCTGCTTGAGCCCAGCGGGCAAAAAGCCTAAGCTGGTCATCATGGCAAGTTTGGACTGAATCAGCCCCTTGAGCATTTTTAACAGGGCTAAATTCACGCGCACGCTCTGTTTCAATAACAATTGGGTTCTTAGCAAAAGTGAGCGCATCAAAAATAAAAAGCTCAAACTTAGTTCCATTCGGGTGTTCTGGGGCCAGTGGGTTTCCTTCAGAGTCAATGCAAAGCACTTTCTTCTTCGCATAATGATAGGGCATTGAAGCAGAAGCATCATGACCGCCCAAGCGCTCCACAAAATCACGATTAATGGTATGAATAGCAACATTACCACAGCGAAAGGCTAATACTCCATCAGCATCTTTTTCCTGTGCCTGGCTTTCAGGAAAATCGCTATACTCTATAATACGAAGGTGATCCTTCTCTGAGCAAAAAACACCCACACGTTCTTCTGCAGAAGATTTAGGAACCATCTTACTCGACATCTCTGAGTTTTGACTCAAATGGAACCCAATAAAAGCTGGATCAATAACATTGATCAAAGGATTATCCACCTGAAAGAAGCTTATAATGTCTACACCCAATGTCTTCATTGTCTGGGTTGCTCCGCTTTCAACAAGTGCTTTGAGCGCCCCACCGTGTCCATTTGGGGACATTGCAATGCTATGCTTTGCTGAAAGAATCAGCTTTCCCGATTGGTTCACCGCAGGAAAAGCCCCTTGCCTAAAGAAATGAACGTGCTCTAAGCCAAAGAAGGAATGCTCTTTAAAGAAAGCGATCGTAGCTTCATGGTTTTCTAGGCCTGTCATGATAAACCAATGAAAGTCCACGCCATAACGTTCCTGTGCAGTGCGTAGTTTTTCGGCAAATACCTGAAAGATAGGCTTACGACGTATTGGTGTAACAGGGAAAGCACCCTTAGGCCCTTCATATCCTAAGCGAGTTCCCTGGCCTCCTGCTACGGTAAATGCTGCCACACGCCCCGCACGCAAAGCCTCTTCTCCAAGGTGTGCTGCCTCTTCCCAAGGTTGAGATGTACCCCCTTGGCTTGGATGAGCTATATAAGGCGCTGGAGTGATTGAACTCCAGTCATAGGCATCGGCCTTAAGCGCCTCTTCTTCTTGATCAATCAACTTTTTTAGCAGAGGCAAATCTATCTGACGAGCCTGAGCAAGTAGGTGCTCCTTTTGAGACTCATCCAACTCGTCCCAAAATCTAAAGACATGGCCTTGCCCTGCTTCTTTAAAGATATCTATTAAAGTTTGTGTTTCCATGCGACTATTACTACATCGAATTAAAATTAAATGAAGGCAGCTGCTGCTTTAAGTCTTCCTCTTCGAAGCGATAGACAACTTCATCCTCTCGAGTATAGCCTAAACGCTGGCGTACAACAGAATCGAAAAACACAGGGTCTGTCAGTAGACGTTTCAAATAGGCCTCATGCTTATTAACCTCTCGATGAAGGGACTCAAGCTCTTGCTTAAGCTCTCTGTTTCCTTCTTGCGTTGCCATATATACACGCCAATTCCCTATCCATTGAGTCGAGAAAAACGCACCTAAAGCGATGATACAAACAAAAAGCAATAACAAGATTATTTTATGTACTCTAATTGTCATGATTTATTTTCACTACTGCCTTTAAGGAGTAAACGTAAACTATTCAAGCAAACCAAAGCTGTTGACCCTTCATGAGCGAAAACACCTAAAGACAGAGGCACCCAACCTGCAATTGAAGAGCCCACCATAATGATGATCGTTCCCAAAGAGATCACAAGATTTTGTCGAATAATCCTACAAGCGCGCTTACTCAGATAAAAGGCACTCAAGAAATTCTCGATACGATCTTCCATTAACACAAGCTCGCTCTGTTCAAGGGCCGCATCGCTCCCACGAGCTCCCATCACTACAGAAACAAAAGCAGCTGCCAAGCTTGGCGCATCATTCACGCCATCACCCACCATAGCCACCTTCTTTCCTTGCTCAGTGTATTTTTTGATTACAGCAACTTTATCCTCGGGCTTTAATCCAAAACAAACTTCCTTAATGCCTAAAGCCTCTCCTACAGATTGTGCTGCATGACGACGGTCTCCGGTAAGCATGACCGTATGAACGCCAAGTTTATCTAAAGCATCCAATACAGGACGCGATTGCTCTCGAATTTTATCCTTAAGGAGGATTCTCCCCAAAAGGCCTTCGTACACAACCCAGACCTCGCTATACTCCTCATCTAGCTCAGGCACTTTCTGAATCCACTCTGCTAACGGGCCTATCTCTAAAAGTTCACGACGCCCCAAGACACAGAAAGCTTCTCCCATCTTACCTTGAACCCCCTGCCCTGTCAGTGACTGAAAGTGCTCTACAGACTCGGGATGAAGGCCTTGTTTTTTTGCGTATAAAACAATGGCTCGTGCCAAGGGATGATTAGCTTTGCGCTCTAAAGAGTAAGCAAGCCGCGCAACGGCCTCTTCATTACCAGGAGGGAAACTCTCCACTCGCTCGACCTCAAGGTCTCCAGTAGTCAATGTCCCTGTTTTATCTAAAGCAACAACGTCCACCTCAGAAAGTTTTTCAATGGCTGCGCCCCCACGGAATAATACACCCCGCTGCGCTCCCCAAGCAATAGCCGCCAATATAGCAGAAGGAATCGATAAGGCCAAAGCACAAGGACTTGCCACAACTAATAAAGTCATCGCACGGTAAAACGCAGAGACTTCCTCTTCAGTATTTAAAAAAGGATTAAGCCCAAACCCAAGCCACCACACAAAAAACATCAGCGTAGTGACCCCAAGGATTAGAAAAGTATAAGAAGTCCCGAAGCGATCTGTAAAGCGTTGGCTAGGGGCCTTAAGGTGCTGAGCCTCTTGTATAAGGCGGATAATTTTTTGAAGGGAACTCTCACTGGCAGGATGCAACACCTTAACTTCGATAGCTCCCCAAAGGTTTAGTGTTCCACTATAAAGAAGGTCCCCCTTACCTTTGTTAACAGGCGTCGACTCTCCTGTAAGGTTAGATTCATCTGCGGCAGACTTACCAGAAAGAACTTCTGCATCTACAGGAAATAAGTCACCTGGCTTGATAACTAAAGTATCCCCACGCTTAACGGTTTCAATTGAAACGGTCACTTCCTCACCATTCTGAAGTAAAGTAGCGTTCTTAGGTGCGACCTTAAACAAGGAATCGATAGACTTACGCGTACGGTGTAAGGCAAAGTGCTCTAGAGCCTCAGAAAAAGAGAAAAGGAATAAAAGCAAAGCGCCTTCTTCCCAGGCACCAATAACACTCGCCCCGATAGCAACGGCCAACATCAGAAAGTGAATATCAAACTTCCCCTTAGGAAGTTTATGGATAACATCTTTAGCGGCATCCCACCCACCGAAAGTAAGAGCGGCCATAAAGAAACTGACAGATAACCACTCTGGGCCAATAGCAAACGTTTTCAGGATAAATCCCGTGAGCCCAGCGATTCCGCAAGCACCTGCCAAAAAAGCTAATACTCGCCAGTCTTCCTCATGAGCACATGATTCTGGTTCGGGAAGTGTGGGCCAAGAAATCTCACGCCATTGATAAAGCGAAGGGGCCGTATAGCAGGAAGGCTTTTCTAGTAAGGTTTGTCCTTCCTGGTGCTTGACGGTAAAACGCTGAGCGCCTTCGGGCCAGACTTGTAAAGCGCCTGAATGGATAGTCTCTTCGATAGATTGTAAAGTCTGCTGTAAAGCTGCCTCAAGTTGCTTTTGATCTATTGGGCCAAGGGTCGCTACCGAAATCTTCTTATGCTTAGCATCTAGAAGCACAGCCTCCACCCCAGCTTGCTCCTTCAAAAAAGCAGCCAACCCCGGTATCCAAGAATCATCTGCCTGGGGGTCTATCTGATTATCTTCCATAGGTCTTATTAAGTAATTAAAGTGCTATAACTTACTGGGGGAAATTCATTTAATCCTAAGCGATCCCAGCGCAAAACCGCAAGATTATCCCTATTTCTTAGAAAAAGCCGGCTACCATAGGGGCCTAGGGTAAAAATAATAAAGTTCTGCTTGATATTTTAACTTAAATAGTCAAACTACCGTTCTCTACAGATAAATGTGCACCCGTAGCTCAATTGGATAGAGCACCTGACTACGGATCAGGAGGTTAGGGGTTCGACTCCCTTCGGGTGTGCCATTTACTTTTTTTAGGGAAATAAGCCTTATTTCAGCTTTTAAAAACAGAAAATCATTGTTTTTCCCTCAAATTCTGCCATCCTGGAGTCTCTTATGACCGAAAATCAAGAAGAAGTTATCAATATTTTCAAGGATGCCCAAGCACTCCTGGAGGGTCACTTTATCCTCCGATCAGGACTCAGGAGCCAATACTACTTCCAGTGCGCCCAAGTTGGCCAGTATATGGATAAAGTTACCCGCCTGGCAGAATTGCTCATCCAAAAGCTTCCAAATCTTGAGATCGACACCGTTTTAGCTCCGGCAATGGGAGGCCTAGTGATCGGCCAAGAAGTCGCCCGGCAGCTCAAAAAACGCTATATTTTTGTAGAAAAGGTCAATGATGTCTTAGAGCTACGCCGTGGCTTTAAAATAGCCCCAGGGGAGAAAGTCCTTGTTGTTGAGGATGTGATCACCCGTGGAGGACGCGCCCAAGAAGCCATCGACATCGTCAAAAATCAAGGAGGAACCCCCATTTCTCTTGCTGTTTTAGTAGACCGTAGCCAAGGAAAGGCCACTTTCGAGGTCCCTTGTACCTCTCTTGTTGAACTTAGTTTTCCTACCTATGAGCCGGATCAGTTGCCCGAACATCTCAAAGCCATCCCAGCAATTAAGCCCGGAAGCTAAAAAACGGCATTCCTTTAAGGTCTCTCATAACGGGACCGAAAACCGTAGCTTTCTAGGTCTATCCTGGATGAGTTTTTTCATTAGCACCTCTTCGCTAATGATTTTCGCGATCCTGCCTATCTTCCTGAAAGAAGTTTTAGGCGCCTCTACCCTCAAAATAGGCTTAATGGAAGGAGTTGCGATTGGAGCTAGCTTCTTAGCCAAATTTTTTGCCGGACTCTTGAGTGATCGCTGGCGTACCCGCAAACCTTTTATTCTGCTCGGGACTACAGGGTCTTTCCTTACACGCTTACTTTTTCCTATAGCTACCTCTGTGGGCTTTGTCTTCTGGACACGATTTGCAGACCGTATCAGCAAAGGAGTACGTTCCGCCCCCACGGATGCTTTGATCGCAGACTTAGCTCATGAAAACTACCGGGGCAAAGGCTTTGGATTGCGCCAGGCGCTCTACACCCTGGGTGCGGCCTTTGGGGCTAGCTTGGCCACGGTACTAATGCTCTCTAGTAACAATGACTATCGCCTTGTTTTCTGGTCTGCTAGCATTGCGGCCTTTCTTTCGCTGGCAATCCTCATTGTGTTTGTACGTCCTTCTGAGCAAGAAAACACACACAAACCCACAACCCGGTGGCGCCTGAAAGACATCAAACTCCTTCCTATAAGCTACTGGAAGGCTCTTGCTGTCATTACACTACTCATGCTTGCACGCTTTAGTGAGCTATTCCTCCCCCTGAAAGCTAAAGATATTGGCTGGAGCATTGCCTCCCTACCCTTACTCATTGCGTTCATGGATGTTATTCACGCAGGGGTAGCCTATCCAATTGGAAACCTTGCTGATAAACGAAGCCGCAAAAAACTACTCTTTTTAGGCATGCTCATGTTTGTCGTTGCTCATCTAGTACTCATGCGAGCAGACACCATCCTGTTATCTATCCTGGGTATAGGCCTACTCGGCCTGCATATGGGAATGACTCAGGGCCTTATTAAGACACTTCTCATAGAAGACATCCCCTTTGAACTACGAGGGACTGCTTTTGGAATCTTCAACCTCGCTAGCGGCATCGCTATTCTCATAGCTAATACGCTAGCCGGATACCTAGCAGATATCTGGGGGATCTCTGCTTCTTTTGCAGGAGGAGCGGTATTCGCTGCAGCAGCCTGTGGTTTGCTGATTCTTTTCAACCTAAGACGTACTGCCTAGTAGCCCTTAAGCTTAAAGAGGCTTGTCACACTCTCATTATGGTGGGCCCGCATAATAGCTTCCCCCAAAAGCTCAGCAACTGAGAGGACCGTTATCGGCAAGCCATTAGGTTCTACTGGCGTTGAGTTTGTGGTAATCAACTCATCTAAAAGCCCTTCACCTAAGCGCTCATACCCCTTTTCATTAAGTACTCCATGGCTCACGACAGCACGGACCTTTGTTGCTCCACGCTCCTTAAGCAACTTAGCCGCAGCATTAAGCGTTCCGCCAGACTCTGTCATATCATCTACCAAGATGACTTCTCGGCCCTTAACCTCACCAATAAGGTCAAAAGCATTCACATTCTCAGCATCGGTACGACGCTTAGCCACTACCCCTAGAGGACAGCCAAACATATCTGCATAGGCTGCTGCCATCTTCATTCCACCTATATCAGGTGAACAAACTGTTAGATTGTCTTTATTATACCTCTTGAGGTAGTCAAAGAAAACAGGGGCTGCAAAAAGGTGGTCTACTGGAATGTCAAAAAAACCAGTGATCTGCTGAGCGTGTAAGTCCATCGTGAGGATACGGTTAGCTCCTGCGGCGACCAACAAATTAGCAACAAGCTTGGAGGTAATAGGCACCCGAGGGCGGTCCTTACGATCCTGGCGTGCATATCCATAAAAAGGCAGAACAGCTGTAATTCGAGCAGCAGATGCCCTACGAAGGGCATCAATCATGATCAAAAGCTCCATAATGTGGTGATTAGCCGGCTTGCAAGTCGACTGCACTACAAACACATCCGTCCCGCGGATATTCTCATTCACTTGGACAAAGGTCTCTCCATCAGGGAAGCAAGTCACCTTTGCTTCACCTAAGCGAACGCCAATAAATTCGCAGATATTTTTAGCCAATTGCGGGTTAGAACTGCCAGAGAATACTTTTAAGCTACCAACGATCATAGTCAGGAACTAAGTTACAAAAATCCCTCAAGCATGAAAAGCTTTAAGGCAAAACCTCACAAGAAAGCTTATGATTATCCCATTATTAATAAAGCTCAATCAAAAACAGATCTCCTGCCCCTTCTCTATAACACTTTTTACCCAAGGCAGCTTTTGGTATTCACCCGTATCCAACCCCGTCAAGATATGAAGATTATGATACCCCTTCCCATGCAGAGTCTTAGCGACATCACCACCATCAGTACCATGAATATCTCCATCTATACAAAATTTTGTATCAAAAGCATATTCTTCATAATGAGCAAAAAAATCTCTTACTGTATTATAGGTGTCAATAAGCCTATCACCATGCAAGGCTTTGAAGGACTTGGTGAAGTAAACGGCATCATCAAGCATGACTAAATCAACCTGTTTTTTTGCCTGTGGCTTTTCTTGAATAGTAAGCCTTACTCCAGAAGGAGGAGTTGCGACAATGGGAATATACGGAACAATATATTTGGGCAATAACTTAACTCCTAAAGCAAGGCAACGACTATGGATAGACTTCTCTTCAAAGAAACTTGTCACCAACAAGGCATTTGAAGCAAGACCTGATTTTTCAATTAAATCCAAACCGTTTTGATCTTCTTCCGTAAATGTGTAGTCAATTAAGTATTGGGTGACTTTCTCTTTACCATGACGCTGATACCATGCCAAAAAGTCCTCAGGGTTATAGTGATGAATCAATTCGACCTTATCCTTAAATGTCTCCAAACGGCTTTCCCAAAGCTGGTGAATAGACTCTACATCATCTACAATTACAATACGCTGAGCTTGTGAATCGATTGAACAACTAAACCAAGCTGGTGAAGCTACCCGCTTAAGCTCAAGCGTCACACGTGTGCCTTGATCGATTGTCGACTCAACAGAAATACACCCTCCCCAACTTTCTAAAGTTCGCTTAGCATGAGCCAGACCCATCCCAAAGCCATTAGCTTTTCCAAAGCTTTTGCCTTCTTCAAAAATAACTTGAAGATTTTCGGAGGGGATACCACAGCCATTATCTTCAACATAAACACGAATAGTATCCCCAACAAAATTTAACCCGATAGAGACAATACGCTTTTCATCTGACTCCGTAAAAGCCTCTGCTGCATTATTCATTAGGTTGCAAAGCACTCGCTGCAATTCCACCCGGTCTACACTTGCAAACAAAGTATAATCAGCAATACTAGTTTTTAACTCTACACCTTGATTCTCAAAGGCAATACGCTTCTCTGACACAAGAGAGTCAATCACCGCAAAGAGTAACTCTGGTTTTACACGAAGCTCTCCTTGAGTCTGGCCCTCTGTTTCATTGTCACTCAACAAAGTATTTGAAATATCCGTAATACGATTTGTAGATCCAATAATAACATCACGATTATCTTCAGATAGTCCCCTCAAGTGCTTACAAAACATCTTTAAAGAAACAGCAGGCGAACGGATATCATGAGAGACCTGCTCTGCCATATTTTTAATCTTAAAGGCGTGGGTCTTTTTTAGAGACTCTCTCAGTGCTTTATTCCTAGAAAAGATCAACCCAATAAAAGTCGAAAAGAAACACATATACACAAGTAAAAACATACCTGCAGGACTCAATGTAATAGAAGGCATGCTATGCGTAATGATATAAAAGATACCTCCCAAACTCACACCAAGGGGAAGGATAATCACAAAACTCAACCAGTCTACAAGTATTGCTAAGAACAATACCCCCAAAGACATATTCATCACCCAAAATAGTGAAGCCCCTTCTTTAAAAAGCATATAGGTGGTAAGAAAAGGAAGACAGTAAAGTAAGGTAAAATGCCAATAAATAGGGAGGCTTTTCTGTGATCTCTCTGACCAAAAGTCATTAAAGATTAGCCCACCTGCTAAAATCGAAGCCACTACACGTAAAACTAGATTAGACCTATCCACATACCCTTGTGGAGACCACATAAAGAAAGGAACCAAGTACATAACCATCGCGAAGATGCCAAAGGTACTGTACTGAGCCCCATAAAGTGCTACACGCTTTTGAGAGAATTGATAAATGTTAGAAAAGGTAGGAACATACTGAGCCACTCGACCCAAACTAAGTGCCAAAGAAAAAGGACGAGGCTTCTTGCTTTCAATAGGAGCCTTAAGCTTAAGCGGAACAGTACGTCCTCTGTCTAAGTAGTGAGCTGAAAAAAAGGCGAGGGCACTTACAATCATGCTAGGGATCAGGCTATCAAACCCTGAATATTCACCTATAAATAAAGTCCATAAAATAAATGAACTCATACCCGCACTCACACTAACGAGGAATGTACGCGTACTAGCACGCAATCCAAAAAAACCTGAGAATAAAGGAACAACAATAACAGGACCCCAAAAGTTCAAGAACTTAAAGATAATATCGAGGATACTGGTAAACGAAACAGACACTACAATAGCCATGCCCCCTAAGAGCAAATTTCCAAGTCGGGCTATACGTAGTTCCGCCTTCTCGGAAATAGGTTTTTTACTCAAAGGCTTTATAACATCATGAACAAACGCTATACTTGCTGCATTCAAATAAGAATCTGCTGTAGACATAATTACAGCGAACATTCCAGTAATAGCTAAGCCACGAAGACCTATGGGCAAAACATTGTTTACCACGATAGAAAACACTAAGCTAGAATCGACCGTCGAATCTATCGACAAAGCAACGATCCCCACAAAACCTGCCACTAAAGTAAAAGGAACGAAAATTAAGGCTGTGATGTATAAAGATTTTCTAATCCGCTGAGCACTCCCTGCCATTAATAAACGTTGGGTAACCACAGGATCTAAAAAGGGAATACTCACGACTAAGAATAAAGCCAAGCAACTCCACAATGTAGTAGAGTCTTGCAAAGCGGTAATATGTTTTGCCTGCGTAAGATTAGAAGACTGAAACAGCACTGAATACCCACCTACTTCGTTAAGCCCTACGTCAAAAAGAATCGGTACTAGAATAATCAACACAAGAAACTGCATGATATCTGTAGCAGTAACAGCACGAATACCTCCTAGTGTGGAGTACGTAATCACAACACCCGACCCGAATAAGACCCCCCAAAAATAAGGCACCCCAAGAACAGTATCGCACAAATACCCAATAGAAGCCACCTGGGCCCCAATATAACCTATCGATAAGAAAAGGGATGCACAACCTGTGATAATACGCCCTGGTTTCCCATAAAAACTATGCATAATATCCCCAATGGAAATCATTCCTTTGAAGGACTCCATGCGCGGAGCAACATAACGAGCAATTAGGCATAGGCTTAAAGAGTTCCCCAACCAAGCCATGACAAAAATAAACCCAATATCGAAAACTTTCTCTGATATACCCAGAATATTTTCTGCACCAATCAAAGAAACAACCATCGTAGCCACGATAGCCGCACTCGGGTAAGTATACCCTCCAATAGAAAAGTCCCGGATATTTCTTATCCCGCGACTTTGCCAAATACCAATAGCTAGCGTTAAGACAAAGTATCCCGCTATAATTCCTAAATCTATCCCAGTCATGATTACATAGAGCCCTTTAAGTTTTAAAAAGCCATTATCAAAAGCACTTTAATAAGAGTTCCATGCAATGCTTTTTCACACACCAAAGCAAGTAAATTTTTTCTACAAAACTAGAGCGTTTTGCCCACTAAGCCTCCTGGGCCGCACCTAATCTATCTTCTAGCTCTGCAACCCGCTTATAAAGTTCAGGTAACTTTTTCTTGAAGATTTCCAAACGGTGCGCATCCCGATAAGGGTAAGCAGGCGTCCCCCGGACATAACTTTTAGGGGGTAAATCATGATTTAGCCCGCTCTGGCCTCCAATCATACTCCCCTTGCCGATATGCAAATGGCCCGCAAGGCCAACTTGCCCAGCCATCACCACATGATCTTCAACGACTGTACTTCCCGAAATGCCAACCTGAGAAACAATCAAGCAATGCTTACCCATAGAAACATTATGAGCAATTTGTACTAGATTATCAATTTTAGTACCTTCTCCAATTTGGGTCTTATCAAAACGAGCACGGTCAATAGTTGTATTTGCGCCAATCTCAACATCACTCTCAAGCACTACATGCCCAATTTGAGGAACCTTCTGGTGCTCGCCCTTATCATTAGGCTCGTAACCATAACCATCGGAACCTATAACAGCCCCAGGCTGCAAGCGCACACGATCCTTCAGTATGCAGCGGTCCATCACAGATACATGAGGCATTAGTACGCAATCACTACCAATAACAACTTGGTACCCAACATGGACGTGAGACTGCAGCACACAACGAGGGCCAACCACAGCACCGCGATCAATAAAACAGAAAGGCCCTACACTCGCAGTTGAATCTACCTGGGCTTGTGGATCTACAAAAGCGGTTGGATGTACCCCTGGCTCCGGCGTTGGCACAAGCTTCTTTTCGATCTCTGCACAAAGCATTGCTAATGCCATTGAAGGGTTTTCTACCCGTAAATAGACCTGGCCTGCCTGTGGACTGCCCTCATAATTCTTAGGCAATAAAATGACTGAAGCCTGAGATTCAGGGACCTCGTTTTTATACTTCTTATTCCCTAAAAAAGATAGATCTCCGGCTTGAGCCTTCTTCAGGACAGCCAAGCCACGAATAGTTTCAGTAGTTTCACCCTCTAGGCTTCCCTCTGGGAAAAAGGCTTTCAGGTCTTCTAGTGAATATTCAAACTCCATAAAATTAGTAAACCATTAAATTATCTAAAAGAAAACCCCCAACTTATCAGTTGGGGGTCTCTTGGAAAGAAAATTATTAGTTCATGTCATCATCAGATGCCTTGCCCTGGTCTTTGTTAAGGACCTCAAGCACCTCATCAGTAATGTCATACTGGTTCTTAGAATACACTAGGAGTGGCCCTGCTGCATTCAGAACGAGGTCTGCATCACGTTGTTGAGCAACATCAGAAACAACCTCACGGATTTTTCCGATGTAGTACTCTACCATGGTTTGACGACGCTGGACGATCTTCTGCTCTGTATCTTGACGGAACTGGTTGATCTCAAGCTCTTTCTGCTGAATCTTCTGAGCTAAACCACGAGCTTCTTCGAGAGTGTTTTCACGAGCATCGTCAGTAATTGCTGGGTTATTCAGCTTGTTTTCAAGCTCCTTAAGAGAGTCCACAATAGCAAGACCCTCATCCATCATTCCACGAATGTCTTTATTTGCAGTCTCAAGCACTGCCTCAAACTTCTTTTCGGCACGTTGCACTCGGTAGTAACCACTGTAAACAACACCCATGTCTACCGTTAGGATAGTCATGTTATCAGCAGCACGAAGTCCGCAAGCAGCACAAGTTAGGAATAGGAATGTGAGTAGAGTTTTCTTCATAAGATCGGTTATCAGTTAAATTTAGAAAGTAGTACCAAAGGAGAAGTGGAAACGAATGTTACCTTTGTTCCTATCATCAGAAGTGATTGGGAAGCCAAAGTCAAGCCGTAGGGGCGCACCCATAATAAAAATCCGCAAACCAACACCCCAGTTATCATTATAATCTGAAGGGTTGAAACTCCATTTATCTCTGTTTACGAATCCAATATCGTAAAAAGTGGCCGCACGGATAGGGTCTACCAACAAGATAGAATATTCAGCACTCAAGAATCCGTAAGTATTACCTCCGACAGGCTCTCCTTTTACATCCTTAGGACCTACCTGACGGTAGTTAAACCCGCGCATATCGTCTGGACCTCCTAAGAAATATCTATCAAAAAGAGGCACTTGCTTGCCATCAAAAGGTGCGACTGTCCCCCCTCGTCCAATAATGCTCAACACTTGATTATGTGTCTTAGAGATAGGGAACCACTGCCCTGCACGTGCCTCTAACCGGTAGTATTTAGTGTTCCCTCCAAAGGGGCCCCCTGCTAGCTCACTCAATAGAACAACCCTGTTTCCTTCACTTGGATAAATGAAGTTATCTGTCGTATCACGCTCGAGCTCAAAACTTAGCTTTGATGTAGTGCGTGTGCCTTCCTCATTCTTAATAGACTGAGATGCATCTTTATCCACATCTGCAATAGTGACCTGCTCAAGTGTGTAACTCAAGCGCCCTACAACGAGCTCAAAAAGGTGCTTCCGTAAGTAAACATCAAACCCTTTACGCAACTCATCATAAACAGAACTAAAGTAACGAGTCTCTGTGCGATAAACATCAAAACCAAAAGCGAGCTCGCGCTCAAACAACCAAGGCTCTTCGAAGTTTAAAGACACTTGGTTAGAACGTGCTCCAACCTGGAAACGAAGTTTGAACTTCTGCCCTCCCCCTTGGAAGAAAGAGCGGTAATTAAATAAATCGAAGTTAGACTGGTGTAACTCCGCATAAACTAAAAAGTTTTCTACTGAGCTAGCAGCAACCCCAAAGGTAATCCCACCTGTACGGTCTTCTTTAACTGCTATACGCAGATTACGACGTCCGGGGACGTTAGTAGCCTCAGGAGAAAGATGCACATCTTTGAAATAGCCTAAATTCTGCAAACGGTATTGGCTATTCTTCATTCGCACCAAGTCAAAAACATCTCCGGGAGCCAAAGCTAATTCACGCAAAATGACATTACTCTTAGTCTTTGTATTCCCCTGAATATTAATGCTTTCCACGTAAAACTTACCGCTTTCGTGAATATCATAAAGCAAATCAATAGCTTTAGTTTCTAGATTAGGGGTGCGCTGAGCATCCGCTTGAGTATCCAAATAGCCGACCTGACCATAAAAGTCCCTAATTGTCTCCACATCTGCGTCAATAAGAGCAGGAGAGAAAATATCCCCAGTTTTAACAGAAAGGACTTCTTCTAGGCGGCGTGTAGGGAATAAAGTGTTCCCCTTAAGCCCTACAGAGCCCACATAATATTGGGACCCTTCATCCACATGGATGACAATAATCACACTACCAGGTTTAGGGTATTCAAAAATGATCCCAGACTCAGGAATTTCAACATCAAGATACCCCTGATTTTTATAATATTCACGCAAAGACTCTATATCTTCTTGAAGGCGCTTTTCCTCGACACGGCCCGAACCGGTAAACCAGGAAAACCAATGCCATGAAGAAGTACGCATTTGCTTAAGCAAAGTACGCGATTTCACTCCTTCATTCCCTACAAAGAGAATCTTTTTGATGTGAATCTTGGACCCTTCCTGAACTTCGAAGACGACCCGCCCATAACCTGTCGTACGGTTCTTTTCGATGCGGTAATCTATCTTTGCTTGAGAGTAGCCCTTCTTGCGGTAAAATTCACGAATACTATCTACGTCGTTTTTAAGACGTGCCTCATCAAGCCGGGAAGCTTTCTCGGTCTTAATCTTTTTACGCAACTGATTTTTAGAAATCTCTGAGTTGCCTTCAAATTCAATTTTGGAGATCTTATACTTAGGTAAAACCTCAAAAATAACATTAACCTCATTCCCCCAAAGCTTATCCACGTGTACCTTGATAAAATCAAACAGCCCCGTGTCATACAAAGAACGAATAGACTGGTCGACTAAGGGTTGCTGGTATTTACCGCCTTCCTGGAGTTTAATGTGGGCCAAAACCACATCAGGGTTGATGCCCTCAATCTCTCGAAATTCTACCTGGATCTCTTGTATAGTAGCTCCTTCTTGGGCATACGCTGCAGGAAGCCCCACAAAAGCTAATAAGTAAGCAATAAAAATGAGAGAAAAGAATTTATGAAATCGCATATAAACAAAAGTGCTATTTAACGAAGCCTTGTTAATTAAAAGTTAAACTTGAGCAGGCGTGTAATTATCAAAACGAGTCAAGTTAGGTGTAAAGGTTACCGTGATGCTCCCTACAGGTCCATTACGTTGCTTAGCAACGATAAGATCACGCAAAAGAACTGAGCTAGCAGCGTCCTGCTCTTCGTCAAAGTCCTTCTTTTTAGAAATAAGTATGACCACATCAGCATCCTGCTCAATAGAACCGGATTCACGCAAGTCAGAGAGTCGTGGCTGACGTTTTTCTTTTTCAGATTCCCGGTTTAGCTGACTGAGAACAATCACAGGGACATTTAGCTCTTTCGCCATTCCTTTAATCCCTCTAGAAATTTCTGCAATTTGTTGCTCACGAGGAACACGTGAATCGGTACCAGAAATGAGCTGCAAATAGTCGATAATCACAAGGCCTAATTTACCATCAAGCTGTGACTGCACCCGACGCGCCTTAGCACGCATTTCTAGGATGGTCAAACTACCAGAATCATCAATCCAGAAAGGCGATTCTTTCAGCTCTTTAGCTGCATGGCCCAAGTCTTTCTGACTCTCTGCGGAAATAAAACCATCTTTAAGCTTGGTCATATTAACCCGCGCACGACTACAAAGCAGACGCATCGCAAGCTGATCGGCACTCATTTCTAAACTGAACATGAGCGTAGGGGTCGCTTCCTTCCCTGCACGGGGCAATGCAGCTGCTTCAGCTACATTCAATGAGAAAGCGGTTTTACCCATAGAAGGACGCGCTGCAACCACGATCATATCCTGAGGATGAAGCCCGAAAGTCATTTTATCGAGGTCTGTAAACCCAGAAGATACGCCGGTAAGCTCCCCTTTGCGTTGCAGCATCTGACTCACCAAGTTAACGGCCGAGTCAATCGAATGCTTTAAAGGCTTTGCTGAATCAGAGATACGGTCCTCACTGATTTTAAAAATCTCTTGCTCTACGTGCTCTAGGAATTGATCCAAGCTCTCTTGCTGAGTATAAGCCTGTTCTACCGTCTGAATTGAGGCATTAATGAGGCGTCGCAGCAGAGCAGTATCACGCACACGCTTTAAGTAATGAGGCAAGTGTGCGGGGGTATCAATGCGGTTTGTTAGCGCATTAAGGTATGGGTGCCCACCCACTTCATCGAGCTTATCTAGGGCTGCTAGCTTGTCAGCAAGGATAATCTCGTCAACAGGGGTACCTTCTTCATAAAGGGCTAAAAGGGCAGCAAAGACAACTTGGTGAGCGGGTTTAAAGAAAGAATCAGGCTTTAGCTTTGCTTCAACACAAGTCGTTAGACTCTCTCGCCCTCCTTCAAGGATACAACTCCCCAGAAGGGCCTGCTCCGCGTCAATACTATGAGGAGCCACACGCTCGAAAGTATTTATGGAAACAGCAGCCCCTTGAGCAATATCTGCAGAAGAGTTCTTACCTGCTTTGGGGGACGCAGTTTTTTGGAGGGTGGTTGTCAAATGTATGGGGCCCTAAAAGGGCTGATAAAAATTAGATAAGCAGCTTTTGCAACACCTAGTGTATTATTCTAGGTATTGCAAAAGCTAACGCTTAAGCTTCCTCGATTGGATTCTCGGAAACAACTTCGAAAGTAAAGTCTACAACAACCTCAGGGTCACGGTGTAGCTTGATCTTAGCTTGGTACTGACCCAAAGCCTTAACCGTTGCAGAGAACTGAATCTTCTTTTTCTCGATTTCAATACCTTCTTCTGCAAGACGCTTGACGAGATCGTTAGCGGTTACTGAGCCAAAGAGCTTAACATTGCCTTCTTTATCGCCTTTGCCTGTCTTAACAGCAAATGCAACAGAAAGCTTCTCGATCTTCTCTTTGAGCTCGTTTGCTTGAGCAAGCTCTTGAGCCTTACGCTGCTCACGAACACGCTGCAATGCTTCCATCTGCTTGCGGTTGGCACGGCTAAAAGGCAAAGCCTTCTTCCTAGGAAGCAAGTAATTGCGAGCGAATCCCGCCTTAACGGTAACTTCATCTCCCTCTTCACCAAGTTTATCAACGGGCTCTAAAAGTAGTAATTTAGACTGTGCCATAAAGAATTATGTTTAATTATTAATATTTATATTTAAAAGACTTATCAGAAAGGAACGTCGTCATCAATAGACTCAGCGTGGCCGGCTGCTACAGGAGCCTGCGCACGTGCTGGCGGAGCAGATTGCTCGTACTGGGTCCCTCCTGCGCTGTTATTATCGCCACGAGCGCCAACGAACTGAAAGCTCTCTAGAGTCACACCCAATTTGCTGCGCTTCTCACCATTGTTGGTCTCCCACTGGTCTAGACGTAAACGCCCTTCCACAAATAAAGGCTTCCCCTTGGAACAATACTGGGAAATGACCTCACCCTGGCGACCAAATGCGGTCACATCAACAAATGCAGTCTCTTCACGCTGAGAGCCATCTTGCCCCTTGAAAGTCCGTGATACAGCTAGGGTAAACGTGCATACCGCAGTACCTGTCTTACTGGTACGCAATTCGGGATCCCGAGTAAGGTTTCCCATGAGGAGGACTTTATTGAATGATGACATATGGCTTCAGGGGTGAGGGGTTAGTTAGATTCGACAAAAATACGATTAACGGTCTTGTCTAGACGCAGCTTTTCTTTGAGTGCCTGAGGGCTGGTTGTAGCACCATCAAAGTCGATGCTGACGTAAATGCCCACAGGGAAATTACGGTCAGTCACTCGAGCAAAGGACTGTGAGCCAAGATCTTCCACGTTAGTTACCGTCCCGTCGACAGCGCTTATTGTGCTCTTAAGCTTTTCAACAAGCGTTTCTACAGGCTCTTGATAATTGCGTGTATCTAGGATAAAAGTTGCTTTATAACTGCGTTTAGTTTGCGTTTCCGTCATTCGTCTTATTTTTTTGATTTATCTCATTCATGGCAGATTCAGGCCCCTTGTCAACAAGGAGGTGAATCCCTTGAATAAATTTTGGTAAATTCTTTTCAAGAATAGCACTTTCTTCGGGCATCAAACGCCCTAAAACGTGCTCTGCTAAGTCCATCTCTGGGTGAGACTTACCCCCTATACCAATACGATAGCGGATAAAACCCGGCCCAATGTGCCTCAAGACACTTTCTACTCCATTGTGCCCACCTGCGGAACCTTGAACGTTAATCTTAACGCGGCCAAGCTCTACAGTGATGTCGTCATAAACAACAATTAAGGAATTGGGAGGCCATTTATAGTAACTAGAGAGGCGCTGAATAGACGAACCGCTATCATTCATGAAGGTTTCGGGCTTCACAAAATGAACGGCAGTATCACCCACAGTACCGTCGGCTACCATCGCTTTGTAGCGACGCACAGACTTCCAGGCAGAAGCACCCACAGAACGAGCTAGGGCATCAACCACCATAAAACCCAGGTTATGCCGAGTATTTGCATACTCCTGCCCCGGATTTCCTAAGCCTACAATGGCCTTGATGGACATTTCTCAAAGAACAATAAATTACAAAAGGAAAAAGCTTACCCTTCTTTGGGTGCTTCAGAGGCGTCCCCTTCTTCCTTCTTCTCTTCGCCTTCAGCAGCATCTCCTTCGGCAGCTGGTGTTTCTTCAACAGCAAGCTTTGGTGATGCACAGGCAACAACTGTTAACTCAGGATCACCAAGGTAATCTACGCCCGCAAGAGCAGGAAGGTCCTTAATATGGATGGATTTTCCAATCGCTAGCTCGGTGATATCTACGTTAATACACTCAGGAAGATCCTTCGGCAAGCAACGGACCCCAACAGTGTGCAAAGAAAATTCTAAAAGGCCTCCTTCATTCTTAACGCCAGTAGACTCTCCCTGAAGATGAACAGGCAAAGTAGTCTGCATTGGCTTATTTTGGCTTACCTCTTGGAAGTCAATGTGGAGGAATTTGTCTGTGCAAGGATCGCGCTGGGAATCCTGAATGACAGTAAGCACAGAGCTTTGCCCATCATTCACTTCTACCAATGCTGCAGAACCACCAACACTACGCATAAGCTGACGGAAGTCATCAGATTTAACGGACAATGGCTTTACACCTGATTGACCATACACGACCGCAGGAATACTGCCGGCTGCGCGTAGGCGTCTCATAGGCCCCCGACCGGTCTCAGTCCTCGGTGAAACGGATAATTTGAACTGTTTCATGATTTAAAAAGAGGATAAAAATAGCACAGCTCCCTAAGAAATCAAGGGATTTATGTGAGTAAAATATCATATTTTACGATAACGAAATATCACAACAGGACAGCAGACCCAGAAAGAACTGCTTGCGATCCCAGATAAAGCAATTTAAAGCTTATTTCCATGGCAAAATGGCTCCTTCTTGATGGCTTCAATTTAACTTTCCGCGCATTTTATGCGATTCGGGACCTTACCCGATCTGATGGCTTCCCTACTAACGCCCTGCATGGCTGGTGGAAGACCATTCTCAAACTCCAAGACACTGAAAAACCCGACCACATCGTTGCGTTTTTTGACCTAGATGGATGCACTCATCGCACTGAGCTGCACCCAGAGTACAAAGCAAACCGATCAGAAACACCCGAAGAACTTATTAAGCAAATCCCTCTCATTAAAGAACTTACGGCTGCCATGGGGGTGCCTGTTATCGAACAGTCGGGCCAAGAGGCTGATGACTTGATCGCTACTGCAGCTAAAAACCTCAAGGCCCAAGGGCACGAAGTCTTTATGGTCAGTGCGGACAAAGACCTTGCCCAATGTATTGAGTCTAATATCAGCCAACTCCTCCCGCCCCCACCAGCAAACCCTAAAGTTGGCTGGCGGCACCTCGACACCCAGGGCGTAGTCGAAAAATTTGGTATTAACCCCAGCCAAATCATTGATTACTTAGCCTTAATTGGTGATAGCTCAGACAATATCCCTGGCATTCCTGGAGTGGGCCCTAAAACAGCCGTTAAGTGGCTACTAGCCCATGAAAGCCTAGAAGGCATTATCGCTCAGGCCAACCAGATCAAACCCGAGCGCTTCCGCGAAAAGATTCAGACCCTGAGTGAGCAGTTACGGATCAACGTGCAACTCATCCGCCTGCAAAGCAATCTTGAAACAGGCCCACTCGAATCAGGCCAAGCGAAACTCAGCGAATTACTCAGACTCCTAGAAGACCTTGAAATGAAAACAGCGCTCAAAGAAGCAAGCACCCGCTTTGGCCCGACTCAAGGTGAGCTTGCCTTCTAATACTAGCTACTTAGAATAAAAGCATGAAGACAATAGGCGTATTGAACGGCCCTAACCTAGCCCAACTAGGAACACGAGAAACGGAAATTTACGGCACAGAAACCCTTGAAGACCTTGAACAACTGCTGCGCAAGGAAGCCCAAACTTTGGGTGCCACCATCATCACCGAGCAATCCAACCACGAAGGCATCATGATAGATACTCTTGAGCGCTGGAGTAAACAAGGTGTTACAGGAATTATAATAAACCCTGCTGCCTATTCTCATACTAGTGTGGCGCTGCGCGATGCTATCAGTGGGCTCTCGACCCCGTGCATCGAAGTACATATCAGCAACCTCTACCAGCGCGAGAGCTTCCGCCAGCATTCACTCACTGCGGCTGTGTGCCAAGGTGCTATTTGCGGTCTTGGGTTTACTGGTTATGTGTTGGCCCTCAACGCGCTTATACAGCAAAGCAACCCAACAAGCCTAACACACCAAAAAGCAGATGCAGTAACAAGCAAGTAGCCCCTGCTGCTGCAATATCATCCATCACAACACCTTGCCCCCCAGGCCAGCGCTGAAAACGGTCTATGCCAAAAGGCTTTATAATATCAAACACCCGAAAGATCACAAAACCGACTAATAACAAAAGCCAAACAGGATAAGGCTCTTGCAACGGAGTAAATCCAAAAAAGCAGAGCGGGATAGCAACAAATTCATCCAAAATAACCTCCCCAGGATCTCGCTTATGTAGGCGGACTTCTGCCTCCTCACAAAAAATAATTCCTGCATAGATAAGACCCAATAGCAAAAGTGCCTGTAGCGCAGGACTTGTCCCCACAAAAAAAACAGTGTAGGCAAGCAGCCCAAAAAAAGACCCTACTGTACCTGGAGCTTTTACGTACTGCCCCACGCCTAGCGTTGCTATATTAATCACAAGGGGATCCGATAAGGTCCGAACCCAAAATGGCCTACAATTCATCTAAAGAGGTTAAGCAAAAAAAAGACGAAGGGTCAACCTTCCTGGGGCACCTCGTTAATACTCTGGGCACACCGAAATCCGACATTATTAAAAGCATACCCAGGAGGACTCTTCCCTCGATACCCAGGAAAATAGGCACTACAGTAATTTGGGGAACAAAACCAAGACCCTCCACGAGCCACCTTGCGGTCCCCTGAAATAGGCCCTTGAGGATTATCCGTATGGGCTTTGCGGTAAGCTATATCTGCGGTATACCAGTCTTGTGTCCACTCCCAGACATTCCCAAGCATTTCATAGACACCTAATTCGTTAGGCTCAAATGCTCCCACAGGAGCTACATAAAAGTAACCATTCTCTAAGGTGTTATAATCAGGCCAGTGCCCCTGCCACATGTTAGCGGAATTGTCAGTAGGGGGATCTTTTAAGGGGACATCACCCGAAGAACGCCTTGCTCGGGCAGCAAACTCCCACTCGGCTTCTGTGGGTAAACGCTTCCCTACCCATTGTGCATAGGCCTGGGCATCATACCAAGAAACCAAAACAACAGGGCAGTCCTCGGCGCCTTCGATCGAGCTTCCTGGCCCTAGAGGGCGCTTCCAATTCGCCCCCTTAACTAATTGCCAATCTCTCTCTCCCCCTTTGTAAACCCAACCTCCTCCTTGCTGTTCAGCAGTCGTCACATGACCGGTAGCTTCAACAAACTGAGCAAATTCTTTATTTGTGACTTGATAGCGATCAATGCGAAAAGGTTTCACACGAACTTCAAGCTCGAAAGCATCAAGTCGGGCATCCGAACGTTCATCCCCCATTCGATAAGTCCCGCCCGCAACCTCGACAAGACTGCCAGGCTCGTAAACACGCTGCTGTGGCGGTACTGAGGGGGCCCAAGAAAAATTAAATGCAGCCTGGGCAGGTTTATACCGTGCAAAGTACCAAAAAAAACTTGCCAGCACTGCAACACACAGTACTGGCAAGGAAAGACTACGACTAGTCATACTACTGAGCCTATTGTTCAGACCTTCTGCAAGAAAGCATGTAAGCTAGGGCCAAAGCGTAAACGAGGTGGTTCATCCAGCTCATTAGAAACTTTTTAGCCTTAGGATTACCACTGCCTCCAGAGGGGTTCATTTTCGGGTGACAATTACAAGAACTACAGGGGTTCATGTTCGCAGTGCAATTGCAAGCACCACAGGGGTTCATTTTCGCAGTACAATCACAAGAGCTGCAAGGGTTCATCTTTGCATAATAACCACAAGGATTGCAGGGGTTCATCTTTGCGTAATACCCACAAGGGTTACAAGGATTAGCTGCTGCGCCCTTCATTTCCTTCATCATGCTCATGCCGTACATAGCAAGAAAAGTAAGTAAAGTTCCGTAAATAACAGCCTTAAAAAGAGGGCCAAAGTTTTTGAAAACTTTATCAATGGAAACAGCGTATAAAACGCCAAAGAAAGAACCGATCGCAAAGTGCATTACACCACCAGCAATATAGTGCATGGTCATGCTAGCCTCTGGACCCATGATCATTCCTCCTAGGGATTTCATAACATTCATGCCTACAAATGCCATAGTAATCGTCATGACAATAGTAGCCACAAAGCCTGCAGTGGCAGCTTTCACATAGCAACAGCCACAAGAGCTGCAAGAATTCGAGTTTGTTTTGGACATAGGGTGTCTGGGGTTAGTGTAAGGGTTTTTGATTTAAGCACTTAGCCTACTTAAAGTCAGCTCGATCATAAAAGAATATGAACCCCCACGTCAATTATACTATTACCTAAGTCGATATCAAAATATCACGGAAAGCAAATTTTCTCAGATTTTGCCACACTCCTGTTCGCAACAAGCCTCCTTGGGCGTAGCCCTGCGCCTGTCCTTCGTAGCTTTAGCGAAGTAGGAAAGCCTTGGCGAAGCAGGGTGGTGGGAGATATTGGATTCGAACCAACGACCTCTTGCGTGTCATGCAAGCGCTCTAACCAACTGAGCTAATCCCCCGTATCGGGCCATTTATGACCTCCTACAAAAGCCAGCTCACCCATAAGCGCAAGCTTAAAAATAGATTTCCACCGTGTAGCCCTAAAAATCCCTAGTAAATAAGGGGGGTAAAATGACTTATATTGACATAAGAGCCAAAAGTTGATTCTTACAGTTAGCGCTATGCCACTTATTAATTACTCGGAGAACCCAACCTCTTTTGCCCAGCTGCCGACTAAACTTGAGGATTGTTTAGGGACAGCCCGCTTAGCTTTTCGCGACCTGGGAATGCTCGCTATAGAAGCGTTCCCACATACACCTTTTGAGGAACTAAAAGCTCTTGATTATGGATGTGGCACAGGGCGCTCTAGCTTATATCTAAAAAGATTGGGTATCAAAGATATCACTAGCGTTGATATCCAAGAAAGCATGCTCCAAGAAGCACGAAAAAATGACCCCGAAGGCCATTACCTTCACATTAAAAACGCATCAGTACCCTTCCCTTCTAAAACATTTGATTTAGTCTTTTCTAGTTTTGTAATCATTGAGATTGATACCCAAGAAGCCATCCTCGAAGTCTTCTCTGAGATTTATAGACTCCTTAAAAAAGGAGGCGTTTTTATGTTGATCACGGTATCCCCTGAGCTCTACAACCCCAACAACCTTTGGGTTAGCATCAACAATCAATTCCCCGAGAACCACAACCCCTACAGTGGGTCAAAGGTTAAAATGTCAGATAACAACACTCTTCTTTTCGAAGACTTCTTCTGGACAGAGCAAGATTTAAGAGAGCTTTCCCAACAAGCAGGATTCAGTGAGATAAAAATCCACCATCCCCTAGGAATCCCTAGTGATGGAGTTGAATGGTTGTGCGAAAGTGAGGTAGCACCCTACCATCACTACCTAATACGCAAGTAAATATGCACTAAAGGGCGCCTTCTAACCTAAGGACTTTCTCCTTCAGGGCGGGACCAGGGCCATAATTACCAATCCCTCCTTGTTTTGGCAAAACACGGTGACAGGGAACAAAAAAGCAAAGCGGATTAGCCCCGACTGCAGTACCTACTGCACGGACAGCTTTAGGCTTCTTGATTGTTGCTGCTAGCTTAGCGTAGGTAGTCGTTTTCCCTGAAGGGATCTTCAATAAAGCCTTCCACACTGATCGTTGAAAGGGAGTCCCTACCAATAAAAAAGGCAAATCAACTTTTTGCGTAAGAGAGGCCATTGCTTGATCGCAAAAAGGCTTAGTTTGCTCCGGTGCTTTTTCTAAAACTGCGCCAGGGAAATATTTTTTGATACGTTGCTTTGCCTCCGCCTCTGACTTAACAACAAAAAGCCCGCAAAGTTTTTTACCCCATAAGGTAACACATACCTTAGTTAAAGGTGTACCATGAAGCCCAAAAAGGATTTTGGGTTGATCTAAAGAAACCCAGTCTTGTTTGTTATATTCTTCCATTATTGTTGTGTTTATTAATTAAAAAAGACCCAGCTGATTATGTCCCTCAGGGGCTTCTATGCCTAACACTTGCCAGGCTTTTGAAGTTAAAACTCGTCCTTGTGCTGTGCGCTGTAGATAGCCTTCTTGTATTAAGAAAGGCTCATGAACTTCCTCCAACGTATGCGTTTCTTCTGCTACGGCTACGGCAATTGTTTTGAGACCTACAGGACCTCCTTTGTAATACTCTGCTAAGATGCGCAAAATCCGCTTATCCATTTCATCCAAACCTCGCCTATCAATCTCTAATAATTCTAGCGCAGCTGCGGCTACTGATCTTGTGATGACTCCCTGAGCTTTTTGTTGGGCATAATCACGAACAAAATAAACAAGATTATTTGCTACACGCGGCGTCCCACGAGCACGTCCTGCAATTTCTGAGGCGCCCTCTTGATCAACTGAGATATTAAGCAGGGTACAACTCCGTTGTATAATCTTACAAAGATCCTCTCGGGAATAATAATCTAGGCGAGTCTGCAAAGTAAAACGACTCCGCAAAGGCGCGGTTAACAGTCCTTTACGTGTAGTAGCCCCAACTAAAGTAAAAGGAGGAATAGTTAAGCTTACACTACGCGCATTTGGCCCTTGGTCGATCATTATATCGATCCTAAAGTCTTCCATAGCCGAGTACAAATACTCTTCGACTGTCTTAGGGATACGATGTATTTCATCGATAAAAAGAATATCCCCACGTTCTAAATTGGTGAGTAAGCCAGCAAGGTCTCCTGCTTTTTCAATCACAGGCCCAGAGGTAATACGCACCTGAGTGCCCATCTCACGACCCAAAATATAAGCAAGCGTTGTTTTACCTAACCCTGGAGGACCATTAAACAAAATATGGTTAAGCGCTTCGCCACGAGCACGTGCCGCACCCACCATCACACCTAAGCGCTCAATTGTCTTAGCTTGTCCAACAAAATCATCAAAAGAAGGAGGACGCAAGGGTGCCTCTTCTTCTTCACGCCGTGAATTTAGTGCCTCGATTGGTGCGGTATTTGTTCCCATAACTTACCTTATCCAATACACGATTCTGCCAAAGCCTTTGGCATTTCTGTTGCTTCCATACGTACAATGTCTGCACCTAAATCACGTAATTTTTCATCAAAGCGGTCATACCCACGATCTAAGTGATAAATACGCTGTACCCACGTCTCCCCTACGGCAGCCAAGCCGGCCAGATAAAGGGCCGCACTCGCGCGTAAGTCGGAAGCCATAACAGGAGCACCTGAGAGGTGCTCGACACCATTAATAATCGCACTAGACCCTTCTATAGAAATATCAGCACCCATACGCTGCAGTTCAGGAACATGCATAAAGCGATTAGGGTAGATGCGCTCGGTAATGATGCTGATACCTTCGGTCAATGTCATGATGGCGCACATCTGGGCTTGTAGATCTGTAGGAAAGCCTGGATAAGGAAGCGTTATGGTCTCGATAGGCTTGAGCCCTCGGATATAGCCTCCTTTGACAGTGATCGTATCTTTTTCAACAGTTATGGGAGCTTGTGCTTCTTCAAGCTTGTGTAGAAACGCTGTTAGAATGTTGGAGTTCACCCCTTTAACCTGAACTGTCCCTGAAGGAGCCATAAGCCCTGCAGCAATGAAAGTGCCTGCTTGAATACGGTCTGCAACTACACGGTAATTAAAGCCACTGAGGCGGTCCACCCCTTCAATAGTAAGAGCGTGACTACCAATACCTTCAATCTGGGCTCCCATGCTTACTAGCAAGTGACACAAGTCCACAATCTCTGGTTCACAGGCCGCACTCTCAATATGAGTGACCCCAGGAGCTAATACAGCTGCCATAAGTAGATTAGCTGTTCCCGTAACAGTACTCCCTTGGCGCCCGCCTAAAAAGACATCAGCCCCTTGCAAGCGTTTAGCATCTACATAGACATAGCCTTGGCTAATAGTCACATCACACCCTAAGCGTGCTAACCCTTTGAGGTGCAAATCAATAGGCCGCTGCCCAATAACACACCCTCCTGGTAGGGAAATTTGAGCCTGGCGCATACGCCCTACAAGAGGCCCTAACAAACAGACCGAAGCACGCATCTTACGGACTAAATCATAAGGCGCATGCGTACCAATCGTTTGAGCAGTGATGGACCACGTATTATCATCAATACGCGTAACTTGCGCACCCAAATGCTGGAGGATATCCGCCATAAAACGGATATCACTTAAATCAGGCACATTGTGCAAAATACAAGGTTCGTCTGTCAGCAAAGCTGCTGCAAACATAGGTAGGCAGGCGTTTTTAGCGCCGCTTACCGTGACTTCTCCATCCAAGGGTTGTCCTCCGCGTATCCTTACGACTTGCATAAACTAGGTTTGTTAGGGGTGATTAAGGTGTGGTTGGTTGTTTTGTATGAAAAAATTATTGCTCAGACTCTTTATTGGCCTGCGGGCGCCTTCTGCCGCGAGAGCGACGGTGCTGCCCTCCTGAGCGGCGTTGCTGCCCCCGTGAGCCGTCTTCTTTCTTGTGCTGTCGAGACCCAGAATGCTGCTTACGAGGCATGCTTACAGTAGACTCAATGATTTCTTCCTCGATGCCAAAAATAGCACGGAAGACACGCTTAACCGTAGCAAAGAACGAAGAGGTGTCTTGCTTCTTTGTAGGACGGTTCTGGCGCGCTCTAGGATTACGAGATCTTTGACCAGAACGGTTACCCCGGTTCTCTGATCTATTTCCTCGATTCTTATTAGACTTGTTATTCTGAGAGCGCTTAGCAGGCTCAACTGCCTTAGCCTCATTTTTTTGAGGGGCATGCTGCTTCTTAGGCGAACGCTGCTTCTCGTTTGTACCTTCAGGCTTTCTTTCGGTCTTTTGAGCTTTTGGGCGGTTATTAGAAGGCTTTTCAGCAGAAGCATTCGCAGGCTTCTTAAAGGATTCCTTCAGAGCCTTAACGTCCTCTACCTCCCCAATAGTAGCCTTAGGCTGATCAGCAGCTGAAGACTGCGCTCCTCGCTTCTTCCAACGAGAACGCATATTACTGCGAGATGAGCGGGTTGATTTAGACTCTGATTGGGCAGGCATTACGTTTTTCTTTTCGTCACTAGGACTGTATTGGGTTTGCTTTTCTGTTTCAATATTTTCGAATTCTGGCATGTGTTTATAATTCTTATTATTTTATAGTTTGATGCTTTCCCGGGTTCATTAGATTATTTTGCTACTAATTTCCATCGGTACTCTCCATGAGACCACTGTCTCTTCGATATCGAAAAACTCAACTCATTGAGATTTTCCATTCCTAAGCCTGAGACCTATCATAGGCTTGGGGCAATAGCTTGCTCATTTTACAGGGGGGCATCAACCTTAATTTTCAAGCTTGCCTAGAATAGGGAGAGCTTTATCCCTAGTAGTATGGACAAGCTCGATCAAATCTTTGACCTACAGCAAGACCTCAACCGTCGTATAGGCGTTGAGACTGAAGGACTTAACGAAGAACAGAAGACCACCTGGGTCCTCAACTACACCCGGGCCATGCAGCAAGAGCTGGCCGAGTTGACTGATTCAGTACCTTGGAAATGGTGGGCTAAATACCAGAAATTTGACGAACAAAACGCCAAAGTAGAAGTGGTAGACCTTTTTCATTTCCTAGTTTCCTTGGCTCAAGTACTCGGACTTTCTGCTGAAGACATCCACCAGGCCTATCTCAAGAAAAACGAGATTAACCACAAGCGCCAAGACTCCGGCTACGCGGTTAAAGACCACGACGACTCTCGCAGCGTCTAGGAAGCCCTTCAAGGCCTAGTCACCTTACCCCCTTGACAAGTTATTTTTTCCATGTCTTTATCGGACGTTATGAAAATAGCTCTTATTTGGATTCACTAGCTTTGCTGCGTCTTTTTGGACCCTTCTTTATTCAATAAATCTGTCTGTGATTTTCTTAGACAGACGTACCTCTTCCAAAAAGTCTCTTCCTAGTACCATGATGGATGTCCTCATGGAGTTTCTGTGGCGCCGACCACAACCAAATATTTAAATAGTTATTTTTATTATGTCTTCAGACAACACAGCTTTAAAGCAACTCACACGCCATAGACCTGGAAGCCTTCGTGAGCTTTGCGTCATCTCGATCCCCTTAATGCTTAACAGCCTTTCAGGGACCCTGATGCTCTTCTTCGATAGGCTTATTTTAGCCCAATATTCGACTACCGCAATGAATGCTGCAGTCGCTGCGGGAATCATGTGCATTACCTTAGGCTTCTTTGTTTACGGGATTGCAGCCATCTCAGAGGTCTTTGTAGGCCAATATAACGGAGCTAATAAGCCTGAAAAACTAGGCGAGCCAGTCTGGCAAATGATCTGGCTTTGTATCTTTGCCTGGATCTGCTTCATTCCCATTGCTGTTTGGGGAGGAGCCCCACTCCTAGCAAAAACACTCGAACCAGATGGGGTTCCTTATATCAAGGTTTACATGCTTTTCGGGGCACTACTCCCGATGTCCGGAGCTATCGCTGGCTTTTTTGTGGGCCAAGGCCGCACCCAAATTATCCTAGTGGCAAGTGTCATTGGAAACGTGGTTAACCTAATCCTAGATATCTTCTTTGTATTTGGAGTTGAAGGCTGGATTCCGAGCATGGGGACCAAAGGAGCCGCCCTAGCCACAGGGATCGGGCTGCTTGTTCAAGTACTTATCTTGCTTGCCATGTTCCTAAGCCCTCACAACCGGAAGGCACACAACACACATATCTGGAAATTTATTTGGGACCCCTTCTGGAAATGCGTGAAAGTAGGAACGCCTAGTGCCGTCAGCCATTTGCTTGAACTAGCAGCTTGGTCTATATTAACCAATGTGGTAGCACTGGTCAGTGATGCCCACATCACTGTTTATGCAGTTGGGCAAACCTTGTTTATCCTCTTCACTTTTGGGGTCGAAGGCTTATACAAAGCCATTATAGCCATTAGCTCGAACTATATCGGAGCAAACCGCCACGATGTCATCCCTGAAACAATGAGGGCTGCAGTGCGCTTAACGGTGATTGCCTCGAGCTTACTACTGATCCCTTTGATTATCTGGCCAGAGCCACTCATCTATGTTTGCCTAGGTGACTATACAGGAAGTATGCCTTTTGACACCATCGTTGGCTTGATTAAAACGTCCCTAATATTTGTGTGGTTCTTCTTCATCGCCGACATGCTAGCATGGACGTCTATCGGAGTCCTCACAGGAGCCGGAGATACTAAGTTTGTCATGGTAGCGAATGCCATTACCTCATGGAGCTTCGCCCTTGTCCCCACTTACACCCTTGTTGTTATTATGGGTTATGGCCCCGTAACACCGTGGATCCTGGCTGTGGTTTATGGGGGGCTGAATGCGCTTGTATTCTACCTACGCTATAAAGGCGGCAAGTGGAAAACGCTAAGCATCCAGTAAATTTACATGCCTGGGAGCCCTGGAAATCCTCCGGGGCCTCCTAGGCCTCCTTTGGCGGCAAGCTGCTTCATCATCTTCTTACCCTTGCCACCCTTCATGGACTTCATGAGTTTGCGCATTTGCTGGAGCTGCTTCATGAGTTGATTAATATCACGCACTTCACAACCAGATCCTTTCGCAATACGCAAGCGCCGTGAACCATTAATAAGCTGCGGGTTTTGACGCTCAATAACCGTCATAGAAGAGATAATAGCCTCAGTCTTCTTCATCTGGTTGGTTTCCTTGTCACCCACACTGACCCCACTCATACCAGGGACCATCTTCATCAAAGACCCTAGAGAACCCATTTTTTTAACTTGGTTCAACTGGCTTAGTAGATCTTCGAAATTAAAGTCTGCACGTTTTAATTTTTGAGCCAAACGCTCAGCCTCTTCTTTGTCTACGTGCTCTTGGGCCTTCTCTACTAAAGAGACCACATCACCCATTCCTAGAATACGCTGGGCCATGCGGTCTGGGTAAAAGACCTCTAGATCGCTGATCTTCTCACCCACCCCTACAAATTTAATAGGGACCTGAGTGATTGTCTTCATGGAAAGCGCCGCCCCCCCACGTGCATCACCATCAAGTTTCGTCAGCACAATACCTGTTAGATCAACCGCTTCATGGAAATGCTTAGCCACATTAACGGCCTCTTGCCCTAAAGCACTGTCTGCCACAAGTAAGACTTCATCAGGAATAACCTGCTTTTTGAGATCTTCAACTTCCTTGATAAGGTCCGTATCGATATGTAAGCGCCCGGCAGTATCAAAGATAATAGCATCTGCCTTTTGCTCTTTTGCCCAAGCAAGCCCATCTCTTCCAATCTGAGGGACATTCTTGCTATTACGGTCCGCATAGAAGAGGAAGTTCTCTTGCTTAGCCAAAATTTCGAGCTGGTCAATCGCTGCAGGACGTTGAACATCACAAGCAATCAGCGCAGGGGTGTAGCCTTTTTTAGTCAATAGCTTTGCTAACTTAGCTGTCGCAGTCGTTTTACCAGAGCCTTGCAGACCTACAAGCATAATACGCAGAGGCTTCTTATCCACAAGGGCAGTAGCGCCTTCTCCCAAAAGAGCTACTAGCTCATCATGGATGATCTTGATGATCTGCTGCCCGGGTGTTACAGAATCAAGAACCTTCTGTCCTACACAAGCCGACTGAACCCGATCAATAAACTCTCTAGCTACACGGAAGTGTACATCGGCCGAGAGCAAGGCTGTACGCACCTCTTTGAGGGCCTCAGCCATATTATCTTCAGTGAGTTTACTTAGGCCTCGCAGGCGCCGCAAAGCACCTGTCATCTTATCGGTTAAAGTCTCTAACATAATGGTCTTATTGAGGAGAAACGATATAAGACACTCAAGACTCTAGGCAAGAAAAGAATCCTCTAGGACCTGAAAGGTTTAAGAAACGTCTCGGCGCTTCTTTTCCTTGGCCTTTTGCTGAGCGGCCGTAAAGCGAATGAAGGCCTCCAGCGTCTCAATTTCAGCTGGGTTCATATCATGCTCTTTCTTAGCCTCTTCCAAAGCTTCACGCGCACGTCTTTGTGCCTCGAGCACCTCTTGGATATCAATATCCTCTACCTGGATAGCTGCCTCAGTAAGGACCGCTACCTTCTCTGCCGAGACTTGCACAAAGCCTTTATCCACAGCCAAAGACTGCGGCTTGCCTTCATGCATTACCTGGAGCTCTCCGGGAACTAATTTTGTCGTCAGCGGGATGTGCCCTGGCAAGATGCCTACTTCTCCCATTTCGGTAGGCAGCACGACAGAGTCCACACGCTCTGAATAAGCCCGTCCATCAGGGGTTACTATTTCAAGCAAAAGCGTCATGACACGTGTTCTTGGGCTGCAGCAATCACCTCATCGATTGAGCCCTTCATATAGAAATCATTTTCGGCCAAATCATCGAGCTCACCCGAAAGAATCATCTTAAAGCCTTTGATCGTCTCAGCAATAGAGACGTATTTACCTGGGAAGCCAGTAAAGACTTCTGCTACATGGAATGGCTGAGAGAGAAACTTCTGAATCTTACGAGCACGGAAGACGATTTGTTTGTCTTCAGGAGAGAGTTCATCAATACCCAAAATAGCAATAATGTCTTGAAGTTCTTTATAGCGCTGAAGTACGGACTGAACCCCGCGGGCTACCTGAAAATGCTCTTCACCTACAACACTAGGCTCCAAAGCTTGGGAGGTTGATGCCAGAGGATCTACAGCAGGGTAAATCCCAAGTTCGGCAATACGACGCTCAAGTACGATCGTAGAATCCAAGTGAGCAAAGGTATTTGCAGGCGCTGGGTCTGTTAAGTCATCA